>JBJOJS010000075.1:0-54208 GCA_046046455.1 Actinomycetota bacterium | reverse complement strand
AGTGGCGACGCCCATGACGTCGCTCTGGTGGGACACGCTTCCCGCGCACCTGGCTGCGCCGCTTGGCGAGCCACTCGACGGTGACGCCGAGGCTGACGTCGTCATCGTGGGCGCCGGCTACACCGGGCTGTGGACCGCCTACTACCTGCTCGCTCAGGATCCTGGCATCCGCGTCATCCTCCTCGAGGCCGAGCACGCCGGATTCGGGGCAAGCGGTCGCAATGGCGGCTGGTGCTCCGCCCTCTTCCCCGCGAGCGTCGCCAAGATCGCCGCGATGAGCGATCGTGAGAGCGCGATTCGCCTCCAGCGGGCGATGCACCACACCGTCGACGACATCGGCCGCGTCGCCGCCACCGAGGGCTGGGATATCGACTGGGCCAAGGGGGGCACGGTCGTCGCGGCACGCACGCCCCTGCAGTGGGAGCGCGCCCAGGAGGAGATCGCCGAGTGGCGGCGGTGGGGCTTCGGCGAGGAGGACTACCGACTCCTCGATGCGGACGAGGCAGCGTCGCTCATGCAGGCGACCGATGTCATCGGCGCGACGTACACACCCCACTGCGCAGCGATCCATCCCGCTCGGCTCGTGCGACATCTCGCGAGGACGGTGGTTGAGCGGGGTGGGCTCATCCACGAGCACTCACCCGTCACGGAGATGCGGCCCGGCTTCGTGCGCACTCCGGGTGGCAGGGTGCGCGCGCGACACGTGGTGCGCGCCACGGAGGGCTACACTCCTCGACTCCCCGGCTACGAGCGCGCGATCGCACCCGTCTACTCGCTCATGATCGCGACAGAGCCGCTGGGGGCGGACGTCTGGGACCGCATCGGGCTGCAGGCGCGTCCGACGTTTTCCGATGGCCGCAACCTCATCATCTACGGTCAGCGCACCGCGGACGATCGCTTCGCCTTCGGCGGGCGAGGCGCGCCGTACCACTTCGGCTCGAGCATCCGGCCGGAGTTCGACCGCGACCCGGCTGTCTTCGCCGAGTTGTGGCGCACACTCGTCGACCTCTTCCCCGCCGTCTCGGGCCACGTCGTCACACACTCCTGGGGCGGCCCGCTCGGCATCCCACGCGACTGGTGTGCGTCCGTCGGACTCGACCCGGTGACGCGCATCGCCTGGGCCGGTGGCTACGTCGGCGATGGCGTGGGCACGTCGCACCTCGCCGGGCGCACCCTTGCCGATCTCATCGGCGGCAGGGACACGGACCTCACCTCACTCCCGTGGGTGGGGCATATCTCACCGGACTGGGAGCCGGAGCCCCTGCGCTGGCTCGGCGTCAACATGGGGCTTCGGGTCATGGGCTCGGCGGACGGCGTCGAGACGCGCACGGGGCGACCCGCGCTGCGCGCACGGGTCTTCTCGCGCTTCCTCGGCTAGCCCTTACGCGTTGTCCTTACCGGCGCGGTCGCTAAGGACGCGAGTTAACGACCACAGCGGTAAGGACAACGACAGGTGGCGGTTAGGTGGGCTGGCAGTCCGTCGCGATGATCTGCTGCACATCCTCGGCGGTCGCGGATGGCTTGCCGATCCACGTCGCGACATCGTCGAGCACCTTGCGCTCCTTCTCGGCGCGCGCCTCCGGACCCACGACGGCCTCGGCCTCCATCCACCGACGCTTCGTCTCCCAACCGAGCTCGCGACGCCGCAGCGCCTGCTGCATCGACGCCATCTGCTCGTCGGAGCACTCCAGGCGCCACACTTCACGCACGGTCTCAGGCAGCTCGAGCCGATAGTCGTGGCCGCCCTCGATGAAGATGCCCGGTGTCGGCGACAGGGCGTTGAGCATGTCGATGAACGTCGCGAAGAACGTCGTGACGGGCCACCAGATGGTGTGCTTCGGCGATCCGGGAGGCCGCTTGCCCCACGGTCCGAGCCAAGCCGGCCGCTTGTAGAGCACCTGCACCCAGAACTTCGGGATGGGATCGTCACCGTTCTGCAGGAGCAGGTAGCGGACCCGTGCGCGCTCCTCCGCGGGCAGGTCCGTCCAGTCCCCGACCCAGCGAGGCAGGTAGATGTCGCCGGGTCCGACCCCGGGCGCCTCCGAGACCGTGCGGTCACCCCAGATCTGCTGACGCCACTTCGTCGCCTCAGGGGTGCCGATCCACAGGGCGGCCTCGAGTCCGAGGCTCTCGGGTCCGAACACTCCCATGCCCTCGAACATCTCCTCGCTCACCTGCGAGCCAAGGCTCTCGCCGAAGAGGAACACACGGGGGCGCTTCTCGGGGGGCATGGCAGCGAGTCGCTGAGCGATTCCGGCGAAGACCATGCGCGTCTGGTCGGTGCCGCGCTTGACATCGGTGAGCGACAGCGACGACGGCAGGACGGAGTACTGGATCGCCAGGCTCGCGCAGTTGCCGCGGGTGAGGTACTCGAAAGTCTCGCAGGCAACGTAGTTCACGTATCCGGAGCCGGTGGGCGACCACAGTGCGACGTACGGACGCTCCAGCGCACGCGTGCGGTCGATCTCGTCGAGGAGCACCTGCGCGCGTCCCTCATTGGTCGAGGCGCTCGACAGGCTGGCGTAGATGCGAATGGGCTGCTGCGCGGGCTCACCCATGACAGCCGAGATGGTGTCGGGACGCAGCACCATGCTCAGCCAGCGGCGCCCCTCCCGGCTCTGGTCCGACCACGAACGTCCCGAGACGGGTGATCCGGTGATCTCGGGGATGTCCGGAGGCGTGGCGTGCGCGGGCTCCATGCCTTCGCCCGCGTTGCCCAGCTCGCGATCGACGAACTTCAGGGCCAGCCCGCCGACGACGACCGTGGCGGCTGCGGTCAGCCCGCGCGCCACCGTCGCGTGATCCTCCGGTGTACCGCCGAAGAGCGAGGCGACCCCGCGGCCCCAGAGATGGGTCACCCGGGACTCCACCGCCGCCAGACCCAGGAGGCTTCCCGTGACCGCGATGCCGATGGCGCTCGCCACCATGGGGTTGACGGTGAGGTCCTGGTCCTGGTTGAGGTCCTCGGGCTCACCCGTCGCGATCTCGCGGATCGCGCGCACGACTCCACCGAGACCCTCGTCGCGTGAGGAGCGGAAGGACTCGAGTTCGGCAGCGCCGATCTGCTGCCCGAAGAGGCGCGTCATTCCGTAGACGCCGCCCCCGAGCGCCGCCACGCTGCCCGTCGTCGCCGCGATGCGCATCGGAGTGCTCGGGATCTCCTCGATGATCCGCGACGCCATCCCCGTGGCCGCTGCGGCAGCCATGGCGCCGGCGCCGAGACGCGCCCAGGATCGCCACGCTGGCTCGTGCTCGCGCCAGGCAAGCAGCCGGTTGGCGGCGACCGATCCCAGGACGACGAGCGCATCGCCCGCCACCTGCCCGCGGCGACCCCCGACCCGGGAGCCGAGGGCGCTGAGGGCGCTATGCGCCGTCGTGCCCCAGGTATAGGCGGCCAGGCCGGAGACACCGGTGATGATCCCCTGGTCGACGCTCTTGCGGGTGAGGAGATTGGGCTGGTACGACAGGCCCACGCTCACGGCGGCGAGCATGAGGCCCGCTCGCGACGAGGGGTCGAGGTCGCGGGGCACGCGCAGGCGCGACAGGAGAGGCATGACGCACATCCTGGCGCATGGCCCCACCCGAGGGGGCCCGGCCCACAAGAATTGCCCCGCGAGGCCCGGGGAGCGGGACCGAAGGCCTGCGGGATACTGGAGCCACCGGGAAGTCCGGCACGACCCTTCGGAGGATCCGTGAGCAGCGCGCCCCGCCAGCCCCTCGAGCTCTTCGCCATCGACGGCATGCTCACCGAGGAGGAGCGCGCCATCCGCGATGTCGTGCGCGACTTCGTCGAGCGACGCATCAAGCCCGAGGTGGCCGACTGGTTCGAGGCCGGCACCATCCCTGCCCGTGAGCTCGCGCGCGAATTCGGCGAACTCGGGGTCCTGGGCATGCACCTGGAGGGCTACGGCTGCGCGGGAACCAATGCCGTGTCCTACGGACTCGCGGCCATGGAACTCGAGGCAGGCGACTCGGGCATTCGCTCACTCGTGAGCGTGCAGGGTTCGCTCGCGATGTACGCGATCCACGCCTTCGGCTCCGAGGAGCACAAGGAGGAATGGCTCCCCCGCATGGCCAAGGGTGAGGCGATCGGCTGCTTCGGTCTCACCGAAGCCGACTTCGGCTCCAATCCCTCCGGGATGCGTACGTCTGCCAAGCGCGACTCGGATGACTGGGTGCTCAACGGCTCGAAGATGTGGATCACCAACGGCACTGTCGCCGACGTCGCGATCGTCTGGGCCCAGACCGACGATGGGATCCGCGGCTTCGTCGTGCCGACCGACACGCCCGGATTCTCCGCGCGCGAGATCCACAAGAAGATGTCGCTGCGCGCCTCGGTGACAGCCGAGCTCGTCTTCGACAACGTCCGGCTCCCGGCCTCGGCCATGCTCCCGGGCGTGCGCGGCCTCAAGGGTCCCCTCGCCTGTCTCAACGAGGCGCGATTCGGCATCGCCTATGGCACCCTCGGCGCAGCACGCGACTGCCTGGAGACGGCCCTGAGCTACGCAATCGACCGCGAGCAGTTCGACAAGCCGATCGCCGGCTACCAGATGACCCAGCAGAAGCTCGCCGACATGACCCTCGAGCTCGGCAAGGGCATGCTCCTCGCCATTCACCTGGGGCGACTCAAGGACGAGCACGCCATCACACCCGAGCAGGTAAGCCTCGGCAAGCTCAACAATGCCCGCGAGGCCCTGGCCATCGCGCGGGAGTGCCGGTCGATCCTGGGTGGCAACGGCATTACGCTCGAGTATCCCGTGATCCGACACATGAACAACCTCGAGTCGGTCTTCACCTACGAGGGCACTAACGAGATGCACACTCTCATCATCGGCCAGGCCCTCACGGGCATCCCGGCGTTCCGCTGACGTCAGGCCGGCAGGTCCGGCGGTCCGCTGCGGTACGTCGCTGGCGTGCGGCTCAGCGTGATCGGATGCGCCACGGTGGGTGTGCCGTCGACGTCCACGACGGGGTCGAGACCGAGTGAGGCTGCGAGGCCGAAGGCCTGCGCGATGTCGTTGATCGGCCCGCAGGGCACCCCCGCGCCCGTGATGCGGCGCTGCCACTCATCCGCTCCGTACGAGGCAAGTAGTCCCTCGAGGCGCGCCTTGAGCTGCTCCCGGTGCGCCACACGGTCCGGGTTGGTCGCGTAGTCGGGATCTCTCGCCAGCTCGGGCGCACCGAGTTCGGTGACGAGCGCCGCGAACTGACCGTCGTTGCCGACGGCGATGACGAGGGGTCGGTCGGCGGTCGCGAAGACGTCGTAGGGAGAGATCGAGGGGTGGGCGTTGCCGAGGATGCCGGGCACGACTCCGGCGGCGACGTACCCGGACGCCTGATTGACCAGGGCGGACAGCAGCGACGACAGGAGATTGACCTCGACGCGCTGCCCCTCCCCCGTCGCATCGCGATGCCGCAGCGCAGCGAGGATGCCGACGGTGGCATGGAGTCCGGTGATCACGTCGACGAGCGCGACTCCGGCCTTGGTCGGCTCGCCGGGTCCCGGACCGGTGATGCTCATGAGGCCGCCCATCGCCTGGACGAGGAGGTCGTATCCGGGAAGTTCGCTACCCGCGCCCGAGCCGAAGCCGGTGATCGAGCAGTAGACGAGCCCCCGGTGCGCGCGCGCGAGATCCGCATAGCCGAGGCCCATGCGATCGAGGGCTCCCGGCTTGAAGTTCTCCACGAGGACGTCAGCGCCCAGTGCGATCGCTCGCGCCTCGTCTCGGCCCTCCGGAGTGCCGAGGTCGATGACGCGCGTGGACTTATTCCGATTGACGCCGGCGAAGTAGGTGGACAGCCCCTGCTGGGTGTACGGCGGACCCCACGCACGCGTGTCGTCGCCGTGCCCAGGGCGCTCGACCTTGATGATCTCGGCACCGAGATCGCCGAGGAGCATCGTTGCGTACGGGCCCGCGAGGACACGACTGAAATCCGCGACGACGATGCCGTCGAGGGGACCGGTCATCCGTCGCCTCGCAGCAGCGGAGCTATCGCTTCCAGCACACGGGGATCCTCGATCGTGGAGGGCACGGGCTCCTCGCGGCCGTCCGCGATGGCGCGCATCGACCTGCGCAGGATCTTGCCCGACCGCGTCTTGGGCAGCGCCGGCACGATGCGCACGTCGTGCAGTGCGGCGACAGGGCCGACCGTCTCGCGCACCAGCGCGATCACCTCGTGCTTCAGATCCTCGGGATCGGGATCGGCGCCGGACTTCAGGACGACGAAGGCGCGCGGCACCTGTCCCTTGATCGGGTCGTGCACGCCGATCACGGCGCACTCCGCGACCGCCGAGTGCCCTGCAACCGCGGCCTCGAGAGAGCCGGTCGTGAGCCGATGCCCGGCGACGTTGATGACGTCGTCGGTGCGGCCCATGACGTAGAGGTAGCCGTCCTCGTCGATGTGCCCGCCGTCACCCGTGGCGTAGAACCCCGGGAAGGCTGAGAGGTACGCCGAGACGTAGCGGTCGTCGTCGCCCCAAAGGGTCGGCAGAGTGCCGGGAGGCAGGGGCAACCGGATGGCGATGTTGCCTTCGGTGAGCGGATCCACCTCGTGGCCGTTCTCGTCGACGACGCGCACGTCGTACCCGGGGACCGCGCGCGAGGGGGATCCCACCTTGAGCGGCAGGGGATCGAGCCCGCGCATGCTGGAGGCGATCGGCCAGCCCGTCTCGGTCTGCCACCAGTTGTCCACGACGGGGATGCCCAGGTGTTCGGTAGCCCAGGTGTAGGTGTCGGGGTCGAGGCGTTCGCCGGCAAGGAAGAGAGTCCTCAGGGAGCTGAGGTCCCGGGCCGTCATGTGCTCACCGCGGGGGTCTTCCTTCTTGATCGCGCGAATCGCGGTGGGAGCGGTGAAGAGCGCGTTGACGCCGTGCTCCTCGATGAGGCGCCAGAAGGCGCCGGCATCGGGGGTCCCCACCGGCTTGCCCTCGTACATCACCGTGGTGCAACCCGTGATGAGTGGCGCGTAGGCGATGTAGGAGTGCCCCACGACCCAGCCGACATCCGATGCGGCCCACCAGACATCGTCCGGTCCGATGCCGTAGACGTGGGGCAGGCTCCATGCCATCGCGACGGCATGGCCACCGTTGTCGCGCACGATGCCCTTCGGCTTCCCCGTCGTGCCCGACGTATAGAGGATGTAGAGGGGATCCGTCGCCTCCACGATGACCGGATCCACGGGCTCGGCACCGGCGAGGGACTCTCCCCATTCGACGTCGCCCTCTCCCATGTCGGCGGTCAACTGGGGTCGCTGGAGCACGATGCAGGCATCCGCTTGATGAGTGGCCAGTTGCCGGGCCTCGTCGACGAGCGGCTTGTAGGGGACGACGCGGCCGGCCTCGATCCCGCAGGAGGCGGTGATGATGACCCGGGGAAGGGCGTCGTCGATGCGTGCGGCCAGCTCGGGTGGCGCGAAGCCGCCGAAGACGACGGAGTGCACCGCACCGAGCCGTGCGCACGCGAGCATGGCGACCAGGGCCTCCGGCACCATCGGCAGGTAGATGATGACGCGGTCACCCCGCTGCACGCCCTGGCGGCGCAGCGCGCCGGCGAAGCGCGCCACTCGATCAAGGAGTTCGGCGTAGGTGATGCGCGTGACCTCCCCGGAGTAGGCGCTGTCATGGATGAGCGCGATGCGATCGCCGCGCCCGCTCTCCACGTGGCGATCGAGGGCATTGGCGCAGGTGTTGAGCGTGCCTCCGACGTACCAGCGGTAGAGCGGGGCGCGCGAGTCGTCGAGGATGACCTGGGGAGGGTTCGCCCAGTCGACCAGCGAGGCGGCATCGCCCCAGAAGCCGGCGGGATCCTCGAGGCTGCGCGCGTGCGCGGCCTCACCAGCATTGGCGGCGAGGTCGCCTGCATGCGCCATGGGGCGGACGCTAGCGCACTCCGCCGGATCGGTCGCGTGGCGGCTAGCCCGTCAGGGAGTCGCTGCAGCGAGCTGCCCGCAGGCCCCGTCGATCTCCCGACCTCGCGTATCTCGCACGGTGACCGGCACGCCGGCCTCCTCCAGAGCGCGCACGAAGGCTCGCTCATCGTCGGGGTCGGATGCCGTCCAGGCTGACCCGGGCGTGGGATTCAGCGGGATGAGGTTGACGTGAACGAGGTGACCCCGAAGCCGCTTAGCAAGGAGCTCGGCACGCCAGCGCTGGTCGTTCACGTCGCGGATGAGCGCGTACTCGATACTCACGCGGCGCCCGGTGACATCCGCGTAGTGCCAAGCCGCATCGAGCACCTCCGACACGGGATAGCGGGTGTTGATGGGCACCAGGGTGTCGCGCAACTCGTCATCCGGCGCGTGGAGCGAGACGGCAAGGCGCAGCGGCAGGCCCTCCGAGGCCAGTTCGCGCATGCGCGGGACGAGACCCACGGTGGACACGGTGATCCCACGCGCCGACATGCCCAGCCCTTCCGGCACGGGATCGACCATGCGGTGGATGGCACCCATGAGTGCCTTGTAGTTGGCGAGCGGCTCGCCCATGCCCATGAAGACGACGTTGCTCACGCGCTCGCGCCCGCCGGGGAAGTCCCCTGAGCGCACGAACTGAGAACCCGCGATCACCTGACCCACGATCTCGGCGGTCGACAGATTGCGGGTCAGGCCAGCCTGTCCGGTGGCGCAGAAAGGGCAGTTCATGCCGCAGCCCGCCTGGCTCGAGACGCACATCGTCACGCGATCCCGGTAGCCCATGAGCACCGACTCCACGCGCGAGCCGTCATGCAGGCGCCACAGCATCTTGACGGTCGCGCCGTCGTCGCATGACAGCTCCCGCACCGGCGTGAGGAGATCCGGCAGCAGCCGCTCCTGCAGGGTTGCGCGGTCAGCCGGGCTCAGATCGGTCCAGGTGGTCGCGTCGGTCTCGAGGCGGCCGAAGTAGTGGCGCGATGCCTGGTCGGCACGGAAGGCCGGTAGCCCGAGGGCGGTCACCGCCTCGCGGCGCCCCGCCATGTCGAGATCGGCGAGGTGCTCGGGAGGCCGACCCCTGCGGGGTGCCTCCAGGGTGAGCTCACCGGGCGCGGGCATGGGTCCAGTGTGGCATCAGCCCTGCCCGAGGAAGAGCGCGAAGAGCGCCCACGCGGCGAAAGCATTGACGACGAGCGAGTCGAGGCGGTCCATGATGCCGCCGTGCCCCGGCAGCAGGGTGCCCATGTCCTTGACTCCGATATCGCGCTTGATCGCGCTCTCGACGAAGTCCCCCGCTGTCGCGGTGACGGTGAGGACAGCCCCCATGACCAGGCCCTGCCACCACGGCGCATCGAAGATCCAGATGAACGCCGCAACGCCGATGAGGCACTGCACGAGGAGGGAGCCCGCGAAGCCCTCCCAGGACTTCTTGGGACTCACCTGAGGCGCGATCGGGTGGCGGCCGAAGATCACCCCGGTGGCGTAGCCACCGATGTCATTGCCGATCGTGAGGAGGATGAAGACGACGATGCGCCACGGTCCGTCGGGTGCCGCGAGCATGAGCATGGCGAAGCCCGCCATGAGCGAGATGTAGCCGAGCAGGAATACGCTCGCACTGGCATCGCGGAGGTAGCCCTCCGTGCCGCGCCGGATCCGCCAGATGAGCACGGCGACGACACCTGCTCCCACGGTCACCAGCAGTGCCTCGGTGCCCCAGATGTACGCGGCGGCCATGCCCACGAGCGTCGTCGCGTAGACGGGCGTGCGCGCGACGCGGATACCTGCTCCCGCGAAGGCCGTCGTGAGCTCATGGATGGCCAGGCAGAGCGCCGCCGCCGCGAGCACGCCGAAGAGCCACGGAATCCAGACGAGGCTCACGACGACGAGGACGGCGAGGACGACACCGGACGCGATGGCTGCGGGGAGATTGCGCCCCGCACGACTGGGGGTGGGCACCGGGTCTGGAGCCCCTGAGGTGTCGGTCATCGACTAGACCTCGAGGAGCTCGGCTTCCTTGTGCTTGAGGATCTCGTCGATGTGGGCCACGGTCTTCTGCGTGACGTCCTCGAGGTGCTTCTCCCCGCGCTTGACGTCGTCCTCGCCCACCTCATGGTCCTTGACCATCTTCTCCATGGCTTCCTTGGCGTGACGACGGATGTTGCGCACGGAGACACGCGCATCCTCAGCCTTCTGCCGGGCCACCTTGATGTACTCCTTGCGCCGCTCCTCAGTGAGCGAGGGAAGGACGACCCGGATGATGTTGCCGTCGTTGGTGGGATTGACCCCCAGGTCCGAATCCCGGATGGCCTTCTCGATGGCCGCAAGCGAGCTCTTGTCGTACGGCGTCACGATCATCATGCGCGCCTCCGGCGATGCGAACGACGCGAGTTGGTTGACCGGTGTGAGGGTGCCGTAGTAGTCCACCATGACCTTGGCGAACATGCCCGGGTTGGCGCGACCGGTACGGATCGTGGAGAAGTCCTCGCGCGCGACCTCGACGGCCTTGTCCATCTTCTCCTCGGCTTCGAGGAGGACCTCGTCGACCTGCTCGCTCACGTCCTGTCCTTCCCAGAGTCTGCGTCGGTGCGCGTCACCAGCGTCCCGATCCTCTCACCCCGCACGGCGCGAGCCATGTTGCCCTCGACCAGCAGATCGAAGACCAGCAGGGGCATGTCGTTGTCACGACACAGGCTGATGGCCGTGGCATCGGCGACCTTGAGGTCGCGCGCGAGGACCTCGTCGTAGGACAGTCGATCGAAGCGTCGCGCATTCGGGTGGGTGCGCGGGTCGGCGTCGTAGATGCCATCGACGGCCTTGGCCATGAGCACGATCCTCGCGCCGACCTCGAGGGCTCGCTGGGCAGCGGTGCTGTCCGTGGAGAAGTACGGTGCACCGAGGCCGGCGCCGAAGATGACCACGCGCCCCTTCTCGAGGTGGCGGATCGCTCGACGCGGGATGTAGGCCTCGGCGACCTGGCCCATGGTGATGGCGGTCTGCACGCGGGTTTCGACTCCCTGCTTCTCGAGGAAGTCCTGGAGGGCGAGGCAGTTCATCACCGTGCCGAGCATGCCCATGTAGTCAGCGCGCGCACGGTCCATGCCGCGCTGTGACAACTGCGCACCACGGAAGTAGTTGCCGCCGCCGATGACGACGGCGACCTCGGTCCCCGCGCGCACGATGCCCGCGATCTGGCGGGCAATCGACTGCACGACATCCGGATCGACCCCCAGGTCCCCATCGCCCGCAAACGCCTCGCCGGAGAGCTTCAGCAGGACCCGATCCCAGCCCCCTTCGGGGGCCTCGGGCCATGTGTCGATGGTGCCTTCGAGAGATGGCTGGACGACACCACTGTCAGACACCGGCCCTCCCATGGCTCAGACCGTAGCGCCCCAGCCCCCCGGATGGTGAACCTCCCGGGGGTTCAGCCCTGACCGACCTCGAAACGCGCGAAGGCCGTGACCGTAGTCCCGGCATCAGCGAGCACCTGACCGACGGTCTTCTTGTTGTCGATGACCGAAGGCTGCTCGAGGAGGACGGACTCCTTGAAGAACCCCTGCAGGCGCCCCTCGACGATCTTGGGAAGGGCAGCCTCGGGCTTGCCCTCCTCCTTCGCCGTGGCCTCGGCGATGCGTCGCTCGTTGTCGACGACCTCGGCGGGCACCTCGTCGCGCGTGACGTAGCTGGGACGCATGGCCGCGACCTGCATGGCTGCGTTGCGCGCGTCGTCCTCATTGCCGGTGTAGGCGACCATGACGCCCACCTGAGCCGGCAGGTCCGAGGCGCGCTTGTGGAGGTAGACGGCGACCGGTGCCTTGAGCATCGCGACGCGGCCGAGCTCGAGCTTCTCGCCGATGATGCCCGCGAGATCGGAGATGCCCTGGTCGACAGTGCGGCCGTCGGTCATGGTCTGCTGCGCGAGGGTGGCCTGATCTCCCACCTGGAGAGCGGCGGCCGTGGCGACGATCGTCCCGGCGAGAGCCTGGAAGTCCTCGCTCTTGGCCACGAAGTCGGTCTCGCAGAGCAGCTCGACCATGACGTTGTCCTGGGACACCACGAGACCGTTGGCGGCGGTGCGCTCAGCGCCGCGCTTCGCGGCCTTGGCTGCTCCCGAGATGCGCAGCGACTCGATGGCCTTGTCGATGTCCCCGTCCGACTCCTCGAGGGCCTTCTTGCACTCCATCATTCCTGCGCCCGTGAGGTCGCGAAGCTTCTTGACATCGGCTGCCGTGATCGTGGCCATGACCTATCCCTTTGACTCGTTCGTATCGTGCATTGGTCTGCTCATGCCGCAGGACCGCGCGGGTGCGCGGTCCTGCGTGGTGGTGTCAGGCGCTGGGGCCCTCGGTGGACTCGACGACGACCTCGGCGGCACCGCCGCCGGCGAGGAGCTCCTGCTCCCACTCAGCGAGCGGCTCCTCGACGACGACCTCCACGACATCGCCCTCGGCGGCTGCCGTGGCGCGCCCTGCGCGCGCGATGAGGCCCTCCGCGACCGCGTCGGCGATGACGCGGGTGAGGAGCGTGACGCTGCGGATGGCATCGTCGTTGCCCGGAATCGGGAAGTCGATCTCGTCGGGATCGCAGTTGGTGTCGAGGATCGAGATCACGGGAATGCCGAGCTTCTTGGCCTCGCCGACCGCGATGTGCTCCTTGTTGGAGTCGATGACCCACACGGCACTGGGGAGCTTGGACATGTCGCGGATGCCGCCCAGGGTGCGGTCGAGCTTGACGCGCTCGCGATCGAGGACCAGGAGCTCCTTCTTCGTCATGCCGGCGGCGGCGGGATCGGTCTCCAGTCCCTCGAGCTCCTTGAGACGCTGCAGCCGCTTGTGCACGGTATTGAAGTTGGTGAGCATGCCGCCGAGCCAGCGGTGGTTGACGTAGGGCATGCCCACGCGCGTCGCCTGCTGGGCGATCGGCTCCTGCGCCTGCTTCTTGGTGCCGACGAAGAGGATGGTGCCGCCGCGGGCGACGGTCTCCTTGACGAACTCGTAGGCGTTATCGATGTAGGACAGCGACTGCTGCAGATCGATGATGTAGATGCCATTGCGCTCCGTAAAGATGAAGCGCTTCATCTTGGGATTCCAGCGTCGGGTCTGGTGTCCGAAGTGGACACCGCTCTCGAGAAGCTGGCGCATCGTGACGACGGCCATGGGGCACTCCTTTGCACGGCAGGGCATGCCCCACCGCTGTCGGTTGTCGGCCGACGACGGGTGTCGCCGACCCCTGGTGCCCCGTGCGGCCTGCCCGAGCTTCCGGGACCGACGGCCTACCCCCTCCGGGGGTGGGACACGCGATGTATCCGGGCGAACCCGGACCGGCGGATGAGTCTACGGGGTCAACGGGGATGCCCCGTCCCCAGGCCCGTCCGCGAGCCCGGACATCCCCAGGCTGGGGACGGCTCCTTTCCCGCCACCCTGGCGATCCCCAGCCTGGACCGATGACCCTTCTCGCAGTGACCGCGACCCTCCTCACCACGGTCCTCGGGGCGCTGCCCGGCGCCCCTGCCACCGAGCCCCCCTGGGTACCCCCTGTCCGCCCCCTGGTCGTCGACCGCCCCTTCCTCCCACCGGCCGGCCCCTACGCCGCCGGCCACCGCGGGGTGGACCTGGCGGCCGAGCCGGGCACGATCGTCCGAGCGCCGGCACCCGGCATCGTGCGGGTGGCGGAGCAGGTGGCAGGGACGGACGTCGTGAGCATCGAGCACCCGCACCGCATCCTCGGGCGCACCGGTTGGCGCACGACGTACGTGGGGGTGCGCGCCTCCGTCGAGGTCGGCGATGCCGTTGCCGCAGGTGATTCGCTCGGCGTCGTCGTCGTGCATGAGCATTCAGCCGGGATCCACTGGGGGCTCAAAGCCGGTCGGACCTACGCCGATCCGCTGCTCCTGCTGCGACGCAGCGTCGTGCTCAAGCCACTGGGTCCCTACGCGCGAGGATGCGCCTGCTCGTACGTCTTGCGAAGGCGCTCCACGGATACATGCGTGTAGATCTGCGTCGTGGCCAGGCTGGCGTGACCCAGGATCTCCTGCACCGCACGCAGGTCCGCGCCGCCTTCGAGCACATGCGTCGCCGACGTGTGACGCCAGCCGTGGGGACTGATGTCCGCTGCGCCGTCGACGGCGCCCACCGTGCGGTGCACCACGGCGCGCACGGTGCGCGGATCGATACGCCCACCCCGCGCTCCCAGGAACGCCGCCGCCCCACTGGCAGCGGACGCCAGGGCCGGCCGGCCCTCCGCCATCCACGCCGCGAGGGCTCGCTCCGCCGGGACGCCGAAGGGCACCATCCGCTCGCGACCGCCCTTGCCGAGGACCCTCAGGGTCCGGCGGGTCATGTCGATGTCGTCCACGTCGAGTCCCACCAACTCACCGACGCGGATCCCCGTGGCGTACAGGGTCTCGAGGATGGCAAGGTCACGCAGGCCCACCGGTGAGTCGGACGACTCAGCGGCGACGTCGAGCACGGCCGCTGCCTGATCCGCCGTGAGCACGGCCGGCAGGCGATGCGTGCGCTTCGGTGACGCGAGGCGCGCAGCGACGTCCGAAGCGAGCACCCCGCGCTCGACGGCCCACTCCGTGAAGACGCGCGCACTCGCGGCCCGTCGCGCGAGCGTGCTGCGCGACAGGCCACGTCTCTCCTGGTCCGCGAGCCACGCGCGGAGGGCGAGGAGCGTGAGGTCGCCCACGCGGTCCGTGCCACGCTCCCGCGAGAAGTCAGCGAGCGACTCGAGATCGCCGACGTACGCGCGCACGGTGTGATCGCTGCGCCCGAGCTCGAGGTCCAGGTGATCGCGGAATCGCGAGATCACCTCCTCCCAGTCACCCCTGGGAGCGTCCTCATGAGAGGAATCGGCTGCGGTCACCACCCCATGCTGACGGCTGATCACCCTGGATTCGGGCAGCGACTCGGCCCCGCAGCCGCGCGAGCGCTACGCCGCTCGACGCGCCCAGCCCTCACCCGCACGCTGCACGAGCCCAAGTGCGTCTAGGGCACCCAGAGCGGTCATGGCCTCGGCGAGCCCGAGACCCGCCAGCCGCGCGATGTTGGCCAAGGGAGCGGGGCGTCGAGCGGGGACCGCATCGAGCACACGGCGAGCGCGCCAGTCGAGTGCGTCCTCGGGCCCCGTGGCGCCAACTTCGTCGGCACCGAGGCGACCTTCGACGAGCGCCAGTACGTCTCGGGGGGAGGTGACCAGGTGCACTCCTTCGTCCCGGATCACGACATGGCAGCCGGCCGACATGGGAGAGGTCACCGGACCGGGGAACGCCATGACGATGCGCCTCAACTCGCGTGCCTCGCGCACCGTCGAGCGACCACCCGAGCGCACCGCCGCTTCGACAAGCACGGTCCCTCGGCTGAGCGCTGCCACGATGCGATTGCGCGTGAGGAAGCGGTGGCGCATCGCGGATCCGCCGAGCGGAGCCTCGCTCACGAGCACACCGGCCTCGCGGACGCGTGCGAGCAGGTCGGCATGGGATCGCGGGTAGGGGACGTCGACGCCACCCGCGAGGACGCACGCGGTCGTCCCCTCCACGGCCAGTGCTCCGCGATGCGCGGCAGCGTCGATGCCGAAGGCTCCACCCGAGACGGTGAGCCATCCGGCTTCGGCGGCATGCGCACCCAGCTCACGTGCGATCGACTCACCGTAGGCGGTCGCCGCTCGGGCGCCGACGACCGAGATCGACCGGAGAGCCAGAAGTCGGAGGTTGCCCGCGCCGGCCACCCAGAGCCCGAGCGGGGCCGCATCGCCGAGATCATCCAGCTGCGACGGCCACTCGGAGTCCCCCGGGATGACGTATCGCGCTGCGATGCGCTCGGCCGACGCCCACGACGGCTCGACCCAGCGGCTCACCGCCGCGTCGTAGGCCGTGCCCGACGGCACACGAGCGGTGACGCCGGATGCGGCAGGCAGCGGCGATCGACCGCCGAGGATCTCCTCGACGACGGCATGCGCTCCTCGAACGCGCACCCGGGCACCGAGGGCGCGATCACCGGCTTCGGCCCACTGGCTCAGGAGGAGGCGTGCACGACGCTCGTCTTCGCCCTGGTCCCACGGATTCACGCCGCCCATGCCACGCCCCCGCCTCGCAGGACCATGGCCCCGGCCACCTGATCGCGCCCCGGACGCGCAGTGCCGTCCAGGTCTGCGAGCGTCCACGCCACGCGCAGGACCCGGTCGGCCCCGCGCATGCTCAGCACACCATTGCGGAACGCAGCGCGCAGGAGCTCGGCCCCTGCCTCATCGGGCGCATGGTGCTCGCGGAGGACCGACCCGGGTGCTTCGGCATTGACGCGCCACGGCACATCCGCAGCCGCCCATCGAGATGATGCCCGGAAGCGCGCATGAGTGACGCGCTCGGCAACGACCGCTGTCGACTCCCCCGGCTCGCCGATCTGCGCGAGACTCGGTCTCTCCAGAGCCACGCGCAGATCGATGCGATCCATGATCGGCCCGGTCAGCTTGGCGGCATAGCGTCGCCGCTCGACAGATGAGCACGCGCACAACGCCGCAGCCGTGCCCATCCCCTTGCCGCACGGGCAGGGGTTGGCCGCGAGTACGAGTGCGAATCTCGCGGGGAGCACACCACTGATGTCCGCGCGCGCGATGCGCACCTCTCCGCTCTCCAGGGGCTGGCGCAGGGCGTCCAGGACCGACCGCGCGAACTCCGGCGCTTCGTCCAGGAAGAGGATCCCGCGATGAGCAAGGGTGGCGGCGCCGATGCGCAATCGACCGGACTGGCCTCCTCCGACGATCGCCGTCGTCGACGCCGAATGGTGGGGTGCCTGGAAGGGGACATGGCGCACGAGTCCGCGTGGGTCCAGGCCCGCGGCGGACTGGATGGCGGTCACCTCGAGCGCGGTGGCGTCGTCGAGGACGGGCATAAGCCCGGGCAGCCTCTCCGCGAGGAGGGTCTTGCCGACGCCCGGCACACCGATCATGGCGAGGTGATGGCCGCCGGCAGCCGCCACCTCGAGGGCGCGGCGCGCCTCGGCCTGTCCCCGCACATCGGCGAGGTCACCCGAGGGAGCTCGGACCGTCTGCGCGTCATCCCCTCCGCGCTCGGGATCGCTCTCCCCGCGCAGAACGCTCACGAGATGGGCGAGGTCGCGCACACCACCGGCGTCCACACCGGGGACGAGCCCGGCTTCGCCGACCGTCGATGCAGGCACGAGCAGCCGACTCGCACGGATCGCGCACTGCGCGGATCCCGCAGCGGCGCGATGCAGGGCGAGCGCAGCGGCGATCGCACCGGGGACGGCGTGGATGCGCCCATCGAGTCCGAGCTCTCCGAGCACGCACGCGGCGGCGGCGGCGTCCTCCGGCACCTGCTGAGAGGCAGCGAGAATCGCTACGGCAATCGCCGCATCGAGGGCAGAACCGCGCTTGGGCAGCGAGGCCGGGAGCAGGGCGACGGTGACGCGCGTGCGCGGCCACTCGAGCCCGCTGTGCTCGATCGCGGCGCGCACGCGGTCTCGAGACTCGCTCACCGCCGTGTCAGCAAGTCCCACGATCGTGAGACCCGGCAGCCCGGACCTGACGTCGGCTTCGACATCGACGATGCGCGCGTGAACGCCGACGATGACCGCGGTGCGGCTTCGCGCCACCATCAGGCCACCCCGCGTAGGTGCTCGAGGCTGGGCGCTCCTCGGTGATCGAGGAGGATGCCGATGACGTCGATCCGCACCTCGCGGGCGCGATGGTCGTGAGAGCGCATCCATTCGCTTGCCAGCGCACGCAGACGTCGCAACTTGCGCGGGGTCACCGCGGCCAGGGGGGATCCGAAGTCCTGGGAACTGCGGGTCTTGACCTCGCAGATGATGATGATGCCAGCGTCCGCGTCACCGGCGACGATGTCGATCTCGCCCTCGCGGCACCGCCAATTGCGATCGATGACGGTGAGACCGAGCCTCTCAAGATGGCGGACCGCGAGATCCTCTCCCCAACGACCGCGATGCAGGTGCTGGCTGCCCATCGCACTCCCTCCCCGGGCCGGCGGCCCTCCCGCGAAGGCTCTGCCCACGTCGGGGAGTGCAGGCCCGCACGTACCCCAACTGGGGACAACGGGGTCAGCGCGCAGCTGTGGACACGCCCGGGAGTCGCCAGCTGACCCGGTGCAGGGGGGTGGGCCCGAGACGCTCGAGAGCGGCGAGGTGATCGGGCGCGGCGTACCCCTTGTTGGCGCTCCAGCCGAAGTCCGGATGATGCTCGGCGAGCGCGATCATGTGCGCATCGCGCGCGACCTTGGCGATGATGCTCGCCGCTGCCACTGCAGCGCAGGTGGCATCCGCCTGGATCCTGGTGACGACGCGTGATCCTGGCGTGACACGCGACATCCAGTCGTGCTTGCCGTCGAGGAGCACGAGGTCGGGACGCACACCGGTCGCGTTGATCGCGCGCGCAGCAGCCAGGGCGAGAGCGCCGATGATGCCCATGGCGTCGATCTCCGACGAGGAGGACATGCCCACGGCACTGCGGTGAGCCCAGGCACGAACCCGGGGTGCAAGCCTCTCGCGGGTGGCCGGGTCGCACTCCTTGCTGTCGCGTACCCCCCGGGGAGCCGTCGCGGTGTCCGCGTCGATGACCACGACCCCGACCGCGACAGGCCCGGCCAGTGCACCGCGCCCGACCTCGTCGATGGCGGCGAGGAGCATGCCGGGGCCGGCTTCCCGGAGGAGGGCTCGCTCGACGCGCAGGGTCACGGCCATGGATCGCCTCAGCCCACGGGACCCCGGGGTGGCCACGCGATGACGATGGCGCGGCCCAGCACGTCGTCGGTGGGCAGGGTGCCGTCCCCGGACGCCAGCAACGCCCGGCTGTCTCGGGCGGTCGATCGATCATCAGCCAGCACGAAGACCCGATCAGCGGGCACGACGACGTCGAACTCCACCTGATCGGTGACACCGGCGAGATAGGGCTCAGAGAGCGGTTCGCCATTGACGGTGATGCGGCCCGTCTGGTCGCAGCAGACCACCCGCTCCCCGGCGACCGCGATGACACGGGCAAACGTCGTCTCCGAAGTCGTGCCCCACTCCGCGGGACTGCGCACGAGGACCACGTCGCCCGCCGCGGGCGCCCCCCAGGAGGTCACCAGCACGCGATCGCCCGTACTGAGTGTCGGCTCCATCGCGTCATCGGCGACGAACGCGATCTGGCCGACCACGAGGCGAGCGAGGATGACGACGGCCACGACGATGGCGGCCACGATCCCGGCCTCACGGGCGATGAGCAGGGCCCACCGACCCGGCGAACGCCGTGGTCGCGGTGCGGCGTGGCGCCCGCGGACGATGGGGATGGGCTGGGTGTCGTCATCGGGGATGCGCACCGAGGGAGCACTCACGGCGAGGATCCGGACCCGTCCAGGGCCGGCTGCTCGAACGTCTGAGGGATCTCCAGTATCTGCGCGTTGCCGAGCGGCCACACGACGGCGAAGGCCCGGCCGATCACCCGGTCCGTCGGGACGAATCCTCCGCCGGGATCGCCCATGTGGGAGCGCGAGTCCGCTGATGCCGAGCGATGATCACCCATGACCCAGAGCGTGCCTTCGGGCACGAGTACATCGAAGGGCTGCTTGCTCGGTGGGTTGTTGCGGTAGAGGTAGGCCTCCTCGTCGAGGGCGACCCCATTGACGGTGATGCGGCCCTCGGCGTCACAGCACACGACGCGATCTCCTCCGACACCGATCACGCGCTTGATGAAGTCAGTGTCGCGGGGTGGCGCGAGGCCCACGATCTCACCCAGGAGCCTTCCCACGGCCTCTACCGGGGAGCGCTCGGGCTCGACGATCGGGCCCGTGATGAACGAACCCGTGCCGTCGAAGACGATCACGTCGCCGCGCTCGATGTCGCGTAGGTGGTAGACGACCTTGTTGACGAGGACACGATCGCCTACCTGGAGGGTGTCCTCCATGGAGCCCGAGGGGATGTAGAAGGCCTGGACGAGGAAGGTCTTCACCACGAACGCGACGAGGAAGGCCCCGATAATGAGGAGAGGGAACTCCAGCCACGCGGGGATGCGCGGTCGGCGACGCTCCTGGGGGGACACGCCTTCGGACGCGCCCTGGTCCACGTGGGTTCCGTCGCGCGGACCGGTCTCGCTCATGATGGCTCGACAGTACCGCTCAGACCTGGCGAGGCGACCTCACTCCGCGGTAGCGGGCGTGGTGTCGCGCAGCTCCTTGATCTTGGCGGCCTTGCCACGGAGATTGCGCAGGTAGTAGAGCTTGGCGCGCCGCACGTCACCGCGGGACACGACCTCGACCTTCTCGATGATCGGGGTGTGCAGCGGGAAGGTGCGCTCGACACCGACGCCGTAGGAGATCTTGCGGACCGTGAAGGTCTCGCGGACGCCGTCGCCCGCGCGACCGATCACGACACCCTGGAAGACCTGGACGCGTGTCTTGTTGCCCTCGACGACCTTGACGTGCACCTTGACGGTGTCACCGGGACGGAAGTCGGGGATGTCTGTGCGGAGGGATGCGGAGTCGAGATCGTCGAGGGTCTGCATGGCGCAATCACTTCCTGCCGGCGCCACAGGTCGCCCGCGGTCGATCCACTCCAGCGGAGTGGCACGGCTCCCCACCCGGGATCGGGCGGGAGATCCGCTCCCTGCGGCCGGCCCCCTGTGGCGGGCCGGCCCCCGTACGGGCGGGAGCGCCCCAAAAGTGTGCCACACGCCTCGCCCTGCCCCGACATCAGGCGGAGTCGACCTCCGTGCGCATCCGGCGCGTGCGCTCCAGCGCCTGCTCGCGCCGCCACGCGGCAATGCGCGCGTGGTCGCCCGAGAGCAGGACCGCGGGGACCTCTCGGCCCCGCCACTCCTGGGGTCGGGTGTAGACGGGCCCCTCGAGCAGGCCCTCCATGGCACCGGGAGCGAAGGAGTCGTCGGTGATGCTCTCCTCGTTGCCCACCACACCCGGCAGGAGCCGGGCGACGGCTTCGACGATGGCGAGCGCCGCGACCTCCCCGCCTGCGAGGACGTAGTCACCGAGGGAGACGGGTACGACGTCGGCGCGGTCGGCGTACTCCTCCGCCACGCGCGCGTCGATGCCCTCATAGCGGCCGCAGGCGATCACCATGCCGGGACGGTGCGCCCAGGACATGGCAAGCGACTGGGTCAAGGGCACTCCCGACGGCGTCGGGATGACGAGCAGGGGCAGATCATGCTCGGGAAGGATGGCGTCGAGCGCCTCCCCCCACGGCTCGGGGCGCATCACCATTCCCGGTCCCCCGCCGTACGGCTCATCGTCAACGGTGCGATGCCGATCACGGGTGTGATCGCGCAGGTCGTGCACGCGGATATCGATCAGACCCTGCTCACGGGCCTTGCCGACGAGCGAGAGCTCCAGCGGGGTGAGGTAGTCCGGGAAGATCGTGACGATGTCGATCCTCACGACATCCCCTCCGCGTCGTCGCCCTCGAGGAGTCCCTCGGGCGGGCGAATGATGATGCGGCCCGCATCGATATCGACGACGGGCACGATCTCGGTGACGAAGGGGATGAGGATCTCGGGACCCTCCGGTGCGGCACGCACCGCCAGCACATCCTGCGCCGGCAGGTGCAGGACCTCGGTAACGCCGCCCACGCGCTCGCCGGACTCGGTCACGACCTCGAGGCCGACGAGCTCGTCGTCGTAGAACTCCTCGGGATCCTCCGGCCTCTCCCCCGGCGCACGCACGGCCTCGAGCATGAGCCCGGTGAGGGCCTCGGCAGCCGTGCGGTCGTCAATGCCCTCGAAGTGAAGGCAGAGCCGGCCGCCGTGGGGCCGCTCGGACACGATGCGCAGCGAACGATCGCTGCCCATGACATAGACGTCGGCACCCGCAGCGAGACGCCTCTCCGGCTCGTCTGTCAGGACGTCGACCAGGAGATCGCCCTTGACTCCGAGAGCGCGGCCCACGCGCGCGACGACGACGCGCACGATGCGCCTCAGCGTTCGTCGACGTCGAGGAAGTCGATGCGGACGTGCCCGTCACGGGAGATGGCGGACACGACCGTGCGCAATGCCGTCGCGGTGCGACCCGAGCGTCCGATCACGCGGCCCATGTCCTCGGGATGCACGCGCACCTCGAGGGAACGGCCGCGGCGGCCCGTGCGGGTCCGGACAGCGACATCATCGGGGTGATCCACGATGCCACGGACGAGGTGCCCCAGGGCGTCCTCGAGCATGTCAGGCCTCGGTGGACTCGGTGGCGGCCTCGACGGCCTCGGCAACGGCCTCATCCGCGATCGCGGCGGTGGCATCGGCCACGGCATCGGCCTCGGCAGCGGCGTCGACGGCAGCCTCGGCCTCAGCCGCGCTCACCTCTCCGGCGTTGGCCTCGGCGATCTCGACCACGGCCTCGGCCTCGGCCACGACAGCGGCCTCGGCAGCAGCCTCGGCGACGGCGCCGGCGACAGCCGCATCGGCGACCTTCTCCGCGACCTTGCGTGGCGTCGGGGTCTTGGGCTCATCAGCGGCCTGCTTGACGGCGGCTTCGTAGGCGACGACCTTCGACTCCTTGGGCGGGGCGACCTTGAGGGTGCCCTCCTGGCCCGGGAGCCCCTTGAACTTCTGCCAGTCTCCGGTGATCTTCAGCAGCACGAGGACGGCCTCGGTGGGCTGCGCGCCGACCTTGAGCCAGTGCTGCGCGCGATCGGAGTCGATCTGGATGAGGCTGGGGTCCTGCATCGGCTGGTAGATGCCGATCTCCTCGATGGCACGACCATCGCGCTTGGTGCGCGAGTCGGCGACGATGACGCGGTACTGGGGGGCGTGGATCTTGCCCACGCGCTTCAACTTGATCTTGACGGCCACGGCCGGCACTGCTCCATTCGATTCGGCCACCGCGAGGTGGTCATGGTGGGCCGTGGGCGTCGCGTGGGGGTGCGTCGCCGCGGGTCCGGGCGGGTACGCCGCCAGGGGTTGAGAGGGACCCACGGCCGCGTACAGCAGGGAGGAGTCTGCCAGAGGGCTGCTCCCGGGGGCGAATCAGCCCCCGAGCAGCTTCTTGACGTCGTCAGGGAGCTCGAAGTCCGCCGCCGCGGGCTGCTCGACGGTCTCGGGCCGGGTCGCCTCCTCGCGCTCCTGGGCCGCGCGCTTAGCCGGGTTGCCGCTGCGGCCCTTCTTGGGCTTGGCCGGCGCCTTGCCCGATCGTCCCTTGGACTTCTTGCCGCCTCCCCCGCCGAAGCCCGGCATGCCCGGGATGCCGGGCATGCCGGGCATGCCCTTGCCGCCGCGCATCTGGCGCATCATCTTCTGCGCCTCGCCGAAGCGGTCGACGAGACCGTTGACGTCGCTCACCTGCGTCCCCGAACCGCGCGCGATGCGCGCCCTGCGCGAGGCGTTGAGGATCTTGGGGTCGCGGCGTTCCTGCGGGGTCATCGACTGGATGATGGCGGCCACGCGATCGAGCTCACGATCATCGACCTGGTCGAGCTGCGCCTTCATCTCGCCCATGCCGGGCAGCATTCCCAGGATCTTGCCGAGCGAGCCCATCTTCTTGACGGCCTGCATCTGCTCCAGGAAGTCCTCGAGGGTGAAATCCTCTCCCTGCGAGACCTTCTGCGCCATGCGCTCGGCCTGCTCGGCATCGAACGCACGCTCGGCCTGTTCGATGAGCGTGAGGACATCTCCCATGTCGAGGATCCGCGACGCCATCCGATCGGGATGGAAGGCTTCGAAGTCCTCGAGCTTCTCCCCCGTGGAGGCGAAGAGCACGGGGCGTCCCGTCACGGAGACGATCGACAGGGCGGCACCGCCGCGGGCGTCGCCGTCGAGCTTCGTCAGGACAACGCCGTCGAATCCCACCCCGGCGCCGAATTCCTCCGCCGTGCGCACCGCATCCTGGCCGATCATGGCGTCGACGACGAGCAGGGTCTCGTCGGGATTCACCGCCTCACGGACGCGCACGAGTTGATCCATGAGCTCGGCATCGATCGCAAGGCGGCCCGCCGTGTCGACGATGACGATGTCGTTGAGATGGACCTCTGCATGTGTGATCGAGTCCCGTGCCACCTGCACCGGGTCGCCGATGCCATTGCCTGGCTCGGGGGCGAAGACGGGGACGCCGGCGCGCTCGCCGACGATGCGCAGCTGGTCGACCGCGTTGGGCCGCTGAAGATCCGCTGCCACAAGTAGCGGCGTATGCGACTGCGACCTGAGATGTGCGGCGAGCTTGCCCGCGAGCGTGGTCTTGCCCGCACCTTGCAGACCGGCCAGCAGGATGACGGTGGGCGGCTGCTTGGCGAAGCGCAGCCGCCGGGTCTCGCCGCCGAGGATCTCCACGAGTTGCTCGTGGACGATCTTGACCACCTGCTGGGCCGGGTTCAGCGCACCGGACACCTCGGCGGAGAGTGCACGCTCCTTGACGCGGGCGCAGAAGTCCCTGACGACGGGTAGGGCGACGTCGGCGTCGAGCAGGGCGATGCGGATCTCGCGCACCGTCTCGTCGATATCCGCCTCGGTGAGCCGACCCTTCCCGCGGAGGTTGCGGAAGGTTGTCGACAGCCGGTCGGACAGCGATGCGAACACCCGACCACCCTATTCGGTGGCAGCCTCGTCTGCTTTTCCGCCTTGCTGCAGCCGATCGAGTACGGCGCCCACCACGCGGGCTCGATCCTGGGGGTCGAGCCGGGTGCCGTCGGCTCGCTGCAGATAGAAGACGTCGACGACTTCCGATCCGAGAGTCTCCACGCGCGCCGCCGTGATGGTCGCTCCGGCCCGCGTGATCGCCGCGCCGATCCGATGCAGGAGGGCGGGTTCGTCGTGCGCCCGCACCTCGAGGACGTCTGCGTCGCTCGCCGCACCGGGCACGAAGTCGATTCGGGGCGCCGCGGCGTTACCCCCGCGCCGTCGGTGCGCCAGCCGCGCCGTGAGATCGAGCTCACCGCAGAGCGCGCGCAGCAGGTCCGCGCGCACCAGGTCGAGGCTGGGGAATTCCCCGAAGAAGGGAATGACGGTCCATCCCGTCACCGCGCGTGCCCCGACCGTCTGCGTGTCCGCAGCCTTCACTTCGAGTCGATGGACGGCGAGCGTGCCCGCGATAGCACCGAGGAGACCGGGCCGATCCGGGGCCGCGACGATGATCCGCGAAGCAGGGGAACCCTGCTCCAGGATGACCTCGACACCTTCCGTCGCGAGCAGGTGCGGATACCGCTCCGCGATCACTGGGGCCGTCGGCACCGCTACGCCGGCAAGGTGTGCCCGCGTGCGGGCAACCAGTTCATCGACCAGGGACTCCTTCCACTCACTCCACGCACCCGGACCCGTCGCAGCGGCATCCGCGTAGGTGAGCGCGCGGAGGAGGTCGAGGCACTCCGCCGTGCCCACGGCGTCGGCGACCTGCTGTGCCGTGACCGGGTCCTCCAGATCTCGCCGCGTGGCCGTCTCCGCCAGCAGCAGGTGGTGGCGCACGAGCGTCACGAGTACGTCGCGATCCCGGGCCTTGAATCCCATGTCCGCAGCAATGGACCCCGCGATCTCCGCGCCCACCACGCTGTGGTCGCCCGGCCGTCCCTTGCCAATGTCGTGGAGGAGAGCTGCGACAAGGAGCAGATCCGGGCGCGCGACCTCACGGATGTGCGCGACCGACTCCGCCGCCGTCTGCACGAGGTGGCGGTCGACGCGGTAGACATGCACGGGATTGCCCTGGGGGGCCGACCGCACCGCCGCCCACTGCGTGATGAGTCGCGTGATCAATCCGTGGCGGTCCAGCGCCTCCCATACGGGGACGAGTCCGGGTCCAGCACCCAGGAGCGACACGAGCGCGTCGCGCGCGTCAACCGGCCAGGGCACGGGCATCGGCGCACTGTCTCGCGCCAGGCGCGACACCGCTCCGGGCGCGACCGGAAGGCCGGCCTGGGCGGCAGCTGCAGCCAGGCGCAGGACGAGCGCAGGGTCACGCTCGGGATGGGCGTCCAGAGCAAGGCCGACCTCGCCCTCATGCACCACGACGCCGTCGGCAAGCGGCACGCGCTCAGGACCGGCGCGCCGTAGCCGTCGACGTACCTGCCTTCCCGAGGGCTCCCGAAGAAGACGGCCGACACGATGCCAGGTGGTGTCCGAGGCGTATGCGATCGAGCGTGCGGCCTCACCGAGCACGCGCAGCAGCGCCTCCCTATCCGCCATGCCCAGTCGCGCGGCGACATCGCCCTGGTCCTGCGTGCGCAGGACGTCAGACATTCGTCGACCATCGTCGATCGCGCAGTCGTGGAGGGCGTCGCGGATGTCGAGCATGCAATCGCGCGCATCGACGAGGCCCTCACGCGGCACATCCGTGACCCAGGAGGCAGCGATGGCGTCGAGGATTCCTGCATCGCGCAGGCCGCCATAGGCCTCCTTGAGGTCAGGCTCGAGCAGGTGAGCGGCTTCGCCGTAACGTGCGCGCCGAGACTCCACGGCGTCGCGCAAGTCCGCGAGGCGATTGCGCGCAAGCGCTCGCCAGTCGGCAAGGATTGTCATCGCTAGTCGCTCACCCAGCGAAGGATCACCCGCGATGGTCCGTGCGTCGAGCAATCCAAGGATGACCTTGATGTCGTCGGTCGCCACGCGCCGCGTCTCGGCGACCGAGCGAACACTGTGGTCGACGTGGACACCGGAGTCCCAGGCCGGGTACCACAGGGCATCGACGGCCGCGGCGACTCGTGGATCGCGGGGATCAACGCGCTCCGGGAGGACCAGCAGCAGGTCGAGGTCGCTTCCCACCGTGAGCTCGCCGCGTCCGTAGCCCCCGACCGCGACGAGCGCCGCACCCCACTCGGCGACACCGCTGCAGGCGAACACCTCGGCCAGCCAGGCATCCGTGAGACCCGAGAGTGCGCGGCGCCGCGCTCCTCGCGAGGTCACCGGGCGATCGAGCAGCTCTCGTCGGGCATCCCGGTACGCCGCGGGGTCGGCAGACAAGCCCGACAGGGCCCCATCTGCCGACCCGCGTGACGCATCGGTGCTACCCATCAGAGCGCGTCCGGACCGCTCTCCCCGGTGCGCACCCGGACAACCGACTCGACGGGCACGACCCAGACCTTGCCGTCTCCGATCTTGCCTGTCTGAGCGGCCGCGACGATGGCATCGACCACTCCACCCGCGTCCGCGTCGTCGACGACGACCTCAACGCGGACCTTGGGTACGAGGTCGACGGTGTACTCCGCGCCGCGGTAGACCTCGGTGTGCCCGCGCTGTCGGCCGAAGCCGCTCGCCTCGCTCACGGTCATGCCGTGGATTCCCTTGCCCTCGAGCGCTGCCTTCACGTCCTCGAGCTTGAAGGGCTTGATGATGGCGGTGACGAGTTTCATCTACTGCTCCCCTCCGTGCGCACGGTGTCCGATGCCCGCGAAGACACCGCCACCTCCCGAATCGCCGAGCTCGTATGCCGACTCCGCGTGCTCCTCCAGGTCCACCCCGCTGACCTCCACGTCCTCGCTCACCCGGAAGCCCATCGTGACCTTGATGAGGTATCCGATGATGAACGTGAGGATGAGGGAGTAGAAGAGCACCGCGAAGGCGCCAATGGCCTGCTTGCCCAGCTGCTCGGCGCCGCCGCCGTAGAGCAGGCCGTTGACACCCGCGGGAGCGGCCTCGGTGGCGAGGAAACCGATGAGCAGGGTGCCGACGAGTCCGCCGACGAGGTGCACTCCCACCACGTCGAGCGAGTCGTCGTACTTGAGCTTGTACTTGAGCCCGACCGCAAGTGCGCACAGCACGCCGGCGATGAGGCCGATGATGGACGCGCCGAGCGGACTGACGGCACTGCACGCCGGCGTGATCGCAACCAGTCCGGCCACGATGCCTGACGCAGCTCCCAGGGATGTCGCGTGACCATCGCGGATCTTCTCGGTGACGAGCCATCCGATCCCGGCGGCGCAGGTGGCCACGAAGGTGTTGAGGAAGACGACAGCGGCCGTGTTGTCGGCGGCGATCTGCGACCCGGCATTGAATCCGAACCAGCCGAACCACAGCAGGCCCGCGCCGATCATCACCAGGGTGAGGTTGTGCGGCTTCATCGGCGTGCGCGGCCAACCCAGTCGGGCTCCGAGGAGGATCGCCAGTGCCAGCGCGGCGATACCCGCATTGATGTGCACCGCGGTGCCACCCGCGAAGTCGATCACACCGAGCTTTGCGATCCAGCCGCCGTTCTCCGGGTCGAGGTTGAAGACCCAGTGGGCAACGGGGAAATACACGAGCGTGGCCCAGATCGCGGCGAAGACGAGCCACGCACTGAACTTCGTGCGGTCGGCGATCGCGCCGGCGATGAGGCCGACCGTGAGGCAGGCGAACATCGCCTGGAAGGCGACGAAGATCATCGCGGGCACGCTCGCCTCGGGATCATCGACCATGAGTCCCTCGAGGCCGAAGTACTCCGTCACGTTGCCCAGCAGACCCGCCTGGCCGTAGGAAGCCCCGAAGGCCATCGAGTATCCGTAGAGCATCCAGAGGATGCCCACGATGAACAGCGCTCCCATGATCATCATCATCATGTTGAGCACGGACTTGACCCGGACCATGCCTCCGTAGAAGAAGGCGATTCCGGGAATCATGAGCAGCACCAGCGCGGCTGCCATGAGCATCCAGGCGGTATCGCCTGTGTTGAGCGCAGATTCCATGCGTCTGACTCCTCGCGTCGCGTCCCTGGGTGGTTCGACTGCGCGAGAGCAAAGTCCACGCCGGTTACCCCGGATGCGTCGCCGGGTTACGGATCGGTGACTTCCGGGCTCCGCATGTTACGGATGTGTGACGTCGGCGCCTACTCCTCGAGAAGGGCGTCGACGAACTCCGCGGGGTCGAAGGGAGCGAGGTCATCCGGGCCCTCCCCCAGACCGACGAGCTTGACGGGGACCCCGAGCTCGCGCTGCACGGCAACCACGATCCCGCCCTTGGCCGTGCCGTCCAGCTTGGTGAGGACGATGCCCGTGACATCGACCACCTCGGAGAAGACCTTGGCCTGGGTGAGGCCGTTCTGTCCTGTCGTGGCATCGAGCACGAGCAGCACCTCGTCGACCGGCCCCTGCTTCTCGATGACGCGCTTGACCTTGCCGAGCTCATCCATGAGTCCGACCTTGGTGTGCAGTCGACCCGCCGTGTCGATGACCACGGCGTCGACGTCGGCCTCCGCTCCGATGCGCACCGCATCGAAGGCCACCGCCGCCGGATCGCCACCCTCGGGCCCGCGCACGACGGCAGCGCCCACGCGGTCACCCCACGTCTGCAGTTGCTCGGCCGCGGCAGCACGGAAGGTATCGGCAGCACCCAGGACGACCGTGCGCCCTTCGGCGACGAGGAGGCGGCCGAGCTTGCCCGTGGTGGTCGTCTTGCCGGTGCCGTTGACTCCGACGACGAGAAGTACCGCGGGGCCCTCGGACTCGCGCGACGTGCGCAGGGTGCGATCCATGGAGGGATCGACCAGGGCGATGAGCTCCTCCCTCAGGAGAGCGCGCACCTGCTCCGGTGACGACGGACTCTCGGCGAGCACACGCGCGCGCAGCCGCTCGAGGAGCTCTGTCGAGGCTGCGACGCCCAGATCCGCGGTGAGGAGCGTCTCCTCGACCTCATCCCACGTCGCGGCGTCGACGGTGTCGCGCGACATCAGGGCCAGTAGGCCGCGACCCAACGCCGACTGCGAGCGTGCGAGGCGTCGACGCAGCCGGGTGAGGCGGCCGGCTGCAGGCTCGGGCTGCTCGATCCCGAGCTCGGCGATCGAGAGGTCCTCGAGGTCGACTTCCTCGAGATCGCCCTCGATGCCCTCGAGCGTCGTGGTGCCGCCCAGAGCCTCGACCGAGACCGCCTCCTCGATCGGACGTCGGGGAGTATCGCGCGGCACGGTGTCGTCGTCGCCCACACCGGGCGCGTAGTCGATACCGGGCCGCGGTCGCGACGGCGCGGCGGGGCGACGACGCACCAGGGCGACGACGACTCCCACCAGCACGAGGAGAGCGATGGCAACGGCGATGACGAGACCAAGGGAATCCACGGTCTGATCCTTTCAGGGATGCCGGCGGCCGAGGGACGCGACCGTCAGGCGGAGACGGGATCGCGATCGCGCAGGCGCTGCCCCACCACCTGGGTGACGCCGTCGCCGCGCATGGACACGCCGTACAGCGCGTCCGCGATCTCCATGGTGCGCTTCTGGTGCGTCACCACGATGAGCTGCGACGAAGTGCGCAACTCGTCGATCGCGTCGATGAGGCGTCCGAGGTTGACGTCGTCAAGGGCCGCCTCGACCTCGTCGAGGATGTAGAACGGGCTCGGGCGGGCCTTGAAGAGCGCGATGAGGAACGCCACGGCCGTGAGTGACCGCTCGCCACCGGAGAGCAACGAAAGCCGCTTGACTTTCTTGCCCGGGGGCCGCGCCTCGACATCGACGCCCGTGAGCAGCATGTCGGAGGGATCCGTGAGCACGAGTCGACCGTCGCCACCGGGGAAAAGGCGCGCGAACACACGCTCGAACTCGCGTGCCGTGTCGTGGTAGGCCTCAGTGAAGACGGCCTCGACGCGCTCATCGACCTCCTTGATGATCGCCAGGAGATCCGCTCGCGAGCGCTTCAGGTCCTCGACCTGTTCGGTAAGGAAGCGCAGCCGCTCCTCGAGCGCAGTGAACTCCTCCAGCGCAAGCGGATTGACCTTGCCGAGCAGCGCGAGGCCGCGCTCGGCCGCCTTGAGTCGCCGCTCCTGCTGCGCGCGCTCGTAGGGATAAGGCTCCGGCGCGGGCGCGTCGGGGTCGATCTCGTCGCCGGGAGCGGCGGGTGTGGGGGGCACGAGTTGATCCGGTCCGTACTCCGCGACGAGGGCGTCCGGCTCGATGCCGAATTCCTCGATGACGCGGCCCTCGACCTGCTCGATGCGCAGGCGCTGCTCCGCGCGCGCGACCTCGTCACGGTGCACGGAGTCGGTGAGTCGCTCCATCTCGGCGCCGAACTCGCGCAGGGACTGTCGCACCTGCTGCAGAGTCGTGTCGCGCAGGGCCTGCTGCTCCTCGCGCTCGCGACGTTCGATGTCGGCGCGCGAGAGAGAAGCCTCGAGGTGCCGGAGCACGACGTCGACGCCCTTGGCGACGGCCTGCGCTACCTCCGCCTCGCGTGCCCGCTGCTCGCGCCGCTCGATGGCCCTGCGTCGAGACGCACGCTCGTGCGCCGCGGCACGCTCGAGACCTTCGGCGCGCGCGGTGAGCGAGGCGAGTCGCTCCTCACCCGTGCGGACCGCAAGGCGCGCCTCGACCTCGTGGGCGCGCGCCTCCTCGGCGACTCGGGAGAGCTCGGGTCGCCGATCGGCGATGTCCTCATCCGATCCCTCAGCCTCAGCCGCGGCGAGCCGCTCCTCGAGATCCGCCAGGGTCGCCTCATCGGAGGCGAGCGCTTCGAGCGCTGCCTGCTCGGCGGCAGCGAGCCGATCCGCCTCCGCGGTGGCGGCGCGCGCTGCCTGTCCCAGCAGACCGAGCTGCTCGGCCACCGCCGCCAGACGAGCATCCGACTCATGCAGTCGCGACAGGGCCGCCTCTGCGGTCTCCGTCGCGTCCCGTTGGGCGTCGAGGGCGGCAGCAAGTTCGAATCGGGTGCGCTCGAGCGTGTGCTGGACCGCTTCCAGCGCAGCTGCAGCCTCGTCAACCGCGGACTGCAACTCGATGAGAGAGGGCGCCTCCCCCGAGCCTCCGAACGCCACGTGCGGGCCGATGACATCGCCTTCGCGCGTCGCGGCCGTGAGTCCGGCGTCTGCCGCTCGAGCAGCGTCGTCGAGGTTGTCGACGATGACGATCCCCGCGAGCCGCGATCGCAATGCGGTGAGCAGCTCAGTGCTTCCCGAGACCACCTCGGTGATCCAGCGCAGGCCCGAGGGTGCCGCGCCCGCATCGGCCGAGGGGCCCGCGGTCTGGCCGAGTACGACCACACTGGCCCGGCCAGCCGTGTCGCGGTGGAGGAGCATGATGCCGTCGATCGCGGAGCGTGCGTCCCGGACGACGACGGCGTCCGCCAGGGGGCCCAGCGCTGCGGCGACGCCCCGCTCGTATCCGGACTCGACGGTGAGGAGCGAGGCCACGGTGCCGACCACGCCGACGGAGTCTCCCGCCTGCAGGAGGGCGCCTGGTCCATCACCTCGCGCGAGGGCGATGCGCAGCGCTTCCAGTCGGGCCGCCAGCGCAGCGCGTTCACGCTCGCTCTCGCGCTCCTGATGGCGCAGGGACTCCACGAGGCCATCCGCCTCCGCGAGTCGGCTCTGGGTCTCCTCGTACTGCGTGTCCAGTCCCAGCTCGCCCGCATCGAGCCCCGCGACCTGAGCCTCGAGTGCGGAGAACTCCCGCTGGGCCGTGGCCGCGCGTGTGCGGGCATCCTCGCGCTGGGTGGCGACGCGCTCGATCTCGGCGGCTCTCGCCTCGCGGCGTGAGCGAGCTGCCGCGACACGGCCCGCGAGACGTGCGAGACCCTCGCGGCGGTCGGCCTGGGATCGGATGCCCTGCGCGACACGTCGCTCCTCGTCACCGAGGGCACGCTCGGCGTCGGTGCGCACCGAGGTGGCCTCGGCGAGCGCCGCGCGATCAGACTCGACCTGCCGTCCGAGCGCGAACTCCTCCTCGCGCAATCCGGCGGCTTCCGCCTCCAGTGCCTCGGGGTCACGGCCGCTCTCGGCCGCCTCCTCGATCTCGGGGCCGATGAGTCGCAACCGCTCCGCGGCGAGGGACGACGTGCCGAGGAAGCGCTCACGCAGTGCGGACAGGGCGAACCAGGACTGCTGCGCGGAAGTCAGGAGGGGCGCGGCCGACTGAGACTCGGACTCCAGGGCGGTCTCCTGCGCGGTGAGCGCAGCCAGGCGGCCCTCGACTTCGAGGCGGCGCTCGCGGACTGCGGACTCATCCGCCACTTCGGCAGCGAGGGTCGAGCGGAACTGCGCGAGATCGTCGGCCATGAGGCGGAGGCGCGCGTCACGAGCCTCGGCCTGGATCACCACGGCGCGTCGTGCCACCTCGGCCTGCCGCCCGAGTGGCTTCAGTTGCCGCCGGAGCTCAGTGGTGAGGTCGGTCAGCCGCGTGAGGTTGCCCTGCATGGCGTCGAGCTTGCGCAGGGCCTTTTCCTTGCGCTTGCGGTGCTTGAGGACTCCCGCAGCCTCCTCGATGAAGCCGCGCCGATCCTCAGGGGTCGCATGGAGGATCGCGTCGAGCTGACCCTGGCCGACGATGACGTGCATCTCCCGACCGATACCCGAGTCGGACAGCAACTCCTGAATGTCGAGCAGCCGGCAGGGAGTGCCGTTGATGGCGTATTCGGATCCACCATTGCGGAAGAGCGTCCGCGAGATCGTGACCTCGGTGTAGTCGATGGGCAAGGCGCCATCGGTGTTGTCGATGGTGAGGGCAACCTCAGCGCGTCCCAGGGGCGCGCGGCCGCTGGTGCCCGCGAAGATGACATCCGACATCGCCCCGCCGCGCAGCGACTTCGCCCCCTGCTCGCCCATGACCCAGGCGATGGCATCCACGATGTTGGACTTGCCGGAGCCATTGGGCCCCACGACGCAGGTCACCCCGGGCTCGAAAGCCAACGTCGTCGCCGAAGCGAACGACTTGAAGCCCTTGAGCGTGAGGCTCTTCAGATGCACGAACCGACCCTACCTTCGGGGGTTGGTCAGCGGGGATCGGGCACGAGCAGGTCCTCCGGGACCACCCAGTCCTGCGCGAGTTCGGCCGCCGCCGCGAGCCGGGCGACCTCAGCCTCGAGGTCACGGACCCGGACGCGGAGTCGGGCGACCTCGACAGCCAGGCGGGCATCGGCCCCGGTGTGACCGTAGATGGCCTTGGCCATGGCAACTCCTCTGATCCCGGCGGGCTTACGCGCGTCCCCTCGGAGCGTCAGCGTGGCAGGGGTGCAATGACCTCGTCAAACCGCTCTCCGCGGCCGACGCTGGCACGCGGGGCAGCGATAGGAGGACCGGTTCATGAAGGGCTCCCGGACGATGGGGCGCCCGCACCGTTCGCAGGGCTCGCCCTCGCGCCCGTAGGCGTTCAGAGAACGGTCGAACCAGCCGCTCTCGCCATTGACGTTGACGTAGAGCGAATCGAACGACGTGCCGCCCTCGGCAAGGGCTTCCGCCATGACATCGCGCGCATGGCTGAGGAGGGTGCGCACGCGAGCGGCGCTCAGTCGCTGACCCGGCATGTCGTAGTGCAGGCGGGCGCGCCACAGGGCTTCATCGGCGTAGATGTTGCCGATCCCCGAAACGAGTGACTGGTCGAGCAGGCAGCGCTTGATCCCGGATGAGCGGACACGAAGCCTGCGACTGAAGTTGACTTCGTCGAACGCAGGATCCAAGGGATCCCGGGCGATGTGGGCAACGCTGGTCGGCACGCGGCCGCCGCCACCGTCATCCACGAACTCATCGAGGTGCATGCCACCGAACATGCGCTGGTCGACGAAGTGCAGTTGACGTTCGGCGTCCTCGAGCGCGATGCGCACGCGCAGGTGTCGCTCGTCGGCGCTGCCCGGCTCGGGGAGCAGCATCTGCCCGCTCATCCCGAGATGGACCACGAGCGCGCGGTCGTCATCGAGGGTGAGCCAGAGGAACTTGCCCCGCCGACTCACCGTGAGGAGTCGACGTCCCTTGAGACCATGCGCCAGGTCGGCCGCTCCCGCGGCGTGGCGGCGAACGGACCTCGCGTCGAGGACGTCGACATCGGTCACGCGGCGACCGGTGACGTAGGGAGCGAGGCCGCGGCGGACCACCTCGACCTCGGGGAGCTCAGGCACCCGACTGTCGCAGGGTCGCCGCGCGGTAGGCGGCCTCGGCCGCGTGCTGCTCGGCCTCCTTCTTGGAGCGACCCTCACCCTCGCCCCAGACCTCGGCGGCGAGCACGACACGAGCACGGAAGAGCTTGGCGTGGTCCGGGCCCCACTCGTCGACTGAGTACTCCGGCGCTCCGAGGTCGAGCGAGGAGGTGAGCTCCTGGAGCGAGGTCTTCCAGTCCAGGCCGGCGCCGAGGGTGGCCGCGTGGTCGATGAGCGGATCGAAGAGCCGGTGCACCACCGCCTCGGCGGCCGTGAGGCCGTGCTCGAGGTAGACGGCACCGATGACAGCCTCGAGGGTGTCGGCGAGGATCGACGACTTGTCGCGGCCGCCCGTGATCTCCTCCCCTCGGCCCAGTCGCAGCAGGGCACCGAGGCCGAGCGACCGTGCGACATCAGCGAGCGCGCGCGCATTGACGATGGCGGCTCGCATCTTGGCCAGATGCCCCTCGGCCACATCCGGGTAGCGCAGATAGAGAGACTCCGTGACGACGAGCCCCAGGACGGCATCGCCTAGGAACTCCATCCGCTCGTTGGTCGGCAGGCCGCCGTTCTCATAGGCGTAAGAGCGATGCGTGACGGCGAGTTCCATGCGATCCAGGGGCAGCGTCGCGCCCACCTCGGCCAGCATCTCCTCGACAGTGCTGACGCGGGGGCTCATGGCGTGCCCTCGCGTCGTGCCAGGCCATCAGCGAGGTCCCCGATGGTGGACGCCCGAGTGATGAGATCGGCGGGACCGCGCCAGCCGTCCTCGGCCACGGCATCGACCCAGCAGATGCGTGCCAGGGAATCCCAACCCAGGGACGACAGCGGGGTGTCGGCACGGAGCGTGGACGGGTCGATACCGAGCACGCGTGCGACACCCATCCGGGCCGCGCTCATGGGCTGCGCCTGCGACCCGTGGGAACGCAGAGCAGCAGGCTGGGCCGTCGAGGACTCAGCCGGGGACATGTGGTGCTCAGACGTCGAGGACGCGTCGCTTGGCGTAGGTGCCGCACGTGGGGCACACCGTGTGCGCGAGCTTCGGCTCCCGGCAGCGAGCGCAGGACACCAGCGTGGGCGCGGCGGCCTTCCACTGGGAACGGCGATGCCGGGTGTTGGAGCGGGAGGTCTTCCGCTTGGGAACGGCCACGTCAGTCGTCCTTGTCGTCGTCGTGCACCGTGTCGCGCACGAGGTCCTGCTGGTTCTGCGAGTCCTCGGTGAGCAGAGCGCCAAGCGCTGCCCAACGAGGGTCGTTCACATCGTGGCGATGACCGGGTTCGAGCGCGAGGAGCGCGCCGCACTCGGCGCACAGCCCCGGGCAGTCGTCCCGGCACAGGGGTGCGATCGGCAGTCCGAGTACGACCGCATCTCGCACCGTCGCCTCGAGGTCGATGAGATCGTCCTCGATGACGGGTGGGGCATCCTCCTCGTCGTCCCCCTCCTCTGCCACGCGATGGCCTCGCGCGTCCTGAGGCGGGTAGACGAACAACTCCTGGACGTCCGTGAACTCATCCCAGGTGACGGGCTCGAGGCAACGCGCACATTCGGCGTCGACTCGGGCCCGGACGCTCCCGGAGACGAGCACCCCTTCCACCACCGACTCCAACCTCAGGTCGAGGTCGAGGTCGCTGCCTTCCGGGACCCTGGCCAGCCCCGCTCCCCATCCCGAAGTCGCCGGCACCGTGAGGCGCAGGTCCTTCATCGCACCCGCCCGCCGACCAAGGTCGCGGGTGTCCACGACGAAGGGCGCACGGGGGTCGAGGGCGTTCAGGACTCCTCCGACTACTCCAGGCCGGGGACACCGGCCGGGGGAAAGGATACGCCAGGGGCGCCCAGGGCCGCCATGGCCGGTCCGTCGCTGGCCGCCGGACCCGACTCAGTCGGGGATGGGACCACCCTCGTCCTCGGGGTAGTCATCGTCGAACTCGGCCTGCCCCCGCAGCTTGTCCCGACCGCGCTCCACCGCCGCGAGCGTCTTGTGGAGCGTGATCTCGAAGGTCGCGAGCCGCGCGTCGATGTAGTCATCCGTCTCGCGACGCATCCGGGTGACCTCGTCGAGAGTCTCGGCACGGAGTGCCTCGGACTCGGCGACCGCCACGAGGTACACCTCGTGCTGGGAGAGCATGCGCAGTTGCTCCTCGCGAGCCTCGGCGATCAGGCGATCCGCCTCGCGACGCCCCTCGGCGACGACGGCTTCCCGCTCGGCGAGGAGCTGGTCGGCATCGGAGAGCGAGCTCGGCAGCGCATCGCGGATGTCATCGATGAGGTCGAGCACCACAGCACGGTTCACCATGCACGAGGCCGACAGAGGCACCGCCTTGGCTTCTTCGACGAGCGTCGAGAGCTCCTCGAGTTTCTGATCGACGTCCACCTGCACCCTCCTGTCGACGATCCGGCGATCGCGTCAGACCGTTGCGCATCCCGCAGACGAGACTAGCGTCGCTGCTCCAGTGTGGCGTGCAGCCGCTCCAGCACGACACCCGGGACCAGCCCTTCGACGCTCCCACCGTGGGTAGCGACCTCCTTGACGAGGCTGGAGGAGAGGTAACTGTAGAGCGGGTTCGTCGATACGAAGAGGGTCTCGACCTGGCCGAGGCGGTAGTTCATCTGCGCCATCTGGAGCTCGTAGTCGAAGTCGCTCACCGCGCGCAGGCCCTTGACGATCGCCTGCACCCCGTGCTCCTTGCAGTAGTCGACGAGAAGGCCGTAGAAGGAGTCGACTTCGACGTTGGGCAGATCGGCGACAACCTCGCGGAGCATGTCGATGCGCTCCTCGACGGTGAAGAGGCTCGACTTGGTCTTGTTGATCAGGACGGCCACGATCACGCGATCGGCCAAGGTCGATGCACGCCGGAAGACGTCGAGGTGACCGTTGGTCACCGGATCGAAGGACCCGGGGCAGACCGCGACGCGCATCACGCCTCCTCTTCCGCGCCAGCCTCGGTCCGCGGGGGCAGCGCGGCCGTCTCCGGCGGACTCGCCTGACCGTACCAAAGCGCGGTGTCGCCGTAGTCGCGCTTGCGCAGCTGCTCCCAGCCTGGATCGGGCCAGGGCGCCGGGGATCGGGTCGACCGCTCGACGATGACGAGCGCACCCTCCCGCAGAGCACCGCGGGAGGCGAGTGACGCGAGGATGGCGCTCACATCTCCCTCGGCCAGTGCGTACGGCGGGTCGACGTACACGAGGTCGTACGGTCCGCCATCAGGCCGCCATGACGCGACGTCTGCCGCCACGACCCGTGCACGGGAATCCACCGCGGCAACGTTGCGGCGCAGCACCTCCAGGCATCGGCGATCGCGTTCGACCAGTGTCACCTCCCGCGCTCCTCGGCTCATCGCTTCCAGCCCAATGGCGCCGGAGCCCGCGAAGAGATCCAGGAAGCGCACATCGCCCCATCCACCGTGCTGCTCGCGGACGTGAACATCGAGGCTGGAGAAGAGAGCTTCGCGGACCCGATCTGTCGTCGGACGCGTGCCCGCCGGAGGGGCAGCGAGACGGCGTCCTCCCGCGTGCCCGGAGATGATCCTCATTTCAGCTCTTCTCCAGGAAGTCGGATCGATGATCGTCGGCGAGCATCCGCACGCGCTCGCGCAAGGCCGAGTGCCGCACGAGGTCGGGATCTGCCGAGACGATTGCCTGGGCGGCCTCGCGCGCTTCGTCGACGAGCGCCTCATCGCGGATCACCTCGAGCAGCCGCAGGGATGATCGTCGTCCGGACTGCGCGGTGCCCAGGATGTCACCCTCGCGCCGTGCCTCGAGGTCCACGCGCGCGAGTGCGAAGCCGTCGGTCGTCGACGCGACCGCCGCGAGGCGATCGCGCGCAGGTGAGCCCGGCTCTGCTGCCGTCACGAGCAGGCAGAGTCCATCTCCCCCGCCGCGCGCGATGCGGCCGCGGAGCTGATGCAACTGCGAGATGCCGAAGCGTTCGGCATCGAGGATCACCATCATGGAGGCCTGCGGGACGTCGACGCCAACCTCGACCACCGTGGTGGACACGAGCACATCAAGCGCGCCGGGATCCTCTGCCGGAAGGGTGAAACGACGCATCGCCTCGTCCTTGTCTTCCGAGGGCATGCGGCCATGGAGGATCCCCACCCGCAGGCCCGCGAGCCAGCGGTCGGAGAGGGCCTGAGCCACATCGATGACACTGGACAACGGTGACTCGTCAGGCGCGGCATCGGCATCCGCATCGACCTCGTCGGTGCCGACCGAGCCTGCGTCGTCCCCGATGCGCGGGCAGACGACGAAGACCCGCCGACCGGCCTCGACCTCCTCGCGCACCCGATCCCACGCACGTACGAGATGCGCCGGCTGCTCCCTGGGGGCCACGACGTGCGTCGAGATCCGTCCCCGGCCGGGCGGGTACTCGTCGATCACGCTCACGTCGAGGTCGCCGAAGACGGTCATGGCCACCGTGCGCGGGATGGGCGTCGCGGTCATCACGAGCACGTGAGGACGGGTATCGCCCGCACCTCTGGTCGCGAGCGCCGCACGCTGCTCCACGCCGAAGCGATGCTGCTCATCGACGACGACCAAACCGAGGTCGGCGAAGACAACCGTGTCCTCCAAGAGGGCATGGGTGCCCACGACGATCCCGGCTTCACCGCTCGCGATCGTGGCGAGCTGATCGCGTCGTTGGCGAACGGTCTGGGACCCCGACAGGTAGGCGACGCGTGTGCCGATGTCATCGGATCCGAGTAGCCCCGCCTCAGCAAGTGGCCCGAGCAATCCCTGGATCGTGCGCAGGTGCTGCTGTGCAAGCACCTCGGTCGGGGCGAGCATCGCCGCCTGACCACCCGCATCGACGACCTGCAGCATGGCGCGCAGGGCGACGAGGGTCTTGCCGCTGCCGACGTCGCCCTGAAGCAGTCGCTGCATGGGGTGGCTGTCGCACAAGTCGGCGGAGATCTCGCGGCCCACGCGCACCTGCGCGCTGGTGAGGTCGTACGGCGTGCGCGTGTCGAAGGCCGCGAGAAGCCCGGAATCCGATGGCGGGCGCGGCGTCGCCGCCTGCGCACGGCGCACCTGCCGGCGCTGGGCGAGGACGACCTGGAGGTCGAAGGCCTCCTCGAAGCGCAGCCGGCGGCGTGCCGCGTCGATGACCTCGGCATCGACGGGTCGATGGATACCGCGCAGGGCATCGGCAAGGCCGAGAAGGCCCTTCTCCAGTCGCAGCGCCGCGGGAAGGGGGTCCTCCACGTCGGCGAGGGAGTCGAGCGCGAGTCGCACCGTCTGCTGGATCCGCCAGCTCGGTAGGCCGGCGGTCGCCGGGTAGATGGGGATGAGCAGGTCCGAGAACGCCGCCTCGGCCTCCCTGTCGCGCTCCGAGTCGGCCTCCGCGGAATCCTCGACGAGATGCAGCCCCGAATCGGGAATCATCACGTGGCGCGGATGCGCGAGTTGGCGCGTGCCACCGTACGCCGACACCGTGCCCGCGAAGAGCCCACGCCTGCCGACCCGGAACTCGCGCTCGACGCGCCACGGCTGGTTGAAGAAGACCAGACTGATGCGACCGCGCCCGTCGGAGACGACGACTTCCGTCACCGTGCCCTTGCGCTGCTGCATCCTGCGATTGCTCGCCGACACGACCTCCGCGAGCACCGTGACGTGCTCGCCCACCTGCAGGGAGTCGAGATCGGTGAGCTCACCGGGATCGAGGTAGCGACGCGGATAGTGGCGCAGCAGGTCATCGACCGTCTCGATGCCCAGGCCATCGCGCAGGACCTTGGCCGTCTTGCCGCCGGCGACCGCGGACACCGGAGCAGCGAGGCTCACGCGCGCCACGGTCACTCCACGCCGACGATGACCGGCCACAGTGGCTGGCCGCCATCAATCGACACGACGTCCACTCCGGGGTGCCGACGCTGCAGCGCCTCGGCCAGGTGATCAGCCTCCGAGATATCGAGTTCGGCACCCCGCACGATGGTGAGGAGCTCTCCCCCACCGCTCAAGAGCCTGTCGGCCACGACCGTGGCCACGACCGCGAGGTCGGCGCCGACGTCGACGATGTCGCCCTCGGCCAGGCCGAGCACATCACCGACACGGCAGGGGCCGGCCGTGGTGAGCGCGTCCTTGGACGCGATCGTCACCGCGCCGTAGCGGGTGGCCCCGGCGGCGCGGGTCATCGCGACGACCGCGTCGTCGAAACGGGCCGCCGGATCATGGACGGCGAGAGCCGCGAGGCTCTGCACGATGGAGCGGGCGGGGATCACCGAGACCCGCAGACCGTCGGCGCGTGCCTGCTCCGCCGCCGCTTCGGCGACCGCGAGCGAGTCGGAGTCGCTCGGCAGCATGACAACCTCCGCGGATCCCGCGCGGCGGACACCCTCGAGGAGCTCCGCGGTGGAGGGCCTGCGCCGGGGTCGCGCCGGCACCGCGACGGCCCCCTGCTCCTCCACTAGGGCAGCAGTGCCGGGACCGTGCGTGACGACGACGAGACCTCGCCCGGCAAGAGGTGGTTGCGACGTCGCTTCGGGCAGATAGGTGACGCGTATCCGCTCGAGCGTGCCGACGGCGAGGCCCGCCTCGATGGCCGCGCCAGCGTCGCGCACGTGCACGTGCACATTCCACAGGTCATCGTCGCCCGTGACCATGAGCGAGTCGCCGAGAGCCTCCAGCGCCCCGCGCAGGCGCCCGACATCGTCGGCCGAGGCCGTCACGAGGTACATCACCTCGTAGGACGGCTCGCCCGTGACGACGACAGGCGCACCGTGCACGACGTGAGGGGCGGGCAGCTTGGCGCGGACCGCGGGTCGAGGACGCCGACGGCGTACGCCCGTAACGACATCGAGGAGCGCGTCGTACACGACGACCAGGCCCTGACCACCTGCGTCGACGACGCCCGCGGCGCGCAGCGCGGGCAATTGCTGCGTGGTGAGCGCCAAGGCCGCGCGCGACGCCGTCACAGCAGTCTCGATCACGGTGACCAGATCCCCGCCCGCGTCGGCCGCCTGATCCGCAGCCTCGGCTGCGGCGCGCGCGACCGAGAGGATCGTGCCTTCAACCGGATGCGAGACGGCGGAGTACGCGCCTTCACTCGCCGCGCTGAGGGCTTGGGCGACCATCTCCGCGCTGAGTGCATCGCCATCGGACACCTGGCCAAGCACTCCAGCGACGCCGCGCACGATCTGGGCGAGGATGACGCCGGAGTTGCCGCGAGCACCGAGGAGGGCGCCGCGCGCCATCGCTCCGGCTACGTCGGCGGTGCTGGCTCGCGTGCCGCGGGCATCCGCGTCGTCGAAGACCTCGTCGATGGCGGCGCACGCCGACTCGACGGTGAGGAACATGTTGGTGCCCGTGTCGCCATCGGGCACGGGGAAGACGTTCAGAGCATCGATCGCCGCCCGCTCCTCGCCGAGGGCCGCGAGGGAGGCCTCCGCCCAGGCGCGCACCGCGGCGGCATGGAGGCGGGTGGGCACCGGCTGCGCCATGACCCCCTCCTCACCCGTCTCAGGACCCACCCCCTCGGATGTGGCCTCGCTCACCGTATCCCCCGGGACGGACGCCGGCAGGCCTCCCGGTTTGGGGAGCGCCGCCCCTCTCGGCTACCCTTCTGGGGCTGCTGTCGATGACAGGAGCATGCGACCTGGGCCGAGTGGCCCGCGCCGACCACCTGAGGAGTTCACCGTGGCTGCCACCTGTGACGTCTGCGGCAAGGGCCCGGGCTTCGGCAACAGCATCTCCCACTCGCACCGCCGCACCTCGCGCCGCTGGAACCCCAACATCCAGTCCGTGCGGGCGATGATCGGTCGCACCCCCAAGCGCCTCAACGTGTGCACCTCCTGCCTCAAGGCAGGCAAGGTCACCCGCGCCTGACGCCTGCGACGCGCGCGCTACGCGCGAAAGTGCTCGAAGCCAGCTACGTGATCCACGTCGTTCCCGTCCACGCGCACGCGCGCGCCTGACCCCACGGCATCCATCACCGTGCCCACGGCCACGAACCCCTCAGGCAGTCGCGCATCCGCAGGGAATGCGGCGAGCAGTGCATGGTCATCTCCCCCGCCCAGGATCCAGGTGAGCGGATCCAGGTTGTACGCCGATGCCGTCGTGACGACGGACTCATCTCGTGGAAGCGCCTCGCTGTCGAAATCGATGGCCACCCCCGACGCACGCGCCATACGGTCGGCGTCGAGCAGCAGGCCGTCGCTCACATCCATCAGTGCATGCGCGCCCGCATCGGAAGCGCGCACCCCGGCCGGGTAGTCCGGACGCGGGCGACGGTGGGCTTCGACGAGGGCACGGGGCGAGCGGAAACCCCGCGAGAGCACGGCAAGACCACCCGCGGCGCTGCCGAGGGAACCGCACACGGCGATGACATCACCCACTTGCGCGCCCGATCGGAGGATGGGAGCCCGCCCACCCAGGTCACCGAAGGCCGTGACACCGATGGTGATCCCATCCCCCCGCACGAGGTCGCCTCCCGCGAGGACAGCGCCGGCGCGCCCCGCTTCCTCGAGCAGCCCCGCGAGGAATGCATCGACCCACGCGATCTCGGTCTCGGGCGGGAGCGCGAGGGCGACGACAAGCGCCGTGGGCTTGGCTCCCATCGCGGCCACGTCGGCAAGGTTCTCTGCAGCGGCCTTGTGGCCGATATCCGCCGCCTCGGACCAGTCACGACGGAAGTGCCGACCCTCGACGAGCATGTCCGTCGTCACCACGATGCGACCGTCGCTGCACGCGAGAACGGCTGCGTCGTCACCGGGACCCACGGGGACTCCCGGCAGAGGGCCGACCGCCTCGAGGATGCGCTCGACCACGGCGATCTCACCGAGGTCTGCCACTGTCGTGCCTGTCACGCTGCCTCCCCGCCTCGCACCCACGCGCGATTCCGTCCTCCGGCCCCGGTCGCTAGTCTGCCCGTGAAGGCAACCGAATCGGGAGGCGACATGAGCGTCCAGGCCTATGTGCTCGTCCAGACCGAGGTGGGTGCCACGGTAGGCGTCCGGTCAGCGATCGCTGCGATCCCGGGCGTGGTCTCGGCAGAGGATGTGACCGGCCCCTACGACATCATCGTGCGCGTCGAGGCCGCGGGCATGGACGAACTCGGCCGCGAGGTACTCAGTGCGATCCAGCAGGTGGGGGGCATCACACGCACCCTCACCTGCCCCGTCGTTCATCTCTAGCGCCGCCCACCGCCTCATGTCCTCCCGCGCAGTCCTCTCTCTCACTCTGGCAGCAACAGCTCTCCTCGCCGCCTGCGGCCGGCAGGTCGCCGTGCCCGCGCCCGATGCCCCGGCACAGGTGTGCGACGCGGTCACGCTCCCCGCCACTGTCGCGGGGGCGGGCCTGAGACCGACGAGCGAGGCCGGTACCGCCGCCTGGGGCGAGCCGCCGATCACCTACCGCTGCGGAGTGAGCCGCCCTGCGGCGCTCGCGCCGACATCGCAGCTCCTCGATGTCGCCGGTGTCGGCTGGCTCCCCATCGAAGGGGTGGGCGGGACGGGCTTCATCGCGGCCACGTGGCCGACGCAGTCTGATCCGGTGTACGTCGAAGTGCTCGTACCCGAGGACTACTCCGCACCGGCCGACGTGCTCATCGACATCTCCGCGGCCCTGGACGCGGCAGCAGGCTAGGCCGTCAGCGCAGGCCGATGCCCCGGCGCAGGGCGTCCGCGATGAGCAGATCGAGGACGCGGGCGTAGTCGATGCCACTCGCTGCACACATGCGCGGGAAGAGCGAGATGGGCGTGAAGCCCGGCATCGTGTTGACCTCGTTGACGAGCACGGCGTCGGGCCGGACGAAGAAGTCCACGCGTGCGAGTCCCTCGCAGTCGAGCGCTTCGAAGGCCTGGACGGCGAGGCGGCGCACCTCCGCCTCGACGTCCGCGGAAAGGTCCGCGGGGACGATCAGCTCAGCCGCATCGTCGAGGTACTTCGCCTCGAAGTCGTAGAACTCGTGGTCACCGCGCACGACGATCTCGGCGCAGCGCGTCGCGCGCGGCACTCCCGTCTCATCGACGATGACCGCGCACTCGATCTCGCGCGCGTCAGCGACGGCGGCCTCGACGATGAGTCGCGGATCCCATGATCGCGCCTCGGCGATGGCGGCATCGAGATCAGCGGGATCGCTCACCTTGGTGATCCCGACGGAGGATCCCGCGCGAGCGGGCTTGACGAAGACCGGATAGTCGAGTGCGGCGATGCGCGCCCGGACCGACGCGGGATCACGCTCCCACTGCGCCGCCCCGACCACCGTGCTCGGTCCTACGGGCAGCCCAGCCGCACCGAGCAGTGCCTTCATGTGCCCCTTGTCCATGGCTGCGGCGGAGGCGAAGACCCCGGAGCCGACGTACGGGATGCCCGCCATCTCGAGCAGCCCCTGCACGGTGCCGTCCTCCCCCCACGGGCCGTGCAGCACGGGGAACACGACATCGACACCGCGGATCGCATCGGGGGCGTTGACGCCCGCCACCGGCTCGGGGAGGAGCACCGCGGACTCGCCGGTGCTGGCGACCGACGGCAGCTCCCCGGGCGCGGCCGCGGCGATGGCGTCCGGGTCTGCATCAACGCGCATCCAGCGGCCATCGGGCAGGATCCCCACGGCCGTGACCTCGTAGCGCTCGCGGTCCAGCGCACGCAGGATGCCCGCCGCACTCAGGCACGAGATGGCGTGCTCGCTGCTCCGGCCCCCGAAGAGGACGAGCACCCTCACGCGCCCGTGGCCCTCGGTCCTCGTCACGTCCGAGACGTTAGTGCCCGGTCCTCGCGTTAGGGTCGGCGCCATGCCGGAGCAGCCCGAGTCCCCGCCCGCTCTCGAGCACTGGAGCGTCGATACGCGGCTCGTCCATGCCGGGCGTCCCCCAGCCCAGCCGGGCAACCCCGTCAACCACCCCGTCGAGCTGTCGTCGACGTACCACGCGGGCGGCGAGGTGGAGTACGCCCGCGACGGCACGCTCGGCATGCGCGCACTCGAGGAGGCTGTTGGGCCGCTGGAGGGCGGCGAGGCAGTCTCCTTCGCCTCGGGCATGGCTGCGGCCAACGCCATCTTGGATCTCCTTCCGGCGGGAGCTGTCGTCGTCGCGGCAGAGTTCACCTACACCGGTGTCGCTGTGCGCCTGCGCGAGCTCGACGCACGCGGTGTCATCCGACTGCGTCGCGTCGACATCGCCGACACCGATGCGGTCATCGCCGCACTCGACGGCGCCGATGCCGTATGGATCGAGTCACCCACCAATCCCATGATGGAGATCGCCGACATCCCGGCCATCGCCAAGGCTGCCCGTGCGACTGGCGCGCTGGTCGTCTGCGACAACACCTTCGCGACCCCGCTCGGGCAGCGCCCGATCGCCATGGGCGCCGACGTCGTCCTCCACAGCGGGACCAAGGCCATCGGAGGCCACTCCGACTGCCTCCTCGGTCTCGTCGTCACCCCGGACCCCGAGCGCGCGGCGGCACTGCGGCTGCGTCGCACCCTGCTCGGCGCCGCACCCGGTGCCCTGGAGTGCTACCTCGTCCTGCGCGGGCTGCGGACCCTGGGCCTGCGCCGCTCCCGCTCCCAGGCGAGTGCCGAGATCATCGCCGCGCGCCTGGCCGAGCATCCCGCTGTCGCCCGCGTGCGCTACCCCGGCCTGCCGGGCGATCCCGGGCACGACCGGTGCGCACGCCTCATGACCGGACCGGGGTTCATGATGTCGATCGAGATCACCGGCGGTGCCGACGCCGCGCAGGCGGTGGCCGAGTCAGCGCAGCTGTGGGTGCACGCCACGAGTCTCGGCGGAGTCGAGTCGCTCATCGAACGCCGCCGCCGGTGGCCCGCGGAGAATCCCCTGGTCCCCGAGGGACTTCTGCGCCTGTCGGTCGGCATTGAGGACCCCGAGGACCTATGGACCGACCTTGTGCAGGCGCTTGGCGCCTAGCCCAGGCGCGTCTCGGCCTTAGGTGAGCGGGCCATGAACGCCGTGAGCATCTCCTGCGGCTTCATCCCGTGATGCACCACCTGGACCACCTGCTCGGTGATGGGCATGTCGACGCCGTGCTGATTCGCGAGGTCGAGGATCGACTGGCAGCTCTTCACGCCCTCGCAGGTCTGCTTGGTCGCGGCGATCGTCTCGTCGACGGTGAGCCCGGAGCCGAGATTCACCCCGAAGGTCCTATTGCGCGACAGAGAGGACTGGCACGTGGCGATGAGGTCGCCGACTCCCGCCAGGCCCATGAAGGTCAGCGGATCGGCTCCGAGGGCGGTGCCGAGCCGTGCCATCTCGGCGAGGCCGCGCGTGATGAGCGAGGCCTGGGAGTTCTCCCCGAAGCCCAGGCCGGTGGCCATGCCGTTGGCGAGCGCGATGACGTTCTTGACCGAGCCACCCACCTCCACGCCGACGACATCGGTGGTCCAGTAGGCCCGGAAGTAGTCGGTCGTGCAGGCGTCCTGGAGCCGCTGCGCGCTGTCGCGGTCCGAGCAGGCCACCGTGGTCCCGGCCGGCTGGCGCATGGCGATCTCGCGGGCGAGGTTGGGCCCGGACACCACGGCGACCCGCGCCGGCGGGACCTGAGCAACCTGCTCGATGACCTGGCTCATGCGCAGGGTGGTGCCACTCTCGATGCCCTTCATGAGGCTCACGAGCACGCTTCCCGCCGCCAGGTCGTCGCGCCAGCGGGCGAGGTTGTCGCGCAGTGACTGAGCCGGCACCGCGAGCACGACAAGCGGTGCACCGTCGAGCGCCTCCCGCTCATCCGCGGTCGCGTGCAGGCCGCTCGGCAGGCGGATCCCGGGGTGGTAGCGCTCATTCACGTGGTCGTCATTGATCTGACGGGCGAGGTCGGCGTCGCGGCTCCACATGACGACGTCGCCCCCGGCGTCGGCGAGGATCATCGCGAAGGCGGTCCCCCATGATCCCGAGCCCATGACCGCGACACGGCTCATGCCGCCTCCCCTCTGCTGAGTTGCTCCTGGTCCTTGCGCACTTCACGCAGCAGGGACGTGATGGCCGTCATGACGCGATCGGTCGCTTCGCGCAGTACCTCCGCATCCGGTTCACCGTTCGTGCGCAGGTCATCGAGCCGCACGGGCGGACCGATGAGCACGTGCATGGTCTTGCGGGGGAAGGCCTTGAACTCCTTGCGGTAGGGGCCCATGACCTCCTGGGCGCCCCAATGCGCCATGGGGATGACCGGCACGCCTGCCGTGAGCGCGATACGCGCGGCACCGGTCTTGGCAGCCATGGGCCACAGGTCGGGATCCTTGGTGATGGTCCCCTCGGGGTAGACGATCACGCACTCCCCTGCGGCAGCGGCTTCGACAGCCGCCTCGACGGCTACCGCGGCATCTCGGGTGCCGCGCACTACGGGGATCTGCCCGGCATGGCGCAGGACCCAGCCGACGACGGGGACCCGGAAGAGCGAGTCCTTGGCAAGGAAGCGAGGGGGTCGGCCGTTGTCCCAGAGGACATGCGAGATCACGATCGGGTCGAACCAGGAGAGGTGATTGGCGGCGAGCACCATGCCGCTGTCGACATCGAGATGCTCCGTGCCGCGCCAGTCTCGACGCGTGATCACCATCATGAAGGGCCGGAGGATGACCGCCGCCATCCGGTAGGCGAAGCCGAGCCGGTCGTTCCTCGTCACCCGCGCCACGACGCCCCTCCTCCCATCACCGCAGTCTCCCAGGATCCAGGCACCCCTGTCAGGGGGACGCGCGTCGACGCCGTGGGATGCTCGCGGGGTGGAGGGAGCCTGGCGCATCGTCGTGCCGCTGCGCTTAAGCGATGCCAAGTCCCGGCTCTCGGCCCAGCCGGCACCACGCCGCCGAGACCTGGTCATCGCCATGGCCCTCGACGTCATCGTGGCGGCCCTGGGGTGCCCCGAGGTCCGGGAGGTCGTGCTCGTCGCCGACCAGGCCGGGATCGATGCCGTGGAGGCGTCGGGCGTCCGCCCGGCGCGGGTGCAGCTCGACTCCGGCGCCGGGCTCAACGCCGCGATCCTTGCGGGCGCGGCTGACGCGAGGGGACCCGTCGCCGCGCTTCTCGCCGACGTCCCCTGCGCCACACCCGAGGCCCTGACGACAGCGCTGGCGGCGTGCACCGCGGGGGCGTTGATCGCGAGCGACGCCGAGGGCATCGGCACCACGCTCCTCGCCGCCCGGGACATCGCCGACTTCCAGCCACGCTTCGGCACCCGGTCACGGTCCGCCCATGTGGCCGCCGGAGCCGCCGAGGTAGCGGATCCCTCGCCCGGCGCACTCGCAGGACTCAGGCGGGACGTCGATAGCGAGGTCGACCTGTGGGATGCACAGCGACTAGGCCTCGGCGCCTTCACCCGCGCAGTGCTCTCCGACTCGTGACCTGGGCGTAGACGCACGAAGCGGGGCCGGGCATGAGCCCGACCCCGCCTTTCGTGAAACTCGAGGACTACTTCTTCTTTGCGGCCTTCTTGGCGGGAGCCTTCTTGGCCGGTGCCTTCTTGGCGGGAGCCTTCTTGGCCGGTGCCTTCTTGGCCGGTGCCTTCTTGGCCGGTGCCTTCTTGGCCGGAGCCTTCTTGGCCGGAGCCTTCTTCGCGGCCTTCTTGGGCGCAGCGGTCTTCTTGGCGCCGGACACCACGGCCTTGAACTCCGCACCGGGGCGGAACTTCGGGAGCTTGGTGGCCTTGATCTGCACGGTCTCGCCGGTCTGCGGATTGCGGCCGGTGCGTGCCTTGCGGTCGTGACGCTGGAAGACGCCGAAGCCTGCGAGCGCAACCTTCTCGCCACGGGCAACTGCGCGCTTGAGCTCGTCGAGGGCGGCCTCGATCACATTGCCGACATCGCGCTTGCTGTGCCCGAGCTGCGTGGACACCGAGTCGATGAGTTCCTGCTTGTTCACTTAAGTCCCCTCCGGAGGGAAGTCGGACCGGTCCTCAGACCGGTAGGCCGGTCCCGCGACCGGCGACGAGCCTCACCCTAGTACGCCGACGCCGGACTGGCAGCGCCGACCCGGGTCAGTCCAGTGTGGTCGGCGCGAAGGCAGGACGCGTAGCTTCGAAGCGTTCGATCGCGTCGGCCTTCTGCAGGGTGATACCGATGTCATCGAGGCCCTCGAGCAGTCGCCAGCGCACGTAGGCATCGACATCGAAGGGAGCCGTGAGATCGCCAGCGCTCACTGTCTGCGCCTCAAGGTCAACCGTGACCTCGGTGGACGGATCCGCCTCGATCATCTCCCACAGTCGCTCGATGACGGATTGATCGACCAGGGCGGTGAGCAGTCCCGCCTTACCGGAATTACCGCGGAAGATATCCGCGAAGCGCGACGACAGCACGACCATGAACCCGTAGTCCTGCAGCGCCCACACGGCATGCTCGCGCGAGGAGCCCGTGCCGAAGTCAGGACCGGCGACGAGGATCGATGCACCGGCGTACTGCGGCTGGTTGAGAACGAAGGTCGGGTCCTGGCGCCATGCGTGGAAGAGCGCATCCTCGAATCCATGGCGCGTGATGCGCTTGAGGAACTCCGCGGGGATGATCTGGTCGGTGTCGACGTTGCTGCGACGCAGCGGCACCGCGGTGCCCGTGTGACTGACGAAGGCGTCCATCTGCTGCTCCTACGCGGTGACGAGATCGGCGGGCGAGGCGAGATGCCCCGTGACGGCGGTCGCAGCGGCGACCTGGGGCGAGACGAGATGCGTGCGACCCCCCGGGCCCTGGCGGCCTTCGAAGTTGCGATTGGAGGTCGACGCGCTGCGCTCCCCCGGTGTGAGCTTGTCGGGGTTCATGGCCAGGCACATGGAGCAACCCGCGCCGCGCCACTCGGCTCCGGCCTGGAGGAAGACCTGATCGAGTCCCTCGCTCTCGGCCTGCAGGCGCACGCGCGCGGAGCCGGGGACGACGAGCATCCTGACGCTGTCGGCAACCCGCCGACCGCGCAGCACTTCAGCGGCGGCACGGAGGTCCTCGATCCGGCCGTTGGTGCAGGAGCCGAGGAAGACGGTGTCGATCTTCACGTCGCGCAAGGGAATCCCGGGCGTGAGGTCCATGTACTCGAGCGCGCGCTCGATAGCGACGCGGTCCACCTCATCGACAGCATCATCCGGCGACGGGACACTCGCTGAGAGCGGCAGGCCCTGACCGGGGTTGGTCCCCCACGTCACGAACGGGCTCAGTTGGCTGGCGTTGATGACGACCTCGGCATCGAAGACGGCGTCGTCGTCGGTGGTGAGCGAGCGCCAGTAGTCGACGGCCGCATCCCATTCCGCTCCCTTGGGTGCGTGGTCGCGACCTTCGAGGTAGGCGAAGGTGGTCTCGTCCGGGGCGACCATGCCCGCGCGGGCACCGGCCTCGATGGACATGTTGCACAGGGTCATCCGACCCTCCATGGACAGGCCGCGCACTCCCTCGCCCCGGTACTCGAGCACGTAGCCCTGGCCGCCGCCGGTGCCGATGCGCGCGATCACGGCGAGGATGAGGTCCTTCGCGGTGACGCCCTCGGGCAGCGGACCGTCGACGGTGATGGCCATCGTCTTGAAGGGCTTCAGCGGCAGCGTCTGCGTGGCGAGCACGTGCTCCACCTCGCTCGTGCCGATGCCGAACGCCAGGGCACCGAAGGCGCCGTGGGTGGAGGTGTGCGAGTCACCGCAGACCACCGTCATGCCCGGCTGCGTCAGACCCAGCTGAGGGCCGACGACGTGGACGATCCCCTGCTCGAGATGCCCGAGGGAGTAGAGCGGTACGCCGAAGTCGGCACAGTTCTTGCGCAGCGCCTCGACCTGGGCGCGGCTCACCGGATCGGCGATCGGCTTGTCGACGTCGACGGTGGGGATGTTGTGATCCTCCGTGGCGATGGTGAGGTCGGGGCGGCGTACGACGCGGCCCGTCGCGCGCAGTCCGTCGAAGGCCTGCGGGCTCGTCACCTCGTGGACCAGGTGGAGGTCGATGTACAGCAGATCGGGCTCGCCCTCCGCACGACTGACGACGTGCGCGTCCCAGACCTTCTCAGCCAGCGTCTTGCCCATGACCACTCCTTAGGGGAATGGCTCAAGGGTAACGACGAATATGCGAAGGCCCGACCCCCGGGGAGGGGATCGGGCCTTCCAGTGAGACCTGCGTCTCGTTCGCGTAGCCCCGACGGGATTCGAACCCGCGCTACCGCCTTGAGAGGGCGGCGTGCTAGGCCACTACACAACGGGGCCGTGCACACGTGAGAGAGCACGTGGACTCGCTGGGGTACCAGGACTCGAACCTAGACTAACTGAACCAGAATCAGTTGGGCTGCCAATTACCCCATACCCCATGGGCGACGTTCGGCTAGGCGCTCCGAGCGACCGTAGGAGTGTACCCGAGCACGATTCTGCGCCCCTAGGCGGTGCGGGCGGCCTGCAGGCGCCGCAGCGTCTCGTCGCGACCGAGGATCTCCATGGATTCGAAGAGCGGCGGTGACACGCGCCTGCCCGTGACAGCGATCCGCACAGCCCCGAAGGCCACCTTGGGCTTCAGCCCAAGCCCCTCGATGAGTGCGCCGCGCAGTGCCTGCTCGATCGGCCCTGCGGCCCAGTCCGTGAGCCCCGTGAGTGCCTCGAGCGACGCCTCCAGCACGTGCTGGGACTCCTCGTCGTCCACCGACTGATCGGGGTCGATGGCGAAGTCGGCGGGGTCGACGAAGAGGAAGCCGAGCATGCCCCGCGCCTGGGCGAGGGTCTCCATGCGCTCCTGCACGAGCGGCACCGCTTCGGCGAGCACCGCGCGCTGACGCTCCGTGGGCGGATCCGCCAGCAGGCCATCGCGCTGGAGGAAGGGCACGATCCGCTCCGCGAACTCCTCGGCGGTGAGCGATCGAATCCAGTCGCCGTTGATCGCCGTGCACTTCTTGAGATCGAAGCGGGCGGGATTGGGGCTCACACGAGAGATGTCGAACGCCTCCGCCATCTGCGGCATCGAGAAGAACTCCCGGTCCTCCCCCATTGACCAGCCCAGCAGGGCGAGGTAGTTCAGCAGCGCCTCGGGCAGGTAGCCCTCCTCGCGGTACATCAGCAGCGCCGACTCCGGATCGCGCTTGGAGAGCTTCTTATTGCCCTCGCCCATGACGTAGGGCAGGTGGCCGAAGCGGGGCGTGCCGCCGTCGCCCACGCCGATGTCCGCGAGGGCGGCATACATCGCGAGCTGGCGCGGAGTGGAGGAGAGCAGGTCCTCACCGCGCAGCACGTGGGTGATGCGCATGAGCGCGTCGTCGACGGGGTTGACCAGGGTGTAGAGCGGGTCGCCGTTTGCACGCACGATGACGTAGTCGGGCACGTGCTCACGACCGAAGGTCAGCTCGCCACGGACCAGGTCATCCCACGTCCAGTCTTGATCCGGCATGGCGAAGCGAGTGACGGCGCTGCGGCCCTCGGCCTCGAAGGCCCCGCGCTGCTCGGCAGTAAGGTGGCGGCACCGACCGGAGTAGCCCTGGGTGCGCCCGGCCGCCCGGGCCGCCTCGCGCTCGGCCTCGAGCTCCTCGGCGGTGCAGTAGCAGGGATAGGCGTGACCGGCCTCGACAAGCCGGCGGGCGACATCGGCGTAGATGTCCATGCGCTCGGACTGGCGGTAGGGACCGTAGGGGCCGCCGACCTCGGGGCCCTCGTCCCAGTCCAGGCCCAGCCAGCGCAGGGCGTCGAGCAGCATGAGGTAGGAGTCCTCGGAGTCGCGCTCGGCGTCGGTGTCCTCGATGCGGAAGACGAAAGTGCCGCCGTGGTGGCGCGCGAAGGCCCAGTTGAAGAGCGCGGTGCGCGCCATGCCGACGTGGGGATTGCCCGTCGGCGAGGGGCAGAAGCGCACGCGGATGTCTGAGGAAGGCACCCGCGGAGCCTACCGGGAGGACTTGAGCGCGAGGACGGCGTAGACCAGCTCACCGTCCCATGCGAAGGAGCCGGTCACGGTGTCGACGCCGAGCAGTCGGGCAAGCTCATCGGCGAGCACGGCGGTCCAGGTGCCCGCGTGCGTTCTGCGGTCGAATGTGTCCACCGGGTGGTGCCTTTCGACCGTAGAACGACCAACGTCGCCCACGTCCACGATCTCTGCCTCGTCGAAGCCGATGAAACGCTGCGCGCGCGGGTACGCCGCCTTGTAGATCGACTCCTTCGCGGCGAAGGCGAGGGTCGTTGCATCCTCCGACGCCCATGCCTCGCGCTCGGCCTCGGTGAGGCACTGGCGTACGACGGCCCGCAGGCGATCGCCCTCGAGTCGCGGGCAGATGTCGATGCCCAGGCCCGTATAGCCCTGTCCGCCCGCGCGCCAACCTACGATCGCTGCGGCCACGCCGCTGTGATGCGTGAGCGATCCCGCGATCCCTTCGGGCCACACCGGTGCCCCGTCGGGGGAGCGCCCGACGCTCCCCTCAGCGCCGAGACGTCGCAGCGACTCCACGGCGGCGAGGCGACCCATCAGGAAGTCGCTCCGGCGCGAGATCGCCGCGTCCGCCAACTCCGCGGGCCAGTCGAAGGCCTCGGCCCAGCCCGTGGGATCGCCCGCGACCCGGGCGCCAGCGCAGCCCGGGGGCAGTGCGACGGGCAGGTCGTCGAACGCCGGGCTCATCCCGCCACGGAGTTGGCGAGGATCCCGATGCCCTCGATGGTCACCTCGACGTCATCGCCGTCGCGCAGCGGCCCGACACCCGCGGGCGTGCCGGTGAGGATGACGTCGCCGGGCAGC
>JBJOJS010000058.1:0-28312 GCA_046046455.1 Actinomycetota bacterium | reverse complement strand
GAGGATGAGTCCCTCACCCGGCTGCTGATCGTCGAGATGCTCGAGGGGGCCGGATTCGAGGTGCACGGCTGCGCCTCGGCCGCTGAGGCCATCGATGCCTACGAGGATCTCGACCCCGATGCCATCGTCACGGACATCGACCTGGGTGCTGGACCTTCGGGGCTGGACCTGATCGAGATCCTGGCCAAGGACGCCCCGCACATCGCCCTGCTGGTCCTCTCGAACTACCCGATCCTGCGCCAGCATCCGGCTAACTCCCAGAAGCAGCTCGCCTATCTCGACAAGCGCGACGTGGCCTCTGCGGAGACCGTCATTCAGGCGCTCGAGGCGGCGCTGCGCGATGAGGCCGAGGAGCAGCGGCTCACCGACGATGCCGACGCGGCCATTGCCCGCCTGAGCCGTGCGCAGCTCGAGATCCTCAAGATGCTGGCCGAGGGCTATAGCAACGCCGAGATCGCCGCTCAGCGCGGTGTCACCAAGCGGGCCGCTGAGGGGCTGATCCAGCGCACGATCGCGGCCCTGGGCATCGCCCCCGACGATCGCCTCAATCCGCGCGTCCAGGCGGTGCGCATCTACTTCCAGTCGGCGGGGATCCCGCGATGAGGACTCCCGCATGGTTGAGCCGCATCTCGCAGCCGGATGCGCTGTCTTGGCCAGCCTGGCTCCTGCTGTCGGTACCGGCGCTGATGTGGGGAGCGGCGTACGTCGGCACCCGCACCTCCATGCCGTTCGGCCAGGCGTTGCTGTGGGGCGCCGCAGCGTGGGGAGCGATGGGACTGGTCTGGCTCATTGCACGCCTTACGTGGATGCGCGTGACTTCGCCGACCCTTCGGGCCGCTCTCATTCTTCCCACGTTGGCCGCCGCCGCCCTCGCTCGTAGCGTCACGATGGTCACGGTGGGAGGTGGCATCCGGGAAGGGTTCAATCCCATCCCCTTGGGGGTGCTCACCTTCACGATCCTCTCTGTGGCCGCCCTGCTCCTCGCAGGTGCATTCCGCGAACTCAAGCACCAAAACGGCCGACTTGCCGCGATCCGAGATGCCCTTGCCGAGTCCGATACGAGGGCTCGCATGGAGAGTGAGTCACTGCGGTCCTCGGCTCGGCAGGTCGTCATGGCTGCGGTGGAAAACGCCCTTGAAGCGGAGAGATCCGGCGAGAGGGCTGCGATCCGTCTGAGGCAGGTGAGCGACGAGGTTGTGCGCCCCCTCAGTCACACCCTGGCGCTGACGGAGTCCGAAGATGAGCCGGCGGTGACGCCCACCCCACGGCGGGACCTGGTGGCTTTAGGCCGTGCGATCCTGGCTTCCGGACCCCTGAGGCCCCTGCTGACCGCCGGGCTCGCGGTCACGATGTCCTTCAATGTCATCGCCGTGAGCTACGGCGGACCTTTCGCGCTCGTCGCCGGATTGGTCATGGCAGTGACCATTGCGGCCGTGCTCACGCCCTTCCGGTTCGTGCCCTGGGCCCGGCTCTCCGTCGCGCGGGGAATCGGTGGCCTGGTGGCCGCCTTCGTTGCTGCGGGACTCCTGTCAGGCGGGGTGTTCCAGGTGATTCCCCTTGCGAGGGTTCAGATCAGCAACGCTCCCGTTGTCGTCGCGATTGTCGTGCTCGTGTGCGGCACCTTCGTCGCTGTCATGCGGGGGCTGCTCCGACAGCAGCGGGATGTCGAGGAAGATCTCGTCACCGAGGGTCGCCGGCTCGTCGTTGTCGGCCGCGCCACGCAGGCACGGATCCGTCGCGATCGGCGCCATCTCGCTCGGGTGCTCCACGGAGTAGTGCAGCCGCGGATCGTTGCCCGCTCTATCCGGCTTCAGGCAGCAGGCGAGGCTATCGATGTCGAGGAGCTGGTCGATGAGATCGATGGCCTCCTCAGCCAGGGGTCATCGTCTGATTCGGCAATCGACCTGAACCGTTCCCTGGAGGACGTGGTGAAGGTCTGGTCGGGCTCGGCTGCCCTCCAGTTCGAGATCGGAGCTGATGTGGAGAGCACGTTGGCCGGCCAGGACTCGACCGCGCGCGCCGTCGTGGATATCGCCTGCGAGGCCGTCAACAACGCGGTTCTGCGCGGGGGTGCTACCGGGGTGTCGCTCCATGTCTTCCTCGAAGAGAGCACCGTGAGCATCGTTGTCACTAATGCGGCGGGGGCCGTCCTTGCCGCAAAGCCCACATCCGCGACGACCGGGCTGGGCTCCAGGGTGTTCGACGATCTCGCGGACCACTGGTCCCTGGAGTCGAGGAATGGCGAGACGGTCTTCACGGCGACGATGAGTCTGCCCATTCGGCGGGTGCCTCCGGGTGACCGGCTCGAACTGCCGGCTGTGTAGGTAATGGCCGAAGGTTCGCCATGACTTCTGTTTGACCCATGTGATTCTCCTGCCACGTCGCGCAGTGCATGCGCAGTTGTGGAGGGATGCATCCGTGAATCGAGCCGAGCGTCGTCGTCGGGGAATGACTCGCAGCCGCGCAATGCGAGCAAGCAGTCTCGCGTCTGCGGGTGTCCTGATGAGCGTAGGGCTCTTCGGTGCCTACACAGGAAATCCGCGCATCCAGCGGGCATATGCGTCTGCCTCCTGCGGATCAGCCACTGTAACCACCGATGACACATCGCTTCGGTTGGCACTTGACGACTCCACTGTGACCTGTATCGAGATCGAAGGCCTGATTCAGGTCCAGAGCGACCTACCAATGATCGATAACTCGGAATGGAGTAACTCGAATCGTGAGGTCTCAGGCCTCACGATCTTTGGCGATCCGGGTGACGGTGTCGCCGATACAGTCGACGGGGGCGGTCTGTACCGCGGGTTCAGCATGCACATCGACGCTTCTGGCCCGCTGATTAGCCATGATGCGCAGCTGAACATCAGCGATGTAACTCTATCGAACTTCCGGGACGCTGAAAGTGACCCAGGAGGTAGCGGAGGCGCGGCCCTTAACGTCAATCTCGCAGGGCAGTACCACGATCTTCGCATTCAGCTCTCTGGCGTTGAGGTGCACAACAACTCGTCGGATGACACCTATGGGGGAGCGCTTTACGCGAACTCAACGAACAGATCGTCATCGGTGCCCTCTCTGCATCTGGACATTGTGGATTCGACGTTTACCGGGAACTCCGGTGGCACGGGTGGCGCTTTCTACGCGTATTCCGTCGACGACTCGGTGGTGGTCAACCTGGAGTCCTCAACGTTCACTGGCAACGAGGCGAGGGTATGGGGTGGTGGCGCGGCGTTTGCCAAATCTTTCTACGGCTACACGCGTGTTGGCGTTAGTGGTGCCGGCTACTTCGCTGGAAATGAATCCACGGGTCCAGGGGGCGCCGTGTATGGCAGTGGAACGGTGGATGTAGCTGGGGAAATCGCGGATCCTGTGGTGTTTTCCGACGATACGGCTGGTTGGGGCGGAGCTGTTTACGCCAAGCAGGGTGGGTCGATTACTGGGGCAATCTTCGAGAACAACTCCGGCGGAGCCGGCGGGGCCGTCTACACCTATGGGGACCTCACTGTCAGCGACGCGACATTCCGCGGGAATCGTGCAACGGGCAACCATGGAGGCGCGATTGTTGTCAATGCAGACGCGGAGCTTAATCGCACTGCCATCGTGGGCAACTACGCTAGGTACAACGGGGGAGGAATCGCCTCCTACAACCTGCAAGTTGACAATTCGTTCATTGGTGGCAACGAGGCTGGGGATGTGGGCGGTGCTATCTACCTGCCACGCACCATGGCCGGAGCGGGCCTTCTTGAACTGAATTTCTCAACGGTCTACGACGACACGGTCACCCTCGAGGCGCGGGGTCCCGCGGAGATTCAAGCCAAGGACATTCGAGCGACCATGAGCGTCGTGGGCAACAGCACGACGGGTTACATCTGGCAGATCGCGGGCAGTCTGGATGACACCACGTCGGTCTCAACGTCGGACGACACGCTCTTTGCCGGATCGGGCTCTGGCAATGCTGCGCCCGGTTCTTTGGACCTGGGTTCACTGACGGGAAGCGTTCCGGGCACCCTAGGCCGTGCTCCGTCTGCTGACAGCATCCTTGCGCTGCCTGTCTCTCTCCTGGGTTTTGCGCCAGGGGTGAACCCCCTACCGTCGGTCACCACCGACCAGTTGGGGGTGTCTCGGGCAGCGCCCTTCACCATCGGTGCGCGCCAACTGGTCGCGCCCAATCCTCCGAGCCCACCGGCACCCTCGACCACGGCGGGACCGCCGCGCGACGTCCGGGCGCTGCCCGGTGTCGAATCAGCTGACGTCGCCTGGCTGGCTCCCAGCTCTTCTGGCTCATTCCCTGTGACGAGTTACCAAGTGACCGCGAGTCCAGGCGGTCGCGGCTGTTTGGTGTCTGCTCCGACGCTGACGTGCACGATCACGGGCCTCACTCCGGGTGAGTCCTACACGTTCGTCGTGAAGGCGCTCAATGGGGCGGGATGGAGTTCACCATCCACGCCGAGTGAGGCCGTCGTACCCGTGGCGCGGGAAACGAAGGTGATCCTGATCACGAGTTCCCGCGACCGCATCACTCCCTCGATCGTCCGGGTTGATGGATCCACGACGGGACTGGTCGGTGCTGAAGTGACGCCGTACATCCGGAAGGCCGGACAGACGAGCTACTCAGCCGGGAGCAATGTGCGCACCGTGGATGCCCAGGGACGGTTCACCTGGCAGCGTAAGTCGGGGAAGAAGTTCTCCGTCTACTTCACCAGCGGTGACGTGAGATCCAACCGCCTCATCATCGTGCCTCGGGAGGCCTAAACCACCACCCAGCGAATGGTCATCCGAGGGTCTGAGCGAGCCAAGAGGCAGTCCCCGGGGAGATAATGGGCGGCGTGCCGGCTCGTTGGCTGTCGATCGTGACCAGCGCCCTTGTGGTGGTGGGGCTCGTCGGCATGCACCATCTCGTGGTGGCTGCCTGCCACCACGGCGTGAGCCACACCGACCACGCCTCTGTCCTGTCGATGGGGGCCGTGGTCGATCACGCCTCGCACGGCTCCGCAGATGCGACACCCATCCAGTCTCCAGATGACAGGTCCGATGGTGTGCCCGCGGGACTTGTGGGAGCAGCGGCCACATGCCTGGCCATCTTGCTCATGGTTGTGGGACTTGCACTCCCGCAGATCCTGGCGCGGCTGCGGCGTTGGCAGGCCCTGAGTCTGAGCTTGATCCAGCCGAGGATCTCCTCGCGCACCCCCAAGCCACCTGATCTCACCCTGCTCTCCGTGTCGCGGACGTGATCGATCGGCTCCTTGCCGACTGATCACTTATCCACGCACGAAAGGACAGAAATGATGATTCGACGTACTCGATTGACTCTGGTGGCCGTGGCAGCGCTCGGTGTGCTCCTTGCCGGCTGCGGCGGCTCGCACGACATGGACGACATGGGCATGGCCTCGCCGTCAAGCACCACCGGTGCCTCAGCGGCGGACGCGATGTTCGCCCAAATGATGATTCCCCACCATGAGCAGGCTGTGGAGATGGCCACGCTCGCGGAAACCCGGGCCTCCAGCCCGGAGATCAAGGAGCTGGCGGCCGAGATCAAGTCGGCGCAGCAGCCCGAGATCGACCAGATGACGGCGTGGCTCGAGGAGTGGGGCATGCCCGTCATGTCCGGCATGGACGCCATGGGAGAGCACGGAGGTCATGGCATGTCCGGCATGCTCACCGACGACCAGTTGCAGCAACTGGCTGACGCCAGCGGGCCGGAGTTCGACCGGCTCTTCGCGGAGTACATGATCCTCCATCACGAGGGCGCCATCGATATGGCCGAGGACGTCGTCGACTCCAAGGATCCACGCGTGGCAGCACTCGCCGCGGCCATCATCAAGACCCAGGCCGAGGAGATAGCTCAAATGCAGGCTTTCCTCGACAGCTAGGGGAGTACGGCAGAGGGGACTCTGCCGCATCCCCTCCGTCCTTGCGCTTGCACCCTGCTCCAGCCCCTACGTCGCAGTTGCATGCCCTTATCGACACTTCCTGCCCCGGAGAAGTGTCGATAAGGGCACGTAATTGGGGAGCGGCCTAGGGAGAGTCCCTGCCGAGTCGGGCGACGTGAAGGTCCTCGTAGCGCGGTGACGGCCCGGTGATGGAGTGCACGAGTCGGATGTCGTGTACGTCGAACGCCGGCCCGGAGTAGTCGGCCAGAGCCTGGGCGCCCCGGCTGGCTGCCTCATCCCGTTCACGAGATGGACGCCAGCGGGCGACCGTGAGGTGAGCCCGCCAGGGATGCCTCTCCACGGCTATGTGAACCCCTCGCATGGAACGCTGCACGCCTCGGGCGAGGCCATCGAGGCCAACTTCGGTCGAAATGTGCCACCCAGTGGCAGATTCCGACCGAAGTTCAGCGGCCGGATGAGTCACCCCGAGCCAGACCACCCCGCGGAAGGTCCCGGCACCCTCCAACCGCAACCCCGCGAGGGGAGGATGCTCGGCCGCCACCGCGTCGAGCTGAGCGCTCAGTCGGGGGACTCGGTCAGGATCGACCTCTCCCAGGAATGCCAGGGTCACGTGCCAGCGTTGTGGAGGTACCCAACGCAAGTCCGGGGTGGTGGAGGCGATCCGGTCCACCGCCCCGGCGGCGTGGGTGAGCGCCTCGGCTGTGGGAGTGATCCCGACGAAGAGGCGCACCGTCCCAGGCTAGGCGGGGCAACTTCGGGAGATCGAGCGAGGTTTTCTCAACCAATCCCCCGAGGAGCCAGTGAGGGCGTCCCGCGAGGCGGCGTACGATGGCAGGACAACTGAACAGCGGGGGTGACAGGTTTCGACGATCAGAGTTCTCGATCAGGGGAAGCGTGCCGAGGACATCGGCTTATCTCGTTAACGATGCCGGTAACCAAATAACTGCCAAAAAGACGCAGTCCGAGTTCGCACTCGCCGCCTGAGGCGAGTAGCGACTCCGTCAGCCCGGGAAGTCTCCGACCCGGATCCTGACGTCATCTAGGAGACTCACCAATCTCCCCGGTCACGGGGGAGTGCGGAAAGCCAAACAGTGACTGGGCCGCTACCGCGCGGTGCCGTACAAAGCGCGGAGGCCGAGTAGCGACAGCACGGCTACGCACGTAGAAGACCTGACGTGATCTGAGCGGACCCGGGTTCGATTCCCGGCACCTCCACCAAACCAACCCCGCACGTGCGAAGGACCCAGGGCAGTCGCCCCGGGTCCTTCGCCGTTCCATGGCCTGGTGCTCAGGTCTTGTAGATGTAGACCTTGCGGTAGCCCTTGTACGTCGCGACCGCCCCGGAGGAGGCCACGACGCGGATTTTCACCGGGTCAGCCGAGACCACTCGCACCGTGACCTGGTCCCCCTTCTGCGTGATCACGCACAGAGGCGACTTGCCCCCTGAGTCGATATCCCCGCGGGGCACGGCGCGCGTGCTCCGGAACTCGGAGCAGGTGGCGCGGTAGGTCACGGTCTTGCCCATGTCGGTGACGTCGTCTGGCGACCCGAACGTCGTCGACTTGCCTGGCTTGATGCGCTCGGGGACCGTCGGATCGATGACGCGCTGCTCCTCAGTCTCCTTCAGGCCGTCGCCGTTGCTATCGGAGTCCTTGACGTCGGGTGTGCCGTCGTTGTCGTCGTCGGGGTCGGTGGAATTCGGCGTACCGTCGCCATCGGTGTCGGGATTGCCGCTGTCCTCCGGTGTGCCGTCGTTGTCATCGTCGGGGTCCACGGAGTCGGGGGTGCCGTCACCGTCGTCGTCAGGATCGCTCGAGTCGGGGTCACCATCACCGTCGAGGTCGGGCTCCTGCAGATCCTTGGTCCCGTCGCCGTCGTTATCCGGATCGGTGGCGTTGGGGTCGCCGTCACCATCGGGATCCGCATCGGGGTCCGTGCTGTCCGGTGTGCCGTCGCCGTCGTCGTCGGGATCGGTGAGATCGGGTGTGCCGTCGCCATCGTCGTCCGGATCGGTGAGGTCGGGTGTGCCGTCGCCATCGGTATCGGCGTCGCGATCCGCGACATCCGGTGTGCCGTCGCCGTCGTCGTCCGGGTCATTGGCGTCGGGTGTGCCGTCCCCATCCTCGTCGGGGTCGGTGACATCAGGGTTGCCGTCGTTATCGCGATCGGGCTCGTTGGCGTCGGGTGTGCCGTCCCCATCCTCGTCGGGATCGGTGGCATTGGGATCACCGTCGCCGTCGGTGTCGCCATCGGGATCCTGGACATCCGGTGTGCCGTCGCCGTCGTCGTCGGGATCGCTGGAGTCGGGCGTGCCGTCACCGTCGTGGTCGGGATCGCTGACGTCGGGCGTGCCATCGCCGTCCTCATCCCCCGAGGGGTCTCGCACATCCGGTGTGCCGTCGCCGTCGTCGTCGGGATCGCTGGAGTCGGGCGTACCGTCGTTATCGGTGTCCGTGGTTTCTGCAGGCGTCACCGACGCCGCATCGCAGCCAGCCGCCCAGATCGCCTGTCCGCGGGCATCCCAGTTGAGTCCACCGTGCGCACCAGCAACGGGCGGGATGATGTCGCCCCAGTCACCGCCATTGGGCATGCCCGGCTCCCAGACGGGACCGGTGTGCTGTCCGTAGTGGTCGCCCTTGCCCTCGCCCTTTCCGTTGATCCCGTCGACGGCGGAGTCCTTGACCGTGATGACCACGTAGGGGTTCTTCGTCGAGTTAGTGCGATGGCAGATGGTCACCCACTCGTCGCTGTCCTTCTTCGCGAGTGCCGCACCCGTCGAGGAAGCGGTAGCGAAGGTCGTCGCCGCGGCGGCCGCCAAGGCGAGCCAACGGCGCGACGCGGAGCGGTTGACGTCGGTACGAGTACTGCGAGACATGACGCGGAGTATGCCGGAATCCACCGCGGGATTCCTGCCCATGGCCTGTGGACAACTCCCCCAGGGTCGCCGCTTCTCGTGAGCCCGCGCTCCCTCCACGGCGAAGGGCCCAGGGGATGCCTGGGCCCTTCGCTGTCGGTGTAGGGACGCTCACCCTGCGCCCCCGAGGACGATGAGCCGTTGCCCGTCCTCACAGGTTGTCGACGAGAGTGTCGAGGAGCTCGTAGGAGCGGTCGTTGCTGAGCTCCCAGAACATCGCACCGCCGAGACCGCGATCCTTGATGAAGTCAGCCTTGATCTTGAGGGACTCGGCGTCGTCATAGGTGATCCACAGCCCGCGTGCCGGGTCGTAGAGGTAGGGCACCTGAGCCTCGGAATCCCAATAGCGGGTCATCGTGGGCAGGTAGTTGTCGACGATATCCGTGTAGTCGAACACGCCCTTCTCCCACGTGCCGACACTGGCGGGACTGCCCGACTTGTAGAGGCCCGCATCGGCGGATCCGACGCCTTCCCATCCGCGCCCGTAGAACGGCACACCCAGGACGAGCTTGGCTGCCGGGAATCCGCCGTTGATGTACGCGTCGACAGCGTCGCTGACACTGAATCCGGTTGCAGCATCCTTGGCTCCGACGTACATCGGTGCGTTGTGACCGGTGATCGGATCCCAGCTGCCATGGAAGTCATAGGACATGAGGTTCATCCAGTCCAGATGGTCCCCCAGCTTGCCTGCCTCGAGATTCGGGATGGTCGTCGGACCGGCAGGGGCTGCGATCGTGAGGTAGTAGTCGCGGCCGTCGGCCTTCTCCTTGGCATCGAGTGCTGCCCGGAAGTCGCTGAGGAGTTTCGTGTAGTTCTCCTTGTCTGCCGCAGTGCCGGAGTAGAGGCCACCCGAGACGGGGTACTCCCAGTCGACATCGATGCCATCGAAGCCGTACTGATCCATGAACGTGACACATGAGGACACGAAGGCATCGCGTGATGCTTGTGTCGCAGCGGCCTCGGGGAAGTTCTTGCTCCAGGTCCATCCACCGATGGAAATGAGGGTCTTGAGACGCGGATTGGCCGCCTTCAGCTTCAGGAGTTGATTGAAGTTTCCGCGGAGGGCCCCCTGATCCCACGTGTCTCCAGCGAAGGCCTTGTCGATATCGGCGTAGGAATCACCGAGCACGCACTGGCCGTTGGCGATGTTGGCGAACGCGTAGTTGATGTGCGTGACCTTCTCCGAGGGAATCTGAGATACCTGGTAGTTGCGCGCGTAGGTCGACCACGCCGTGTAGTAGGCGACGATCTTGCGATCTCCCGCGTAGGCATCGGGTGAGGGGACGTACGGGTCTGTGTCGATGGGAGCCGGTGTCGGCTCCGTGGGGCTCACCGGTGTCGTGGGAGTCGTCGGGGTCGTGGGAGCCGTGACCGCCGAGGAACCAGCGATCACGCAGGAGCCCGCGTTCGATGTGCACGTGGTGGGTGCCACGAAGGGTCCCGATTCGCCGAAGCCGACCGTTGCCGACGCGCCCGGCGCCAGCGTGGCATTCCACGCGAGATTGCGGACGGTCAGGACTCCGCCCGAGAGGCTCGAGGTGGCATTCCACATCGAGATCCCCTGACCCGACCACGGCAGGGACACGGACCAGCCGTCGATCGTGCGAGATCCGGTGTTGGTGATGGTCAGGTCGACGTTGCGGCCGGACCCCCAGTCGGACACCACCTTGACGCCGACCGTGAGATCCGCCTTCGCGGTCGAATCACCCGTCGGCGTCGGCGTCGGTGTCGGTGTCGGTGTCGGTGTGGGCGTCGGCGCGGGAGCGGGAGTGATCGTGCCCGCACCAAGGATCCGGCATCCCGCGCCCGCGACCGAGCATGTGCTGGGCACCTGCGCGGCACCTGACGGGCGGGCGATGAATCCGAACGTGTGCGATGAGCCGGAGGCGAGCGCTCGGCTCCAGGTGGGCCCTGTGAAGCGGTACGAGCCGCCATCCTTGGCAGTGGTGGCATCCCAGATCGACGTGATGTCGTTGCCGTAGGGGACCGTCAGCGCCCATGGATCCAGGGGGCGACCGGTGTCGTTCGTCACGGTGACTGAGCCCTGATAGCCCGTCCCCCAGTCCTGGGTCACCTTCCACGCCACCGTCACGTCGCCGCTCGACGCGTAGACCGGCGTCTGGACGCCCAGTCCGATCGCTACAGCGGCGGCCGCGCCAGCGGCCGTGATGGCGGTTCTTCGATGCCGCATCATCCTCATCCCTTCGCTCTCCGGTGACAAGATGTCACTCAGTAGTAACAGTCTGTCACATTGGGTCGACGCCTCATCAGGGGGGTAGTGACAAGACCTCACATCAGGCCGCGAAGGCGCCTACAGTGCTCCCATGGCGATCAAGCGCGGCACCGGGCGTCAGGCCTTGATCGACGTGACCGCGGACCTGCTCCGCTCGGGTGGTGACGTCCAGATCGCTGATGTGGCGGCCCGGGTCGGTGTCTCGCACACTCTGATCTACCGGCACTTCCCGGAGGGCGGGAAGGACGAGTTACTCGGCGAGGCGTACGCCGAGGTGTTCCGTGGGCTCGCGAGTCAGGACATGACCGAACTCATCGCCGTCATCCAGCGTAAGGGGATCTCCCGCGACGCCATTCGAGGGTTTGCGCGCAAACTGTTGGCTCCGACTCGCGACGAGCCTCGGTGGGCCAGGCTCGAGGCGCTGGCGCAGGTGCGGACCAACGCGTTTGCCGCACGCCGCATCGAGGAGACGCGCCAGCAACTCCTAGCTGAGTCCAGCATGTCGCTGCGTGAGCTCAATCCTGGGTGGAGCCAGGACTACGCCGAGGCGCTTGCCGTGTCACTCATGGCCATCCCGCTGGGAATCACGGCGATCGGGGGGACTCAGCTCAGCAGAGCGCGACGCGACGTACTCGCCGACCAGTGGACCGATGCGGTCATCGCGCTGCTCACTGCCGATGAGGACGGCCGATGAGGACGGCCGATGAGGACGGCCGATGAGGATGACTGAACCCGACATGGATGACCTCGCGGTTGCCGTCGGCGGAGCATCGATCGATCCTGCGGTCCTCGCGCTGCGCCCCGACTACCGGGCGCTGCTGCTCGCGGTCGATGGCCTCGTCCCGGGAGCCGGCAACGAGGAGAGCGAAGCACTCCTCCAGCAGGCTGAGGCCAGCGGTCGGGAGGTGCTGGCGACGGGTCCGGTCGAGGATGAGCCGCACGTGGCTGCCTGGCGCGAGGCTTACCGATCCTTCGGCGCCAAGCCGCAGCGCACGCGCAACAGCCTTGAGGCGCTCCTGCGGCGCACCGAATCCGGGCTCCCTCGTGTCAACCGCCTCACCGACATCTACAACGCGATCTCCGTCATCCATCGCATCCCGCTCGGTGGCGAGGATCTGGCCATGTACGCCGGGTCTCCCCGGCTTGTGCGCGCGAAGGGCAACGAGTCATTCGACACGGTTGCCGATGGAGAGACGGTGATCGAGCACCCAGAGGCGGGCGAGGTCGTGTGGTGCGATGACGCGGGCGTCACATGCCGTCGCTGGAACTGGCGCCAGGCGCGGCGTACTGCCCTGCATGATGGCACGACGTCAGCGCTCTTCATCCTGGATGCGCTCGATCCGATGTCGGATGTCGAGCTGGAAGCGGCAGCGGATGATCTGGTGGGGCATCTCGGTGCGCTCGGACCCGATGTGCGCGTGGTACGCCGGCTGGTGCGCGGCTAGATCCGCACTTCTCCCGCGATGACGGTGACGCAGCGGCCGCCCACCCATATGTCCCCGGCCTCGCGCATCACGTGCACCCGGCCTGCGCGGCCGAGAGCCGTGCCCTGGGCGGCGATGTAGGTCTCCGGGGCGCGACCCGATCCGATGAGCCACTGAGCCAGAGCGGCGTTGAGGGATCCCGTGACGGGATCCTCGGTGAGGCCGGAGTTGCCCGGGAAGAATGCCCGTACCTCGTAGTCGACATCGCCGGATGCGTGCGGTCCGATGACCCCGACATCGAGACCGGCAAGGAGTGCGGGATCGGGCTCGAGTGCGAGGACCTGGTCCGCGGACTCCAGGAGCACCGCCTGCCAGCCCGGGCCGTTGTCGCACCACTGGTGGTCGACGATGTCGGCGCGCGTGAGGCCAAGGCCGCGCGCGATCCGATCGACATCGGCCTCGTCGAGCGGGCCGCTTCGCTGCAGCGGTGGCGCGGCGAAGGCGAGCACGTCACCGTCCCGGCGTACGCGCACGAGCCCAGCACCGCACTCCTGGACGACGACATCGGACTGGGGATGGCCGCCTGCCTCGAGCCATGCGTGGCAGGTGCCGAGAGTGGGATGGCCGGCGAAGGGGAGCTCGCGTCCGGGACAGAAGATCCGCACGCGGTAGTCCGCTGACGGATCACTCGCTGGCAGCAGGAAGGTCGCCTCGGACAGATTTGTCCAACTGGTGAACGCGTGCATCTCCTCGGTCGAGATGCCCTGGGCATCGTGGACCACGGCCACGGGATTGCCCCGAAGCGGAGTGGCCGTGAAGACGTCCACCTGACGAAAGGCGTGCGATGCCATCCCGGAACCCTAGCGAGATGAGGGATTTCCCGAGTTGCGGCAGGCGTGCGGATGGAGCGTGACTACTATCCGCCGCATGAATCCAACACGTATCCTTCACTCCTTCGCCCTGCCGGTCGTCGTCCTCACGGCAGCGAGCCTCACTCTGGCCGCCTGCGGCGGCTCCGGCGACTCCGCATCGTCGTCGAGTGCCGCCACCAGCGAGCCTCCCGCTCCCAACCCCAATCCTGATGGGGATTGCTCGGAAGAGGCGCTCAACTCGGCAGCGTCCAACGCGACCGGCGGAACCTTCGGTGGCGTCGAGGAGTTCACCTGCGGCGGCGGGTACGCCGTCGTTCAGGGAAAGATGAACGACCAGTACCTCCCGCTGCTCTTCAAGGCCGAGGACGGCACGTGGGTGCCGGTCGAGATCCAGAACGCCTGCCAGGCCGGTGAGGTGCCCGCCGTTGTGGCGGAGATCGCCTGCGCCTAGGCGTCCCAAGTCAAGCGGGAGGGCCCGCAGACCATGGTCTGCGGGCCCTCCCGCTTGATGTGCGTGCGGCCTAGCGCTGAGTGAAGAAGAGCGTGGCCTTACGGGAGAAGAGCACGCCGAGGACGATCAGCGACACGAGGACGGATACCAGCGCCTGCCAGCGGTAGCCGCTCACGAAGATGAACTGGAAGATACCGATGAGCAGGTTGACGACCGTGATGATCCCGATGAAGAGCCGCGAAAAATTGTTGCCATCGAACAGGCCCTTAGCCAGGGCGAGGTAGATGAGCCCGATGATGAGCGTGCCGATAAGCCAGCCCAAGCCGATGACTGCACGAGTGTCGGCGTTGAGGATGCCGAAGATCGACGTCAAGACGCTGGCGATGCCCATGATGATGACAATGACGCCGATGATGGTTACTCCGATGGGACGACCCATGGCCCTATTCCTCCTCTAGCTGGCTACTGTGGCTCGCAAATTGTGGCGCATCTTCGCTCACTTGCTCCCGCGACAGGCCGGGGAATCGGGGTCCCTCATGCATTCCGGGAGTCGAATTCCGCGTTGATCTGCTCCATCGTCCATCCCCGGCGATCACGCATGCGGACAAGCAGGGGAACGGCAATCACGGACGCGATGACGAGCAGGAAGGACGCGGCCACAGGAGTGTCGAACCAGTCGATGAGCAGCGCTGCCACCAGAGGCGCAGTGCCGCCGAAGACGGCAGAGCCCAGGTTGTAGCCGACCGCCAGTGCTGAGTAGCGGGCCTTGGACGGGAACTCCTCGCCAATAGCGGCGACCACCGGACCGGTGTACAGCATGAGGAGGACGAGGAGCACCAGTCCACCCAGGATGACGAGGATGAGTCCCTCGTTGGTCATGAGCCAGAGCATCGGCACGCTCAGCAGGGTGAAGCCGATGGCGGCACCGGTGAGGGTGAGCTTGCGCCCGTAGCGATCCGACAGTGCCCCGAATGCCGGCGTCGCGACGGCGTAGACCACCGTCATGCCGGTGGTCACCCAGAGCGCGGTGTCCGACTGGATCTCGCTGAAGGAGTCGAGGATGGTGGGGACGAATCCCAGGACGACGTAGTAGAGGATGCCTCCGTAGCCGGCGAGCAGCGCGGCGATGATCACCTGCTTGGGCAGGTGCTTCAGTGCGTAGCGCAGGGGCTGCTTGGGCACGTCGCCGTCGCGTTCCTCGTCGAGGAACTCCTCCGTCTCGGGCATGCGCCGGCGCATCACAAGGGCGAAGAGGCCGAGTGCACCGCCAACGAGGTAGCAGATGCGCCATCCCCAGTCGCTCATGAACTCTGCCGAGGTCCACGTCGTGAGGCTTGCCACGAGAGCGGAGGCCAGGATCACGCCGAGGCCTGACGTGAAGACGGCCGTGGACGCGACGAAGCCGCGCTTGCCGGGTGGAGCCTGCTCGACGAGCTGCACGACCGTGCCGCTGTACTCCCCTCCCGCCGAGAAGCCCTGGAGCAGGCGCATCGCGGTGAAGAGGAGTGGCGCCGCGATGCCGATGACGGCGTAGACGGGAAGGAACGCGGTCAGCGCCATCGGAGCGGTCATCATCAGGATCGACAGGACGAGCGCGCGCTTGCGTCCGAGCCGGTCGCCCAGGCTGCCGAAGAACGCGCCGCCGGCGATACGCATGATCGAGCCGGCCGCGAAGACGCCGAGGCTCGCAATGGCGGAGACGATCGGGTCGTCGGAGGGAAAGAACAAGGGTGACATGACGGGGACGAGATAGAGGTAGAGGCCGTAGTCGAACCACTCGACGACAGTGCCGGCGGATCCGTAGATGACGGCGGACCGAGCACGTCTGTCGGCCGGTGTCGCCGCGCGGAGGATCGACATGCCGGAACCTTAGCGACGGCGATGAGATTCGGGGAGGTTACTTGAGTACGGCGTAAGCGGAATCGCCGATGTTGATCGAGATGGCGGGCTCATCCGCGGGGTCGAGCCAGCGGAGGAGCCACTTCATGTCGGACTCCGCCATCGAAATGCAACCCTGGGTCGGCCGACCTTCCGTCACGTGCAGGAAGAATGCCGACCCGCGACCTGAGACCACCGGATCTCGGTTGTAGTCGATGACGAGCGCGTAGGCGTAGGCGTCGATGGTGCCGAGCTGCTCGGACCGGGACTGACGGAATCCACACCATGCTCCCGGCGGGCAGATGCGCATCTGGTTGTAGTGCGGGCTGCGGACATCGCTGACCCACCAGTGGGACGTGCCGACGCGGGTGTAGGGGAGTGCGGAACCCGGATCCTTGGCGCGGCCGAAGGCTTCGCTGAGGCCGAAGACGCCGCGGGGAGTGCGCGAGCGTCGCTCGGAGGCGAGACCCACGCCGTCCTGTCCGACATAGACCTGGAGCGGGCCCCGTACGCGCATGAATTCATCACCGCGTCGCTCCCAGGCCTCGAGCACGCCGCTGGTCGATGTGGATGAGCGCACCGACACGGTGATGACCTGATCGGACTGCTCCGGCGGCGCAGCAACGGCGACCGGTGTCGCGACCAGCGCGACAAGTGCGACTGCACCAGCAAGCAGAGCCTTCACGCAGTCAGGCTACGTCAGGAATCGACCGCAAGTGCAATCGTCAGATCGATCTTGTGCACTTCGTCGCGACTCACGACGTAAGCGCTCTGCCTGCCCTCGACGCGAAAATCCCATGAGCCTTCGCGGCCCGGGTCCTCGGCGACGAGCGCGGTGTCCTCATCGATCCCCAGCATCGTCGCGTCGCGACTGGCAAACGGGCGAAGTGCGATGTCGGGGAGCCATCGCGTGTAGCGATCGAAGTGGGGAAACACGCGAACGTCGGGGATGACCCCGAGCCCGGCGAGCGGATCCCTGCCCGGGTGCCGGAAATGCGCGACGGTCCCACCCATGGCCATCGCGCCGGCACTGCACCCTGCGAGGCCAGCGCCGCGCTGCCAGGTGCGGCGGATCGCCTCCCAGACCGGGGTGTCACGCAGTGTCTCGGTGAGAAATGTCGGGTTGCCGCCGGAGAGGTAGATGAGTCCGGCACTCTCGATCAGAGGAATCCAACGCTCATCGAAGGCGTCGTCTCGGGTGCGGACGTCGACCACGACCTGCTCGGCGCCGAGTCGCGCCGCTGCCTGGCGGCCAAGGTCATGCCAGTAGCCCAGCCTCGCGTCGCCCTCGGGCGCCGCAGCCGTGGCGAGTTGGACATAGACGCGCTCATTGCTCGCGAAGAGCCAGTCCTCGACCTCGCTAAGGACGGGGAGATACTCCCCGCTGCCCACGAGCGCGAGTCGGCCGGCCATGTGGCGACTCTAGGGGAGCGATGTCACTCGGGTCCGAGGCCCCGCTACTCGCCCTTCTTGCCCTCGTCGAAGGCTTCCTTGATCTGGTTCCAGTAGCCGGTCGCCTTGTCAGCCGCCTGGTCGGTGAGCTCGCTGGCCTTGTCCGATACCGCTCCCGCGAGGTCCTCCACCTGCGCCTCCGCCTGATCGGCGGCGCCTTCGGCCCGGAGCTTGTCGTTGCCGGTGAGCGCTCCCGCGGCCTCCTTGAGGCGTCCCGTGAGGTTCTTGTAGAGCGGATCCATCGCAGCCTCCCTCGCGCGCGATTGCGGCGTACCCCCTGACGGTATCGACCCCTGCCCGGACAGGGGCAGGAATGGATCGGTCCTGCCCGGTGTTCGGAGCGGTACCGTCGAAGGGGAGCCACGCACGGGAGGGAGGGTCGATGTCCAGCAGCGTCGAACTCGCGATCTCGGGCATGACCTGCTCGACCTGTGCATCTCGTATCGAGCGCAAGCTCAATCGCGTGCCGGGCGTGCATGCATCCGTCAATTACGCGACCGAGAGCGCCCACATCGATCTCGACTCCGACGTTCCCGTCGCGGAGCTCGTGCGCGTCGTGGAGCAGACGGGGTACGCCGCCGCGCCCGTGAGCGATGACCGCGGTCAGGATGGCGACGTCGACGCCTTGCGCACGCGCTTCCTCGTCTCGCTGATGCTCGCGCTACCCGTCGTGGCGCTGTCGATGGTGACGGTGCTGCAGTTCCCCGGATGGCAGTGGGTGGCACTCGCGCTCACCACCGTGATCGTCGGATGGGGGGCATGGCCCTTCCATCGCGCGGCCGCGTTGAACGCGCGTCACGCCGCGGCGACCATGGACACCCTGGTGAGCATGGGCGTGCTCGCGGCGTACCTGTGGAGCCTGTGGGCCATCGTCTTCGGCGGGGCCGGCGAGATCGGCTACACCATGTCGCACGGCTTCGGTGGCCACGCCGAGTCCTCCGTCCCGGACATCTACCTCGAGGTGGCGGCGGCCGTGCCGGTCTTCCTGCTCGCGGGCAGATGGTTCGAGGCGCGTGCCAAGCGGCGTTCAACGGCAGCACTGCGGGCCCTGGCGGCGCTCGCGGCGCCCGACGCGGCCCTCATCGTCGACGGGGTCGAGAAGCGGGTGCCGCTCTCCGAGGTGCACGTGGGTGACCGATTCCTCGTGCGGCCGGGCGAGCGCATCGCGACCGACGGCGTGGTCGAGGCCGGGGTCAGCGCCGTCGACACATCCTTGCTTACAGGGGAGGCCCTCCCGGTCGACGTGACGGTGGGCGACCCGGTCGTCGGATCCACGATCAATGTCGATGGCGTACTCACGGTGCGCGCGACCCGCGTGGGTGCCGATACTCAACTCGCACGGATCTCGCGGCTCGTCGTCGAAGCCCAGGCGGGCAAGGCTCCCGTGCAGCGTCTCGCCGACCGGATCTCATCAGTCTTCGTGCCGGTGGTCATCGTGATCTCGCTAGTGACACTTGCCGCGTGGTGGCTGATCACCGGTGATGGGGAAGCAGCCTTCACGGCTGCCGTCGCCGTGCTCATCATCGCGTGCCCGTGCGCGCTCGGCCTCGCTACGCCTACCGCGATCCTCGTCGGGACCGGTCGAGGCGCGCAGGTGGGGATCCTCATCCGCGGTCCGGAAGTCCTCGAGGACACCCGTCGCGCGTCCGTCATCGTGCTCGACAAGACCGGCACCGTCACGACCGGACGGATGGCCCTGCGCGATGTGCTCGTCGCGGACGGCGAGGATCCGGTCGTGGTGGGCAGCCTGGCCGCCGCGGTGGAGCGCAACAGCGAGCATCCGGTCGCGCGGGCGATCGCCGACGGCCTCGACATCGAGGCGGCAACCGACTTCGCCAACCACCGTGGCGTCGGCGTCACGGGGCGGGTGGGGGGCATTGCCGTCGCGGTGGGTCGTGCGTCCTGGGTAGCCGACATGGTGGGTGCGCCGGGGGTGCCCGTGGGGCTCAACGCGGTGATGACGGCCGCTGAGGCCGAGGGGGCGACGGTGGTCGCGGTCGGCTGGGAGGGTGCAGTGCGCGGCGCCCTAGTCGTCGCCGATGCGATCCGTCCCACGAGCGCTCGCGCGATCGCCCTGCTGCGCGAACTCGGACTGCAGCCCGTGCTGCTCACGGGAGACAACGTGCAGTCCGCGCGGGCGGTGGCACGCGCTGTCGGCATCGACGATGTGCGCGCGGAGGTCCTCCCCGAGGACAAGGTCGCCGTCGTGCGCGAGCTCCAGGCGACCGGGGCTTCCGTTGCCATGACGGGTGACGGAGTCAACGATGCCGCCGCGCTCGCGCAGGCGGATCTGGGGATCGCGATGGGGGCGGGCACCGACGCTGCCATCGAGGCGAGCGACATCACGCTGGTGCGCTCCGACCTGCTCGCGGCTGTGGATGCCATTCGCCTGTCGCGGCGCACCCTGCGCACGATCAAGGGCAATCTCTTCTGGGCCTTCGCCTACAACGTGGCGATGATCCCGCTCGCCGCCGTGGGTCTGCTCAGCCCGCTGTTCGCCGGCGCGGCGATGGCCTTCTCCTCCGTCTTCGTGGTGGCCAACAGCCTTCTCTTGCGTCGCTTCCGTCCCACGTCCTGATGGTCACGGCGCGCTGCCCTGTGCCCTTGCTCACAAAGCTGACCGTGTAAGGGTTTGCACGGTTTTCGGAGGCTTGCAGGAACGGCAGGATGTCGCCATGCCGCCCGTGGGCGGCGTTCGGACAACGGCGTTCGACTGAAGGGACTCCCATGACGATCCGTGGCCTGGAGAATCCGCCCACCCGCAACAAGAAGCTGCTCGAGTGGGTCGAGGAGGTCGCGGAACTCACGCAGCCCGACGAGGTCATCTGGTGCGATGGCTCCGACGCCGAGTGGGAGCGCCTTACCGCGCAGATGGTCGACAGCGGCACCTTCATCCGCCTCAACCCCGAGCTGCGCCCCAACTCCTTCCTCGCCCGTTCTGACCCGAGCGATGTCGCGCGCGTCGAGAGCCGCACCTACATCTGCTCGCAGTACGAAGTCGACGCTGGCCCCACCAACAACTGGATGGATCCCGTCGAGATGAAGGGCATCCTCGGCGGCCTCTTCGCCGGCTCGATGCGCGGCCGTCCGATGTACGTCGTCCCCTTCTCCATGGGTCCGCTCGGCTCGCACATCGCGCAGTTGGGCGTCGAACTCACCGACTCGCCGTACGTCGTGGTCAACATGAAGATCATGACCCGCATGGGCGCCGCCGCTCTCGAGGAGATCGGTGAGCGGGGCGATTTCGTCCCGGCCGTGCACTCCGTGGGCTACCCGCTCGCGGACGCTGAGGGCAACGCCCGTCCGGACGTCGCCTGGCCCTGCAACGACACGAAGTACATCACCCACTTCCCCGAGACTCGCGAGATCTGGTCCTACGGCTCCGGCTACGGAGGCAATGCCCTGCTGGGCAAGAAGTGCTTCGCCCTGCGCATCGCGTCGGCAATGGCGCGCGATGAGGGCTGGATGGCCGAGCACATGCTCGTGCTCAAGCTCACCGCCCCCTCGGGAGACATCCGCTACATCACCGCGGCATTCCCGTCGGCATGCGGCAAGACCAACCTCGCCATGCTGGAGCCTGCCGTGCCCGGCTGGACGGTCGAGACAGTCGGTGACGACATCGCCTGGATGCGCTTCGGCAAGGACGGACGCCTCTACGCCATCAACCCGGAGGCGGGATTCTTCGGCGTCGCCCCCGGCACCGGCATGCACACCAATGCCAACGCCGTGAAGTCGCTCTACGCCAACTGCATCTTCACCAACGTCGCACTGACCGACGACGGCGATGTGTGGTGGGAGGGTCTGACGGAGGACGCACCCGCGCACCTCATCGACTGGAAGGGCCAGGACTGGACGCCGGCGTCCAGCGAGCCCTCATCCCACCCGAATGCGCGCTTCACGGCTCCCGCGGGCCAGTGCCCCTCGATCGCCCCCAACTGGGAGGATCCCGAAGGCGTGCCGATCGACGCGATCCTCTTCGGCGGTCGTCGCGCCACCAACGTGCCGCTCGTGACGGAGTCCTTCGACTGGGAGCACGGCGTCTTCATGGGCTCGACCGTGTCGTCCGAGCAGACGGCCGCTGCGGAGGGCAGCGTCGGATCCCTGCGGCGTGACCCCTTCGCCATGCTGCCCTTCTGCGGCTACAACATGGCCGACTACTGGGCGCACTGGCTCAAGATCGGTCAGTTCACGTCGGCGGAGAAGCTGCCCAAGATCTACCAGGTCAACTGGTTCCGCAAGGACCGGGACGGCATGTACATCTGGCCCGGCTTCGGCGATAACTCCCGCGTCCTCGAGTGGATTGTCCGCCGGGTCGAGGGCACGGCCGAAGCGGTCGACACCTCTGTGGGCCGCATTCCCGCTGAGGGTGAGCTCAACCTCGACGGCCTTGACATCCCGGCGGCGCAGATGGAGGAACTCTTCGCCATCAACCCGCAGTCGTGGCTGTCCGAGGCGGATCTCACGCAGGAGTACTACGGGCAGTTCGGTGACCGCGTCCCGAGGGCGCTCTACGACCAGCTCGACGCCCTGCGCGACCGTCTTCAGCAGGCCTAGCGCCGAGCCGCAGCAGGCCTAGCGCCGAGCGTCGTCGATGGGCTTTTGCCCGCGACCATCGCTCGCCAGTGCAGTTGCGCGCCCTTATCGACACTTCCGTGGCGCTGGATGTGTTCATAAGGCTGCGGAATTGACGGCGCAGCCGATCTGCTCGAGGAGCCGACCTGCTGGAGACGTCGGGTGGCGCTCTGGGCTCAGGACAGCGTGGCGACGAGCAGCGCCTTGATGGTGTGCATCCTGTTCTCCGCCTGATCGAAGACGATGCTCGCGGGCGACTCGAATACCTCATCGGTCACCTCGACGCCGCCGCGCAGGCCGAACTCCTCGGCGACCCTGCGACCCACGGCCGTCTTCTCGTCATGGAACGCCGGCAGGCAGTGCATGAAGCGGGCATCCGACCGGCCCGTCAACTCCATCACGGCCGAGTCCACCCGGTACGGCGTGAGCAGGGCCACGCGCTCAGCCCAGACCTCGGCCGGCTCGCCCATCGACACCCACACATCCGTGTGTACGAACTGCGCTCCGGGCACACCCTGGGCCGGATCCTCGGTGAGCAACAGCCGCGCGCCTGTCTGCTCGGCACGCTCCTCTGCCGCACGGCGTACCTCGGGCGACGGCCAGAGTGCTTCGGGGGCGACGATGCGGACATCAGCTCCCAGCATCGCGCCGGCAACGAGAAGCGAGTTGCCCATGTTGTAGCGGGCGTCCCCGAGATAGGCGTAACTGATGGAGCCGTCGGGGGAGTGCTCGCGCATCGTGAGCATGTCCGCCAGCATCTGGGTGGGGTGCCACTCGTCGGTGAGGCCGTTGTAGACGGGCACGTCCGCGTGGAGCGCGAGCTCTTCGACCGTGGACTGTGCGTCCCCGCGGTATTCAATGGCGTCGAACATGCGGGAGAGGACGCGCGCAGTGTCGGCCATCGACTCCTTGTGGCCGATCTGCGAGGTCTGCGAGTCGAGCACCGTCACCTGAGCGCCCTGCTGGTACGCCGCGACCTCGAAGGCCACTCGCGTGCGGGTCGAGGTCTTGCCGAAGATCAGGGCGATGACCTTGTCATCGAGTCGCTTCACCTCACGCCCCGCGCGGCGCTGCTCCTTGAGGTCGGCGGCGAGGCGGATGAGCCCGTCGAACTCCGCGTCGGAGAGGTCGAGCTCCTTGAGCAGATCACGGCCGGTGAGATTCACCGGACGAGGCTAGCGGGGTCGGTCGAGCCGACCGACCCGGCGCCGAGGTCAGGCGGAGACGGAGACGAGCGGGCGGATGGCGGCGTCGATCTCCGGTGCGGCCATGCGGGCGCCCTCACCGCGTGCGCGGGGGTACTCAGCGAGGTCGATGCGGGCGTAGATCGCCTCGCGGTCCTCCTCGGTCAGGCCGCCCCAGACACCGTAGGGCTCGCGGGCCCGGACGGCGTAGTCGGCGCACTCGATGCGCACGGGGCAGCTCGCGCAGACGGCCTTGGCCGCGAGATCGCGTGAGCGGCGGGCGGAGCCGCGCTCGTTCTGCGGGTGGAAGAAGAGGGTGGGATCCGCGGAGCGGCATGCGCCGTGCTCCTGCCAATCCCAAATGGCATCGACGGGGACCTGGGCGAGTGGCTGCTGAGGCATAACTCCAAGGTAGAAGCGATGCGCGCCAGGACCCCTCGGCCAAGTCGGCCGACCTGGGTCATCCGTTCGGCTGATGCCCCTCGTGGAACTTCGAGCGGAGAAGGTCGGAAATCGGCCTTCCGGGCTCGAAGTTCACGGGTGCGACGCAGGGCGCTCGATGCTCGGCCCTACTCGGTGCTGGCCGCTTGCTCCGCGGCGATGGAGGCCCGGACGTCCTCCATGTCGACGTCGCGCACGGCCTGGATGAGTTGCTCGAGGCCCTGCTCGGGGAGTGCGCCCGCCTGCGAGTAGAGGACGACGCCGTCGCGGATCGCCATCAGGGTGGGAATCGAGGAGATCTGGAAGACCTGGGCCAGGCCGGGCTCAGCCTCGGTGTCGACCTTGGCGAAGACGATGTCGGCGTGCGCGTCGCTTGCCTTCTCGAAGACCGGGGCGAATTGCCGACACGGCCCGCACCACGCGGCCCAGAAGTCGACGAGGACGATGGGGCTCCCCTGCACGGTCGGAGCGAAGGTTTCTTCGGTCAGCGCAACGGTGGTCATACCCCCTAGGGTATCACTCAACGGAGAGCGACGCGTCACGATGAAGTGGTGCTCGAAGCCACCACGATCGGACACCCGGCAGAGCCGCCGCAGGCGGGGCTGCTCCTGGTAGCGGCGCCGACCCTGGAGGATCCCTTCCACCGGGCGGTGATCCTGCTACTCGAGCACGACGAGTCGGGCACCCTCGGAGTCGTCATCAACCAGCCGACAACCCTCGACGTCGGATCGGTGCTGCCGGGCTGGCGCGACCACCTCACGGGTACGACGCTCCTCTTCCAAGGCGGCCCGGTCGCACTCGACAGCGCACTGGGCCTGGCGGCGCTGGGCGCGGCCGTGCGCGAGCCGGAGGAGCCGGAAGGCTTCCGTCGCGTCGTGGGTCCACTCGGGATCATCGACCTCGACGTAGCCGTCGATGTCCTTGTGCCGCACCTGCAGGCGCTGCGCATCTACGCCGGGTACGCCGGATGGTCGCCCGGCCAGCTCGAGGACGAACTCGATCGTGGATCGTGGGCCGTGGTCCGCCCTGGCGACATCGTCACGGATGCCTTCCTCGCCGATCCCGCTCAGCTGTGGTCGGCGGTCCTGCGTCGTGCCGGCGGCACGCTGGCCTGGTGGCCCTTGTGTCCCCGCGACCCCGGTCTCAACTGACCCGGACAGCCCTAGACTCACCCCATGAGCACGCCCCTGGACTCCCCGACCCTCGAGGGCACGACCCTCACGGAGGAGCGCCTCGCCTCCACCGACGATGGCGATCATGAGCGATTCGCGCATTACGTGCAGAAGGACAAGATCGTCGAGAGCGCGGTGACGGGTAAGCCCGTCCGGGCCCTATGCGGCAAGAAGTGGGTGCCGGGGCGCGACCCGTCGAAGTTCCCCGTCTGCCCCGAGTGCCAGGAGATCTACTCCGGCCTCAAGCCCGGTAAGCACAACGGACCGGACGGCGACTCCTGAGCCTCTTCGCGCCGCAGTACCGCGCCGTGACGATCGGCGTCGTCGCTGCGATGACCCTCTTCGCCTTCGAAGGCATCGCCGTCGCGACGGTGATGCCGGCCGTGGCGATGGAATTCGACGGTCTCGGGGTCTACGCATGGGCATTCAACGCGTACGTCGCCTCGTCCCTGGTAGGCATGGTGATCGCCGGGACGTGGTGCGACCGCGACGGCCCACGCCGCACGATGTGGGCCGGGCTGGCTGTCTTCTGCCTGGGTGCCATCGCTGCGGGCCTCGCCCCCGGCATGGCGGTGCTCATCGCAGCGCGAGGCATCCAGGGCCTCGGCGGCGGTGCGCTCATCGTGGCGGCCTACGTCCTCATCGCGCGGGCCTACCCCGAGGACCTGCGGCCCAAGGCGTTTTCGCTCCTGGCCGCATCGTGGGTCGTCCCGGCGATCATCGGGCCGCTCATCGCTGGCTGGCTCACGGAGACCTGGACCTGGCGACTGGCCTTCCTGCTCGTCCCCTTCGTGCTCATCCTGCCGGCGCTGGGCCTGCGCAAGGTCCTCGCCCACCACGACGGCGGTACGGGGGAGTCCGGTCCGACGGGGCGGATTCCGCGTGCGCTGGTGACCGCTGTGGGACTCACCGTGGCGATGGTGGCGCTGCTGCGTCCCGCGGGGCTGCCGCTGTGGGTGGACGCGGCGCTGCTCGTGGGCGGGCTGGCGCTTGTTCTCGCTGCCGTCCGGGGCCTGCTCCCCGCGGGTGCCCTCAGGCTCGAGCGTGGCCTGCCGACGACAGTGCTCATGCGCGGCATCCTCGCGGGCGCGTTCTTCGCCGCCGAGGCCTTCATCCCGTTGTCACTCGTGGAGCAGCGCGGTCTCACGGTCACGACCGCTGGTCTCGCTCTCAGCGTGTCCGCCCTCGGCTGGTGGATCGGCTCGTACGCACAAAGTCGGATCCCCGAGTCGGCCGATCGCAGCGTGACGGTGCGCGTGGGTGCGCTCATTGTTGCGATCGGCATCGCTTCGCTGCCCCTGTGCCTGCTGCCCGCGGTCCCGCCGATGGCGTGCACCCTGTCGTATTTCGTGGCGTCTGTCGGTATGGGTCTGTGCTTCCCGTCGATCGCCGTGCAGACCCTGCGCCTGTCGCCTGTCGAACAGCAGGGCACCAACTCCGCGTCGCTGCAGATCTCCGACGCGATCCTCAGCTCACTGGCACTCGGCTTGCTCGGCGCCATCCACGCGAGTGCCGTGGCCCAGGGTGGGGCGACCACCTCCACATACGACACGATCTGGTGGCTCGCCGCAGCGGTGGCGCTCGTGGGCGCCGTCCTTGCCGCTCGCATGAAGCCGGTTTCCGCCGTACCCGTGGGGGCTGCATCCTGACCGAATGGCAGGATGAATCAGCCATCACCCCACAAGGAGTTCCCATGCACCGTCGTTCCCTTGCCGTCGTCGCCCTCGCCGCGTCGGGCCTGCTGCTCGCCGCCTGTGCCCAGGAGTCCTCGGGCGGGGCCTCGTCCTCCGCTCCGGCACCCGAGTCGTCTTCGGCGGCGCCCGCATCGTCTTCGGCCGCGCCCTCGCCGACTGCGACGCCCGACGAGTGCGCGAAGGAGAACCTCACGCTCGTCAATGCCGGTCAGCTCACCATCGGCACGGACAGCCCGGCGTATCCGCCCTACTTCGTCGATGACGACCCCACCAACGGCCAGGGCTTCGAGTCTGCGGTCGCGTACGCCGTCGCGGAAGGCCTCGGCTTCACGCCCGAAGAGGTCGCATGGACCGTGGTGCCCTTCAACAAGTCGTACGCCCCCGGCGCCAAGGACTTCGACTTCGACATCAACCAGATCTCGATCACGCCCGAGCGCGCCGAGGTCGTCTCGTTCTCCGACGGCTACTACACCGTCAACCAGGCCGTGATCGCGCTCGCGGACTCCCCGATCGCCAACGCCACCACGCTGGCCGAGCTGAAGGAAGCCAAGCTGGGTGCCCAGGTCGGAACGACGAGCCTGAAGTTCATCGACGAATTCGTCCAGCCCAGCTCGGATGCATACGTCTACAACGACACCAATGATGCCAAGTCGGCGCTGAAGAACGGTCAGATCGACGGCATCGTCGTCGACCTGCCCACGGCGTACTACATCACCGCGGTGGAGATCCCCAAGGGCAAGATCGTCGGCCAGTTCCCCGCTCAGGAGGGCGGCGAGCAGTTCGGCCTGCTCTTCCAGAAGGACAACCCGCTGGTCGGCTGCGTCAACCAGGTGCTCGCCGAGCTCAAGGATTCCGGCGCGCTCCAGGCCATCCAGGATGAGTGGCTGGCCGGGACGACGGCTCCCTACTTCAAGGAGTGACCGAGCCCGGCAGCGGATCTATGGCTGCAGCACGCGCGGGGTCCGGCGTCTCGGCTGACAAGCCGTACGTCGACCCCGCGCGTGTGCGCTACCGCCAGCGCAGGGCCTGGCGTGATGCCGCGATCGGCATCATCAGTCTCATCGTCACCGCGACGGTCATCACGCTCATCGTCGTCCGCACGCCCGGCTGGTCGGCGGTGCAGGAGACCTTCTTCAGCCCTGAGGCCTTCGCCGAGTCCTTCCCCGGCCTGCTCGAGGCCTTCTGGCTCAACGTGCGGATCTTCCTCATCGCCGAGCCTCTCATCCTCATCGTCGGATTGACGGTCGCCCTCATCAGGCGTCTCAAGAGCCCGATCTTCCTGCCGCTGCGCATCCTCGCGACGGTCTACGTCGATGTCTTCCGCGGCGTACCCACACTGCTCGTCATCCTCCTGCTCGGCTTCGGTGTGCCCGCTCTGCAGTTGCAGGGAGCTCCTGACGAGGTGCTCGTCTGGGGTGTCGTCGCCCTCGTCCTCTCCTACGGCGCCTACGTCGCGGAGGTCTTCCGCGCGGGCATCGACTCAGTGCACCCCAGTCAGCGCATGGCGGCGCGCTCGCTGGGCCTGTCCTCCTGGCAGACCAATCGCTACGTCGTGCTGCCCCAGGCGGTGCGCAACGTGACCCCGCCCCTGCTCAACGACTTCATCTCCCTGCAGAAGGACACCGCCCTGGTCTCGGTGCTCGGCCCGATCGAGGTCCTGCGCCAGGCGCAGATCGATGCGTCGTTCACCTTCAACTACACGCCGTACGTCGCTGCGGCATGTCTCTTCATCGCGCTCACGATCCCCATGACGCGCTTCACAGACTGGTTGCAGGAGAGACAGAGGCGTCAGCGCGGATCAGGATTCGCGTCATGACGGCCGGCTCGCTCTCCGTCGAAGCCGTGTGGAAGTCGTTCGGCTCCGAGTCGGTGCTGCGCGGCATCGACCTCGACGTCCAGGAGCACCAGGTCGTCGTCCTCATCGGCGCGAGTGGCTCGGGGAAGTCGACGCTGCTCAAGTGCATCAACGGTCTCGAGCCTGTCGACGCCGGCCGCATCATCCTCGACGGCGGCCTCGACGTCACGGCGTTCAAGACCGACCTCGATGCGGTCCGACGTCGCGTCGGTATCGTCTTCCAGGCCTACAACCTCTTCCCGCACATGACCGTGCTCGACAACGTCACACTCGGTCAGCGCAAGG
>JBJOJS010000034.1:0-6061 GCA_046046455.1 Actinomycetota bacterium | reverse complement strand
TGCGCGGGGGCGTGGATCGGGCGACGATCGCCCAGTTGGCCGAGCGCCTGCAGTTGGATCTGTCCCGTCGATACGCCGACCTCTCGCACGGCAACAAGCAGAAGGTCGGCCTCATCGCGGCATTCATGCACCGTCCCGAGTTGCTCATCCTTGACGAGCCAACCCTCGGCCTCGACCCGCTGATGCAGCGGGAGGTCCGTGGGCTGGTGTCGGAGGCTGTGGCCGGTGGTGCCACGTGCCTACTGTCCTCGCACGTGCTTGCCGAGGTCGAACTCGCATGCGATCGCATCGGACTCATCCGGGAGGGACGCCTGCAGCGCGTGGGCTCCCTTGCGGAATTGCGCCAGGTGCGCGTCCACCGAGTGGAGGCGGTGCTCCCCGCTACGCCCGGAGCGGAGGTGCTCACGCAGGTAGGAGCACTCCCGGGCGTCGATGACGCCAACGTCGATGGCGCCGTACTGGCCTGCGCCGTGCACGGGCCGATTACCCCGCTGCTCTCCTGGCTCGTGGAGCACGGTGCCGTCGAATTGGACAGTCGCGAGCTCACCTTGGAGGAGGTGTTCTTCGCTGAGTACCAGCCTGCAGCATGACCGTGCGCCGAGCGTGCCGCTGATCCTCGACACCGTGCGCGAGCATCGCGTCGGGGCTGCTGCCTGGGTGCTTGGCGGGGGCGCGGCGATGCTCTTCATGGGGCTGGCTCTCAATGAGGAGATGGCCTCCTTCCCCGGCGGGGCGCAGGCACTTGCGCTCACGGTCACTCCTGCTGCCGAAGCGATGCGCGTGCTGCGGTGGCCCGCCGAGCATCTCGAGACGCTCGGTGGATACCTGACCTTCCACAACGTGATGCTCTTCTCCGGCTTCCTCGCCTTGTACGCCGGCATGCAGGGAGCGCGTCTCGTGCGCGGACCCGAAGAGCGTCACTCGCTCGAGGACATCCTGGCCACGGGTTGGTCGCGGCCGGCGTACCTGCGCGACAGGGTCCTCGGCTTCGTCGCCATCCTCGCGCTGATCAGCATCGGCATCGCGCTGGGCATCGCGTGGGCACTGATCATCAGCGATGAGCCCGACCTTTCGGGGGCGCTCATCACGATGCTCTCAGTAGGACTGGGCGCCCTGGTCGCCTTCGCCATGGGCGTGCTGGTGTCGCAGGTGACGCGGTCGTCACGGTCCGCTCGCGGGATCACGGCGCTGATTGTCGTGGTCATGTATCTCGCGAACAACGCAGTGGACGCCGGTGACACATTTGGCTGGCTCCGCTTCGTGACGCCCTTCTACTGGGTGAACCAATCTCGTGCCCTCGTGCCGGGCTACTCCGCCGACGTGGGGGCCATGGCCGTGCTCTTGGTCGCCGCAGCAGTCCTGCTAGCCCTGGCGGCTCTTGCCTTCAACCGGCGCGACTACGGCTCAGGCCTGTGGTCCAGAGAAGCGACGGTCACGCCGTCGCGGCCCAGCAGTGTCGATGTGGGCCACTGGTGGTTCCGCGCGCCCCTGTTCGCCAGCCTGTATGAGCACCGAGTCGGTCTCTCAGCGTGGATCCTGGCCAGTGCGGCTTTCAGTGCCCTGATGATGCTGCTCCAACCTGCAGCGATCGACATCTTCACGAAGTTCTCCTACTACCTCGGCATGGTGGGAGGGGCCGGCTCGACCGCTGAGGCCATGTACGCGACCTTCATCACCGACGTGATCGCCCCAGTCGTCGCTGCCTTCGCTGTCGTCCAGTCGGCAAGTTGGGTGTCCGAACTCGATCAGGGGCGCGTGGAGATGCTCCTTTCGGCGCCGATGTCCTGGACGCGACTGACATGGGAGCGCCTCGCCGCTGTCGTCATCGGGGCCGCGGCCATCACGGCTGCCTGCCTGACGGTGATCGGGGTCGGGTCGGTGATCCTCGGGGCCGATCTGTCCGCCGCAGGGCTCCTCCGTGTTGCCGCTATGTGTGTCCTACTCGCCTGGGCGGTAGGCGCTCTGGCATCCGTTGCTGTCGTCAGCATGCGGAATGCGGCCGCGGTGACGCTCGTCGCGGCGTACGTCGCCTTCGCCTATCTGCTCACGTGGATGATCCCGATGTTCGGATGGCCGATGTGGATGGAGAGGCTGTCCATCTTCGCGGCGTTCGGGCATCCCTACGGTGAATGGCCCGTTACCGGGAGTCTCGCTCTCCTCATCGGGGTCGCGGCCCTCGGCAGCGTGGGCGCGGCAGCCCTGGCCGAGCGGACTCCCAAGGTCGCCTAGCCTCCAATGCGGATTCCCGAGTCCGGCCGAGAGCCCCGTCATGCCCGCAGGAAGTCACGAGGTAGACAGCACCTCATCCGCCTCCACGAACACCGGGTCGAGAATCCGCTGCCAATCGGCGATTGATCCGCTCAGCGTGGCCCACGTGATAGCCCTGTCGATCTCGTCGTACTGGTGAATGACCCAGTTGCGATTCGCGATGGCATCGGCCCATCGGATGCCCGCAGGAGGCATGGCGTGCTGCCCTGCCAGGCGCTTGGCGGCTTCCCCGATCTTCATCATGATCGAGTCACCGGCTTCCTGGAGCACGGGATCCTCGAGGTAGGCAACCTCTCCCCCAGCAACGATGCGCTGCGCAATCTCGAGCCAGTCGCGGATGTGGAGGTACTCCTTAGCGGTGCGCCGGTCCATTACAACCGGACCATGTCGCGCCGAATGTCATCATCGAGACCCTTTCTAAGTGCGCCGTACGTGATGACGTCGACATGCCGCCCAAGGACCTCCGAGAGCAGACTCGAGAATGCGACAAGGTCGCCGATCTGTGTTCCGCGTGGGACACGAACGACGAGGTCGATATCCGAGTCCGGTCGGGCGTCACCTCGGGCTACCGAGCCGAACACAGCCGGATCGCCGAAGCCCTGCTGAGCCGCGAGCTCCTTGATGATGGGCCGCGCAGCGTCGAAGACGAGGTCCGGCGCAACCTCGCGGACGCGCTTCGACGACTGCAGCAGTTGGCTAACGGCCGGCTGGGACACTCCCAACTCCGCGGCGATGGCGCTTTGTGTTGCGCCAGTCGCGGCCATGGCGCGCACTGCCAAGGCGCGGCGCAGGCGAGCGGCTGTCTCATCCCGCCGCGCCTGATCAGCGCATTCCGCAAGTCCCATAAGTGAATCTTATATCCATCTGGTGGCTGAGGGAAGCGCCCTGGTCATCGCCGGGAGGGCGCGAATCCCGTAACTCAAGCCAGGGCCTCAGCGGGGGAATCCTCTCGACGCCCTGCCTGATGGGGAAGGTCGCGCGTGAAGGGCAGCGATAGCGCAGCTAGGAGAGTGGCGGCGAGGAGCCCCGCTCGCAGAGCGGTGAGCTGGGCGTCCTCGTAACTCTCGACCAGCGCCGTCGTGGTGCCCTCATCGAGGCCGGCATACTGAGCGGCGGTCGCCACCTGATCGGACGAGACGAAGTCGATCCCGCTGGACGAAGCGGCCGCCTGACTGGAGAGCTCGGGGCTGATGCGCGGGTCCTGCGAGATGTTGGTGACGAACGCGCTTGTGAGGCCGGACAGGACGACGGCCCCGATGAGCGCGACGCCGAGCGAGGAGCCGAGTTGCTGTCCGGTGAACTGCAGACCACCGGCCTCGCCTCGACCTGATGCGTCCACCGACCCCTGCACGACCTTGCCCAGCTGGGAGGCCAACAACCCCATCCCGACTCCCAGGAACGCCATCGACACGGCGAACATCGTCTCAGCGAGATCGGGGCGAATGGTGGCGAGCAGGATCGCTCCCGCTGCGGCGGTCACCACGAGCCCGGTCCGGACGATGCCACGGACGGAATACCTGCTCGCGAGTCGCGCTCCGATGGCCGACGTGATGAACATGGCGATGGAGACGGGCAGCATCTTGAGACCGGTCTCGAGCGCGTCGAATCCGAGCACAAGCTGCAGGTAGAGCGGGACGATGAAGAAGATGCCCATGAGGATGAGGTTCTGCGAGGTCAGGCCGATGAGCCCTGCGCGCAGCGGCGGGATCTTGACGAGGTCGAGATGGACGAGCGGGTCGCGTCCGGTCCGCTCGCGGTGGCGCTCCCACGCGACGAAGGCCCACAGGAGCATCGCCCCCGCCGCGATGACGAAGATCGTGAGTGAGAAGCCGAGCGGCTCGACGGGTGAGTCCTTGGGCTCGATCCATCCCCACGTGCTCGATTGGAGTACGCCGAGGACGACGAGCCCCAGGCCCGATGCCGACAGCGCTGAGCCGACCCCGTCGAGACGAGGCTTCGGTCCCGGCCGAGGGGCATCGTGGATGAGCCGGGACATACTGAGGATGGCCAGGACGAGGACGACCTCGCCGAGGAAGACGATGCGCCAGGACAACTCCGTCGTCGCCCAACCGCCGAGGATCGGGCCGATGGCGATACCCGCCCCCGAGACACCGCCGATCACGGCGTACGCCGTACCGCGTGCCTTACCCGAGTAGTTGCCGGCGATCAGCGCCACCAGCGCGGGCATGACGAGCGCGGCGCCAAGTCCCTCGAGGATCGACCAGCCGAGCGCGAGGACAACCACGGAAGGGGCGAGTGCCGTCACGAGCGAACCGCATGCGTAGATGACGAGTCCAATGACGAAGGCGCGACGCCGCCCGATGATGTCGCCGATCTTGCCCCCGGTGAGCATGAACATCGCCATCGTCAGCGAATACAGCGTGATCACGCCCTGAATCGTCGTGACCGTCGTATCGAAGTCCTCGACCAGCGTGCTGATCGACACATTCATGACCGACTGGTCGAGGACCATGACGAACTGGGCCATGGCCAGCGCGACCAGTGGCCATCGCTTCTGCATAGGGCGTCCCGCCGTCCTTTCGTGCGCTTCGCCACGCTCACTGGAAGCGCTGACCGCTCTCCCCGAGGCGGGTGAAGGTGCTGTGAGGTTAGTCGCGGCGAGGCCCGATGGCGCCATGTCCGGGCTGGCCCTGACCGTTTACTGCCCGGGTGCGCGGAGAGAACCGGAGCGACCCCGGCACACTGGGGCCATGTCGAAGACCGCACGCGAGGTGCTGCTCGAGAAGCAGCGCGACATCCAGACACGGATGGACGACCTCACCGCTGCGCCGGATTCCACCGGTGGGATCTCCTTCGGCAAGCGCGTGGGCGACGGCACGAGCCTCGCGGTCGAGCGCATCACCCAGGTCGCCGCGCATGAGCAGTTGCTCCATCAAGCCGAAGAGGTCGAGCGAGCCCTCGCCAAACTCGACGAGGGGACCTACGGCGACTGCGACGCGTGCGGTGCCGTGATCCCCGAGGGGCGCCTGGAGATCCACCCCTGGGCCGTACTCTGCGTGCCCTGCGCCAGCGGCGAGTGATCAGCTTTCGAGGTCGGCAGCGAGGCGCATCCACTCGTCTTCGAGCTCGGTTTTGCGCCGTTCGGCCTCCCGTAGCTCGCTGTTGAGCTCCACCAGACGAGCATGGTCCGTCGCAGCCTCGGCCATCTGCTCGTGCAGGCTCCGCTCGGTGTCATCGAGCTTGGCGATCGCCCGCTCGATCCGGGTCATCTCCTTGGCAATCGCCCGCTGATCCAGGCGCTGCTGCTTCGCCGTCACCTTCGGCGGTGCTTCAGCCGTTGCCGTAGGTGGCTTCGCCACGGTCCGCGAGCGCACGCGGTCGAGGTACTCCTCCACTCCGCCCGTGAGGTGAGTGAAGCGACCATCGCCGAGCAGTGCGTAGAAGTCATCGCACACGCGCTCGAGGAAGTAGCGATCGTGCGAGATGACAATGAGAGTGCCGGCGAAGCCATCCAGCAGATCCTCCAGCGCCGTCAGCGTCTCCACGTCGAAGTCATTGGTCGGCTCGTCGAGCACGAGCACGTTGGGTCCGCTCATGAGCAGGCGCGTGAGCTGCAGGCGCCGGCGCTCGCCACCCGAGAGGTCGCCGACCGGAGTCCACTGGCCATCGGAGCCGAAGCCGAGCCGCTCGCAGAGCTGGCTCGCGGTGAGCTCGCGGTCCTTGCCGAGATCGACGCGCGCCGCGACGCGCTCGACTGCCTCGAGCACGCGCCAGGTCGGGTCGAGCTCCTCAAGATGCTGCGAGAGATAGGCGGGCTTGACCGTCACGCCGG
>JBJOJS010000010.1:0-35205 GCA_046046455.1 Actinomycetota bacterium | reverse complement strand
TCGGTCCGCTCGCCCGACGTCGTGCGGCGCGCCCTGGCGGATGCGGCGGAGCGCTCCCGCATCGAGCGCGATACCCTCGTGCCCACGATCCGCCACGCACTCGATCGGGCGACCCGATTCGTGCGGGACCGCGACCTGCTCACCCTGCCCGACCAGCCGGTCGATGTCGGTGACATGCCCGGCATACACCGCGGCGTCGCGGTCACCTACTGCGATGCACCCGGTCCGCTCGAGACGGCGGCACTGCGCACCGTCGTTGCCGTCGCTCCTCCGCCGGACGACTGGCCCGCCGACCGCGTGGAGTCCTTCCTGCGCGAGTACAACGGCGACCTGCTCCACGACCTCGCCATCCACGAGGCGATGCCCGGACACGTCGTCCAACTCGCGCGGGCCCGAGCCGCCGACACATCTCTCATACGCCGCCTCGCACCATCCGGTGTCTTCATCGAGGGTTGGGCGGTCTACGCCGAGGAACTGCTCGTCGAGCGCGGCTACACGCCCGACGATGACCCGCGCGCCCATCTGCGCATGCGCCTCGCGCAGCTCAAGATGCAGGCGCGGGCCACCCTCAACGCGATCCTCGACGCACGCGTCCATGGTGGGGATATCAACGAGGCGGCCGCCATCGAACTGCTCCGGCGACGCGGATTCCAGGAGGAGGTCGAGGCCGCCGGCAAGTGGCGACGCGCCCTGCTCACCGCGGCCCAGCTGCCGACGTACTTCGTCGGGTGGCGCGGCGTACGCGAGCTCGTCGACGACCTGCGCGTGCTCCACCCCGACTGGAGCGACCGCCAGATCCACGACCTCGTCCTCGACCACGGCTCGCTGGGGCCGCGGCACCTCAGGACCGTCCTCGGGCTCTGACCGGGCAGCGACCCCCGATCGGTAGGGTCCTCGCATGGCCAGCATCGATGACGTCATCGCCCGCGAGATCCTCGACTCGCGCGGCAATCCCACGGTCGAGGTCGAGATCGTGCTCGACGACGGCACCGCCTCCCGCGCGGCTGTCCCGTCGGGTGCGTCGACGGGTGCCTTCGAGGCTGCCGAGCGCCGCGACGGCGATGCCGAGCGCTACCTCGGCAAGGGCGTCCTCGCCGCGGTCGCCGCGGTCGAGGACGAGATCGCCCCGGAGATCCTGGGCATCGACGCCTCGGAGCAGCGCCTCATCGACCAGGTCATGGGCGACCTCGACGGCACGCCCAACAAGTCGCGCCTCGGCGCCAATGCCGTGCTCGGAGTCTCCCTCGCGGTCGCCCGCGCCGCTGCGGCCTCGGCCGGGCTCCCGCTCTTCCGCTATGTCGGCGGGCCCAATGCCCACATCCTGCCCGTGCCGATGATGAACATCCTCAACGGCGGGGCCCATGCCGACACCGATGTCGACATCCAGGAGTTCATGGTCGCCCCCATCGGTGCCGCGACCTTCGGCGAGGCACTGCGCTGGGGCACCGAGACCTACCACGCGCTCAAGTCCGTGCTCCGCGAGCGCGGTCTCGCCACTGGCCTCGGAGACGAGGGCGGCTTCGCTCCCAGCCTCGCGAGCAATCGCGCGGCACTCGAGCTCATCGTCGAGGCTATCGGTCGCACCGGACTCATCGTCGGCAAGGACGTCGCCCTCGCCCTCGATGTGGCGTCCACCGAGTTCTACTCCGACGGCAGTTACCGGTTCGAGGGCGCCGCGCGATCCAGCGAGTGGATGACGGGCTACTACGAGGGCCTGCTCGCGGACTTCCCGCTCGTGTCCATCGAGGATCCGCTCGCAGAAGACGACTGGGCCGGGTGGATCCACTGCACCGATGCGATCGGCGATCGCGTGCAGCTCGTCGGCGACGACCTCTTCGTCACCAATCCCGTGCGCCTCGCACGCGGCATCGCCGAGGGTGCGGCGAATGCCCTCTTGGTCAAGGTCAACCAGATCGGCAGCCTCACCGAGACCCTCGACGCCGTCGCTCTCGCGCAGAGCAACGGCTACCGCTGCATGATGAGCCACCGCTCGGGCGAGACGGAGGACACGACCATCGCCGACCTCGCCGTGGCGGTGAACGCCGGGCAGATCAAGACCGGCGCCCCTGCACGGTCCGAGCGCGTGGCCAAGTACAACCAGCTCCTGCGTATCGAGGAGGAGCTGGACGACGCCGGGCGCTACGCGGGGGCCGCGGCGTTCCCGCGCTCCGGCCTCACCGCGTGAGATCATGACCGGGTGTCCGGCACCCGTCCTGCGCTGACCGGCCGGGCGGCCATTCTCGTCCTCGTCCTGGCTGCCCTCGTCGTCACGCTCGCCATCCCGCTGCGCGCGTGGATGTCGCAGCAGGCGGAGATCGCCGCGCTCGAGGCCGATGTCGCGCAGGCACGTGAGCGCGTCGCGGGCCTGGAGCAGGAGCTGGCGGACTGGGAGGATCCCGCGTTCGTCATCGCGCAGGCACGCAGCCGACTCCACTTCGTCTTCCCCGGCGAGGTCGGTTACGTCGTGCTCGGCGAGGATGATCGGCCGATCGTGCCCGAGGCTCAGCAGCCGACCGACCAGGCACCGTGGTACTCGCGCCTGTGGGACTCCACGCTCCAGGCCGATCGGTCGTGATCTCGCCGGAGGACCGGCACGCCATCGCCCAGCAACTCGGTCGCGAGCCGCGTGATCTCCTCGACGTGGCGCATCGCTGCCCGTGCGGCCAGCCCGATGTCGTCATCACGTCGCCGCGCCTGACGGACGGCACTCCCTTCCCCACGGTCTACTACCTGACCTGTCCGCGCGCGGCTTCTGCTGTGGGCCGGCTCGAGAGCGTCGGCGTCATGCGCGAGATGGAGACGCGGCTCGACGAGGATCCGGAGCTGCGCGCCGCCTACGCCGCGGCGCACGCCGACTACCTCGCGGCCCGCGCAGCTCTCGGTGATGTCCCGGAGATCGACGGCATCTCCGCGGGGGGTATGCCCGACCGGGTCAAGTGCCTGCACGTGCTCCTGGCCCACTCCCTGGCGGCCGGGCCCGGGGTCAATCCTCTGGGCGATGAGACGCGCGCCCTCGTCGGCGAGTGGTGGGCGGGCCACTCCTGCGCCGAGGAGGCTGCACCGTGAGGGTCGGGGCCATCGACTGCGGCACCAACAGCATCCGCCTGCTCATCGCTGACGTGGACGGGCCTCGCCTCGACGAGATGGTGCGCGAGATGAGGATCGTGCGGCTGGGGGAGGGCGTCGATCGCACCGGTGCCTTCGCGCAGGCGGCACTCGAGCGCACCTTCGCGGCATGCGAGGAGTACGCCGCTACGCTGAGAGACGCCGGCGTCGAGCGGTTGCGCTTCGTCGCGACCAGCGCGAGCCGTGATGTGAGCAATCGCGCTGCCTTCGTCGATGGCGTGAAGGCGCGACTCGGTGTCGAGCCCGAGGTCATCTCGGGAGCCGAGGAAGCGGGACTGTCCTTCCGCGGTGCGGTGGAGGGCCTGCCACCGGAGGAGATCGCGATGCCCACTCTTGTCGTCGACATCGGCGGGGGATCGACGGAGTTCGTCCTCGGTGATCGTCACGCTGACGATCGTCTCGATATCGAGGCAGCGGTGTCGGTGGACATCGGCTGCGTGCGGATGACCGAGCGCCACCTGCACGGCGATCCGCCGACGGCGGAGGAGATCGCCCGCGTCGAGGCCGACATCGATGCCGCCCTCGATCGAGCGGTGCGCGAGGTGCCGCTCGATCGCGCGCGCTCGCTCATCGGCGTCGCCGGCACGGTGACCACGGTCGTGGCCCTCGTCCATGACCTCCCGGCCTACGACCCCGCGGCCATCCACGGGCTGGCCGCCTCGCCCGCCGAGGTCGAGGACATGACCGCGCGCTTGCTCACCATGCCCCGGGCCGAGCGTGCCGACCTCGCGGTGATGCATCCGGGCCGGGTCGACGTGATCGCGGGCGGCGCGCTGATCCTGCGCGCCATCACGAGGCGGATGGGCATGCCGGTCATCGCCAGCGAGACCGACATCCTCGACGGAGTGGCCCGCAGCCTCGCCGATCCGCCCTCGCGCTGAGCGCGCTACGTGTAAGCGGTTGCGGCATTCCGGCGGAGCGCCGTACACTCCACGCCGGGCACGTATCGGAATCCGAGCGGGCCCGTTGCAGAATCCGACACCGCCGTTTGCGGCGTCCTGGCGCGGAGGGTCAGCGTGTCCATCACCATCCGCGACGTCGCCCAGGCGGCCGGCGTCTCCACGGCGACGGTGTCGCGTGCCTTGCGCGGACTGCCCCACGTCGACCCCGAGACCCGCGAGCGCGTACGCCGCGTCGCCGCCGAGCTCGACTACGTCGTGTCGCCGAGTGCCTCGCGCCTGGCCAGCGGACGCACCGGCACGGTTGCGGTCATCACTCCCTTCATCGACCGCTGGTTCTTCTCCACCGTGCTGTCGGGTATCAGCGACGTGCTCCAGGACAGTGATGTCGACCTGCTCGTCTACGAGGTCGGCGATCCCGCGACGAGTCCGGGCCTGCCGGCCGAGCGCCGCCTGCGCGGCCGTGTCGACGGCGTCATCGTCGTCACGTTGCCGACGGACGCACCGCGCATCGCCGACATGCTCGAGATCGGGCTTCCCACGAGCTTCATCGGTGTGCGCTGGCCCGGGGTGCCCTCGGTGTGCATCGACGATGCGGCGGCCGGGCGCATGGCCACGCAGCACCTCATCAATCTCGGGCACGAGCGCATCGGCATCATCTCCGGCCGCCCCCAGGCGTCCACCTCGCAGGCCAGCCGTGCCCTCGGATATGTCAGTGCCATGGAGGGGGCGGGGCTCACGCCTGAGCCGTCGCTCGAGGCGCACGGCTACTTCACCGTCGCCGGCGGCGAGGCGGCCATGACCTCCCTGCTGTCTCAGCCCAATCCGCCCACCGCGGTCTTCGCGATGTCCGACGACATGGCCTTCGGTGCGATCCGCGCACTGCAGCGCCACGGCATCCGACCCGGCGCCGACATCGCCATCGCCAGCATCGATGGTCACGAGCTGGCGGAGTTGCTCGACCTCACGACCGTGGGGCAGCCGGTCGAGCAGATGGGTCGCATGGCGGCGGAGGCACTGCTCGCACGCATGCTCGGTCAGGACGACAGCGCGGAGGAGGTCACGGTGCCGACCACGCTCGTCGTGCGTGGCAGCACCGTGCCGGTGGACCGCACGGGCACGGCCTGACCGCGGCCTGTCCTAGGCTCGGGCCATGCCCACCATCGATATCCCGTCCGGCGAGCGCGGACTCACCGGTTACCTCGCGACGCCCGCCTCGGGTCACGGGCCGGGTGTCATCGTCATCCAGGAGTGGTGGGGCATCGTGCCCCACATCGAGTCGGTCGCCGATCGCCTCGCAGCGGCGGGTTTCGTCGCGCTCGCGCCCGACCTCTTCCGGGGTCAGCACACGACCGAGCCCGACGAGGCCGGCAAGCTCATGATGGGGCTGCGCGTCGCGTCCGCCGCCGACGACATCGCGGCAGCGGCGAATCACCTCGTGCGCAGCGGCCTGCTCACGAGCACGCAGGTGGGCTGCGTGGGCTTCTGCATGGGCGGCGGCCTCGCGCTGCTGGCACCGACGGTGAGTTCGGACATCGACTGCACCGCCGCCTTCTATCCGGCGATGCCGTGGCCGGACTACCACCCCGACTGGACGCGCTACTCCGGCAAGGAGGCGCTGGTCCACGAGTGCGAGGCCGACATGCCCTCGACCGGTGAGGACATCGCGCGCTACGCCGAGGAGATCGCCACGCACGGCGGGATCGCCGTCGTCGAGGCCTACGCCGGCACGCAGCACGCGTTCTTCAACGACGACCGGCCCGAGGTGCACGACCCGAAGGCGTCGGCCCTCGCGTGGGAGCGCACGATCTCGCTGCTCCACCGTCGCCTCGACGGGCCCTTCCGCTGACCGTCGCAGCGGGCACACCCGCCGCGGTACGACGCACCGCGCGCCAAGCCGTCGATCTCGCCGAGCTCGATGTGGCAATCGTGGAGTGCCGCGCATGCCCCCGGCTCGTGCGCTGGCGCGAGCAGGTCGCGAGTGAGCGACGCGCGGCGTACCGGGACGAGGAGTACTGGGGTAAGCCGATCACCGGGTTCGGCGACCCGCACCCGCGGGTGCTGATCGTCGGACTGGCACCTGCGGCGCACGGCGCCAATCGCACGGGGCGCGTCTTCACGGGCGATCGCAGCGGCGACTGGCTCTTCGCATCGCTGCATCGGGTCGGGGCCGCAGCGCTGCCGACGTCCGTCTCTGTGGACGATGGGCAGCAGCTCGACGGCGTGCGGATCACTGCGGCGGTGCGCTGCGCGCCGCCCGGCAATGCGCCGACGCCGAAGGAGCGCGACACCTGCGCGCCCTGGCTCGTGCGCGAGATCGCGCTCACCTCGGCGCGCGTGCTTGTCGCGCTGGGCGGCTTCGCCTGGCAGTCCGCCCTGCGGGCACTCGCGGATCTCGGGGAGCCGGTGCCCTCGCCGCGGCCGAAGTTCTGCCATGGCGCGACGGCGCAGGTAGGAGATCGCTGGCTCGTCGGCAGCTACCACCCGAGTCAGCAGAACACGTTCACCGGCCGGCTCACCGAGCCGATGCTCGACGAGGTACTCAGCCGGGCGATGGCCTTGGGAGCGGGTTCCTAGACGTCAGCTCTCGTGGTGTCCAGCGCCGCGGCGCAGGGGCACGAGGATCGTGTCGAAGGGCAGTTGCCAGACGTCGGAGCGGAGCTGGGCGAGGGCGAGCGCTCCGGTGGAGAGGGCGACGTCGGAGATGAGCCGCCCACGGATCTGACGCGCGGACTGATCCGGAGCCTCGGCCCGGAATACCTCTTCGTACTGGCCGAGGGCTTCGCGGATGGGCTGCTGCAGCGCTTCGATGTGCGCGGCCAGGCGGATCTGCTCGAGGCCGATGGTGCGTATGCGGGTGCGCTCGGGTCGCATGATCTCGCGGAGGTAGCAGGAGTCGGGGATGCCGTCGGCGCTGGTGGCCTCGATCGCTTGCTGGTAGGCGACGGTGAGAGCGACGTTCTTGGCGAGCACCCGGTCGGTCGCGTCGATGAAGAGGTCCTGCTTGGTTCGGTAGCGGGTGAAGATCACGGTGCGGGAGTAGCCGGCTGCGGCGTCGATGGTGTCGATGGTGGCCGCCTCGTAGCCGAGCTCGCCGACGCAGTCGAGGGTGGCGGTAAGGATGGCGTCCCAGGCGGGGTCCCCGGTGGCGAAGTCCATGGGCTCGTCGAGGAAGTCCGCCCGAGCCCCGGGGAGGCGCGCGGGGGAGGTCGGGTGGGTGAGCGCGTGGGCGAGGGCATCCATCGGCCGGGTGAAGTCGGCGTCAAAGTCTCCGAGCCGGCCTGCTTCGAGGACGAAGCCCAGGGACGTGGCGATGAGGAAGGCGTGTCGGGCTGCCTCGGCGCGCGTCACCTGACCGCGCTGCGGTGTCACCCACTCCGTGAGTTGCGCGCCGACCGTGTCGGCGATCGCGCGCTGCAGGGATGACTCGTAGCTGCTCACGAGAATGAGCTCGCACGCGGCGCGCATTTCGGGTAACGGGGACATGAACGGCTCGAACGCCGTGACGAGCTCTTCGCCGGTCACTCCTGGCGTATCGCCAGCCTCGACGAGCGCGGACACCCGGCCGAGCCACATCTCGGCGACTTGCTCGCGCCACGCGCCGGCGGCGAGGGCAGCACGGCTCGGGAAGCGTGCCGACACGGTCGAGGGATTCAGGCCAGTACGTCGCGCGACGTGCGTCGGCGACAGTGCTCCCCAACCCGACTCATGGAGTACGTCGATGGCCGACTCGACGATGCGTCGGTCGTTACGGACTGCGCGCTCTTGCCGGGGGGAGTCCTGGCGCGCTGGCAGCGGCAGCACGGGCTCAAGGTAGCGAATGGGACACCTCCTCACAGGCGTCACTAGCGGCGCGCCGGGGCGCGTCGGGGGAAACCGTACACGGGTTTCTAACTTGAGAAACCAGAGACGGGTATTTAGGGTGACTGGTCAGGTGGGGAGGCCACCCGGACTCGGGCAAAGGGGCAGATGAGCGGCGGGTGGCGCAGCAAGGCGGGGCTGGTCCTCGCTCTCGTGCTCGCCGTGCCCGCAGCCCCGCAGATCGCCCCCGCCCAAGCGGCACCCGCGGATGTGCCGGTCCCTTGCCTAGCGGTCGAATCCCCCTCGGTGGCGCCCGCCGCCGATGAGTCGGAGTCGGCTCCCTCCCCCTCGGACGATCCGACACCCGCGCCCACAGAGGCCCCGGCACCTGCCCCATCGGAAGAGCCGACACCGGAGCCGACCGAAGACTCCTCCACCGTCATCTGCCCTGATCCCGTGACGAATGTCGTCGTCACTCCGGGTGACAGCGAGGTGAGCGTCCGCTGGTCGGCACCAGACAACGTCGCGGATGTGCAACTCACTCAGTACGCGGTGCGCGTGGATCCCGAAGGTCGCGTTGTCACTGTCGATCCGCAGCAGACTGCGACGATCATCAGCGGGCTCAAGAACGGCATCGAGGTGTCCATCACCGTCTACGCAATCGCGGCAGACGGCTCCAGCGAGCCCTCGGCGACCGTGACATCGACCCCCACCAATGGCATGGAGGGTGAGGTCGCGGGCCTCATCGTGAAGTTCACCGACAGCGCCGAGGTTGTACCGGGCACCGAGACGGTGCCCGGCGAGGATCTCGTGCCGACGGTGGACCTCTCGGTCGATCGCGAGCTCGCCCCCGACACCCACCTCGTCGACCTCTCCGACGCCGTGAGCCTCGACGAGGCCACGAGGATCGCCACCCAGCTCGAGTCGGATCCCGGCGTCGCGTGGGCCGTGCCCGACCAGTTCCTCTTCACCGCCACCGACGGCGCCCCCGCCCCCAACGATCCCGAGTACGCCGCGAGCCAGTGGAATCTGTGGAGTGAGTTCGGCATCGGCTTCGGATCGGGCCCGGGCACGGCGACCGCCGAGTCGACCAAGAGCGGTGCGGGTGTCACGGTCGCGGTCATCGACACCGGCATTGTCGAGCACCCTGACCTGGCGGGCCAGCTCGTCCGCGGCTACGACTTCGTCTCCGATCCGCCATCCCTGGCGGCGGTGCGCACGCCGGGCGACGACACGGTGGCCTTCGATGCCGACGACACAGTCGGCTGGGACGCCGATCCCACAGATCCGGGCGACTGGCGCAAGGTCGCTCCGATCCGCGACTCGACCTGGCACGGCACCCGCATGGCCGGCATCATCGCGGCCAAGTCCGGCAACGCCGAGGGCATCACCGGCATCGCGCCGGAGGCCCAGATCGAGCCCATCCGCGCGCTGTCGTGGCGCGGCGGCCTGCTGAGCGACATCATCGCCGGCATCACCTGGGCGTCCGGCGGCCAGGTCGGCGGTGCGCCCGACAATCCCAACCCCGCCCAGGTCATCAACATGAGCTTCGCCGCCAAGGCGGAGTGCTCGGTAGCACTGCAGGACGCGATTGGCGCCGCGACGGATCGGGGGGCCGTCGTCGTCGCATCGGCCGGCAATGCCAACGACGATGTCGCGAAGTACACCCCGGCCAACTGCTCTCGTGTCATCACCGTCGGCGCGACGGGCCGCGATGGCAAGCGCGCGCCGTACTCCAACTACGGCGAGGGGATTTCGATCTCCGCGCCCGGCGGTGACATCACCACCGACGGCGGGGTGACCTCGACCTCCAACACCGGCACCACCAAGGCGGACCGGCCCGGGTACGCCGCTGCGCAGGGCACGTCCATCGCGGCGGCGCAGGTGTCGGCGGCCGTGGCGCTGCTGCTGTCGGACAACCCGGGTCTGTCACCAGGGGAGATTCGCACCCGACTTGGGGCGGAGGACTACCTCCGGCCCTTCGCCGATGGCGAGTGCGATAGCAATCCCGAGAAGACCTGCGGTCCGGGCATCCTCTCGCTGGCCGAGGTGCAGAACGCGTGTGTTCCGACGACGACGACGGACGGTTCAGCAACGGTCGTGAGCTTCACGGGGACAGGCACCTGCAACTGGACGGTGCCTGCTGGCGTGACATCGGTGGACTACCTCGTCGTCGGCGGCGGCGGCGGTGGTGGTGCATGGGTCGGTGGCGGCGGTGGTGGCGGCGGCGTACTCACAGGCACGGGAGCCGTGACCCCAGGGACGACGGTTCCGGTGGTTGTGGGTGCGGGAGGCACGGGCTCCACGTACAGCACGGCCACGTCGAGTCGGACGACCACGGGGACGAACGGTGGGGACTCAAGCTTCCTCTCTGCCCGTGCCCTCGGTGGTGGACGCGGTGGCGTGTACCAAAACTTGGGACCGACCGCTGGTGGCAGCGGTGGTGGCAGCGGTGATGACGGCAGCGCTTCGCCGGGCTTCCCGGGGCAAGGCAACGTCGGTGGCGTCGGGCGGACCAGCAACCCCTTCGCGGGCGGTGGTGGCGGTGGCGCTGGGGCGACCGGCACCGCGGCTAGCGGCACTGGCGGCTCAGGTGTCGGCGCAGGCGGCAGCGGCGGGAACGGCGTCTCCTCCTCCATCACGGGATCTGCGGTGGTCTACGGCGGCGGTGGTGGCGGTGGCGCCTACTTCTCCTCCGGGACGGCAGGTTCTGGTGGCACGGGTGGCGGTGGCGCAGGCGGTAAGGCCGGGAACGGCGCGGCCGGTACCGATGGGCGCGGCGGTGGTGGTGGCGGCGGTGCGGGTGGCGATGGCGGCACACCGAGTGCCACGACTGGTGGAAACGGTGGCAGCGGGATCGTCATCATTCGCTACGCGACCTCCGCGTGCACGCCCACCACGACGACATCGGGTGACGACACCATCGTCACGTTCTCCAACTCGTCGGGCTGCACCGGCACGTGGACGGTCCCCGCGGGCATCACCCAGGCGGAATACCTCGTCGTCGCCGGCGGTGGCGGTGGTGGCGCCGTATGGAACGGCAGCGGTGGTGGTGGTGGTGCGGGTGGCCTGCTGAGCAATGAGGGCAGTCCTACTGCGGTGACGCCGGGAGCGTCGATGGACGTCGTGGTCGGCGCTGGAGGTGCAGGCGGCGTTGCCGGACTCTTCGCTGGTGGCACCGGAGGCGACTCCAAGTTCGGTGTCGTCGTCGCGAGCGGCGGTGGTGGTGGTGCGGGCGGTATCGGCGATGTCACCGGATGGTCGTCTGCCTTGACGGCCGCCGGCAATGGCGGCTCCGGTGGTGGTGGCGCCAACTACAACACCGCGGTAGCGGCAGGCACTGGTGTGTCCGGACAAGGCCACGCCGGTGGTACCCAGCCATCGACCAACGCCAGGACCTACGCGGCAGGTGGTGGCGGCGCGGGGGGCCCTGGATTGCCCACGGCCGTGGACGTCAATGGCAACGCGACAGCCGTCGGCAAGGGCGGTGCGCCGCGCTATTCGCCGATCTCGGGTGCGTCCACGGCATACGCGGCTGGAGGGAATCCGCAGAACCGCGGCACCGGCTCGCAGACCGGCACCGCCGGCACCGCCAGTACGGGTAATGGTGGCGCGGGTGCCGCGTCGGACAGCACCACCGCATCGACCAATGGCGGCAAGGGCGGCTCGGGCATCGTCATCATCCGATATCGCTCGGCACCGACGGCGACCTGCTCGCCGTCCAGTTCCGCCATCGGGTCCTACACGGTCCTGACTTTCACGTCGTCGTGCGCCTGGACAGTGCCGAACGGAATCACCAAGCTCGAGTACCTCGTGGTCGGCGGGGGTGGCGGCGGCGGTGGCACCGCAGCGGGTGGTGGCAGTGCGGGTGGTGGTGGGGCCGGCGGTCTGCTCACCAACGTCGGGACTCCTGCCACGGTGACGCCGGGCGCCTCCCTGCCGATCATCGTGGGTAGCGGCGGGGCGGGTGGTACGTCGACGACACTGGCCGGCGGCATTGGCAGGTACTCCTCCTTCCTCTCCGCGCTCGCCAACGGCGGCGGTGGCGGCGGTGGCGGCAATGGCCAGCAGGTCGCCCGCGGCACATCCGGTGGCTCGGGCGGTGGCGGCACCTCCTTCGACACCTTCCTGGGAGCGCAGGGCTCGGGCACCACCGGTCAGGGCAACGCCGGCGGACCGCGTGATGCAGCCACTTCGGGCACGACCTTCGCCTCGGGTGGCGGTGGCGCGGGTGGGACGGGTTCCCAGGCCACATCATCGGCGGCCGGTACCGCCGGGGCGGGGCTCTCCAATGCCATCACCGGATCGACGTACGCGGCGGGCGGCGCTGGACGCAATCGCCCGGGCTCAGGCTCGACCAATGGGACGGCGGGAACAGCCAACACGGGCAACGGTGGATCCGGAGGTGCCGGCAACGGCGCTGCGGCGACCGGCGGTGATGGCGGCGCGGGTGTGATCGTGGTGCGCTACCAGCCGGCAGTGTCGATGGTGGCGACGTCGGCGCCGTCGGGTGGCACGTTCGGCCAGGCATTCGCCACGCAGCCCGTGCTCCAACTGCGCGACGGCAGTGGGAACGTCGTGTCGACGGACGACACAACCCAGGTGACGGTCACGGTGAACAACAACGGCGCCCTCATGGGCACGACGACGGTGACCGCAATCGATGGCGTTGCCACCTTCAGCGGTCTTGGCCTCCTCTCGGGTACTGGCACCAACTACACATTGACCTTCACCAGCAATTCGCCGAACCAGGTCCTGACGACCACCGCGTCAGTCACCATGACAACGTCCGCCTGCTCGCCGACCACCTCGACGTCCGGCCCCTACACCGTGGTGAGGTTCACCGGGGCCGGCAACTGCTCGTGGACTGCGCCCGCCGGTGTGTCATCGGTGGATTACCTCGTCGTCGGCGGCGGTGGCGGCGGTGGCGGCGGTAGCCAGTTGTTCTCTTCTGGCGGGGGTGGAGCCGGTGGTCTCGTGAATGCCGACGACAGCTTCCCGGTGACCGCGGGTCAGTCATACGGCGTCGCCGTGGGCGCAGGCGGAACGGCGGGGACGGCCGCACCCAGTGGTGACCGATTCAATGCCACCGCAGGTGGCGCCGGAGGCACGAGCCGGTTCGGCTCGGTCACGGCGACTGGAGGACCGGGCGGCGGTGTGGGCACGGTCAACAATCAGTCCCAGTTGTCGGGGGCTGGTGGCGCGTCGGGCCGCACGGTGAATGGCGCGGCGGCGAAGACGACGAGTGGTGGCACGCAGAACTTCGATGGTGCTGGTGGTGGTGCCGGTGCTGGCGCCAACGGCGGCAATGGCAGCGACTTGCCGGGCGACGGAGGCATCGGCGGCGCAGGTGGTTTCGGCTTCGGTAGCCAGATCACCGGTTCCTGGGCCGTCTACGGCGGTGGTGGTGGAGGCGGCGGCGCGGTCGCGTCGGGCTCGGGCGGCGGCGGCGCGGGTGGCACCGGCGGCGGAGGCAGTGGCGCGGTCGGGCCATCGACCCCGGCAACAGCAGGCACCGCCAACACCGGTGGTGGTGGTGGAGGCGGAGGTAGGACCAACGGCACCGCGTCGACTGCCGGTGGTGCTGGCGGCTCAGGCGTCGTCGTCATCCGCTACGTCACCAATCCCTGTGCTTCGGCGACCTCCACGTCCGCGCTATACACGGTGGTGAGCTTCTCCAACCCGGGCCAGTGCTCATGGACCACGCCCGCCGGCATTACGAGAGTCGACGCGCTCGTGGTCGGCGGCGGCGGCGGTGGTGGCGGCGGCAGCATCTCCGGTGACAACGGCGCGAGCACTTCCGGCGGCGGTGGAGGTGGCGGCCGAGTCACCTACGCGGGTGCCAGAGTGGTTGCCCCCTCGACGTCGTACTCCGTCGTCGTCGGTCGGGGCGGTGCCGGTGGCGATGCGGCGACGGTCGGGTCGTACAACGGCAGCGCGGGCACAGACGGCGGGCAGAGTTCCTTCGACGACACGATTGCCCTGGGTGGGAGCGGCGGCGGCGGAGGTGTTGCCACCGCAGGCGCCGGCGGTGCATCCGGGCAGACTGTCAATGGCACGGCCACGGCACGCACGGGGGGCCCAGCCAGTTTCGACGCCGCAGGCGGCGGTGCCGGTGCCGGCGCTAATGGCAGCGTGGGAACCGACCTGGGTGGCCTCGGTGGTGTGGGCGGTGCCGGTGGCGGTGGCTATGCGTCGACGATCACCGGTTCCTCGGTGACCTACGGCGGCGGCGGCGGTGGCGGCGGCGTCTGGAAGGGATCCGGCTCGGCACAGAGCGATGGCGGTGGCGGTCTCGGCGGTGCGGGCGGTGGTGGCAACGGCACAGTGCTGCCCGCGACGGCTGCAGCGGCCGGCGCCAACGGCCTCGGCGGCGGTGGCGGCGGTGGCGGCCGCACGAACGACGCAACGCCGGCGGTCGGTGCTGACGGTGGCGGCGGAGCCGTCATCGTGCGCTACCAGAACGCCGTCAGCCTCTCGGTTCAGACGGCGCCTGTCGCAGGGCTCACCGGCCAGCTCTTCACCACTCAGCCGGTGCTCAGGCTGCTCAACAGCAGCGGAAACCTCATCACGGACGACAGCACCACACAGGTGACGGTCACATCGAGCGGAGGCACCCTGTCGGGCACGACGACCAGGACCGCGGTGAACGGCGTAGTGACATTCACGAACCTCGCGCTCACCGGGACGGCCGGCAGCACCTTCACCCTGACGTTCACGACGAACTCCCCGCTGCAGGTCCTCACTGCCACGTCAACCGTCAGGGTCGCCCAGACAGCGTGCACGCCCACGATCACCCAGGACGGTCTCGACAAGGTGGTGACCTTCACCGCGATTGGCGCATGCGACTGGACCCCGCCGTCTTCGAATCTGACGGTGGACTACCTCGTGGTTGGTGGTGGTGGTGCTGGTGGCGGTGGGAAGAACAGCAACACCGGTGGTGGCGGTGGTGGCGGTGGTGGCGGTGTGTTGTCGGGTAGTGCCACGTTAACCGGTGTCCAGACGGTGACGGTGGGCGCGGGTGGGACGTCGACTGCTCCTACGGGGCCTGGTGGTGATACCGCGGCCTTCGGAGTGACGGCCAAGGGCGGCGGCGGGGGCGGCTGGGAGTGGTCGGGCACCCCTGCATCGTCCGGCGGCTCGGGCGGCGGCGGCGGTGGCAACTCCAGCGCGGCGGCCTCGGGGACCGCTGGGCAGGGCTTCGCGGGTGGTGCGGGGTCGGGCAGCGGTGGTGGCGGAGGCGGCGCGAGTGCGGCGGGATCGGTTGGCTCGTCGACGGCGGGTGGCGCCGGTGGCGCTGGCTTCTCGTCGAGCATCACGGGCACGGCCACGTTGTATGGCGGCGGCGGTGGCGGCGGTTCCCGAGGTAATTCCGGGGACGCGGGCGGCGCGGGCGGCTCGGGTGGTGGCGGTGCCGGCGGGGCTGGCCAGGGCGGATCGGGCGCCGCGGGCACCAATGGCCGTGGCGGAGGCGGAGGAGGCGCAGCCGGTAACTCCGGTGGAGGTGCAGGGACTGCGGGCGTCGGCGGTTCCGGCGTCGTCATCGTTCGCTACTACTCGCCCATCGTCTGCTCACCGGTCACCACGCAGGCTGGCATCTACAAGGTCGTGACTTTCTCGACGACCGGCAGCTGCCTATGGACTCCGCCGTCGTCGAATCTGTCGGTGGACTACCTCGTGGTTGGTGGTGGTGGCGCTGGTGGCGGCGGGAAGAACAGCAACACCGGTGGCGGTGGTGGTGGCGGCGGCGGTGGCGTGCTGTCGGGTAGTGCCACGCTGACCGGTGTCCAGACGGTGACGGTGGGCGCCGGTGGGACCTCAACTGCTCCCACGGGGCCTGGTGGTGACAGCGCGGCGTTCGGGGTGACGGCCAAGGGTGGCGGCGGGGGCGCTTGGGAGTTTTCGGGCACGCCGGCGTCTTCCGGCGGTTCGGGCGGTGGCGGCGGCGGCAACGGCGGTGCTTCCGCCGCGGGCACCGCGGGCCAGGGCTTCGGCGGTGGTGCGGCGTCGAAGAGCAGCGGGTCCGGTGGAGGCGGCGCTGGTGCGGCCGGATCGGACGGCACGTCGACGGCCGGTGGCGCCGGTGGCGCGGGCTTCTCGTCCAGCATCACGGGCACGGCCACGTTGTACGGCGGTGGCGGTGGTGGTGGCTCCAGCGGCAGCGCGACGAGCAACACGGCAGGCGCGGCCGGGTCTGGTGGTGGTGGCGCTGGTGGGGGTGGCCAGGGCGGATCGGGCGCCGCGGGCACCAATGGCCGTGGCGGTGGCGGCGGCGGAGCTGCCGGAAATTTGGCAGGAGGTGCCGGAACTGCCGGCGTTGGCGGCTCGGGAATCGTGATCGTGCGCTACTACCCCGTGGCCTCCCTTCAGGTATCAACGTCGCCTGTCGGCGGACCCTCCGGAGGGCCCTTGGCTACGCAGCCAGTCATTCGCGTTCTGGATGACAGCGGAGCCCTCGTAGCTGACGACAGTGCGACACAGGTCACCTTGTCTGTCAGTTCGGGGGCGACGCTGGGGTGCGTAGGAGGGGGCACGTCGTGCCTGACCAGGACGGCGAGTTCGGGTGTCGTGACCTTCTCGAATGTGACTCTCACGGGCACGATCGGCACGGCGTACACGCTGACCTTTACGACGACGAATGCACCCACGACGCAGTTGTCGACCACGGCTTCGGTGACCCCGACGGTGGGTGCGGCGGCCAGGCTGTCGTTCGTGTCGCAGCCTTCGGCATCGACTGTCGCCGGTGTCGCCTTCGCTTCACAGCCGACAGTGTCGATCGATGACTCCTATGGCAACCGGGTGACCTCGTCGACGGCAGCGGTGACGCTGTCAGGCGTGCCGGGACTTCAGGGCACGGTCGTGGTGAACGCGGTGAATGGCCTTGCGACGTTCACCGGTGTCAATGTCACGACCACGGGGACGAATCTGACGTTGACGGCGGCGTCAGGAGCTTTGACGTCGGCGACGTCCTCAACATTCGCGATCACGCCGGCCGCTGCGTCGCAGTTGGCGTTCACCACGCAGCCGTCGACGTCGACGGCGGCCGGTGTCGCATTCGCCCAGCAGCCGATGGTGACGGTGCAGGACGCCCTCGGCAACACCGTGACGTCGTCGACGGCGTCGGTGACGCTCTCGGGCGTTCCAGGGCTGAGCGGCACTTTGACGGTGAACGCGGTGAGCGGCGTGGCGACGTTTACTGGTGTCAATGTCACGACCGCGGGGACGAATCTGACGTTGACGGCGGCGTCAGGAGCTTTGACGTCGGCGACGTCCTCAACATTCGCGATCACGCCGGCCGCTACGTCGCAGTTGGCTTTCACGACGCAGCCGTCGGCCTCGACGGTGGCGGGTGTGGCGTTCGCCCAGCAGCCGAGGGTGGCGTTGCAGGACGCCTTCGGTAACACTGTGACGTCGTCGACGGCGCCAGTGACGCTCTCGGGCGTTCCGGGGCTGAGCGGCACGTTGACGGTGAACGCGGTGAGCGGCGTGGCGACGTTCACCGGAGTGAACGTGACGACGGCAGGCACGGGGCTGGCGTTGACCGCGGCCTCGTCGGGCCTGACGTCGGCGACATCGAGCTCGTTCGCGATCACTGCGGGTACGGCAAGCAGGCTTGCCTTCACGACGCAACCCTCGTCATCGTCGGCCGCGGGTGTGGCGTTCGCGTCGCAGCCGACCGTGTCGATCGATGACTCCTACGGCAACCGTGTGACGTCGTCGACGGCGTCGGTGACGCTGTCGGGTGTGCCGGGGCTGCAGGGCACGCTCGTGGTGAGCGCAGTCAATGGCCTCGCGACGTTCAGTGGTGTCAATGTCACGACTGTCGGCACCGGTCTGTCGCTCACCGCTTCGTCGTCGGCATTGACCTCGGCTACGTCGTCCACCTTCGCGATCACGGCGGGCGCTCCGTCGCAGTTGGCGTTCACCACGCAGCCCTCAACCCCGACCTTCGCGGGTGTCGCCTTCAGCACGCAGCCGGTGGTGACGGTGCAGGACGCCTTCGGCAACACCGTGACCTCCTCCACTGCGTCGGTGTCGCTGGGCATCAGCTCCGGATCGCTGTCGGGTACGACGACGGTGGCAGCGGTTGCCGGTGTGGCGACGTTCGCGGGTGTCAGTGCGACGGCCCCCGGTGTCGGGCTCACGCTCTCGGCCACGTCGTCGGGGCTCACGACGGCGACGTCGTCTCCGATCACGATCAACGCCTCGACCCCCACGAAGGTGGTGTTCACGACGCAGCCATCGACGTCGACGGCCGCAGGCGTGGCATTCGCGCAGCAGCCGGTGGTGGCGATCCAGGACGCGAACGGCAACACGATCACGAACTCCAGTGCTGCGGTCACGCTGACGATCAGCTCCGGCACGCTGGTAGGCACGACCACGGTCAATGCCGTCAACGGCGTCGCGACGTTCAGCGGCCTCAACGTGACCACTCCTGGCACGGGCCTCACGCTGACCGCCGCCTCGACCGGCCTGACCTCGGCGACGTCGTCGCCCTTCACGATCACGGCTGGTGCGCCGTCGCAGTTGGCGTTCACCACCCAGCCGTCGGTCTGGTCGCAGGCAGGTGCGGCGTTCGCCGCCCAGCCCCAGGTGACGATTCGCGACGCCAACGGCAACACGGTCACCTCATCGACGGCCAGTGTCACGTTGTCGCTCGGTGCCGGCACCGGCAGCCTCTCCTGCGCGAGTGGAGGCACCGCATGCTTGACGGTGAACGCGGTCAATGGCGTCGCGACGTTCAGCGGTGTCGGCCTGGGCACAGCGCAGACCGGGGCAATGCTGCGCGCCTCCATCACGGGCATCACGGCGCTGAGCAACGACGTCAACGCCTACGGCGCGGCGAGCAGGCTCGTCTTCACCACGCAGCCATCGGCCTCGACCGCCGCGGGGGCGGCCTTCGCGCAGCAGCCGGTCGTGACGGTGCAGGACAGCGGTGGGCGCACCGTGCTCAACTCCACACTCTCGGTGTCCTTGGCGGGTGCCAACGTCGGCACGACCACGGTCATTGCCGTCAACGGCGTCGCGACGTTCACGGGGGTCGGCTCGACGATCGCGGGCACGGGGCGCACGCTGGTCGCGAGCGCGACGGGCGTGGCGGCGGCGACGTCATCGGCCTTCGCGATCACCGCTGATGCGGCGGCCAAGCTCGCCTTCAGTCAGCAGCCCTCGGCGTCGACGGTGGCGGGTGTGGCCTTCGCCCAGCAGCCGGCCGTCATCGTGCAGGACCAGTACGGCAACACCGTGACGGGATCGGTCGCCCCGGTCACCCTCGCCGGCGGGTCCGGCACGGGTGCGGTGACGGGCACGGCGACGGTGAACGCTGTCAACGGTGTTGCGACGTTCGCCGGCTTGAGGGTCAACACCGCCGGCACGGGCCTGACCCTGGTGGCGACGTCGGGATCGATGACCTCGGCGACGTCGTCGACGTTCCAGATCACGCCGGCGGCCGCGTCGCAGCTGGTGCTCACCGGCTCCGCGACGCAGGTGGCCGGGACGACCCAGACGGTGACGATCACCGCGCGAGATGCCTTCGGCAACACCGCGACCTCCTACACAGGCACCAAGTTCCTCACCTTCTCGGGGCCGGGCACCTCGCCCGGAGGTTTCGTGCCGGCATGGAACACCAACAACTTCTCCGCCCCGCTCCCGGTGAACTTCACCAGCGGCGTGGCGACGGGATCGCTGCGCCTGTGCCTGGTGGGGTCCAACGTCCTCGCGGCGACCGATGGGACCGTCGGCACGGGGACGGGCGGGAATCGACTCACGGTGTCGGTGACCCCGGCCGCGGGAAGCAAGCTGGTGTTCAGCGCCCAGCCGTCGGCGTCGACGGCGGCTGGCGTGGCCTTCGCCGCGCAGCCGGTGGTGCGCGTGGAGGACCAGTTCGGCAATACGGCGACCGACGACACCTCGACGGTGACGATGTCGATCGGGTCGGGCACGGGCACGCTGTCGGGGACGGTGACCTCGCAGCTCAATGGCGGCACGGCCGCCTTCACGGGCCTCAACGTCACCACGGCCGGTACCGGCAAGACCCTGCGGGCGACGGCGACCGGGCGCACGTCGGCGACCTCGAGTGCCTTCGCGATCACCCCGGGTCCGGCGGCGCAGCTCGCCTTCACCACGCAACCGTCGGCGTCGACGGTGGCGGGGACGGCGTTCGCCCAGCAGCCGGTGGTGACGGTGCAGGACCAGTACGGCAACACGGTCACGTCGTCGACGGCGTCGGTGTCGCTGGCCGCGAGCTCGGGGACGTTGACCGGCACGCCCACCGCCACGGCGGTGGGAGGTGTGGCGACGTTCAGCGGGGTGGGGATGACCCTGGCGGGCTCGGGGCGCACGCTCACCGCGACGTCGGGCTCGCTAACTCCCGCCACGTCAAGTGCCTTCGCCATCACGCCCGGAGCGGCGTCGCAGCTCGTATTCGCGCAGCAGCCGTCGGCGTCGACGGTGGCGGGCGCGGCGTTCGCCGCCCAGCCGAGGCTGGAGATCCGCGACGCCTTCAACAATGTCGTGACCAGCGGCGCCGACTCCTCCCGCGCGGTATCCCTTGCGGTGTCCACCGGCACGGGCACGTTGGTCGGCACGTCCACGGTCACCGCATCCGCCGGCGTCGCGACCTTCAGCGGGCTGTCGATGCGGGTGGCCGGCACCGGCAAGGTGATGACGGCGTCGTCGACCCTCACCGCCGGAGCCCGGACGGTCGCGTCCTCGGCGTTCGACATCACGCCGGGGCCGGTGGCGGTGCTGCGGGTCGTGACGGCGCCGGTGCCGGGTGCGTCGGGTGCGCTGCTGGCGACGCAGCCGGTGATCTCCCTGGACGACACCTACGGCAACCGCACGACCTCGACCGACACGGTGACCGTGTCGGCCACTCCGGGCACTGTGGGCGGGACGACGTCGGTGGCCGCGGTCAACGGCCTGGTGACGTTCACCGACCTCACCCTGGCCGGGCTGGTCGGCACGGACAACACGCTGACCTTCACGACGGGCTCGGGTGGGAGTGCGATCTCGACGAGCTCGGGCGCGCTGCGCGTGACCGGCCCGGGGCCGGCGTCGAAGCTCGTGCTCGCGACCTCGGCGACCTCACCGTCGCCGTCGGGGGTGGCGTTCACTGCGCAGCCGGTGGTGCGCGTCACCGACGCGCAGGGCAATGTGCGCACGGACGACACCTCGGTGGTGACGGCGGCGATCACCGGCCCGGCGACCTTCGTGGGCACCAGCACGGCCACGGCGATCGCGGGCGTGGCCCGTTTCGCCGGACTGGGCATCAACGGCGCCGATAACACCGACTACACGATCTCCTACACCTCCGGCTCGCTCACCCCGGCGACCCAGGTGGTCAAGGCGCAGACGGGTCCGGCGCGCGCGCTGACGCTGACGACGGACGTGCCGGACGACACGGTCAACTCGACGTTCAGCCCCGCGCCGGTGGTGCAGGTGCGCGACTCCTTCGGCAACCCGGTGACGGCTGCGGGCACCAACATCACCGCATCCCTGGCCTCCGGATCGGCGTCGGTCACCGGTGCCGTGGTGCCGACGATCTCGGGCGGGTCGGCGACCTTCGCCACCACGCAGGTGATCGGCGATGCCGGCAGCTACCAGATGGTCTTCTCCTCGCCGGGCCTGACGCCGGTGACCTCGCGGACCTTCGCCCTGGCGAAGGAGGCCCAGGCGATCACCTGGACCACGCCGGCGTCGGTCGACTTCGGCTCGTCGCAGCAGCAGATGTCGGCGACGGCGGCGTCGGGCCTGCCGGTGGCCTACAGCCTCGGTGGGGGGACGACGAACTCTGCTTGCTCGGTGAGCGCGACCGGTGTGGTCACGGTGCTCGCGGTGGGCACGTGCGAGGTCGTGGCGGCTCAGGGCGGGGATTCCCGGTGGGCGGCGGCGGCGTCGGTGACGCGCTCGTTCGCGATCGTGCCGGTGGTGCCGGGCCGGGCGAGCGTGGCGTCGGTGTCGAGCAGCGACCAGGCGGTGACGATCGCGTACACGGCGCCGTCGTTCACGGGTGGGATCGACGACACCGCCTACACAGTGGTGGCGACCCCGGTCACCGGCGGCAACCCGGTGACGAAGTCGGACTGCTCGGCCGTCACGTTCACCTGCACGGTCTCCGGGCTGGTCAATGACGACACCTACACCCTCACCGTGGCCGCGGCGAATGCCGTGGGCCTGGGGCCGGCGTCGGCGCCGTCCGCGCAGGTGGTGCCGACCAATCGGGCCCTGGCGCCGCAGGGAGCCACGGCGGTGCCGGGCAACCAGTCCCTCACCGCGACCTGGACCCAGCCCAACACCGCCGGCAAGACCTTCGCGCGCTACGAGCTCTTCATCAAGCGCGACATCGAGTCCGCCTACCCGGGGACACCGACGACGACGATCACCAACATCAACACCCTGAGCTACCTCTTCACGGGCCTGAATAACGGCTACTCCTACGACGTCAAGATCGTCGCGATCATGACCGACAACACCTCCGGCTTCACCGAGGTGCGCGAGTCCGCTGCGACAGTGCCCACCCCGCCGCTGAATCCGGCCGTGACGCGGGGGAGCGCAGCCACCGCGGCGACGTTCTCCTGGAACGCGCCGGCCTCCGACGGCGGGGCGGCCCTGGACGACACCACCCCGTATGTGGTGACGATCACCAGCAGCACCCCCGGCGCAGCCTCAGTCACCTGCGGGACGATCGCGAACCGCTCCTGCGTCGCGACGGGCCTGACCAACGGGGCGACGTACTCCTTCACCGTCAAGGCGCAGAACCGCATCGGCCTCAGCCTGGCATCGACCCCGGCGGTGACCTACACGGTGCCGAGCAACAACGCGAAGCTGTCGGGCCTGGCTCTGTCGGCCGGGACCCCGTCGCCGGCGTTCGCTGACGACACCCTCGCCTACACCGCCTCGGTCGGCTACCTCACCACCTCGATCACCGTCACCCCGACGGTCGCCGACGACTCGGCCACCGTCACCGTCAACGGGGTGCCCGTCACCAGCGGCATCGCATCAGGTGCGGTGACGCTGAGCACGGGGTCGAACACGGTGAGCGTCGTCGTGACCGCGGCCGACGGCACCACGACCCGCACCTACACCGTGACCGTGACCCGCGCGGCGCAACCGAGCAAGCTCTTGCTGGGCCGGGCGCCGGTGGCGGGGGCGTCGGAGGCCAACCTGACCACGATGCCGCGCATCGTCGTGGCGACCTCGACCGACGACACCTCCGCCGACGACTCGACCACCCAGGTCACCGTGTCCGCCTCCGGCGGGATCCTGTCGTGTGACGACACCCCGAGCACCGCCTGCCTGACCGCGACCGCCTCGGGTGGCGTGGCGACGTTCAGCAAGCTGGTCTTCACCGGCCGCGTCGGGACGGCGTACACGCTCACCTTCACCGCGCCCGGCCTGGCTGCGACGACGGCGACGGTCTTCCCGACGGCGGCCGGCCCCGCGCGGGACCTCACCTTCTCCCAGCAGCCGCCGGCCAACCTGAATGCCGATGAGTCCTTCGCGACCAAGGTCATGGTCATCGACGGACAGGGCAACCGGGTCCTCGCTGACGACACCAGCATCATCACCCTGTCGTCGGTCAGTGCCGACGACACCCTCCAGGGAACGCTGTCGCGCCAGGCGGTGGACGGGATCGCATCGTTCACCGGTCTGCACCTGCGACAGGCCTCTACCGGCGTGCAGCTTCGGGCCGATGCCAACCTGGTCACGGTCAGCTCGATGGGGGCGATGTCTGTGGGTGCCGCCTCCAATCAGGCGACTCCGGCGAGTGCGCTCTCCGATGCGATCGATGTGAGCCATGCCGGCCCCGCGTCTATCGCCCTGACCGCGAGTGCGAGTGGCTCGCTCGCCGCGGGGGCGACGCGCACCTTGACGGCGCGCATCCTCGATGACTGGGGCAACCTCGTCACCGACTCCACGGCTACCGTCACCTTCGCCCAGGCGAGCGGCACCGGCACGGTGACAGGGCTGCGTTCGGTCGCTGCCGTCGGTGGCATCGCCACGATCGACGTCGACGGCGCGCTCGCGGGCTCGGTGTCCATCATCGCCAGCACGGCCACGCCATCGCTCACCAGTGGCCCGGTCGCGTTCACCGTCGTGCCCGGCTCGGTCTCGGCTGTTGCGATGTCGGTCTCGACGGCCGATCTCTCCTCGGGCGCGTCGCGCACGGCGACCGTCACTCTGCAGGACGGCGCCGGCAACACGGTCACCGACGACAGCACCACGGTCGTGACGATCACCCAGCCCAACGCAGGCGCGGGCGCCGGATCGCTCACCCTGCCGGCGGCGGGCGCGGTCGCCTCCGGCGTGCGCGTGGTGAGCGTGGTGGGCGCCACCTCCGGCCCGGTGACGCTCGCGGCGTCCATCGCCTCGCCCTCGCGCACCAGCGGCACAGCGGCGTTCACGGTCGTCCCCGGGGCAGTCGCCTCGATCGTGCTCAGCGACGACACGGCCGACCTCGCTTCCGACGGCACGCGGACCTTCACCGCGACGCTCAAGGACGCCCAGGGCAACACTGTGACCGGTTCAACGGCCCCGGTGACGTTCAGCCAAGTCGGCGGGTCGGGATCGGTGACCTTCGCCAGCTTGGGCACGGCCACCCCCGTGGCGGGCGTCGCCTCGATGACGGTGACCGGGTTGCTGGCGGGACCGGTCACGCTCCAGGCGTCGATCGCCGGACCGATCACGAGCAACTCCCGGACCCTGTCGATCGTGGCGGGAGCGGCGGCGAGCATCTCGCTCGCGGGCTCAGTCGCCGACCTGACCTCCGATGACACGCGCACGTTCACCGCGACCCTGCTGGACGCCAACGGCAACACGCTCACGGCCGCGACCAACGCGGTGTCCTTCTCCCAGCTCAATGCCGGTGCGGGCACGGTCACCTTCGCCGGCGGCGGGACCGCCAATGCCGTCGCCGGTGTCGCGTCGATGACGGTGACCGGCGTGCTGTCCGGATCCGTCGTGCTCCAGGCGACGCTCGGGGGATCGCTCAACAGCAATACGCAGACCTTCGCTGTGGCTGCCTCCGCGCCCTCTGCCGTGTCGCTCACCACCCAGGGATCGATCCTGGCGTCCGGGTCGACCAAGACCTTGACCGCGAGGGTGGTCGATGCGCGGGGCAACACGGTGACGACGGCGTCGAACTCCGTCGTCTTCGCCAAGTCCGCGGGCACTGGCACGGTGACCGGGCTGGGCAGCCAGGCGGCATCCAGCGGCGTCGCCTCGATCACCGTCACCGGCGACGACGCGGGCCCGGTGAGCATCACCGCCACGTCGGCATCTCTCACGGATAGTGCCCCGCTCGCCCTCACCGTGGAGCCCGGCAGTCCGTCGGGGCTTTCGATCGATGTCCAACCCGGCAACGCGGTGCGCGGCGCGCCGCTGGGCACGCAGCCGGTGCTACAGCTGGTCGACGCATCCGGCAATGAGGTCGAGAGCGCCGGCGTCGTGGTCAGCGCGAGCCTTGCCACGGGCTCCGGCACGGTGGACAACGCCACGGCGATTACGGACGACTCGGGCACCGCGACCTTCACGGGCCTGGCGATCACGGCCCCCTCGGGCACGGTGAGCATGGCCTTCCAGGCCTCGCCGCCGCAGGCGCAGATGGTGGTCCAGATAGCCGCTCGGGTGGGGGTGCGGGTCGCCTCGCTGGCACCGGTGACGTCGCAGCCCTTCACCCTCGTGGGCACCCCGCAGTCCATCTCCTTCCCGTCGCCGGGCAACGTCGACTTCGGCTCGCCGAGCATCGCGCTGTCCGCGAGCGCGACGAGCGGCCTGGCCATCGGCTACTCGGCCGGACCGGGCACCACCAACGGTGCCTGCACCGTCGACTCCAGCGGCGTGCTGACGGTCCTGGCTGTCGGCACGTGCCAGATCCGAGCTGCCCAGCCCGGCAACGCCGACTACGCCGCGGCGACGGATGACAGCCAGACCTTCACGGTGAACGCCGTCGTGCCGGGCACGCCGGTGATCACCTCGGTTTCGGGCAGCGGGGGTGCCGCGACCGTGTCCTACACCGCCCCGGCGTTCACCGGCGGAGCCACGATTTCCGACTACATCCTCGTGGCCACGGACGACACGGGCAACGTGGTGACGAACAGCAACTGCCCCGTGGTGGGATCCCCGCTGGCCTGCACGGTCACGGGCCTCACCGATGGCGTGCCGTACACCTTCACCCTCAAGGCGAAGAACTCTGTGGGTCCGGGAGGCTCGACAGTGCCGTCGCCGCCGGTGACGCCGTCGGTGTCGACGCTGGCGGCGACCGCGGTCACCGCTCAGCCCGGGGACGGCTCGGTGACCGCGCGCTGGACCCCGCCCACAGTGCCGGGAAGCACGACGTTCTCCCGCTACGAGATCTTCATCAAGCCCGCCGGCAGCGGCGCGTATCCGCAAACGCCGGATCAGACTCTGTCGACGCTGTCTGACGACAACTGGACCTTCACCGGCCTGTCGAACGGCACGTCGTACGACATCAAGATCGTGACCTACATGTCCGACAGCACCTTCGGCGTCGCGGAGGTGAGCCAGTTCGCGGCCACCGTGCCCTCGGCGCCTCTCTCGCCGACGGTCCTGCCGCTGTCGGCGACGTCGGCGCAGTTCTCGTGGGCCGCACCGGCCTCCGACGGGGGCGCGAGCCTGGATGCGACCACGCCGTACGTCGTGACGGTCTCGCCGACGGGCACCTGCACGCCCTCCGGGACCAATCGCTGGTGCATCGCGACCGGCCTCGCACCGGGATCGACGTACACCTTCTCGGTGCGGGCGAGCAATCGCATGGGCCTCAGCCCTGCCGCCACGGCGACCTACTCCATCCCCAGCAGCGACGCGTCGCTGTCGGCCCTAGCGCTGTCGGCCGGCACGCTGAACCCCGCGTTCGCCTCCGGGACGACCTCCTACACCGCCACGGTGTCGAACGCGACGTCGAGCCTCACGGTGACGCCGACGGTGACGGTGGCGAACGCGACCGTCACCGTGAACGGGGTCGCTGTCACCTCCGGCAGTGCGTCGGGTGCGATCGCGCTGCAGCTCGGTACCAACACCATCAACGTCGTCGTGACGGCGCCGGACGGCACCACCACTCGCTCCTACACCGTCACGGTCACGCGCGAGTCTGCTTCCCCGTCTCCCAGCCCTACGCAGCCGACCACGTCTCCCACGGCATCACCGACCGGCTCTCCGACGGCGTCACCGACGGGTTCGCCCACCGGGTCTCCCACGGGTTCGCCCACGGGTTCGCCGACAACGTCCCCGACGCCGACGCCGACGCCTACTCCAACGCCGACCCCGACGCCTCCGGCGCCGCGGCCTGAACCGCTGCCGACGCCGCTGCCTCCGGGTGGCTCAGTGGTGTTCGTCGACGGCGTACCGGACCCGAACGCGAGCGTTGGACCCAACCCGGCCGGCACGGGCCTCGTGGCTGCCGGCACCGGCTGGACCATGCGCGTGCAGGGGCTCGACCCCAAGGGCAATCCCATCGACCTGGGCCCCCGCGGGACGCTCATCGTCGATGCCGAGCGCGATGTGCGCACCACAGGCACCGGATTCGCCCCGGGTACGCGCGCGGTCGTCTACCTGAACCCGCCGGTGCGACCGGCTATGTCACGCACCTGGTGGCGCGACGTTGTCTCGGCCGCGGCGAAGACTAAGAAGCTCGGCACGTTCGCGGTCGCGGCTGACGGCACCTTCGCAGGCCGGGCTGCCCTGCCGGAGTCGGTCCCCGTGGGTGATCAGGTCCTTCAAGTCGTGGGCGTGGCTCCCGACGGCCAGACGCGCGCGTTCACCGTCGGCCTGACGGTGCGGCCGTGGATCAGCGTCGATAGGGGTCCGCGCGTTCCCGCGGGCTGCACGCGTGTCGCGCCGCGCGGCAGCATCGATCCGCCCGTGCCCGCTCCGACGCGGTGCCTGGACAGGGTGTCGCTGCGCGGCGACACCGGCGGCCTGCCCGCAGGAACGCTGCTCACTCCCTACCTGCGCTACCAGTCGGGCAAGGAGTTCGTCCGCGGCACGGGAGTGATCAAGGTCAAGGGCGATGGCACCTTCACCTGGTCGCGCAAGATCAAGCAGGGCAAGGCCCTCGCTGTCTACATCGCCTGGCAGGACACGCGGTCCGACACCGTCCGCTGGCGCAAGGACTGAGTTCCTCCGTCCTCTGCTCCGACGTTGCCTATCGGCCCGGTTGACAGGGCCCGACGTGCCTCCGGAGGGGATCGAACCCTCACTGGACCGGGTTTAAGCCGGGTGTCTCTGCCCATTGGACTACGGAGGCCCCTCAAGCCTAGGCGCCACGGGAGGGGTAGTCCCCAACTCCGGATCTGGGCCGACCTCGTGGGGGATTGCTTCCGGCCCCGAATCGGTTAACGTGGATAGGGAAGCGGGCGAGGGCCCGCTCCACGGGGCGGGAAACCTGCCCCGCCACCGCAGGAGGAGCAGCATGCAGACGGCCAACCCCGTCCTCGCCCGTATCGACCGCGACGCCGCCCAGGCCAGCCGCTCAGGGGCCGGGTTCGCCTACGAGGAGGGTCGCAGTGCGGTCGCCTCAGCCCAGCTGGGCGCCCCCGCCCCCGCCCCGGCTCCCGCCCCCACGGGGGATGACGCCGGCATCTACTCCGGCGTTCAGATCCCCGCGCCCGTCGGCCACCGCGTCACCTACGCCGATGTCATGGTCAAGTCCGCGATCATGTTCGCGATCGCCGTTGTCATGGCGTTCGCGGGATGGATGATCACCGAGGCCATGCCCGGTGTGGGCACCCTCGTTGTCCTGGGCGCGATGATCGGGACGGTCGTGCTCGGCCTCGTCAACGCCATGAAGCGTCAGGTCAGCCCTCCGCTCACGATCCTCTACGCCGCCGTCTCCGGCATCATGCTCGGTGCAGTGAGCTACTGGTACAACCAGATCGCGCTCGCGTCCGACTACGAGGGCCTCGTGCTCCAGGCCGTGCTCGCCACCTTCACCACGTTCGGCGTGATGCTCCTGCTCTTCGGCACCGGCATCGTCAAGGTCACGAGCAAGTTCGTGAAGGTCATCCTCGTCGCGATGGTGTCCTACATGTTCATCGGCCTCGCTTCCCTCGTCGCGGCCCTCTTCGGGGTCGGCGGCGGCTGGGGCTTCTACGGCGTGGGCACGTTCGGCCTGCTCCTGTGCATCTTCGGCGTCGGCCTCGCGGCGTTCAGCCTCATGCTCGACTTCGAGGCGATCAAGCAGGGCGTCGCGATGGGCCTGCCCGAGCGTGAGTCCTGGCGCATGTCCTTCGGCCTCCTCGTGACGCTGGTCTGGCTCTACCTCGAGTTCCTGCGCCTCTTCGCGATCATCGCCGCTGGCCGCGACTAGCCCCATTCGTTGACTGCTACGCGTTGCGTCACTTTCCGCCCGGGAAATGACGCAACGCGTAGCAGTCAACGGGCAGCGTGGGAGTAGCGTGCTGCGGTGGCCACCGCGGACGAAGCGCGCGTCGAGCTCGGCCGCGTCGTCGATCGACTGCGCTCCATGCCGCTGACCCGGCTGGCCGCCCCCTGGGGCGGGTATCCGAGCCGGGCAGCGGGTGCACGCGCACTCGCGCAGCGCCTCGCCGACACGGCGGCGGACCTTGCGGGACTGCCGCATCGACTTGTGCCCGATGTCGGCGACGCGGCGGTGGGGGATCAGGTGGCCGTCACTGGTCGCGACCTGCTGTCGCTGGAATTGAGCGAGGACGACCTCGCGGCTGTGGTTGCCGATCTGCGTGAGGTGCGCCTCACGCTGTGACGACGGGGGTTCCCTGACCTAGGCCTCGTCGGTGTCGCCCGCGAGCGCCGGAAGGATCTCGCCCTCGCCACCGAGACGCCACGCGGCGATCACCTCGGGCAGGAGCGCCTGTGCGGCAGCGGCGTAGCCCTCCGTCGACGGGTGGAAGCGGTCCTCGGCGAACATCACGTCGGGCCGCTCGTCGAACTCCGGACCGAGTCGCGATCCCAGGGAGACAGGGCGCCCGCCCTCGGCCAGCGTGGCCTGCGCCTGGGCCTCCGCGAGCTTGCGCGACGCGCGGCGCATCACGGCGCGCAGCGGCTGGGGCACCGGCTTCACGGTCCCGAGGTCGGGGCAGGTCGCCATCACCACCTCGGTGCCCGACTCGCGCAGGCGGCGGATCGCTCGGCGCAGTCGGCGCGCGGAAAGCGTGCGGGGGATGAGATGCGTGACGTCGTTGGCGCCGACCATGATCACTGCGACGTGCGGCCTCGTCCACAGGGCGCGGTCGATCTGCGGATCGAGATCGACGGTCTGGGCGCCGATGACGGCGTGATTGCTCAGTGTCACCGTGCGCCCGGACACCTCAGCCAGCGCACTCGCGAGGATCGCCCCCATCGTGTCGTCGGGGCGCTCGGCGCCGAGCCCTGCCGCCCCGGAATCCCCGAGCACGGCGAGGCGGATCGACGTGCCGGAGCCATTGCCGTAGCGGCCATCGGCGTACGGCGCGGTGGTCGTGCGGCGCCCGATGCGGCGACGGGCCTCGAAGGCCTGGGCGGTGAGCAGCCCGGCCGCAGCGACGGCGGTGGCGCCCACGGCCGTGGCGGTCCGCGCGAGAGGTCCCGGCATCAGCCGCGGGCTCGCTTGAGGAAGCCGCGCACCTGCTCCCGCGCCTGGTCGCGAATCTCCGGGCCATGGGTGAAGGCCGCGACGGCGTACTCGATCTCGCCGAGGACGTGTGCGGTCTGCTTGTTCTCGCGGAACGACGTGCAGAAGGCGGCGACGGGCCACGTCATCTTGGAGCGCATGTTCCAGATGGCGTCGCCGGTGATGAGTACGCCGGTCGGCTGATGCAGGAGCGAGATGTGGCCCGGTGTGTGTCCGGGTGTGTGCATGATGCGCAGCCCGCCCCCCGTCGGCAGGATGTCGCCGTCCTTCAACTCGCGCGACACGGGAGTCGGGGCGAAGCCTCCGCCGGGCATGCGGGCGAAGACCGTCCCGAGCGTCGTCGAGGCATCTCGCGGGGGTGCATCACCGGAGGCGATGTAGCCGGCGTCCTGCTCGTGGACGCTCACGCCGTCGGCGCTCGTCTGACCCACCATCTCGGCCGCGCCGCCGGCGTGGTCGCTGTGCGCGTGGGTGAGGATGATCTCCTGCACATCGCGCGGGTGCTTGCCCATCGCGGCCAGACCCTCGACGATCTTCTTGGGCGCGCGCTTGACCCCGCAGTCGACGAGGGTCACCGATCCGTCGGCGTTCACGAAGGCGAACGAATTGATGAAGTCACCGAGCGTCGGGATGCGGTAGACACCGTCGGCGAGGGCGATGGCGGGTGGCCTGCTCACGGGGACAGCGTAGGCTGACATGCCATGCGCGTCGTGGACTCCGTGGTCGAACTCATCGGCAACACCCCTCTCGTGAGGCTCAATCGGGTGGCCGAGGGCATCGCTTGTCCGGTCTACGCCAAGGTGGAGTACCTCAACCCCGGCGGCTCCGTGAAGGACCGCATCGCCACCCGCATGATCGAAGCCGCCGAGCAGGAGGGCCTCATCGGCCCCGGGGGCACCATCGTCGAGCCGACGAGTGGCAACACCGGCGTGGGCCTGGCGATCGTCGCGCAGCAGCGCGGATACAAGTGCATCTTCGTGTGCCCCGACAAGGTGTCGAAGGACAAGCAGGACGTCCTGCGCGCCTACGGTGCCGAGGTCGTCGAGTGCCCCACAGCCGTGGAGCCCGAGGACCCGCGCTCCTACTACTCGGTGAGCGATCGCCTCGCGCGCGAGATCCCCGGTGCTTGGAAGCCCGACCAGTACTCCAACCCCAACAACCCGCGCTCGCACTACGAGACCACCGGCCCCGAGATCTGGGAGCAGACCGATGGTCGCGTCACCCATTTCGTCGCCGGCGCTGGCACGGGCGGCACGATCAGCGGTGTCGGCCGCTACCTCAAGGAAGTCAGCGACGGTCGCGTGCGCATCATCGCCGCCGATCCCGAGGGGTCGGTCTACTCCGGCGGCACGGGCCGCCCCTATCTCGTCGAGGGCGTCGGCGAGGACTTTTGGCCGACGACGTACGACGCCGCCGTCCCCGACGAGGTCATCGCGGTGAGCGACCGCGACTCCTTCGAGATGACGCGCCGTATGGCGCGTGAGGAGGGCCTGCTCGTGGGCGGCTCCTGCGGCATGGCCGTCGTGGCGGCGCTGGACGTTGCGCGCCGAGCGAGCGCCGATGACATGGTCGTCGTCCTCCTGCCCGACAGCGGCCGCGGATACCTCTCCAAGGTCTTCAACGACGAGTGGCTCGCCTCCTATGGCTTCGGCGCACCGGTGAGCGACCGCACCGTCGGCGATGTGCTGCGCGGCAAGTCCGGCGACCTCCCGCCCTTCGTCCACGCGCACCCCACGGAGTCGATCCGCGAGGCGATCGACACCCTGCGCGAGTTCGGCGTCTCGCAGATGCCCGTCGTCCGTGCGGAGCCGCCCGTCATGGCGGCCGAGGTGGTCGGCTCGGTCGTCGAGCGCGATCTGCTCGATGCTCTCTTCGTCGGCAAGGCGTCGCTGGCCGACACCCTCGACCAGCACATGTCGCCCAAGCTCCCGCAGGTCGGCGCGGGGGAGCCGGTGTCGGCGGCGGTCACCGCCCTGGAGTCCTCCGACGCCATCCTCGTGCTCGACGACGGCAAGCCCGTGGGCGTGCTCTCGCGGCAGGATCTGCTCGGCTACCTCGCGGGCTGACGTCTGCGGTCGCGGCCCTAGAAGTACAGGCGGCGTACCTCCTGTGGCCAGCCGCAGGCCACGGCCACCTTGCCGGCCCACATACGGGCCTCGGCATCGTCGGCGACGTCGACGATCGTCAGGCCGCCGATGTACTCGACACCCGTGCGGTAGGGGCCGTCGGCGATGACCAACTCCCCGCTCGTGTCATCGGCATGAGCAGCCAGAGTGAGGTCCTCATCGACTCCGCCCGCCGTGACCAGGGCGCCGGCCTCCCGCATCTCGTCCACGACCGCGTGGGCGAGCGGGGCTCGGCTGGCGTACCACTCCTCCGGGTGATCGCCGACCCACTGCTGGTGGAAGTAGATGATGTAGTGCGGCATCTACAGCGCCGGGAGCGCGAGGCCGGTGTTGGCGTGGCAACGGTAGCCGTTGGGCACCTTGTAGAGGTACTGCTGGTGGTAGCCCTCGCCGTAGTAGAAGGGCAGCCCCTCGGCGGGGGCGATCTGCGTCGTGATGTCGCCGTACCCGCGCTGGGAGATGACGCCGGCGTACGCCGCGGCCGTGCGCTCGATGAGGTCGCGCTGCGCATCGGTCGTGTAGTAGATCGCGCTGCGGTACTGCGTGCCGGTGTCATTGCCCTGGCGGTAGCCCTGCGTCGGGTCGTGGCTCTCCCAGAAGTGCTTGAGCACGTCGTACGTCGAGATCTGGTCGGGTCGATAGGCGACCATGACTGCCTCGGTATGACCGGTGCGTCCGGTGCACACCTCCTCGTACGTCGGATGCGGGGTGTAGCCACCCTGGTAGCCGACGGCGGTGGTGTACACGCCGGGAAGGCGCCAGTAGATCTCCTCGGCTCCCCAGAAGCAGCCCATGCCGAGGTAGATCTGCTCGATGCCGGCGGGCCAGGGCTCCACGTCGAGGTCGCGGATCGGCGTACCCAGCACGGCGTGATCGGCGGGCACCTCGAAGGGGTAGTGATCGCGGCCGGGCAGGGCAGCCTCGGGGGTCACCATGGACGACTTCGCGGAGGAGAAGAGGAAGGCCATGGGGGGAGTATGCCTCCCCGCGGCGGTGTGCACGACCCGTGGATCGCCTCGTAGGCTCATCTCCATGACGTCCTGGGACGAAGCCGGTTTCGAGACCCGCGCTATCCACGCCGGGCAGGAGCCCGATCCCCAGACGGGAGCGGTCGTCCCGCCCGTCTACCAAGTCTCGACCTACGCGCAGGACGGCGTGGGAGGACTGCGTGGTGGATACGAGTACTCCCGCAGCGGCAACCCGACGCGCACGGCTCTCGAGGAGTGCCTCGCGTCGCTCGAGGGCGGGGCTCGCGGACTTGCCTTCGCCTCCGGTCTCGCCGCCGAGGACACCCTGCTGCGCACGGTGATGGCCCCGGGCACTCACGCGATCATCGGCAACGACGCGTACGGCGGCACGTACCGCATCTTCGCGAAGGTCGCCGAGCCGTGGGGCGTCGAGCACACTCCCGTGGATCTCACCGACCTCGATGCGGTCCGCGCGGCGGTGCGTCCCGGACAGACGCGCATCATCTGGGCAGAGACGCCCACCAACCCGCTGCTCACCGTCGTCGACATCGCCGCCCTCGCGCAGATCGCGCACGAGGCCGGCGCCCTGCTCGTGGTCGACAACACGTTCGCCTCGCCGTACCTCCAGCAGCCCCTCGCGCTCGGGGCGGACGTGGTCGTGCACTCCACGACGAAGTACCTCGGCGGCCACAGCGACGTCATCGGTGGCGGCCTCGTCATGACCGACCTTGAGCTGGGCGATCGCCTCGCCTACCACCAGAACGCCATGGGCTCCGTGCCCGGGCCGTGGGACTCCTGGCTCGTGCTGCGCGGCATCAAGACCCTCGGCGTGCGCATGGACCGCCACTGCTCCAACGCGAAGGCGATCGTCGACCTCCTCACCTCCCACCCCGCCGTCACGCAGGTCTACTACCCGGGCCTGCCGGGTCATCGTGGGTACGACGTCGCCGCGCGCCAGATGCGCGACTTCGGCGGCATGGTGTCCTTCCGCGTCGCAGGTGGCGAGCAGGAAGCGGTCGACCTTTGCGCGCGCACGCGCGTCTTCACGCTGGGGGAGTCACTCGGCGGTGTCGAATCCCTCATCGAGCATCCGGGGCGCATGACGCACGCATCTGCTGCGGGCAGTGCACTGGAGGTGCCGTCGGATCTGGTGCGGCTCTCCGTCGGCATCGAGAGCATCGACGACCTCGTCGCCGACCTCAAGCAGGCGCTGGGATGACCGCCGACGCCCCCACCTCGGTGGACTGGACGGCTACGGGCATCGCCGACGATGTGCGTGCGGGTCGGCGTACCGCTGTCGATGCCGTCGCTGAGTCGCTCGCGCGCATCCGCTCCTACGACGATGACGTCGCCGCCTTCCAGGTGGTGCGGGGTGAGCGTGCGCTCGCCGAGGCGGCCGAGGTCGACGCGCGCCAGGATCGGGGCTCCCTCCCGCTCGCGGGCGTGCCCGTCGCCATCAAGGACAACGTGTCCGTCTCGGGCGAGCCGATGCGCGTCGGGTCGGCCGCGACATCCGACGCGCCCCAGTCCGACGACCACCCCGTTGTCGCGCGCATCCGCGCTGCCGGCGGCGTCGTCGTCGGGCTCACGCGCGTGCCCGAGCTGTGCGTCTTCGGTGCGACCGACTCCGTCTACGGCATCACGCGCAATCCCTGGGATCTCGCGCGCACGCCCGG
>JBJOJS010000124.1:0-20741 GCA_046046455.1 Actinomycetota bacterium | reverse complement strand
AGGATGTTTCCGTTCGCATCCTGAGTCCGCACCCAGGCGTTCACCGCGCCAACGGTGCCGCTGGGCGACCTGACCCAGAAGGACATCTCATGTTCCGTGCCGGGCTTGGGCTTGTAGTTCGTATTGTCGAAGTAGACGGCCGATGACTGGCTGCTCTTGTTCGAGAAGATGACGTAGCCCTCGCCGGACTGGGCATTGGCGGGATCGTCGCCTATCCCCTCCACCCCGACGAAGCCGTTCGGGTCCGGCGTGTAGGTCAGCCAGTCATCCACCGTCGCCAGGCCGATCTCCGTGATGGAGAGGTCATCGACATAGATCGGGCTCGTGCCCGACGCATCGGTATAGCTGATCTGGACGGTGAAGCTCGATGCCGCAGATGCGACCGGGAGCTGCAGCACGACGTTCGTGTACTGAAGTGCCGTGCCCGGAAGCGTGACCCTGGTGCTCTGGCTGGACGAGCCAGCGGACACCGTCACCGTCACCGGCTGGGTGTTGTTGGCCGTCCGCGAGGCGATCCAGACCGATGCGTTCCAGGTGGAGCCGGCAGCCGGCGCCGTCTGCGGCGTCACCGTGTAGGTGTTGACCTCCGTGCCGCCCGGGCCCGGCTGCATGACCAGAGCACCAGGAGCCGAATGCGCGAGCGCTGGATCGTCGACGATCACCGGGGCGACGTTCTGGTAGACCGAGACGACGTTGCTGGCGGGTGACCAGCCTCCGCCTTGTCCCAGGATGTTGTAGGCCTTGACCTGGAATGCGTAGTTGCCCGCTGTCAATCCGTTGACTGAGCAGGACGTCGTGTACACGTAGTTGCACACCACGACGCCCGAGGTGGTCTCCACCTTGTAGTACCAGATGCCGTAAGCGCTGCTGGCCTTCGCCCAACTGAGCGACACCGTGCCGCCGTTCACCGTGGCGGTGATGCTCGAGGGGGCCGTGGGATCACTGCTCCGAGGCTTCACCCGCGACGATGACGCCGGCACGACGTTGGTCGGCAGCACGTTGGTCGAGGACAGCCAGCCGGCCGGACCGCTCGGCGCACCGAGTGAGCCGATCTGTCCGGAGCTCACGTCTGCGACCGTGACCGATACGTCATCGACGTAGAGCGACTGACCCGCATAGCCCGACAGGATGTCGACCCCGACATTGGGCAGGGACGCGTTGCCCTGCATGGTTCGTGAGACGGTCACCTGCTGCCACGTGCCTGTTCCCGTGAAGGGAGTCGAGACCTGCGTGTTCGCTCCCTCGGAGAGGAAGAGGTAGCCCTGAAGTCCCGCCGGGCTCTTCACCCATGCGGTGGCCGTTACCACCGACCCCGGTGCCGGCATCTGCGGGAAGCCATAGAACGCGTTCGAGAGATCCGAGTTGCTGGGATTGATGACCTCCAGCGAGTTCGTGCCGCCGTGAGCCTCATCGCTGGTGACTTCGATGATCGAGCTGCCCGTGTTCGACAGCCACGGCACCTGCTGAAGGACCTGGTCATCGACATAGAGCTCGGCATTGGTGGTCGTCATCGTCAGTCCCGGCCGGAGATCGGTGTAGCCCGAACCGGTGATGTACGACGTGACGGAGATGGGTGTCCACGTCGTTCCGACGCTGAACGACTTCGCCGCCACCTGGTCGGCGCTTGCCGTGCTGCCCGTGGCACCCAGCGTGAGGGTCCCGTTCACGGAGCCGCTGGCAGCCCGCACCCACGCGGTGTAGGTGTATGTCCCGCCCGTGACCGGGGCCTCGCCGGTCGAGTACTGGAACGGCTGACCGCTGATGGAGTTGGAGTACAGGGACAGGGCTCCGGAGCCGGTTCGCGCCGTGCCTGCGTCGAGCCAGACCACGGCCGGCTGAGCCGTCCCGGGCGACGACAGGTTGGCATTCTCCAGCCAGTAGTAGGTGAGGTCATCCCAGCGGATCCCCTGGGACGTGCTGACCCCGTCGGGTACCTGGCCGAAGTGACCGCCGTACGGCGTCTGGCCACTCAGGTAGATCGTGTCCGTGAAGAAGAGATCGCCGGTGACCTTGTTGGTGACGTAGGCGGTCGTGGTCTGTCCCGTGGAGGTGATGCGCACCTGGTACCAGGTGCCACGAACGACATCCGGCGCATAGGCACTGCCCTTGAACGTCTTCGTGGTCTTGCTGCACTTGAAGAAGCCGCCATCACCATTGGACGTCTGCAGACGGAAGCAATATCCGTTCATCGTGGAGTAGTTGCCGTCCAGCCAGAATCCGAAGTCGGCGATCTCACGACTGCTCGTGCCCGTCGGGAACATGACCGAGTAGGAGACATCGAAGCTCCCCGACGAGCTCCCCACGGAGCTCGTCGTCATCCACGCGCTCTTGCCATTGGTCTGCAGGGTGCCGGGCACGTCTGACGCGATGCTCGTGGAGGAGTAGCCGGGCATGATCGGCGAGGTCGAGAGCGAGTCGAAGGTGCCGGCGACACTCGGGCGCCACACCGTCGGCATGGCCGTCGCCGACGTGGGTGTCAACGTCACCTCGCCGGCATCCAGGAGAACGCCTGTATTGATATTGGCGACGATCAACGACAGAAGAAGGCCGTTGCAGCCAGCGCCGAAGGCTCCCCCGACGCTCATCTCGACCCAGCCGGAAGGCGAGATCGTCTGGGTGTTCTTGTACTGCGTGAACGAGGAGCAGTTCAGACCCGTCATCTGCATCTGGAGCGATGCCGAACCCGATGTCGCCGAAGTCACCCACATGCTCCACTCGGCATTCGCCCCATTGAGATTGACCATTTGGATGTACTGCCAGGGGCCTTTGGAGGTGTTGTTGTCCAGACTGGGGTTCATCAACTTGCCCACGAAGTTGCCCGTGTCGTCAGGTCCAACGGCAGATCCGGCCTGGATGGTGAAGGGCTGATTGGTGTAGGTCCAGCCCCACAGGCTGCCGCCGTTCTCCTCGAAGTCGCCGTTGACCAGCAGGTTGTTGTCCTCGAATCCGGCGTTGGCGAGCATGTTGCCGAAGGCACCTGACTCGAAGTCCCCGTCCGGGAGCACGTTGAGCCCGAGGGAGTCGTCGAACCCGCCGTTGACGACGACATCGCCCGGATTGGTGGACCGCTCGAAGCCACCGTCGTCGAAGATGTTCGCGGGCAACTTGCCGTCGAAGGAGCCGTCGACCAGGGATGCGTTCTCCGGCTCGAAGTCGCCGGAGGGAACCAGGTTGACGAAGTCCATCGTCCCCTCGGGCTGGGTGCTCTGTGCGCCGGTGGCGCTCAGGCCCACCGTGATGGTGGTGTCGCCCGCCTTCTGGTAGCCGATATAGGCATCGAGCGGGAAGTGATTGCCGTTGATGACGACATCGGACTCGGCATCGAAGCGCAGGTCGAAGGTGGACTGCGCATTCTCCTTCTCGCGACCGATGGAGATGACGATCTCCTCGAGAGTGAAGCCGCCCCCCTTCAGGTTGACCGGGATCGTCCCCTCGATGTCGAAGTTGCCCTCGGTATCGAACCAACCGTTCGCGGCGATCACAGTGTCGGAGCTGCTGCCCGTGCCGAAGTCGCGCATCGCATTGCCGGGCACGACGATGTCGGCGGTGAGGTAACTGCGATCAGGCTCGGCCGCGATCTCCACGCCGTCGAGGAAGACCGTCTCCTCGTTGTCGAGGCCATTCCACACGTATCCGGTCAGGGTCGTGGACTTGACGGTGACGCCGTTGTAGTCACCGGTGGCCACGCTGCCGCCCGTGTTGACCTGGGCGAGGATCGAGCCCTGCTCGGTCCATTCGGCGCAGCCCAGCGTGTTGACCGTCGTGACGTAGGGGACCGGCACGGTGAACTCAGCGCAGAACTCGACGTTCATGCCGTTGCCATTGAGATCCGATAGATCCGGCATGACGATCTCCGGATTCGGGCCCGTGCCGCTCCCCCGCCAGATCGTCACGTCCGGGTTGGCCATGGTGACGCCGTTGACCGACACCGATCCCTGGGCCGTCGCATCCCACCAGCCCCAGCTGAGGTCGGTGAGGAAGGCTCCATCGCCCGTTGCCGTCGGGAAGGAGGGATCGTCGAAGAGCATCGTGGACGCCCCGCCGATGAAGATCCCGTCGCTGTCCGGGCAGTTGTCCTGATTGCTCAGCGGGCACTCATCGGAGATCGTGAAGGCACCCTTGTAGTCAAGGCCCTTCGCCATCTCCTGCCAGTCCTGCATGGCGATAGAGACATTCCAGGTCTGCTCGCCGTTCGTATCCGTGATCGTCCCGGAGAAGTCGGTCTCGGGGATCTCCAGTCCGGTGAAGGGGTTGTAGACGTTCGACGGCGTCGTGCCCGCGGCGGTCGCGGTCCAGTTGTTGGGATCGGTGTAGGAGTACGTCACCGGGAGATAGAACGTGTCGTCGTCCGCGTCGGAGAGCTGCACTGTCGTCGTACCCGTAGTGGTGACCGGCACCGTTGTGGTCCCACTGCTGTCGGCTGGGGAGACGGTCCCGCTGGCTGCGACGGCGATCCGGGCATTCCCCTCGGAGACAGCGGGGACGGTGTCGGGAATGGTGCTGATGGGCTGCACACCCGTGCCGTTGAAGACCAGGGTGCCGCCGACAAGGCCCGCACCACCATCGAGCGGGATGCGCCCACCCGGTGCCTCGTCGAGGTAGGCGGCCATCGCCCAGACCGGCGCCGAGCCGTCGGTGAAACTGGAGCGCGTGTAGAACCCGCGTGTGGGCACGGTCGTGCCCGAGATGTCGAGCGTGCCGGATCCGATCAGGTCCACGCCCCCCGTCTCGCTCACGGGACCGGTGAGCCGAATCGTCCCCTTGCCCGCGCGCAGGGCATGGGAGATAGAGGGCGCGAACGTCCATCCCTCCCCGGGGACGGGCTTGAGGATGTAGTCCGTGGTGCCCCGCCATACGCTCGGCATGTCGAGCAGGATCTCCCCGCGCGTCACGACGGTCAGCGCACCGGTGATCCCCTGAGGAGTGATCGTCAGCTTGGTCGGCACACCGAGGAACGGTCGCTGCTCCGGCATGCCGAGGAAGGTGCCCACGGCGCCGCGGGCCTGCACCGTGTAACTGAGTCGGCCCTCGAATCCGACATCGACGCTGTAGTCGAGGGTCCCGATGCGGGCAGCACCTGGCGCCGTCAGCGTCCAGTGAGGCTGGCCCGCCCGCATGCCGACCGAGCCGCGCAATTCACTGGTGCGTACGACGACCTGATCGGTCTGCGGCACGATCCACGCACGACGATTCGACCCATTGACCTGCGCACTCCACGTGTTCGCTCCCGCCACCTCCAGCACAGCCGGAGCGGTGAGCAGGGGAACGTCGAGACGCACGGAAGCGGTGCCGCGCACGATCGGCACGACATTGCCCAGCGATACCTTCACACCACTCAAGCGCGCCCCCGGGATGCGCACGAGCCGAGGCGTGGAGCCGGTCACGCGCCACGTCGTAGTCGCCGATCGACCGGGGGTCGTCGCTCGGAGGAAGCCGGTGACCGGCACCGAGGTGCGCGAGATCGACACACTGCCGCTACCCCGCAGGACGTAACTACCGCTGTCCGCCAGTGGGCCGCGCAGGTCCAGCGTCGCGCCCTCGCCGCGCGCCTGCAGCATGACCGTGGCGGCCCAGTCGCAACCATTGGGCTGGGCGTTGACGGTGACATCCTGCGCCCACGTGCGGGAGACCTTGACGTGCTCCGGCAGCTTGATCGTGACCGAACCCGACATCGCTGCCTTGCGCCACGTGAGCTCACCGCTGACGTCCTTGGCACGCACGACGTTCTCACCGATACGCCCACTGCCCGACACGATGGTGAGCAGCTTCGCTTCACCCTGCGCACGCACCCGCGCCGTCAGTTGCGTATCCCCCGGCCCGTCGAAGCGCACGAGGCCCAGAGGCACCGTCCGCGCGCACGTCCCATCTCGCAGATCCACCACCTTCTGCCCACGACGCTCCACCGCAGAATCAGCAGACGCAGCACCGTCGGTTGCGGGGGCAGCCGGGATGGCAGGAGCAGCAGGCACCGGCGAGGCAGCTTGGGCTACCGGCACCACCCCGACCAACAGCCCGGCAACCAGGGCACCTGAAGAGACAACGGCGAGAGGGATCCCGAAGCGAGCCACTCCCGGAACATAGGGTCACGCGGGGGCCGGAGTCACCGCGTGATGAACAACTGTCTCGACCCACCATGAGCCCAGCCGCCCTGCCCCTGGGGGACACGTGCCGCGACTGCGCATCGCCCATGGCGCGCGAGTGTCAGCCCCACGGATGTGGGGCTGACACTCACCACGAGGCGTTGTAGGTGTGCCCCCCGCCCACGTCGATGTGCACGTGCAGGCTGCACTGGTCATCGGCCCAATCGGTGCCGCTGCCCACCTCGAGTGTGCAACTGAGCGAACCATCGCCGCCGGACACGCTCACCGTGCCGGTGAGGGTCGCCATCGCGGCAGAACCCGGGTTGGCCACGTCCATGGAGTAGGCCAGCTTGATGGAGAACTTCGGATGACGGTTGTAGTGGTGGAAGAAGAACTTCCACGACGTGCTCCGATCGAAGTCGAACTCCACCTCTCCAGCCAGGATGCCTGTGTCCGAGTCGTACTTGAGCTCGAAGACCTCCGTGACCGCGCCGTGGTGGTAGTCGTAGTCCATCTCGAGGACCTCGAGCTTGCCGCACTTCATCGCGATCTGGCCGGTGAACGACAGGGACGTCTTCTTGCCCATGTCCATCAGGCCGTTGGCATCCTCGGAGAAGGAACCGCATTCCCCCGCACCGAAGGGCACGGTCATCGACATGTCGAAGTCGAACTCCTCGACGTCGAACCCGCCACCAGCCCACTCCCAGTCGGTGAGCGAAACGCTTCCGTCCATGACGAGTTCGGACTCGTTGGCATTGAGGTCGTAGGACCCATTGAAGTTGCCCATCGGCGTGACCATGTCGCCGACGAAGGTGATGGAGTCGTCCGTCGCCGTGAGGTCGATGCTCAGCTCCATCTCCTTGAAGTCGAAGCCGCCGATCGTGATGTCCGTGATGCCGATGTCCTCGGTGAATTCCGGACCGTCCTCGCCCTCCTCGATGGCGATGTCGAAGGCGACCGTCCCGTCACCGAGCTCTCCATCGAAGGACAGCGAGGCGCCCTTGGGCAGCGTGTCCTCGCCCACCTGGCACCCGCGGGGTGCGAAGTTGATGGCGAAATCCTGGGCCGTGAAGACGCCGGTGCCGAGAGAGACTCCGGAGTTGCCGCCATTGGAGTTGAACTCGTACATGAAGCACGGATCGGACTCCGAGATATTGACGGCCATGTTGCCCTGGATCCAGTCGGTGCCCGACATGACGTTCGGCAGCTTCGTCGGATCCTGGTAGACGGTCGAGGCCACGCCGAGGCCGGGCAGGCCGTCCACGAAGTCGACCTGCGCGCTGATCGCCCACAGATGATGCCCGGGGATCCCGAAGGCGTCGTTCCACAGGTAGATCCAGCCCGACTCCGGATGCGGAAGCGGAGTCGTGATGCCGTCCGGGGGCGGCGTGCCGTCGGAGATCGACACCGAGTCGATCTCGACCGGCACGCTGGTGCCGTTGACCGAGACCGTCACTCGCAGCGAGGTGAGAGGTGATGAGCCGACCGTGTAACTGACCGGCACCGCCGTCCACTCCGAACCCACGCTGAAGGCCTGACTGGTCGCGGTCCCCCCGCTCGGACCCACCGAGACCTTGCCGCTGGCCAAGACCGTGTCCGAGCTCGACTTCACGTACGCCGTGACGATCCACGTGGTGCCCGCCGCATAGGTGCCGCCGATGTCAGAACTCGCCGGCATGTCGAGGTAGCTCGACCCACCGCTTGATCCGGTCGGCGTGAGCTCCAGGTAGCCACTGCCTGACTGCGCAGCGGCGCCGTCGAAGACGATGGCCTGATCCACGCTGCCGCTGGCAGTCCACGGATTGCTCTGCAGAGCCACCTGATCGAGGTAGAGCGTCGTACCGGGCGTATTGCTCAGGACCTGGACCGTGAATCCGGTGTGCCCGGACTGGGCCACCGCGATCGGGATGCTGAGCGACTGCCATTCGCCGTTTGCGGTGAAGGCCTCCTGCCAGGTCTCCTTGGTGCCGCCCACTGACGTCACGACGAAGGAACCGCTCACCGGAGTGCCACCCGTGCGCACGAAGGCGGTGGCGCTCAACTGCTCGCCCACGGAAGTCGATGCCGATGCGGCGTACTGCACACCGGTGCCGGCATTGGCCACGGAGAACTCCATCACGCCGTAGCTGGAGTCGTAGGCGTTGGCCGGATCGTCCATGACGTTCCACGTCACGCCCGAGCCGGATGCCGACCACGGATCGGTCTGCTCGATGATCACCGGCGTGAGGGTGAGCTCGTCGACGTCGAGTTGACCACCGGAGCCCAGGATGATCCTCGGGATCAGGGTGTTGGCGTTCTTGGTCGTGTCGAGCGTGAGCTGCACCGGAGTCCAACTGCTTCCCGCGGTGAAGGCCACATTGGCGCTATCGGTGGTGCTGCTGCCGTTTGCCGCAGCGAGCGACATGGTGCCGCTCACTGCCGCGCCCGTCGTCGAGCGCACATACGCCTCGAGCTTGTACGACGATCCGGCAATCACGTCGATGGGGTTTCCATCGACGTCGGTCGTGATCGTGTCGCCCATGCCGCCACCTGACCCCGAGGTGCTGAACCTCAGGTAGTTCTGGCCGTTGGCGGCATCCGAGGCGTTGTCCTCGATCGTGACGGACGTCTTGCCGCCAGAAGGCTGCACCGCCGACCAGTAGTTGATGTCACGGCTCTCCAGCCCGTCGATCCACACGGTGCCACCGACGGGCATATCGATCTCGGTGCGCAGCGTGGTGGCCGACGTGTTCTTGATGGGCAGCGAGATGAAGACCTGCTGCCAGGTGGAGGTGGCCGTGAACGTGTACTGGTAGGAGTCCAGGACCGTCCCGCCTGCATCCTGCGTCCGCACCCACGCCGCTACGCCGGGCAGGTTGCCCGAAGGCGACTTCACCCAGAACGACATCTCGTGCTCCGTGCCGGCCTTCGGGCGGTAGTTGACGTCATCGACGTAGGCGGCAGCCCCCTGCGAGCTGTCGTTGGCGATCACCAGGTAGCCATCGCCCGACTGAGCGTTCGCCGGATCATTGACTCCCTCGATACCGAGGAAGCCCTTGGTATCCGGGACATAGGTCTGCCAGGGATCCACCGGAGTGAGCCCATCCTCCGTGATCGACAGGTCGTCGACGTAGATCGGGTTCGTGCCGGCGGCGTCCGTGTAGGTGATCTGCACCGTGAAGGTGCTCGCCGCGGACGCGATCTGCACGGGCACGACCACATTGGTGTACTGCCCCGCCGTCTTGGACAGCGTCACGCTCTGGCTGTTGGTGCTGGAACCGGCGGTCACTGTCACCGTGACCGGCTGGACGTTGCCCGATGTGCCGGGCGCGATCCACAAGGATGCCTGCCAGGTCGAGCCGACACCGGGCGCCGTCTGCGGCGTCACGGAGTAGGTATTGATCTCCTTGCCCTTGGCCGGAGGCTGCATCATGAGGACTCCGGGGGCGGACCTCGCGATGCTGGGATTGTCGACGACAACCGGTGCGACGTTCTGATAGATCGACACCACATTGCTGGGCTGAGATACCTGGCCGGGCATTCCCGCGCGACTCACGGCTTGGACGAAGAACACGTAATTGCCCGCCGGTAGGCCAACGACGTTGCATGACGTCGAACTGCTCGAGCACGCCGGCGAGCCGGTCGACGAATACACCTCGTAGAACATGATGCCGTACTTGCTGGTGGCGGGTGACCAGGTGACGTTGATGGTCCCGCCATTGACGGTCGCCTTCACATTCGTCGGGGCCGTGGGGTCCGAGCTCCCTGACACCGGATAGTAGGCGCCGGTACCGCTCGTCGGCGGGACGTTCCACGACGACAGCCAGCCGCCCGGACCGGAGGGTGCACCGAGGTAGCCCACCTGGGTCGAGCTGATGTCCGTGACGACGACCTGCACGTCATCGACGTACAGAGCCTGGCCCGCGTGCCCACTCGCGATGTCGATGCCGACATCGGGCATGGAGGTGCCACCCTGCGAGGTGCGGCTGACGGTCACCTGCTGCCAGGTGCCGGTGCCGGTGAAGGGCGTCGAGGTCGAACCGCTCGCCTCCCAGAGGAAGAGGTCACCCGACACGCCCGCGGGGCTCTTGACCCACGCGGTCGCGGTGATCACCGATCCTGCAGCCGGCAGCTGGGTGAAGCTGTAGAAGGCGTTGGACGAAGAGGAGTTGCTGGGATTGACGACCTGCAGGGAGTTGGTGCCCTCGTACGCCTCGGCCTCGGTCACCTGGATCTGCGAGTTGCCGTAGTTGGAGTACCACGGCACCAACTGCAGGACCTGGTCGTCGATCTGCAGCTCGGCATTGGTCGTGCCCAGGGTGATCCTCGGACGCAACTCCGTGTGCCCGCCCTGCCACATCGTCAGGGTCGTCGTCACCTGGGTCCACGACGTGCCGACAGTGAAGGTGTTGGACGCCGACTCGGAGGTCCCGCCGTTGGCTGTGAGGCTGATGCTCCCCGAGACATTGCCGCTGGCCGCGCGCACCCACGCCGAGTAGGTGTAGGTCTGTCCGGGCGCGAGCGTGGTGTCGTCGATGGCGTACTCGAAGGGCACGTTGGCGACCGATGAGCTGTAGAGCGAGGCCCGGCCGGAGCCCGAGCGAGCGTCATCGCCGAACCACACCTGCGTCGGGCTGTAGGTGCGGCTTTCCCAGCCCACCTCTCCCTGGACTCCGTTGATGGCGATGTCATCCCACCGAATGCCCGACGAGGAGCTCACGCCGTCGGGGACCTGGCCGAAGACTCCGCCGGGTGCCGACGGCATCTTGAGCGTCCTCGAGTAGATCACGGCGTTGTTGTTGGACAGATCGATCACGTACGCCGTGACGTACCCGCTGACCGCCGTGAGTCGCACCTGGTACCAGTGGTCGCGCGCGACATCGGGGGCATTGACGTTGCCCGACACCGCAGCCTTCGATGTCTTGCTGCAACTGAAGAAGCCGCCATCACCGCCCGATGTCTGCAGACGGAAGCAGTAGCCGTCCATGGAGTTGTAGTTGCCGTCGAGCCAGAACCCGAAGTCCGCGATCTCACGGGCCGTCGAGCCGCTGGGGAACATCACCTTGTAGGTGACGTCGAAGTCCCCGTAGGAGTAGCCCGTCGTATTCGAGTAGAGCATCCACGACTGCTGACCATCGGTGCGCAGCGTGCCGGGGTAATCCGTGGCGATCGACACGCCGGAGGAGTACCCGGGGGTGAGGGGCGTGGTACTCAGCGAGTCGAACGGCGCGACGATATTGGGGCGCGAGACAACCCCGACCGTGTTGGCCTGGCCGATCTCGTCGATGCTCATCTCCACCGCATCGATCTGCACCGAGGTGCCGGAATTCTCCGGAGCCAACGTGACCTGGACGTCGAAGCAGCCCGTGCCCAGCGTGCCGCTCACCGTGGCCTGGGTCCACACCCCGGGCTGCGCGGTCACGGTCGGTCCGCGCAGGGTGACACCGTTGTTGCAGGTGGGGTCTCCGCCGCCATCAGCCAGGTTGCTCTGCAGCTGGATGTGGAACGGCGCGTTGCCCGATGTATTGGACATGACCCACGCGGTCACGGTGATCGTCGAGCCATCGAGAGCGTTGGGGACGATCTGGGTGAGTCCTCCGCTGACGTTGTTGGACGCGGAGTTGTTGCTGAGGATCGCGACGGTGCTGCCCTGCTCCTCGGGGCCGGTGGCCGAGCCCGAGGCGACGCCGTACGTGAAGGCACTCGACGTGACCTGCCAGCCCGCGAGACTTCCGCCGTTGTCCTCGAAACCGGCATTGACGAGGATGTTGGAGTCCTCGAAGTTGCCATTCGGGAGGATGTTGCCGAAGGTCCCGGACTCGAAGTCACCATCGGTGAGCAGGTTGAGCCCCAGCGAGTCATCGAAGCCGCCGTTGATGGCGACATTGCCGGGATTGGTCGACCGCTCGAAGCCGCCATCATTCAAGATGTTGGCCGGGAGCTTGCCGTCGAAGGAGCCATCGACGATCGAGGCGTTCTCCGGCTCGAAGTCACCCGAGGGGACGAGGTTGACGAAGTCCATCGTGCCGTCGGGCTGAGTGCTCTTGGTGCCCGTCGCCGACAGGCCGACGGTGATCGTCGAGTCGCCTGCCTTCTCGTAGCCGATGTAGACGTCGAGCGGGAAGTGGTTGCCGTTGATGACGACATCGCACTCCGCGTCGAATCGCAGGTCGAAGGTGCTCTGCTCGTCTTCCTTCTCGCGGCTGATCGAGATGAGGATCTCCTCGAGGGTGAAGCCGCTGCCCTTGAGGTTGACCGGGATCGTGCCCTCGATGTCGAAGTTGCCCTCGCTGTCGAACCAGCCCGTGGCGTCGATAACCGTGTCCGTGCTCGTCCCCGTGCCGAAGTCGTGCATGGCATTGCCGGGTACGACGATCGCCGCGGTCACGTAGTTGCGGGCGGGCTCCGCCTGGATCTCGACTCCGTCGAGGAAGACCGTCTCCTCGGTGTCCAGGCCGTTCCAGACGTAGCCGGTGAGTGTGGTCGAGTTGACCGTCACGCCGTTGTAGTCGTCGGTGGCCATGCTGCCGCCCGTGTTGATCTGCGCCAGGATCGAGCCCTGCTCGGTCCACTCGGCGCAGCCGAGGGTGTTGATGGTCGTGACGTAGGGCACCGGCACCGTGAAGTCAGCGCAGAACTCGACGTTGAGACCGTTGCCATTGAGGTCGGACAGGTCCGGCATGACGATCTCGGGCACGGGTCCGGTGCCGGTACCGCGCCACACGGTGAGGTCCGGGTTGGACATGGTCACGCCATTGATCGACACCGAGCCCTGTGCGGTCGCATCCCACCAGCCCCAACTGAGGTCGGTGAGGAAGGCGCCGTTGCCCGTCGCCGTCGGGAACGACGGATCGTCGAAGAGCATCGTGGACTGGCCACCGACGAAGATGCCGTCGGCCTCGGGGCAGTTGGCCTGGTTGCTCAGCGGACATTCGTTGGAGACCGTGAAGGCACCCTGGTAGTCGATGCCCTTGGCCATCTGCGCCCAGGTCTGCATCGTGATCGAGACGTTCCAGGTCTGCTTGCCATTCGAGTCGGTGATGGTGCCGGAGAAGTCGGTCTCGGGGATCTCCAGACCCGTGAAGGGGTTGTAGATGTTCGACGGCGTCGTACCGGCCGCCGTGGCCGTCCAGTTGTTGGGATCGGTGTAGGTGTAGGTCACCGGCAGGAGGAAGGTGTCACCGTCGGCGTCGGACAGCGACACCGACGTCGTGCCCGTGGTGGTGACCGGCACGGGAGCCGGCGTCGGCGCCGGTGGCGGGGGCGCAGCATTGAGGGTCATCACGGTGATTTCATCGAAGGACTGCCCGCTGCGCGTGACGGCCTGCAGGCTGTCGAAGACCGGGGCGAAGCCGGTGGCCTGCGCGCTCGCGGTCGGCGGGTTCGCGTAGTCGAACTTCGACAGGTCCGGATCGACCCACATGGTCGTGGTCTTGGCGCCGTAGTCGATACGAAGGATCGTGAGGCGATTGCCATTCATCGAGGTCGACGACGTGGCCACGGGGTTCAGCGTGCTGTCGAGGATCGCCATGTTGGGCGCGCCGTTGTTGCCGAATCCACCGGTCGCCGCACCCGTCGATGTGTCGACGAAGCGGATCTGCGGCGTACCACCGCCGGTCTGCGAGCCGAAGCTCGTCAGCGCCTGGACGTAGACGACACCGGATGACTGGCGGGGCAGATTGCGCCCGTAGTCATTGACCTGGTTGCCTCCCGTGCCCCAGATGGCGCTGCCGCCGGTCGTCGTGAGATCCGGGTAGGTCAGCCCCGTGGCCTGCACCTGGTAGTTGCCACCGGAGGGAGACATCGAGGCCCAGGCGGAGGTCCAGCCTGTCCCGCCGCTGGCACCCGCGAGCGGGCGAGGCGAGTAGGCGAATCCCTCGTAGGCGACCGTGGTCAGCGTCTGGCCGCCGGACACGATGGGGGACGATGCCGGGGAGACGTCGGTCTTCTTGCGGGCCGGCACCTTCTTCGCGGGAGCCGTGTCGGCGCGCGGGGCAGCATCGGGGATCGTGCTGACGGGCTGCGCACCGGTGCCGTTGAAGATCAGCCGGCCACCGACGAATCCCGCGCCGCCATCGAGCGGGATGCGACCGTTCGGGGCTTCGTCGAGGTACGCCGCCATCGCCCATACCGGGGTGGAGCCATCGGTGAAGCCCGTCCTCTTGTAGTAGCCGCGCGTGGGCACAGCGGTGCCCGAGATATCGAGGGTGCCCGAGCCGATGAGGTCCACTCCACCCGTGTCGCTCACGGGGCCGGTGAGCCGCATCGTGCCTACGCCGGCACTGAGCGCGTGAGAGATGTACTGGTTGAAGGTCCAGCCCTGGCCGGGGACGGGCCGCAGGATGTAGTCCGTCTTGCCGCGCCATGCGCTCGGCATATCGAGCAGGATCTCCCCGCGCGTGACGACCGTGAGCGCTCCGGTGATCCCCCGAGGCGTGATCGTGAGCTTGGTCGGCACACCGACGAAGGGTCGCTGCTCCGGCATGCCGAGGAAGGTGCCGACGGCGCCACGGGCCTGCACCGTGTAGTTGAGCCGGCCGTCGAAACCGACATCGACGCTGTAGTCGAGAGTCCCGATGCGGGCCGCGCCCGGTGCGGTGAGGGTCCAGTGGGGCTGGCCCGCCCGCATGCCGACGGAGCCGCGCAACTCACTCGTGCGTACGACGACCTGATCGGTCTGCGGCACGATCCACATCCGACGGTTGGAGCCATTGACCTGGGCGCTCCACGTGTTCGCTCCCGCGACCTCCAGGACGGCCGGAGCGGTGAGCAGCGGCGTATCCAGGCGCACACTCGCCGTGCCACGCACGATCGGCACACGTCCACCCAGGGACACCTTGACGCCGCTGAGGCGAGCCCCCGGGATGCGCACGATGCGCGAGGTGGAGCCATCCACCTGCCACGTGGTGCTCGCCGAACGACCGGGATTGGTCGCGCGCAGGAAGCCGGTGACGGGGATGGGCGTGCGCGAGATCGACACGGTCCCACTGCCCCGCAGGACGTAACTGCCGGTATCCGTCAGCGGACCGCGCAGGTCCAGCGTCGCGCCCTCACCACGTGCCTGGAGCACTACCGCTGCCGACCAGTCGCAACCTGCCGGCTGGGCATTGACGGTGACATCCTGCGCCCACGTGCGCGAGACCTTCACGTGCTCGGGCAGCGTGATCGTGACCGAACCGGTCATCGCCCCCTTGCGCCAGGTGAGCTCTCCGCTGACGTCCTTGGCACGCACGACGTTCTCGCCGATTTGCCCACTGCCCGACACGATGGTGAGCAGGCGAGCATCGCCCTGGGCACGCACCCGCGCGGTGAGGCGGGTGCCTCCCGGTCCGTCGAAGCGCACCAGTCCGAGCGGGACCGACGACGCGCACATCCCACCCTTGAGGTCCACGACCTTGTTGCCACGGCGCTCGGCCGCCGCGCCATCGGCAGCCGGCGCGGCCGGGGTCGCGGGGGCAGCGGGCGCTGGTGGGGCGGCCTGGGCTATCGGGGTCACCCCGATGAGCAGGCCGGCGGTCAGCGCGACGGAGGATACGGCTGCAAGGCACACGCGGGGGGAAGGCACCCGTCGAGATTAGTGCCCGGCTGGGTCGGAAGCCGGTCGAATGAGCTCGGCCTAGCACGGGAATTGCGCAGGGCCCCCGGAATCCGAGCGGACCAGGGCGGTCCGCCGCCACCCTGTGCCGTCTCACACCCACTGGCCCGTCTCACAGGTGTGACCGACCCACCCCTGGCGCGGGGCCACCGCGAGGATGGGGGCGTGCGCCCGACGCGAGTCATCTACGTCGAGAACGACCCAGCCCTGCGCGGCATCATCACCCAGCTGCTCGAGCAGCGGCCCGAGGTCGAGATCCTCCTCGCCACGGGCTACGCCCACGAGGCCCTCGACCAGAGCATCGCCGAGCAGGCCGATGTCGCCCTCCTCGACCTCGCCCTCGGATCGGCGCAGATGAACGGCATCGACCTGGGGCTGGGGCTGCGCAGCCTCAACGACAACATCGGGATCGTCATCCACTCCCAGTACCGCCTCGACACGGTCGCGCGCACGGTGCCACCGGAGGCCCTCATCGGCTGGGTGACGCTGCCCAAGTCCGGGGAACTGTCGATCGACCATGTCGTCCAAGCCCTGCGCGATGCGGCTCGAGGCATGACGATCACAGAGGCTCCCGGTGACACCGGGCCGCATCCGCTCGAGGACCTCACGATCCGACAGCGCGCGGTCATGGGGATGGTCGCCTCGGGTGTGAAGACCACCGAGATCGCACGACGTCTGCGGATCTCGCATGACGCCGTGCGGCAGGATCTCTCCCGTGCGTACCGACTCCTCGTCCCCGATGCCGACCCGGAGGCCGACGACCTGCGCACCCGCGCCGTCCTCGCCTACCTGGAGTTGACGCGCGATGACGACGCTCGCGACGGTGACTAGCCGCAGACGCTGGTGGCAGTACGCCGGCCCGTGGCCGCTCTACCCGCTTGCCGACGGGCTCGTCGCCGGCCTCATCGCCCTCTCCGTGCGGTCCTACATCATGACCGTGCCCACCGTGCCGCTCGAGATCCTCACCGCCGCGATCTTCGGTGCGATCATCTTCGGAGTCCTCGCCCTCGCACGCAGATTCCTGCCCCGGCTCGTCACGACATTCATCGGGTACGCCGTCGTCCTGGTCACGGCTATCGCGATCGCGACGCTCGTGCGCTTCGCTCAGGGTTACGTCCCGGATTACGCCGGACTCACGACCGCCGGCGACATCGTCTTCGCGGTCATCCGCACCACAGTGGGGCTCTTCGTCATCCAAGCCATCATCGGCACGCTCCAGGAACGACTGCAGCGTCAGGTCGACGCGACCCAGGAGGCCTACGACGTCGTCGAAGCACAGGCCGAGGCCCTGCTCAGGGCCGATGAGGAGGTGCGCCGCTCGGTCGCCACTCTCCTCCACGACCGCGTGCAGGGAGGCCTGCTGGCTGCGTGTCTGCGACTCCAGGCGGTGGCGCAGACCAGCCCCGAGTCACGCGATGAGGTCGACCGCGTCATCCACGAGCTCGAGGAGCTGCGGGCACTCGACGTACGCCGCGCCGTGCGGACCCTGTCGCCCAATCTGCGCGATATCGACCTGGAGACAGCGGTACTCGAACTCATCGAGCCCTTCTCACCACCGGTGGAGATCACCGTCTCGATCCCGCGAGATGCCATCGCGGATCCGACGACGCGCCTCGCCGCCTACCGCATCATCGAGCAGGGCGTGCTCAACGCCATTGCCCACGGTCAGGCCGAGCGCATCGCCGTCACGATCGAGACGGAGTCGAGCCGGGTGCGCGTCACGGTGAGCGATGATGGCCGCGGGCTTGCAGGAGGCCATGTCTCAGGCTTCGGCACCACGCTGATCGATACCTGGTGCCGCGCCCTCGGTGGCGAGTGGACACTGACTCCTGGCCACTCGGGCGGCGCGGTTCTCACGGTGGATCTGCGGGCTGATCTCCGTTAGGGAGTGCTCACTCGGTAGCCGAAGTCGATGGTCGCCGGCGGCAGCGTGAGCCCCGTGACCTCGGTCATGGAGTAGTAGCGGTCGCTCAGGGACAGGGCGGTACATGAACCGGACATCAAGCGGCTCTGGTAGTTGGTGGTGGGATCCACACTCGTATTGATGCGATAGATCCTCATCGTCCCCCCATTTGTGATGGCCAGATTGAAGGCGCCAAGACCGTACTTCGGCATCACGGTGGGCGGAATCCGAGGTGTCCCCGTGCAGTTGCTCGTCGTGAACCACAACTGCGGCGTTGATGGAGTGAGGGTTGGGTCAGTCAAAGCGCCGCCCTGGTTGTAGAGGATCGGCACGCTGTGCCCCGGGAAGAGCAGGGCGAACCCCGCGGTCCCGTCGACAGTGATCGACGTGACGAAGGTGGCAATGCGGGTTCCGACTGAGTCATCCAAATCAAAGCCTCCCGAGCCGGCAGGCCCTTGCGGACCGGTCGGACCAGCCGGTCCCTGAGCGCCCTGCGGGCCCTGGGCACCGTTCGCGCCCGCGGGTCCAGCCGGCCCTGGCGCGCCATCCGCTCCAGGAGCCCCCGGCGGCCCCGCCGGGCCACGAGGACCCTCCGGGCCCACCTCACCCGCAGGGCCTTGTTGTCCAGCAGGGCCCGTAGGTCCGGCGGGGCCCTGCTCGCCAGCCGGACCAATTCGATTCCACGACACGCGTGTCTCACCCCTCCCGCAGCGGTCGCGAAGGGCCATCACGCCAGTGGTTCGGTCGACGCACGCGCGAATCACCTGCGTGGGCTGAGATTGAGTCGGTGAGGGGTCCGCTGCGAACGATGCGGAGATTCCCGAGCCCACGGCGACAAGGCACGCAACGCCGACGATGACAGCCACTCCCGCTTGCACGCGCACGGACGCCTCCGATCCCCACCCGAATGCCACGAACACTCCATTCAGGCATTTCGGGGAGCCCGGAAGGGCTATCCGTCACATCCGTGAGGCAACCTCACATCTGTGAGGCATCGCCTCACCAGCTCGATCGGTAGGTGTGCCCACCGCCGGCGTCGATCTCGACGTAGATGTCGCAGGAGTCCTCGCCGGCACTCAGCGTGCAGTCGAGCTCGCCCTCGCCATCGGCGACCTTGACCCAACCGGCGATCTCCAGTCGCGCGGAAGACGGCTTACGCACGTCCATTGAGAAATCCAGGCTCACCTTGAACTGAGGATGCCGGTTGTAGCGGTAGAGGATGTAGTCCCACGACACCGAGCGCTCGAAGGCGAAGCTCACGCCGCCGGCCAAGAGATGGGAGCCCGAGTCGTAGGAGATCCGGAAGGTCTGGGTCGCGCCGCCGTGCTTGTAGTCGTAGGAGAGGCTCAGCACCTTCAGGCGTCCGCAGTCGACCTTGAGCTTGCCGTCGAACTTCAGACCGGTGTCCTTGCCCATCGTCATCGTGCCGTCGGTGTTCGTATCGAGCAGGCCGCAGTTGTCTGCGCCCACGTCCATCGACACGTCGAAGTGGAACTTCTGGACGCTGAAGTCCGGGCCCTCCCACTTCCAGTTCGTGACGTCCATGTCGCCGTCGAGCGTCAGGCCATTCTTCGGGCCCGCGGTGATGTCGAGCGTGCCCGTGAAGTTGCCCTGCGGCAGCACCATGTCGGCGTCGAGCTTCACCTTGGCCGACGTGGCGATGTCGATCCGCAGGAGGACGTTGCGGTAGTCGATCCCGCCCAGGTTGAGATCGGTGATGCCGATCTCCTGATGGAACTCCGGACCGTCCTCGCCCTCGCTCACCGCGAGATCGAAGTGCAGCTCGCTGTCGCCCAGCACACCATCGAAGGAGATGTAGGCACCCTTGGGCAGGATGTAGGGGCCGACCTCGCAGCCGCGTGGCGCGAACGTCAGTTGGAATTGCTTCGCGGTGAAGACGTCATCCCGCACCGAGATGCCCGAGTCCAGCCCATTCGCGTCGAAGTCGAACTGGAAGCACGGCTCGGCCTTGCTCACATTGACCGCGAAGTCGCCCTTGATCCAGTCCTTCCCCGACATGATGCTCGGGGCCTTCTTCGGGTTCTGGTAGACGGTCGCGCCCACTCCCAGGCCCGGCATCCCGTTGACGAAGCTCACCTGCGCGGTCATCGACCACAGGTGCGCGCCGGGGATGCCGAAGGCGTCATCCCAGAGATAGACGTAGCCGGACTCCGGGTGGTCGAGCGGCACGGTGATGCCATCAGGAGTGGTCGACCCATCCTGCGCGATCGTCACCGAGTCGATGTCGATCGGGACACCGGGTGAACGCGACTGGATCGCCGTACGAAGCTCAGCCAGTGACTTCGGTGTCGTGTACGTCGCCGTGATCGTGGTCCAGTCCTTGGTCACGGTGCGGATCACCTGCTCGCGATCGCCGTCGGGATCGCCGAGTGCCACGCCTACCTCAGCGGACTTGCCGCGGCCCGCCCGCACATGTGCGGTCACCACCCACGTCGTCCCCGCCGCATAGACCCCGCCGACGTCGTCGCTGGCCGGGTGATCGAGATAGGTCTCGCCCGTGGTCGACCCCGAATTCACGAGCCTGAGGAAGGTCGTGCCCTCCTCCGCATCGGCCCCGTCGTAGACGAGGGTCTGCGTCGCCGTCCCTGAACCCGTGCTCGAGGTCCTCCAGGGGTTCGCCTGCACCGTCACGTCGTCCACCTCGAGCAGGACGCCGGGAGTGTCGGAGATCACCTCGACCGTGAAGCCCGAGCCGCCCGTGCCCACGGACGCGGGCATGCTCACGACCTGCCAGTCGGCACCCGAGGTGAAGGGCTGCTCCCACGATTGTCCGCCTCCGCTGAAGCGCACGCGTCCGCTGACGGCGGCGCTGCTCCCGGAGCGCACCCACGCGTTGACGCTCACCTGGGCGCCGGCGTCGATGGTGCCGTCCACCTGGTGCGAGATCCCCGTGCCGGCCTGCGAGACGGTCATCCGCATCAGGCCGTAGCTGCTGTCGTGCGCGCGACTCGGATCGTCGTAGACGGTGGCGCTCACACCGCTCTGCGGCTTCCAGGGCGAGGCCTGGATGATGATGTCGGGAAGCACGGAGAGGCTGTCAACGTCGATCCCGCCGGGAGCGGTGACGGTGAAGGACGGCGTGAGGCTCGTCGCCTGCTTCGTCGCCTTGAGTTCCAGCGTGAGCGCCTGCCAGGTGCCATCGACAGTGAAGGGCAGGCTCACC
>JBJOJS010000123.1:0-3504 GCA_046046455.1 Actinomycetota bacterium | reverse complement strand
GTCGCGGTGAGCATGCGCAATAGGTGGCCGTGGGCGACGAGCAGGCAATCGCGGCCGGCGACGATCTCGGGCATGCAGCGGTCGATGACGCGCTGTGTGCGCACACCGACCTGCTCGGTCGTCTCGCCAGGAGTGTCACCGGGTCGCACGAGGTCGTCCCACACGGTCCACTCCGGGTCGCCGAGCTGCTCGCGGATCTCGGCGGTCGTCAGTCCTTCCCAGGCGCCGTAGTCCCACTCGATGAGATCGGGATCGATGGCGTCGACCTGGACCCCGGCAAGCTCTGCGGTACGCCGTGCGCGCGAGAGGGGGGAACTGAGTGTCAGCGCGAAGTCATGACCTGCGAGATCCTTCGCCCGTGCCCGCGCGGCGGACTCCCCGGTCGGGCTGAGGGGGATATCGGTCCAACCCGTGTGCTTGCCCGCAGACGCCCACTCCGTGTCGCCATGCCGCAGCAGCCACAGGGATCCGCGCTCGTGACCCGACATGGAGTCGACCCTACTCATCCGCTGCCGCGGGCGGACCCGATGACTAGGGTGGAGGCGTGCCTCTCCATCTGACCGAAGACGAGCAGGCCATGCTGGATGGGGAGCAGGGTCCTGCGGTCGCGCTCTCCATGCGGATCATCACCGAGCTGGGGCGCATCCGCGGTGCCACGGAGTTGGTCGACATCGACTCGGTCCACATCGACGGGTGCATCTTCTACGGCCAGGCGGGACTCGACTTCGCCCAGAAGCTCGTGGCCCTGGGCGGCCAGGTCCGTGTGCCGACCACGGTGAACGTCGGCTCGGTCGACCTCATCCACCCGCACCTGATCCTGCAGAACACCGAGCGCGAGCGCTGGGTCGCCCAGGGTGGCCGCGACCTCATGCAGGCCTACGTCGACCTCGGCTGCCGGCAGACCTGGACCTGTGCCCCGTACCAGATGGACTCCCGCCCGGAGGTCGGGCGCCACATCGCCTGGGCGGAGTCCAATGCCATCGTCTTCGCCAACTCCGTGCTTGGTGCGCGCACCGATCGCTACGGCGACTTCGTCGACATCGCTGCGGCCATCACGGGCAAGGCTCCCCGCGGTGGCCTGCACCTGGACGCTGAGCGCGAGGGTGATGTGGTCCTCGACTGCACGAGCCTGTCGGCCGAGACGCTCGCCCTCGACGTTACCTATCCGGTGCTCGGCTATCTCGCGGGGGCGATCGCGGGGACGACGAACCCCGTCTTCGTCGGCCTGCCCTCCGATGTCTCCGAGGATGCACTCAAGGCAGTTGGTGCGGCAGCGGCGTCGTCAGGCGGAGTGGCGCTCTTCCACGTCGTCGGCCGCACGCCGGAGGCACCGACGCTGGAGGCGGCTCTTGGTGCCAATATCGATGCCCCCGTGCATCACATCACGGCGCAGCGCTTGAACGCCGCACGGCAGGAGCTGTCGACCGCGCGCGAGGAGAAGCTCGATGCGGTGAGCCTCGGCACCCCGCACGCGTCCGTCGATGAGATCGCCGAGGCGCACGCCGCCATTGCCGGCGGTCCGCCCCTGGCTGCCGGCGTGGCCTTCTATATCTCTACGGGTCGGTCCGTCTTCGCCGAGGCCGAACGCCGCGGGCTCGTGCAGCCGCTCGAGGAGTGGGGCGTCACCTTCGTACTCGACACGTGCACCTACGTCACCTCCATCCTGCGCCCGGGCACGCGCACCGTGATGACCAATTCTGGCAAGTGGGCGCACTACGCGCCGGGCAACATGGGCGTGGACGTCGTGCTCGCGACGCTCCAGGAGTGCGTCGAGTCGGCGACGACGGGCCGAGTCACCTGGGATCGGGAGCTCTTCACATGAACGCGATCACGGGCTGGCGTGTGACCTCGGGTGAGGCATCGGGCGCGGTGCTCAAGCTCGATGAGCCGGTGTCCTTCTGGGGCGGCATCGGACCCGAGGGCGACATCATCGACGTTCACCACCCGCAGCATGGAGCGATCGTGACCGGTCGCGTCCTCGTCATGCGCTCCGGAAGGGGCTCGAGCTCGGGCACCTATGTGCTCGCCGAGTTGCTGCGCCTGGGCATCGCGCCGGCGGGGATCGTGCTCACCGAGCCCGACGGCATCATCGCGACCGGCGCTCTGGTCGCCGCCGAGCTTTACGACACGGCGATGCCCATCGTCACGGTGAGTGAGGCCGACTACCAGCGCATCGAAGACGGTGTCCACATGTCCATCTCCATGGACGGTGACGACGCCCTCCTCAGCATCGACATCTGATCCACGTGAACCTGCGCGACGGCGTTCCGGGCACTGCGGATGCGCGTGCGGTGGCATGGGACTTGGAGACGGCCACCGACAGGATGTTCTCCATCATGCTCGGCTCCCGATGGGAGCAGATCCTGACCTCGGTGGTCGATCAACCCGGACATGCATGGTCCGCCAACCGAGCCCGCATCGCCGAAGGGAACGGTGAGTTGCTCGGGGTCCTTCTCGGGGGGCGTGCGGACACCCCCGAGCCGGACGACTCGCTCGACCTCCCCTGGGGTCTCACCCGGCTGCGCCTCGCAGCCGTAGGGGTGGCATTCGAACCCTTCCTCTCCTTCATGAACCATCACGACCAGGGCGAGTGGTACGTCACGGCCGTATCGGTGAAGCCCGAGGCCCGAGGCAGGGGAGTAGGCACCGCACTGCTTGAAGACGCGGTCGCGCGGTCTCGCGACGCGGGCATGACCAGCATCGCCCTCGACGTGGATGCCAAGAACTCCGGCGCTCGTCGGCTTTACGAGCGACACGGGTTCGTCGTGACAGGGATCTCTTCAGTCGCATGGCTCGCGGGCGGTGTGCGCGTCCAGCGCATGAGACGGATGCTGCAGACTGCGTAGTCGAGCGAGTAGGGAGCAGCGGTGGCAGGACGCAATCTCGTCAACTTCGATCGCGTGTCGAAGGCCTATGGGGAGCGACCCCTCCTGAGTGACGTGTCCCTCGGGGTGGGCGAGGGTGAGCGCATCGCGGTCGTCGGGCGCAATGGCGCGGGCAAGAGCACCCTGCTCAATCTCATGGGTGGCCTGGAGACACCGGATGGGGGCCGGGTGACGGTCAACTCGGGCGTGCACGTCGGCACGGTCTCGCAGTCGGAGGCCTTCGAGCCGGGCTTGACCGTCGCCGAGTACGTCGTCCCGGGGCAGGACATGCACCAGTGGGCGAGCGATCCGGCCATCCGTGAGATCTTCGAAGGCCTGCTCGGGGGTTTCGACGAGTCGCTCCTTGCGCGACAGCTCGGCACGATGTCCGGCGGCGAGCGGCGCCGCGTGCAGCTCGCGAGGGCGCTCATCGCCGACCTCGACCTGCTCCTGCTCGACGAGCCGACCAACCACCTCGATGTCGAGGTCGTGGCGTGGCTGGCGGACCATCTCGCCTCTCGCCCGCGCCTGTCGGTCGTGATCGTGACGCACGACCGGTGGTTTCTCGATGCCCTCTGCGATCGCACCTGGGAGGTTGTGGACGGCGGTGTCGAGGAGTACGACGGCGGATATTCCGCTT
>JBJOJS010000105.1:0-37119 GCA_046046455.1 Actinomycetota bacterium | reverse complement strand
AGAATAATCTCTCAAAACTAAGCAAAATTGTCATTTAATTATATAGTTAGATACGTAATTTTTAATCTTTCTCCATAGAAAGGAGGTGATCCATCCCCACCTTCCGGTAGGGATACCTTGTTACGACTTCACCCCAATCGCTTGTCCTACCTTCGATGGCCCCCTCCTATTACTAGGTTAGGCTACCAACTTCGGGTATTACAAACTCTCGTGGCGTGACGGGCGGTGTGTACAACACCCGGGAACGTATTCACCCTGACATTCTGATTCAGGATTACTAGCGATTCTGGCTTCATGGAGTCGAGTTGCAGACTCCAATCCGAACTGAGACCGGCTTTGTGGGATTCGCTCACCCTCGCGGGATTGCAGCCCTCTGTACCGGCCATTGTAGCGTGTTTGCAGCCCTGGGCATAAGGGGCATGATGACTTGACGTCATCCCCACCTTCCTCCGAGTTGACCCCGGCAGTCTCCTACGAGTCCCCGGCATTACCCGCTGGCAACATAGGACAAGGGTTGCGCTCGTTGCGGGACTTAACCCAACATCTCACGACACGAGCTGACGACAGCCATGCACCACCTGTATGGGGCCCTTGCGGACCTGACATCTCTGCCAGTTTTCCCCATATGTCAAACCCAGGTAAGGTTCTTCGCGTTGCATCGAATTAAGCCGCATGCTCCGCTGCTTGTGCGGGGCCCCGTCAATTCCTTTGAGTTTTAATCTTGCGATCGTACTCCCCAGGCGGGGCGCTTAATGCGTTAGCTGCGGCACGGAGAACGTGGAATGTTCCCCACACCTAGCGCCCACCGTTTACGGCGTGGACTACCAGGGTATCTAATCCTGTTTGCTCCCCACGCTTTCGCTCCTCAGCGTCAGTAGTTGCCCAGAGACCCGCCTTCGCCACCGGTGTTCTTCCTGATATCTGCGCATTTCACCGCTACACCAGGAGTTCCAGTCTCCCCTACAACACTCTAGTCAGCCCGTATCGAATGCAGGCCAGGAGTTAAGCTCCTGGTTTTCACATCCGACGTGACTAACCGCCTACGAGCTCTTTACGCCCAATAAATCCGGACAACGCTTGCACCCTACGTATTACCGCGGCTGCTGGCACGTAGTTAGCCGGTGCTTCTTCTGCAGGTACCGTCACTTTCGCTTCTTCCCTGCTGAAAGAGGTTTACAACCCGAAGGCCGTCATCCCTCACGCGGCGTTGCTGCGTCAGGCTTTCGCCCATTGCGCAATATTCCCCACTGCTGCCTCCCGTAGGAGTCTGGGCCGTGTCTCAGTCCCAGTGTGGCCGGTCGCCCTCTCAGGCCGGCTACCCGTCGTCGCCTTGGTGAGCCACTACCTCACCAACAAGCTGATAGGCCGCGGGCCCATCCTTCACCGAAAAACTTTCCACCTCCGCGGATGCCCGCAGAGGTCGTATTCGGTATTAGCCCCGGTTTCCCGGAGTTATCCCGAAGTGAAGGGCAGGTTGCCCACGTGTTACTCACCCGTTCGCCACTGATCCAGCGGAGCAAGCTCCGCTTTCACCGTTCGACTTGCATGTGTTAAGCACGCCGCCAGCGTTCGTCCTGAGCCAGGATCAAACTCTCCGTTAAGGAATGTTGATTGCGCCTTGCGGCGCTATCACCCAAACGTGAGTGATCATGGCGGACAGATGCTGAATGCTTCTGTCAACCAAAGGAACCGTCACGGATCGTCGAAGACGCCCCGTGAACGGGGTTATTTGGCATCGATATGTGGCACGCTGTTGAGTTCTCAAGGAGCGGTCGCGCATCGGGCGCGCCTGCGGTGCAGGCCGTCCCCGGGGCGACTCGCAACGCTACCCGCACGGCAGCGATCCGGTCAAATCCGCCCGAAGGCGCACCCGACCGAATCGAGTCGACGTGGGAGTCGTTGCGCCTCGCCGAACCGGCCTGATCGTTGCCCTAGGGGCTTTCGACGTCCGGGTCTTCCGTGCGAGGAAGTACGACTATACGCCGATCCATGGGGCAGGTCAAATCCAGGACAGCCGATTGAGGGTGATCTGGCTCACCCCTCGAGGATCACCCCGGCGAGGGTCTTGCGGCCCCGGCGCAGCACGAGGAAGCGGCCGTGGAGCAGCTCGCTGACTGCAGGACAGTGCGCCTCGTCCTCAACTCTCACATTGTTCACATACGCCCCACCCTCACCTACGGTGCGGCGCGCCTGAGCACGGCTCGGGGCAAGGCCGGACCGAATGAGCAGCTCGACGATGTCGGGCAGCGACTCTCCGTGGATGTCTGCCGCGTGCAGGAGCGCGTGCGGCACCTCGCGCAGCGCCGAGTCCAGCACTTCGGCCGGCACCTCCCCCAGGTCACCCTGACCGAAGAGCGCCCCCGCGGCCCCCTCGACCGCCCGCGTCGCGTCCTCGCCGTGGACGAGCGTCGTGAGTTCTTGAGCGAGGGCACGCTGCGCAGCGCGCTGCGCGGGCGCGTCAGATGTGGCCGCGTCGAGCGCCTCGATCTCGGCGTGGTCCCGCATGCTGTAGAGCCGCAGGTACGTCGGGACATCGCGGTCGTCGGCGTTCAACCAGAACTGGTAGAAGGCGTACGGGCTCGTCATCGCAGGGTCGAGCCATACCGTGCCGGTCTCGGTCTTGCCGAACTTCGTGCCGTCCGACTTCGTCACCAACGGAGTCGTAAGCGCATGCACGTGCGCTCCCTCAACACGACGGATGAGGTCGACGCCCGCAGTGATGTTGCCCCACTGGTCGGAGCCGCCCATCTGCAGCCGGCAGTCGTGGCGCCGGAAGAGCTCGAGGTAATCGAAGGATTGCAGCAGCTGGTAGCTGAACTCGGTGAACGAGATGCCGTCACCGGCAAGCCGAGCCGCGACCGCCTCGCGATCGAGCATCCGGTTGACGCTGAAGTGCTTGCCGATGTCACGCAGGAAGGCGATGACATCGATGTCCTTGGTCCAGTCGTAGTTGTTGACCATCCGGGCCGCAGCCGGACCCGTGAAGTCGAAGAATCGCTCGAGCTCATGACGCAGCCGGGAGCCCCACTCCTCGACCGTCTCGACCGGGTTGAGGGTGCGCTCCCCCGTCATCTTCGGATCACCGATGAGCCCCGTGGCTCCCCCCACCAGAGCGAGGGGTCGATGACCGTGAGCCTGGAAGCGCCTCATCGTCTGGATCTGCAGGAGGTTGCCCAGATGCAGACTCGGTGCCGTCGGATCGAACCCGATGTAGTAGGTCAGGGGCCCCGAATCGAGCGCCTCGCTCAAGGCATCGAGGTCGGTGCTCTGCGCGATGAGGCCACGCCAGGCAAAGTCGTCGATGAGGGCGTTCACAGGACGTAATCCTCTCGCATGCTCGACGTCCCGCGACCGGTGGGCTACGGGCACGCAGAAGAGGTGAAGACCGCGCCCTCCAGCAGGCTGTCTTGGGGCCACGTCAGCGTGTCGGCCGTGAGGATGAGTCGCGTGCCATCGCCGTAGACGAAGGCATCGCTCTCAAGCCGGCCCGGCGTCGTCTCCGGCGCGAACTCCTCCACGCCATCGACATACGAATAGATGGTGATCTGCCCGCCCTCGGGATCATTCGACGTGGGGTTCGCCTCGATCTTGGCCACCGCCCGACTGGACCCTTCGATGAGCTCGTAGCAGCGGGTCGGCGTCGCCGAGGCATCGGAAGCTTCGCCACCACCACCGCCGCCGCACGCGGCCAGGAAGACGACGCTGCAGGCAACTGCGAGGGAGGTGGCCTTCATCGGATGTCCTTTCGCTTGCGGGGAGTGGCAGCACGATACGGGCTGACGCTTGGGTGGTCGGTGACGAAGCGCCAGGGTGTCGGGGCTCCTGCACCGGCCACTCCGGTGCGAGGCGTGACCGCGTGCACCGGCAGGGGTCGGCGGGCTACCTCGAGCCTCACCGGTGAGCGGGGGTCGAGGAGGTCCAGACCGTCGTGCTCCCCGGTGAGGCCCAGCGCCGTCGTGAGGCGCGCGGGACCACGCGCAAGATCCCTGTCAGTGCGAGCGGAGGGCCGGCGTTCACGCGCGAGGTCGACGCCCTCGGTTACTTCGCCTGCCCGCAGCAGGATCGCGGAAGCCCTGCCCTCGGCACCGGTGACGACGTTGGCGCACCAGTGCATGCCGTACGTGAAGTAGACGTAGAGGTGGCCGGGGGGCCCGAACATGGTGGCGTTGCGGGGCGTGGGCCCTCGGAAGGCGTGGCTGCCGGGATCCTCGCCCTCACCGGCATACGCCTCGACCTCGGTGACGCGGATCGTCACGCGCTCGCCGTCGACGTCCCAGACGAGGGTCGCGCCGAGGAGTCTCGGCGCGATGGTGTCGACCGATCCGAGCATCCAGCGAGGCGGCATGACGTCAGTCTGGAGCACGGGGATCGGGAGCACGGTGGTGAGGCGATGAGGACAAGGAGGGGTCGCCCGCCCACGCTCACTCCCCCCGGCGTGCCGGGGGCGGGCGACCCGGACCGACCGGTGCGGCTGCACCGAATCGCCGGTCCTGCCCGGTAGCGGCGGAGAGGCCGACCCACCAGGCGATGTCACCCTCCCGCGGGGGTCTGACAGCGGGCGCGGTTCTCCGCCCGGATGACGTCACCAGGCGGCAGATTCAGGGCAGTGAACGCCCCACGCGAGCCGCAACGGCGACCCCGGTCAGGGCGCCGAGGGAATTGGCCGCGATGTCCGTCCACTGGAAGGACCTCAGCCCGATCCCGCCCTGGAGCCCCTCGAGCGCGACGCCGTAGCCGATGACCATCGCGAGCGTGAGTCCGAGTCGGGGCCGCCGCTGAGCGAAGACCGCAACCGCTCCGAGCCCCGCATAGGCCAGCGCGTGACCGATCGTCGCGCGGAACTCTCCGAGGTCCGCGATCTCCATGCCGGGAGTGCCGCGGGGAGGGAGCACGGACACCACCCCGATGAGGAGGGCAGCAAGAACCGCCGCGATCCCCCACGCCCGACCCCCTGCGCGGAGTGCGTCAGGGACGGCCACGCGCCCAGTCGGCATCGGTGGTGACCAGCGTGCGCACCTGAGCAAGTTGCTCGCGGACGCGCGCGGGCGCTGTACCGCCGTACGACGCACGCGAGGACACCGATCCCTCGAGCGAGAGCACGTCACGCACCGCGGGGGTGAGCTCGGCAGAGATCGCGACGAAGTCCGCGTCGTCGAGATCCCACAGCTCGATCCCCCGGGACTCGGCCTCTCGCACGCAGGCGCCGGCGACCTCGTGTGCATCGCGGAAGGGGACCCCGCGGCGCACCAGCCACTCGGCGATGTCCGTGGCGAGGGCGAACCCCTGCGGAGCGGACAGCGATATGCGCACGGTGTCGAACCGCAGCGTCGCGATCATCCCGGTGACCGCGGGCAGGACCAGCAGGAGCTGGTCGACCGCATCGAAGACGGGCTCCTTGTCCTCCTGCAGGTCGCGGTTGTAGGCGAAGGGAAGTCCCTTGAGGGTCGCCAGCAGGCCCGTGAGGTCGCCGATGAGCCTGCCGGACTTGCCGCGCACGAGCTCGGCGACATCGGGGTTCTTCTTCTGCGGCATGATCGAGGAGCCGGTCGACCAGGCATCGTCGAGCATTGCCCAGCCGAACTCGCGAGAGGTCCACAGAACAACCTCCTCGCCGATCCGCGACAGATGCACGCCGATCATCGCGGCGACGAAGAGGAACTCGGCGACCCAGTCGCGATCGCTTACGGCGTCGATGGAGTTAGCAAGGGCGCCGCGGAATCCGAGCTCGAGGGCGACCGCCTCGGGGTCGAGCCCGAGCGAGGAGCCGGCGAGTGCTCCCGCACCGAGGGGCGACAGGGCAGCCCGCTCGTCCCAGTCGCGCAGTCGGTCGATATCGCGCGCGAGCGCGTGCACGTGCTTGGCGATCTCGTGCCCGAAGGACACCGGCTGCGCATGCTGCAGGTGCGTGAAGCCGGGAGCGATGGTGTCGACGTGCGCCTCGGCCTGATCGAGTAGCGCCGCCTGGAGCGCCACGATCTCCGTCGCGATCGCACGGGCCTGGTCTCGCAAATAGAGGCGGAAGTCGGTCGCCACCTGATCATTGCGACTGCGCCCCGCGCGCAACTTGCCGCCGAGCGGGCCGAGTCGCTCGAGCAGGCCCCGCTCGATAGCGGTGTGCACGTCCTCATCGTCGGGTCCGGGCTGGAATGTGCCCGCTGCTACATCTCCTGCGAGGGTGTCGAGTGCGGTGAGCACGTTCGCGAGCTCGGCATCCGTGAGCAGACCGGCACCGTGCAGCACCCGCGCGTGAGCTGCAGTCTGACGGATGTCGTACGGCGCAAGCCGCCAGTCGAAGTGCACGGAGGCACTGAGCGCTGCCATCGCATCGGAGGGGCCTGAGGCGAACCTGCCACCCCACAGGCGCGTCGGCTCGCTCGTCTCGCTGCTCATCTCGGTGATCCTCCCGCGCGACCCTCGGCCGTGGCGACGATCGCACCGGCCACCTCCGCACCTGCGTCCGCACCCCGAGTCACGATGAGCACGGTGTCATCCCCCGCCACTGTGCCCAGGATCGACCCCCAGTGCGCGCTATCGAATGCCGAGGCGAGGTACTGGGCTCCCCCGGGGGGCGTGCGGACGACAACGATATTGAGCGAATACTCGACCGAGACGGCCAGCTCGTGCACGGCGCGCGCAAGGCGACTGGCGTCCGTCGCCAGCTCAGCCGGCCGGTCGGCAGGTAGGGCGTAGACGCTGCGCCCATCGCCATTGGGCACCTTCACGGCTCCCAGGTCGATGAGGTCGCGCGAGAGGGTCGCCTGCGTCACCGCGAACCCCTCGGACACCAGCGCGGTGCGCAACTCCTCCTGCGAGTGGATGCGCTGCCGGGTGATCACGTCGGCGATCAGCGTGCGACGAGCGGCCTGCGTGCGTGGCGCGGTCATGTGAGCCCTGCGATCGCACTCGGCCAGCGCTCGGCCACGAGATCCAGATCGGCATCGCTGATGACGAGCGGCGGCGCCATGCGAATCACATCTGGCGCCACGGCGTTGACGATGAGCCCGTGTGCGCGCGCGGCGGCCTCGACCTCGCCGGCAACGGGCTCGCGCAGCACTGCACCCAGGAGCAGGCCGCGACCACGCACATGATCGACCAGGGATGTGGTCGTCACGATCGCGCGGAGGCGGTCCGAGACGTGGGCGACGCGGGCAAGGAGATCGTCGCGCTCGATGACGTCGAGCACGGCGAGGGCAGCCGCGCAGCTCACCGGATTGCCACCGAACGTCGAGCCGTGGCTCCCGGGTCCGAGCAGTCTCGCCGCATCGCCGAACGCGACCATCGCGCCGATGGGCAGGCCGCCGCCCAAGCCCTTGGCGAGGGTGACGACGTCGGGATGGATCTGCTCGGACTGATGGGCGAACCACTCCCCGGTGCGGCCGATGCCCGTCTGCACCTCGTCGAGGACGAGCAGGGCGCCGCGGGCATCGCAGGCCTCGCGCGCGGCGGCCAGGTAGCCGGGCGGCGCAGGAATGACGCCGCCTTCTCCCTGGATCGGCTCGAGCAAGACCGCTGCTGTGGCGTCATCGATGGCAGCACGCAGTGCTTCGGCGTCGCCGTAGGGCACGACGACGACGTCCCCGGGCAGTGGCCGGAAAGGGTCCTGCTTGGCGGGTTGCGCGGTGAGTGCCAGCGATCCCATGGTGCGACCGTGGAAGGAGCGCTCGGCAACCACGACGCGGGTGCGCCCGGTGCGGCGTGTGACCTTGAAGGCGGCCTCGTTGGCCTCGGCGCCGGAGTTGCAGAAGAACACGCGCCCATCGCGCTCCCCCGTGGGATCCAGCAGTGCAAGGAGTCGCTCGGCCAGTTCGACCGCGGGCGGGGTCAGGGCGAGGTTGCTCGTGTGACCGATCGTGGCCAGTTGATCCGCCACGGCGGCGACGATGCTCGGGTGCGCGTGCCCCAGGGCATTGACGGCGATGCCGGCGAGCAGGTCGACGTAGTCCCGACCCTCGGCATCCCACACCCGAGCGCCGACGCCACGGACAAGCGTCATCGCGGGCGTGCCGTAGTTGTCCATGAGCGCACCGCGCCAGCGGTCCTGCCACTGCTGCGTCGACGTGGGCGACTCCGTCGCCGTCATGACGTCACATCCGGCAGCACCATCGTGCCCACACCGGAGTCGGTGAACACTTCCACCAGCAGGCCGTGGGGCACACGGCCGTCGATCACGTGCGCGCGGGGCACGCCCCCCTCGACCGCCCGCAGGCAGGCCTCCATCTTGGGAATCATGCCTGACTCGAGAGTCGGCAGCATGGCGCGTAGTGCGTCTGCACCGATCTCGGCAATCACCTCGGTGCTGGCCGGCCAGTCGGCGTACAGCCCGGCAACATCGGTGAGCACCACAAGCTTCTCCGCACCGAGGGCAACGGCGAGCGCCGCGGCAGCCGAATCGGCGTTGACGTTGTGCGGCACCCCCTCCGTGTCCGGCGCCACCGTGGACACCACGGGGATACGGCCTTCGTCGAGGAGATCGATGACGAAGTCGGGTCGCACCTCCACCACATCCCCGACGAGCCCGAGGTCGACATCCTCTCCGTCGACCACGAGTCCGCGGCGTTCCGCGCGGAAGAGCTGCGCGTCCTCGCCGGAGAGGCCCACGGCGTAGGGACCGTGCGCGTTGATGAGCGTGACGATCTCGCGCTGCACCTGCCCCGTGAGGACCATGCGCACGATGTCCATGGCCTCCGGCGTCGTCACGCGCAGCCCTCCGCGGAACTCGCTGGTCACGCCCACGCGGTCGAGCATCGCCGAGATCTGGGGTCCTCCCCCGTGCACGACGACGGGTCGCAATCCCGCCAGGCGCAGGAAGACCACGTCCTCGGCGAAGGCGCGCTTGAGCGCATCGTCGGTCATGGCATTGCCGCCGTACTTCACGACGACGGTCGCCCCGCGGAACCGCTCCAGCCACGGGAGCGCCTCGGCGAGAATGGCGGCCTTCTCCTGCGCGCTCATGTCGAGTACGCCGAGTTCTCGTGGACGTAGTCGGCCGTGAGGTCGTTGGTCCACACGGTCGCCTCCGCCTCACCCGCGGCGAGGTCGACGGCGATGCGCACCGTGCGACCGGACATGTCGACGAGATCCCGCGGCTCACCGGCGGCGCCTCCGCGGCAGATCCAGACCCCGTTGATCGCGACATCGACCTCGTCGGAGGCGAAGGCGGCGGAGGTCGTGCCGATGGCCGAGAGCACGCGACCCCAGTTGGGATCCTCGCCGTGGATGGCGCACTTGAGCAGGTTGCTGCGGGCGATGGCCCGGGCCACCTCGACGGCGTCATCCTCCGACGCTGCACGGGACACCGTGATGGCGATGTCCTTGCTCGCCCCCTCGGCATCGCCGATGAGCTGCAACGCGAGCTCCGCGCATACCGCCGTCATGGCCTCGGTGAGTTGGTCGACGGTGGGCTGCACCATCGCAGCGCCGCTCGCGAGGGCGATCACCGTGTCATTGGTCGACATGCAGCCGTCGGAGTCGATGCGATCGAAGGTCACGCGGGTCGCGGACGCCAGCGCCTGCGCCAGCGTGTCGGGGTGTGCGACGGCATCGGTCGTGATCACGACGAGCATCGTGGCCAGGCCGGGAGCGAGCATGCCCGCCCCCTTCGCCATGCCCCCGACCGTGAAGCCCTTGCCGCGCACGGTCGCGACCTTGGGCACCGTGTCGGTGGTCATGATGGCCACCGCCGCGTCCATGCCGCCATCGCTGCTCAATGCGGCGGCAGCGGCATCGACTCCCGCGAGCAGGAGGTCCATGGGCAGGCGCTCACCGATCAGGCCGGTCGAGCAGACCCCGATCTCACCCGCGCCGGTCTCCGGCCCCGCCGCACTGAGCACCTCGGCCACATGCTCCGCCGTGCGGTGCGTGTCGGCGAATCCCTCGGGACCGGTGCAGGCGTTGGCACCCCCGGAGTTGAGGACCACCGCGTGGATCTCACCGTCGGAGACCGCCTGGCGGGTCCACACGACGGGCGCTGCGGGGAAGCGATTCGATGTGAAAACCGCGGCGGCCGACTGCAGCGGTCCGTCGTTGACGACGAGCGCGAGATCGGGACGACCGCTGGCCTTGAGACCGGCGGTGACACCGGATGCGCGGAAGCCCTGAGGAGATGTGACGCTCACGGTGCCACTCCCGAGTCGCTGAGCCCGGCGGCCTCATCGAGACCGAGCATGAGGTTGGCATTCTGCAGGGCTTGGCCCGCAGCACCCTTGACGAGATTGTCGAGAGCGGACACCACGACGGCGCGCCCCGCGTGCCCGTCAGCAGCGGCCTGCACATGCACGGCGTTGCCCCCGAGGGTCGTACCGGTCTGGGGCCACTGCCCCGGAGGTAGCACGTGGACGAAGCGTTCGCCCGAATACGCCGCATGCAGGCACTCGTGAAGATCCTCGCTCGTGACGCCCTCCGCGAGATCGGCCGTGGATGTCGCGAGGATCCCACGCGGCATGGGCGCGAGGAGCGGGGTGAAGGACACGCGTACGACGACGCCGGCTGCACGAGCGAGCGCCTGCTCGATCTCCGGTGTGTGCTGGTGCACTCCCCCGACCTTGTACGGCGACATCGATCCCATGACCTGCGAGGCGAGCAGGGCCTCGCTCGGAGTGCGTCCCGCACCGGACGTGCCGGATGCGGCCACCACGGTGATGACGGTGTCGACGAGGCCCTCAGCGAGAAGCGGTGCCATCGCCAGCGACACCGCCGTCGGATAGCAGCCAGGATTGGCGACGCGCGTGGCTTCGGAGATCTGCGTGCGTGCGCCCGGGAGCTCGGGCATTCCGTAGACCCAGTGCCCGGCATAGGAGTCGTTGTAGAACGCACGCCATGCCGACTCGTCCTCGAGCCGGAAGTCTGCGCCGAGGTCGACGATGCGCAGGTCGGTGGGCAGCGCGCGCGCAAGTGCCGCCGACTCGCCGTGCGGCAGCGCAAGGAAGACGATGTCGGCGTCGCGCAGGGCATCGGGATCGGTGGCCACGAGGGGACGGTCGGCCAGCGCGGGCAGTTGCGGGTGCACATCGCCGAGTCGACGACCCGCCTTGGATCCCGCCGCGATCGCTCCCACCTCGATCCCCGGATGGGCCAGGAGCAGGCGAAGGAGTTCTCCCCCGGCATAGCCCGAGGCTCCGGCGACGGAGGCGGTGAAGGTCACCCGCGAATTATACGCATACTCGCATACTCCCGCACCGCGCCGCCCCGCGCATGATGCCTAAGACCACGCGCCGCGACCACCCCCGAAGGTGGGCGGCCTCGCGGCTATCTCCTGGAGGGGCAGTTGAAGCCGCCGACCTTGGGGCGTTCGAACCGGTAGGCGCATCCGACGACAGGGACTCCGAAGATGTTGCTTGCCTTCACACCGCCAACAGCGGCGATGAACGTACGTTCTGCCGGCATGGGCGGCCCAGCTGGAGCCAAGCCGTCTTCCTTCTTGAGCAGTCCCCAATCCTTGTTGTCGCCGAAGCCGCTCTGGGGGCCGACCTTGATCCACCAGCCGGGGTTGAATGCGGGAGCACCGGGTGAAGGGTCGAGAGTGGGCAGCAGCCGCAGATTTCCCTCTACCCCGTCCGCGGTCGCGCCGTACACCAGCGACAGGTTGGTCAGATTCGTGCCGGTAGCAGCGACGTCTGTCTGGATGGCATCGAGCCAGGCGGACTTGAGGAACACCCACGATGCGGACCATGCCGCGCCCGGAGTTACGGGGTTGTCGCCGAGAGGAGACCCCATGACGTTCCCGTTCTGCAGTCTCATAGCAGCGTCGTCGGAGCGGTCCGGCGTGGTGTCTCGGTTGAAGTTGCCGACCACGAGGCCCCTTGTGCCGACAGTGCTGCGAGGGAATACCCCGGTGCGCCTCGGCAGGGCAGCGGGCATTGACTTATCGATGGCTTTCAGCCCTGGGGTGTCCCGGTCGCCGTCCACGATGAGATCGTGCACCTCGGTTGCGGCAGTCTGGCGGTCGGTCGGGTCAGTAAACAGCAAGGCGTCGCAGGCACCCTTGACAAGACCATATTGAGCGATGCGCAATTGGGAGAAGTCGCCGACCCGTCGCATCTGGCGGATGGTGCGGTAGGACAGGAATGCGGGGGTAGCCCCAGCCTTCGCCTTCTGAAGGGACCGCTCCCCAGCCATGAGCACATCCCATGCCGCAGGTAGCAAGCCGGCCTGCGACATGGCATCGGCGGGGTCGCCGTAGTACATCTGCAGCAATTCCGGGGTGTCCACGGTGATGCCGGTGCAATGCCGAGTCAGCTTTGCCAGGGCGGCTTGACGTTGCGCTTCACTGCTGGCCGGGTTGTTGATATCGCGTAGGTAGCGCATACCGGTCGTGACCTGGGTGGTGATCGAGCGGAGTTCGTCCTGGGCGTTCGCATAGCGGCTGTTCGCGATGTCGATTTCCAGTTGATTGAAGCCGTCGCGCACCTCTTTGGATAAGGCGTCTACCTGCTGCGAGAGAGCTTCCAGCATGGCGAGGACCAGATCGAGGTTGCTGCCGCCACCGAAAAGACCAACCACGTTGAAGAGCAGGTCCAGAGCATCGAGGGGGCCGCCTCGGAGTCCGCGCGTCGCAGGCTCATCGCGCTCGACGCCCTGACCCTGTGTCGCGGTCGCTGCCGGCACGGAGCCGCTGTGTGCGGCCTGCACGGGCGTCACCAGGAGCGCCGCCAGGAGGGCGCCGGCCAATGCAGCCACAGCGCAAGTGTGGGTCCGTCTCATGGCACCTCATCCTTCACGTCGACCCACACCTTGGCAGACCGCCGTCAAGCGAATCAAGCGGAAATGGGTGTCTAAGCGCCGCGCAGGACCGCGCCGTGACGGCGACCCGCCTCCGCGATCCCCGCCTCACGGGCCGCCGCGATCTCGTCGGCGGAGAGGGTGCGGTCGGGAGCCCGGAACCTCAGCGCGAAGGCGAGCGAGCGGTGACCCTCGGGCACCTGCGGTCCGACGTACACATCGAACAGGCGCACTTCCTCGCACAACTCCCCCGCACCCGCGCGCACGGCGTCGGCGACGTCGCCAACCGCCACCGACTCCGCGACGACGAGGGCGATGTCCTCCTTGGCGATCGGCTGCGTCCGCACGTCAGGTGCGGGAGCGACGTCATGCGCCGCCGAGATGAGTGCGTCGAGGTCGAGTTCGAGCGCGCAACTGCGCGCGGGGAGGGAGTACGCCGAGACCACACGCGGGTGGAGCTCCCCCGCGAATCCGATGACCGTGTCACCGGCAAGAAGTGCCGCGGTGCGGCCGGGATGGAAGGGGGCATCGGTTGCCTGACGCACGCCGAGCTCGACGCCCAGGATGCTGGCGACACGCGAGGCGATGTCGACCGCATCGGCCCAGGTGACCTCGCGCCCGGCACCCCACCATCCCTTGGCTTCGCGCGCACCAGCAAGGACGACCGCGAGGTGGTGGGGTTGCTCTGGCAAAAGACCTTCGATCGCGGCCAACTCCGCATCTGACGGACGCCCGGTGACACCAGGGCGCGGGGGTTCGTCGCTACCACCCGGATGCTGACCGTCGCGCAGGATGAAGACGCGACCGATCTCGCCGATGGAGACGTCATCAATGCCGCGCGAGAGATTGCGTCGCGCGGCGGCGAGCAGGCCCGGCAGAAGCGAGGTGCGCAGCAACGGCTGCTCCTCCGAGAGGGGATTGGCCAGGCGCGGCGCGCGGCGACGCGGATCCTCGGAGTCGATGAGCAGCGCGTCGAGCTCGGCCTCGCCCACGAAGGGATAGGTGAGGATGTCGACGACTCCTGCACCGGCGAGTGCGAGACCGGCGCGACGACGCAGTCGCTGCTCGCGGGTGAGTCCGTATCCGGCCGGTGCCTGCGGCAGGCGTGAGGGGATGCGGTCGTAGCCGACGAGGCGCACGACCTCCTCCACGAGATCGGCCGGATCGGTGAGGTCGGGTCGCCACGGCGGTGGCGTCACCTCGAGCGTGGACTCACCCTCGATCTCGCAGCCCACAGCTTCGAGGTGGCGCACAACGGTCGCGCGGTCAATCGGCATGCCGGCGGTGCGCTCGGGCAGGTCGGCGTTCATCGCGATGACGGGCGGTGAGTACGGCGACTCCCAGGCAGTCATGCCGGCGTACGTGCCGCCGCCGTGCTCCAGTAGGAGCTGCGCGGCTCGCGCCGAGGCGTAAGGAGCGAGCACCCGATCGACGCCGCGCTCGAAGCGACGCGACGCCTCAGAGGAGAGTCGATGGCGACGGGCGGTGCGGGCCACGGGCTCGGCGACGAAGCGTGCGGCCTCGAGGACAAGGTCGGTCGAGTCGTCATCGATCTCGGTGTGTAGGCCACCCATCGTCCCCGCGAGCCCGATGGCTCCGGAGTCGTCGCGGATGACGACGTCGTCGGGATCGAGCGTGCGCTCGACGTGATCCAGGGTCTCCAGGGTCACCACCGGCGTGCCCGCCCGCCCAGCCCGCACCGCGCCGCTCAACTTGGCACCGTCGAAGGCGTGCAGGGGCTGGCCGAGCTCGAGCATGACGTAGTTGGTGACATCGACCGCGAGCGAGACCGGACGCATGCCGCAGGCCACGAGACGCCGGCGCATCCATTCCGGGGTCGGCGCCTGGGGGTTGAACCCGATGATGCGGCGCAGGGTGAAGAGCTCGCACATGGTCGCGTCGTCGACCCCGCACGGCCACGGTGCAGCATCAGCGGCAGGTGCGGGCAGATCGACAAGCCGCTGCCCCGGGTCATCGAAGGGAAGGCCGAAGGCGATCGCGACCTCGCGCGCGATACCGCGCACCGAGAGCGCGTAGCCGCGATCGGGAGTCACCGCGATGTCGAGGGTCTCCTCGCCCAGGCCGAGCGCGGCGGTGGCGTCGCCCCCCACCGATCCGGTGGGCAGCACCATGATCCCGTCGTGGTCGTCGCCGAGGCCCAGCTCGCGCTGCGAGCAGATCATCCCGTCGGACACGTGCCCGTAGGTCTGCCGGGAGGCAATCTCGAAGCCACCGGGGAGCACGGTGCCGGGAAGTGCAACGACCACGAGATCGCCCGCGACGAAGTTGCGTGCGCCGCAGACGATGCCGCGAACGCCGCCGTGCTCCGCACCGACATCGACCTGGCACCAGCGGATGGGCTTCTTGAAGTCCGTGAGCTCTTCGATCTCGGCCACGCGGCCGATGACGAGCGGTCCGGTGACGTCGCCGCCGGCTGTCTCGACGGACTCGACCTCGAGGCCCGCGGCGATGAGCCGCTCGGCTACGGCGCGGCCATCGATGCCCTCCGGCAGATCGACCATCTCGCGAAGCCACTCCATGGGGACGCGCATCAGACCTCCACTCCGAAGGCCCTGCTGAAGCGGACGTCGCCCTCGACCATGTCGCGCATATCGGTGACGCCGTGGCGGAACATCAGGGTCCGCTCCACCCCCATGCCGAAGGCGAAGCCGGAATACCGGTCCGTGTCGATGCCCGCGGCGCGCAGCACGCGCGGGTTGACCATGCCGCAGCCGCCCCACTCGATCCAGCCCTCACTCGAACAGGTGCGGCACGGCGCCTCCGGATTGCCCACGGAGGCCCCTCGGCATACGAAGCACTGCAGATCGAGTTCGGCACTCGGCTCCGTGAAGGGGAAGTACGACGGGCGGAGTCGGATCTGCACGCCCTCACCGAACATCGATGCGGCCAGGTGCTCGAGCGTGCCCTTGAGGTGGGCCATCGTGATGCCCTCGTCGACCGCGAGCCCTTCGATCTGATGGAACACGGGGGTGTGCGTGGCATCGAGCTCGTCGGTGCGGAACACGCGACCGGGCGCCACGACATAGATCGGCAGATCGCGGGTCAGCATCGCACGCATCTGGATGGGTGATGTCTGAGTGCGCATGACGACCCCACTGCGCTCACCGCCGACGAAGAACGTGTCCTGCATCGTCCGCGCCGGATGGTCGGGAGGGACGTTGAGCGCGTCGAAGTTGAACCACTCCGCCTCGGCCTCGGGCCCCTCAGCCACCTCGTATCCCATCGAGATGAAGACCTCGGACATGCGCTCCATGAGCGTCGTGAGGGGATGGCGCGCACCCAGGCTTGCACGCCGGGCGGGCAGCGTGACGTCGACCGACTCCTCCACCAGGACACGAGCATCGCGCTCTGCCTCGAGAGCGGCAAGGCGCGCATCCAGGGCCTCGCGCACAGCCTGCCGCGCGCTGCCCACGCGCTTGCCGGCCTCCGCCTTGGCGGCGGGCGGAAGCGCTCCGATCTCCCGGTTGGCCAGGGCCAGCGGCGAGCGGTCGCCCGCGTGGGCGAGACGCACCGCCTTGAGCACGTCGAGGTCGTCTGCTTCGGCAATGGCGGCGAGTGCCGCGGACACCATGGCCTCGATGGCCTCCGGCTCAAGTGTGGACACGGCCACGGGATCGTAGGGATTGTTGGGCGCGGACATCTAGTCGCCCACGATGCGGCGTACCAGCACCTCGACGTTGTCGTCGACCGGGAGCGTGCCGTCGAGGTGGACCTCAGGGTGCTCCGGAGGCTCGTACTCCTGGCCGATACCCGTCATGTTGGGCAGCGTGCCCGACTGGGCCTTGGCGTACAGGCCCTTGGGGTCGCGCGTCGCGCACATCTCCACGGGGGTGTCGACGAAGACCTCCATGAAGTCGCCGTCGGTGAAGATCTCGCGAGCCGCGCGTCGATCGGCCCGGAAGGGCGAGATCAGGGCGACGATGACGACGAGGCCCGCCTCGAGCATGAGCTTGGCGGCCTCCGCCACGCGACGGACGTTCTCAGCGCGGTCCTCCGGAGTGAAGCCCAGGTCCTTATTGATGCCCGTACGGACGTTGTCGCCATCGAGCACGAAGGTGTGCATGCCGAGGGCGTAGAGACGACGCTCGAGGGCATCGGCGACGGTCGACTTGCCGGAGCCGGAGAGGCCCGTGAGCCAGATGACTCGCGGGGTCTGGTGCTTCAGCCGCGCACGCGCATCGCGATCGACCTCGTAGGAGTGCGGGACGACGTTGAGTGACCGACGCAGCGCGTGGGTGACCATGCCCGCTGCCACCGTATCGGCGGTCACGCGATCGATGAGGAGGAAGCCCCCGGTGTCGCGACACTGGGCGTACATGTCCATGGGGATCGGAGTGTCGGTGGCGATCTCGACACGTCCGATGTCGTTCATGTCGAGCACGCGCGCCGCGAGCTTCTGCCCTGAGACGACGTCGAGTCGATGGCGCACCACGGTGACGGTCGCCGGGACCGTGCGCGGTCCGACGGCAAGGAGGTACGAGCGACCATGCATCAGCGCTTCCTCGCCCACCCACACGACATCCGCGGCGAAGCGATCGGCGGGCTGGGGCCACGCAGTGTCACCGGACTCGGTGGTGCCGTCGGCGGCGAGCAGGTCGCCGCGCGTGATGTCGACCTCGCGATCCAGGGTGACGGTCACGGCGTCACCGGACGCTGCCTCCGCCATATCCCCGTGGAATCCGACGATGCGCGCGATGGTCGCCGTCTGGCCCGAGTCCGCCACCACGACCTTGTCGCCGGGGCGTACGACACCCGCGGCCACGGTGCCGGAGTAGCCGCGGAAGTTGCCCTCCGCCCGGGAGATGAACTGCACGGGCAGTCGGAAGGGGTGGGACCTATCGCTCTCCGGCGGGGTCCAGTCCTGCAGGGCGCTCAGCAGGGACGGGCCGTGCCACCACGACATGTGCGTGGTGGGTGAGGTGACGTTGTCGCCCGCGACCGCACTCACCGGGATGGTCATGACCTCATCGATGCCGAGTCGGGCGGCAGCAGCCTTCACCTGGCCGGAGATCTCCTCGAAGGTCGCGTGCTCGTAGCCGACGAGATCCATCTTGTTGATGGCGATGATGATGCTCGTGACGCCCATGAGCGCGCACACGGTGAGGTGACGGAAGGTCTGGGGACGAACGCCGCGGGCGGCGTCGACGAGCAGCACGGCGACGTCGGCATTGGACGCCGCCACAGCCATGTTGCGGGTGTACTGCTCATGGCCCGGGGCGTCGGCGATGATGACGCGCCGTCCGCTCGGGAGATACATGTGGCGGTAGGCAACGTCGATCGTGATGCCCTGCTCCCGCTCAGCCTCGAGGCCGTCGGTGAGCAGGGAGAAGTCGACCTCCCCCACGGGGATGGTGGAACCGCCGCGCCGCGTCTGACGGGCGTACTCCAACTGGTCCTCGGGGATCGAGCCGGTCTCGGCGAGGAGCCGGCCGATGAGGGTGGACTTGCCGTCGTCGACGGATCCGCAGGTGACGAGCCGGACGACGGGAGTGACGTCGATGCCGGAAGATCGCTCAAGCAGCGCGGTCATCAGAAGTAGCCCTCCGCTTTCTTGGCTTCCATGGATCCGGCACCCTCGCCATCGATGAGGCGACCGGCGCGCTCGGAGACATTGCTGTCGAGCATCTCGGAGATCAACGTGTCGAGGTCGGCAGCGGTGGACTCCACCGCACCGGAGAGCGGGTAACAGCCGAGGGTGCGGAAACGCACGGAGCGCATCTGCGGCTCCTCGCCATCGCGGAGGGGGAAGCGCTCGTCATCCACCATGATCCACGTCCCCTCGCGCTCCACGACGGGACGTGGGCGCGCGAAGTAGAGGTCGGGGATCGGGATCTGCTCGCGACGGATGTAGCGCCAGATGTCGAACTCCGTCCAGTTGCTGATGGGGAAGGCACGCATCGTCTGGCCCTCGGCAAGCATGGTGTTGGCCGTGCGCCAGAACTCCGGGCGCTGCTTGCGCGGGTCCCACCGGTGGCCGGGCTCGCGCAGGGAGAAGATGCGCTCCTTGGCGCGGGACTTCTCCTCGTCACGACGCGCACCGCCGATGGCACAGTCCGCCTGCAACTCGTCGAGGCCTTGGCGCAGCGCGACGGTCTTCATGATGCGGGTGTACTCGTGGGTCCCGTGGGTGAAGGGGGTGACGCCCTCGGCGACGGCCTCGAGATTGGTCTGCACCTTGAGGTCGAGATTGAGCTCCTGGCGCATGCGCTCGCGGAACTCGATCATCTCGCGGAACTTCCAGGTGGTGTCGATGTGCATCACCTTGAAGGGGATGGGCGCGGGCGCGAAGGCCTTGCGCGCGAGATGCAGGAGCACCGAGGAGTCCTTGCCGATGGAGTAGAGCAACACCGGTCGGCGGAAGGCGCCCGCCACCTCGCGGTAGACGTGGATGGCCTCGGCCTCGAGGGCGTCGAGGACGTCGTCTTCGGACACCGTCGCGGGGGCAGCGGAGGTCACGATCACCTTCCTGGTTCGCCCGCGGGGCTGCGGGACGTGATGCCCTCCACGCTACCCGCGGGGGGCTCTAGGGGGGAAACAGACTCAGGCCTCGCTCATGACGTCGACCATGGCTCCGGACTTCGCCTCGCGCTCGGCCCGGCGACGCGCCACGCTCTCCTGGGCGGCCGCGATGACGGCCGGATCCAGGGGCGCGTTGGGTACCTTGCTCTGCGGGCTGCGCGCCCGGATGTACTCGCCCAGCTCGGGACCCGACTCCCACGAGGTGATCAGGCAGTACCTCGGCTCATCGCCGTTGTGCCACACGGCGTGCCACAGGCGCTGCGTGTCGATGATGACCTGCGTGCCGGCGGGCAGCGGGATACGCGTCTCCGTGGACGGATCGTCCTTGTCCTCGCGCAGGATCATGTAGGAGTCGGGGTTGTCCGTGAGGTTGAAGAATCCTCGGACGATCCACCCGGTGCCCTCGGGGTTGAGGCGATTGTTGTCATCCTGGTGGAGATTCCAGATGCAGTCGGCGTACTCATTGGGCTGGAGCTCGATGACTCGACAGCGACCGATGTTGGCGCCAGGCTCCTCGGCCCGGGCCTTGAGGCGCGGCGCGCGAGCGATGTTGGAGTCGACCCACACCCCGTCCTTGTCCGTCTTCGGCGGGTTGTGATGCCAGAAGCCGTTGCATTCGAGATCGCCGTACGCCGAGGCCAGCGGAGCGAAGCGCGTCTCCCCCGACGACTTCCAGTCCACGAACTCGATATCGAGCCACTCCTGCGGATCCTGCGACTGATCATAGGACTCCAGGACGACGTATCCGGTCTCCTCGAGTTCGGGCAGCTTGACGTAGCTCATAGGACACCTTTCAGCGTGGGCCCCGGCAGCAGGACCCCTCGGCAACGGCCCGCCCATTCTCCCCCATGCGCAGCGGACGGCACGGCAGGGCACGCGGGTGTCGCGTGCGTCACGCCTCCGACATGACCGTGGTGGGGTCGTAGCCAAATCGGGCCGTCCGAGCCTCGCGCCGCGCCTGAGCCTCCGCCTCCTGCGAACTTTGGTCCAAAAGTGCCGCCCGGTGGCACAGTCTGACCGAAGTTCGCGAAGGTCGCGTGGGTCACGCCGCGGAGATGATCGGGTCGGCGTGCGTCACGCCTCCGACATGACCGTGGTGGGGTCGTAGCCAAATCGGGCCGTCCGAGCCTCGCGCCGCGCCTGAGCCTCCGCCTCCTGCTCCGCGGCGAACCCCGGAGCGAGGTCGAGGACCTCGATGTCGGTCGTGGGGTCGTTCTCGAAGATCCATTTCTCGAGCTCAGGGCCGGATTCGTATGACGTGATGAGGCAGTAGCGCGGCTCGTCGCCGGTGTGCCAGACCGAGTGCCACATGCGCTCGGAGTCGACGATGATGCGGGCACCCGCGGGCAGCGCGATACGAGTCTCCGTCGATGGATCCGTCACGTCCTCGCGGAGCACCATGTAGGACTCGCCGTCGTCCGTGAGGTTGCGGAAGGAGCGGACGATCCAGCCGCCCTCGTCGTTGAGTCGATTGTTGTCGTCGAGATGGCTGTTGTAGAGCGCATCCGCATAGGTATTGGGCTGCAACTCGATGATGCGCACACGTCCGACATTCGCACCCGGCTCCTGGGCACGCTCGGCGATAGTCGGTGCCGCATGCACCTGCGCGTCGATCCATATGCCGTCCTTGTCGGGCTTTGGCGGGTCGAAGTGCCAGAAGGCATTGCACTCGATGTCGCCGTACGCCGAGGCCAGCGGTGCGAAGCGGGTGTCCCCCGAGGACTTCCAATCGACGTATTCCAGGGACTGCCACTCGTGGGGCTCGATGACCACATCATCGCGTGAGAGCACGACGTAGCCCTTTGCCTCGAGGACGGACATGGAGTAGTAGGCCGATCGATCGCGCGACATGGCGCTCCTCTCGTGGGCGGACATCACCAGTGTGGCGGCGTGCGCGCCCGGCAGCCGGACGCGAAACGGCCCGACTGCTCGGGACCTAAGTCCCGCGTGCCTGCGCGGTCGCGTAGAGGCAGATGGCCGCCGATGCAGCGAGGTTGAGGCTCTCCACCCGAGACGACATGGGGATGCGCAAGGAGGTGTCGGCGGCGCGGCCCCACTCATCACCGAGTCCGTGGGCCTCGCTGCCGAAGACCCACGCGAGGGGCCGTCGCAGCAGGTGGGCGACCGTGTCGAGGGATTCGCTCGCGTGCGCGTCACCGGTGACGAGGGTGAGTCCTGCCGCGCGCGAAGCCGCGATCACCCCGTCGACGGATACGTCCGACACGATCGGCAGGTGGAAGATCGATCCCGCCGTCGAACGCACGCACTTGCCGTTGTGCGGGTCCACCGAGCCGGTGGTGAAGACGACGGCATCCGCGCCCATCGCGTCGGCCGTGCGGATGATCGTGCCGGCGTTACCCGGGTCCGACACGCGATCGAGCACGACGACAAGGGGGGTCGCCGACGCAAGGCCATCGATGACGGCACCGAGCGGTCGGGTCACGAGCGGGCACACCGCGAGGACGCCCTGCGGCTGGCGTGTCTCCGACATGGCCTCCAGGACCGCTTCGGTCGTGAAGGAGATCCGCGCACCGCTCCCCCGTGCCTGCTCGACGAACTCCGGATGTCGCTCGGCCGCCGCCTCGGTGAGGTAGAGCTCCTGTACGCCGGAGCCCGCACGCGGAGCGGTCCGAAGTGCCTCGCGGACAGCCTGGGGTCCCTCGACGACGAAGGCACCGCGCTGAGCGCGGTGCCTTCGTTCGTGCAGGTGGCGGACCTCGGTGACGCGCGCGGAGCGCGTCGACGTCAGGTCGGCCGGCATCGGGCGATCAGGCCGCCGATGCGGGGAGCGAGGACTTGGCCAGCTCCACCAGGGCGTCGAATGCCTGCGGATCGCTCACGGCGATCTCGGCGAGCATGCGACGGTCCACCTGGACGTCAGCGGCCTTGAGCCCCTGGATGAAGCGGTTGTAGGTCATCCCGCGGGCGCGGACCGCCGCGTTGATGCGCTGGATCCACAGACGACGGAAGTCGCCCTTGCGGTCCTTGCGGTCGTTGTAGGCGTAGACGAGCGAGTGAGTGACCTGCTCCTTGGCCTTGCGGTAGAGCCGGGAGCGCTGGCCGCGGTACCCGCTTGCCTGCTCCAGGACCTCACGGCGCTTCTTGTGAGCGTTGACTGCTCTCTTCACGCGTGCCATGTCGGATCTCCTTCGAGGGTGTGCGGGTCACTTCGCCAGAAGGCGCTTGACCTTCTTGACGTCGGCGGGCTTGACGGTCTCATCGGCCATGAGGCGACGGGTGCGGCGGCTGGACTTGCCCTCCATGAGGTGGCGCCGATTGGCCTGCTCATGCGTGATCTTGCCTGAGCCGGTCACCTTGAATCGCTTCTTGGCACCGCTGTGGGTCTTCTGCTTCGGCATTGCTGTCCTCTCGGTAGGGCGGCCCCCGAAGGGGGTGGTGCTCAGGCCTCGGCGGCGATGGCCTCGACGACGGGATCGGCTCCCCGGGTCTGGGTCGCCTTGGTCCGGTGCGGCGCGAGCACCATGATCATGTTGCGGCCGTCCTGCTTGGGAGCGGCCTCGACGAATCCGAGATCCTGCACATCCTCCGCGAGTTTCGCCAGCAGCCTCAAACCCAACTCGGGGCGGGACTGCTCGCGACCGCGGAACATGATCGTGATCTTCACCTTGTCGCCCGCCTTGAGGAACCGCACGACGTGACCCTTCTTGGTGTCGTAGTCGTGCTGGTCGATCTTGGGGCGGAGCTTCATCTCCTTGATGACGGTGTGCGCCTGGTTCTTGCGCGCCTCGCGCAACTTGACTGCGGCTTCGTACTTGAACTTGCCGTAGTCCATGAGCTTGCAGACGGGCGGCTTCGCCATGGGCGCGACCTCGACGAGATCGAGATCGGACTCCTGGGCAAGGCGGAGGGCATCCTCGATACGGACGATGCCGACCTGCTCACCCTGGGGACCGACGAGTCGCACCTCGGGGACGCGGATCCGGTCGTTGATCCGGGGCTCGACGCTGATGGCGCCTCCTCGACGTCATTCGCCGATGACCGTCATCGGCGGTGAACTCGAGGGATGCCCTCGACGCGAGGGCTCGGCACGGCAGACCCCTGGGGGGCCTTCGTGACCTGACACCCGGGGGCGGCAGGTGGGAACCGAGTTCCGCTTCGCGGGCTGCACGGGGCAGCCGAACGGGGCAAGGCTACCAGCAGCGTGGGGCCTGACCGACCGGCGGCCCGGGCGGCCGCTCCCCTGGCAGGCTGGGGCCGTGACCGATGCCCCCGACACCTACGACGACGCCGCCCGCGACCTGGCCGAGGTGCCCGCGGTCGAGGTCATCTCCACCCTCGCCGTACACCTCATGACGGCCGCGGCAATCCGCTGCGGCCTCGGCGACGGCCCGGACGCCGAGGCCGAGGTCGATCTCGCGGAGGCCCGGATCCTCATCACCGCGCTGGCCGGCCTCGTCACGGCGGCGGCACCGGATCTGGGATCGCAGCACGCCGCACCGCTGCGCGACGGTCTGACGACGCTGCAGCGAGCGTTCCGCGAGGCGTCCCCGATCCCGGATGCACCGGGCGAGGGGCCGGGCGAGCGACTCACCGGCCCCGTCACCTGACCCCTCACTCGTTGTACTGACCACCAGGGTCGCTCACGGGCTCGCTTAACGACTCTGGCGGTAAGGACAGCGCGGCGAGGTCGGCGAGCAATTCACCGTCCACGGCGAAACGCACGGGTCCGGCGATATCGACGAGGACACCATCGGCACCCTCCGCGACCGCAGCAGCGGCGACGTCGTACGCCGTGACCGGCACGGGCCGCGCAGCCGGATCCCACAGCGACATCGTCTCCACGCCGGTGAAGGCGAGGAGCCCGCGCCGGCCGTCTGCCTGGACAAGGCTCACGCTCGCCATGTGGCTGGATTTGTCGGCACCGGTCTCAGCATCGACGTCATCGAGCACCGACACGATGGGCACGAGGAGACGTACGCCGTCGCGGAGGAGTCCTTCGACCAGCGCCGGGTCGGCGTAGGCCCACTCCCAGCGTGGGTCGGCGCGACCGTCATCTCCGGCGAAGCGGTCCGGCGTCTCGATGCGTCGCCCGCGCCCGTCGACTCCCGCGGCGTCGACTCCCCCGGTATCGCTCACAGCCGGCTGGCGTGGATGGCCGTGACCAGGATGCCCCGGGCCCCCAGCTCGTAGAGCTCGTCCATCACGCGGTGCACGTCACGGCGAGGGACCATCGCCCGTACGGCGACCCAGGCCGGGTCATGCAGCGAGGAGATGGTCGGGGACTCGAATCCGGGGGTGATCGCGCACGCAGCGTCGACCTGGTCGGCGCGGATGTCGTAATCGACGAGCACGTAGGACCGGGCGACCATCACGCCGTTGAGACGACGCACGAAGGTGTCGATCGTGGGATCGGCCGGTGCACCGCGGCGGCGCACGACGAGCGCCTCGCTCACGAGGATCGGCTCGCCGAGCACCTCGAGCCCGGCCTGTCGCAGCGTGGTGCCTGTCGCGACGACGTCGGCGACGGCGTCGGCCACGCCCAGGCGTACGGCGTTCTCCACGGCCCCGTCGAGCCGCACGATGCGCGCCTCGATCCCCGCATCAGCGAGGTAGGCGGCGAGCACGCCCGGGTAGGACGTTGCGATGCGGCGTCCGGCGAGATCCTCGACACGGCCGGCCGTCCCCGCCGGCACCGCGAGGCGGAAGGTGGAACCCCCGAAGCCCAACGCGGCCAGCTCCTCGGCATCAGCGCCCGAGTCGAGCAGCATGTCGCGGCCGGTGATGCCGATATCGAGCGTGCCTTCACCGACGTAGACCGCGATGTCCTTGGGCCGGAGGAAGAAGAACTCGACGTCGTTCTCCGGATCCTGGACGACGAGATCGCGTGCGGCAGACGCCCGCAGGTAGCCGGCTTCGCGCAGCATGTCGCGGGCGGGCTCGGCGAGTTGTCCCTTGTTGGGCAAGGCGACGCGCAGCATGTCAGAGCCGCTCGTAGACGTCGTTCAAGGTGACGCCGGAGGCGATCATGAGCACCTGAGCGTGGTAAAGCAACTGCGCGATCTCTTCGGCGGCACGCTCGCGACCCTCGTGCTCGGCGGCCATCCAGGCCTCGGCGGCCTCTTCGACGACCTTCTTGCCGATCGCGTGCACACCCTCGTCGAGCAACCGGCGAGTGTTGCCCTCCGCCTCGGGGAACGCCGCCTTCTCCTGGAGTTCGGCGTAGAGCGCGTCGAAGGTCTTCATGGCGCCCAGCCTAGGGCGTGCGCAGATCGCGCAGGAGCAGTGCGGTCGCGATCGCCGCCTCGGCCGCCTCGCGGCCCTTGTCCTCCCGGGACCCCTCGAGACCCGCGCGGTCCAGAGCCTGCTGCTCGTCATCGCAGGTGAGCAGTCCGAAGCCGACGGGGACGCCCGTGTCGAGGGCGACACGCGTGAGGCCCGAGGTCGCCGCATCGCAGACGTAATCGAAATGCGGGGTGCCACCCCGGATGACAACTCCGAGGGCCACGACCGCCTCGATGCCCGTACGAGCACACGCCGCTGCGATGACGGGAAGCTCGAATGCACCGGGAGCGCGATGGACGCGCCACTCGCAGCCGGCATCGCGGAGGACGGATTCGGCACCCGCGATGAGACCGGTCATCACACGGTCGTGCCAGGAGGACGCGACGACATCGACCCGCATGCCGCGTGCCCCCTCGGTGCTCATGCGCGCCGCACCCGTGCCGCTCATGTGCCACTCCCCTCGTCGGCGTACTCGTGACCCATCCGCGCGGCCTTCGTCGCGAGGTAGTGGGCATTGTGCTCGTTGGGAGCGACGACGAGGGGGACGCGCTCGGCGATGGAGAGTCCGTAGCCCTCGAGACCGGCGCGCTTGGCAGGGTTGTTGCTCAGCAGGCGCATGGAGCGCACGCCGAGGTCGCTGAGGATCTGCGCCCCGATGCCGTAATCGCGCGCATCGGCGGGCAGGCCGAGGTCGAGATTGGCATCGACGGTGTCGCGTCCATTGTCCTGGAGTTGGTAGGCCTGCAGCTTGTGGAGCAGGCCGATGCCGCGGCCCTCATGCCCGCGTAGGTAGAGCACCACGCCCCGACCTTCGGCGGAGACGGCCGACATCGCCGCCTGGAGTTGGGGGCCGCAGTCGCATCGGCGTGAGCCGAGGATGTCGCCGGTGAGGCACTCGGAATGCACGCGCACGAGCACGCGCTCACCGTCGCCGATCTCTCCGGCGACGAGGGCGACGTGCTCGATGCCATCGAGTCGATTGCGGTAGTCGATGGCGCGGAAGGTGCCGAACTCCGTCGTGAGTTCGGCCTCGGCGCCCCGCTCCACATGGCGCTCACCGCGTCGCCGGTAGGCGATGAGTTCGCTGATGCTCACGCACGCCAGGTCGTGCTCGCGCGCGAAGTCGCGGGCCTGCACCGGGCTGAGCATGTCGCCGGCGTCAGTGGCGAGTTCGACGCGCAGGGCGACGGGCTCCTGGCCTGCGAGCACGGCGAGGTCGACGGCCGCCTCGGTCCTGCCGGGACGGCGCAGGACGCCTCCGGGTACGGCGCGCACGGGGGCGACGTGCCCGGGACGGATCAGGTCGACCGGTCGCGTGCCGGGGTCGGCGAGCGCACGCAGGGTGAACGCGCGGCCTTCGGCGGTGACACCCCCGCCGGACGCGTCGCGGGCGTCGACGGTGACGGCGGCCGCAGAGGGGCGACCGTCGGCGGCGAGGGCCATGGGGGGCAGTTCGAGCCGGTCGAGGATGTCTCCCGCCGCCGCAACCTCCTCGCGCCCGGACCCGTGCCGCGACAGGAAGGCCACGCGGGCCGTGTCGGCCCGCGTGCCAGAGAGGACGAGGTCGCCCCCGCCTGGCTCGCCCGCGAGATCATCGCCATCGTCGATCACGACGACGATGTCGCCTCGCCCGAGTGCGTCGATCGCAGCGTCGAGACTGGAAATGGCGTCAGTCATCGCGCCCGCCATCGCGCAGCAGGCCCTCGACGTACTTGGCGATGACATCGACCTCGAGATTGACCGGGTCGCCCACCTCACGCTCACCCAGCGTGGTCATGGCCAGCGTGGTCGGGATGAGCGAGACCTCGAACCACGGACCCTGAGGATCGACCGCGGAGACGGTCAGCGAGACACCGTCGACCGCGATGGATCCCTTGTCGACGAGGTAGCGCGTGAGGGATGCGGGTACGCCGAAGCGCAGGACATCCCAGTGCTCCGAGCTCTGGCGGGAGACGAGAGTGCCCGTGCCATCGACATGCCCCTGCACGATGTGTCCGCCCAGGCGTGCGGTGGGCAGTACGGCGCGCTCGAGGTTGACGCGCATGCCGGGACGGGCGTCGCGCAGGGAGCTGCGCACCAGCGTCTCGCGCATGACGTCGGCCGAGAAGGTGCCGTCAGCGAGATCGGTCACCGTGAGGCACACCCCGTTGACAGCGATCGAATCACCGTGGCGCGTGCCCTCGGTGACCACGGCCCCACGCACGACCAGGCGCAACGCGTCATCCGGCAGGTGGACCACCTCGGTGATCTCCCCTGCCTCTTCGACGATGCCGGTGAACACGGGTCCTCCTCGTCAGATGCGCCCGCTGATCCTCGCATCCTCGTCCACCTGCTCGACGCGCACGTCCCGCAGGCGCACGGCATCGTCCAGGGTGGCGATGCCGAGATCGGCGAGCGCCGGGCTGCCGGCTCCCAGGAGCATCGGGGCGACGTACCAGACCACCTCATCGATGACGCCCGCCGCGAGGAAGGCCGCGGCGAGGCGCGGGCCTCCCTCGAGCAGGAGGTGCCTCACCTCGCGCTGGGCGAGGGTCGCGAGCACCTCGGCCGGGTCGTGGGTGCGCAGGTGGAGGGTGGGGGCGGCATCGTCGAGCACGCGCGCGGCAGGGGGGAGGTCGCGCAGGCCCACGACGACGCGCAGCGGCTGGACCTCGGTCGCCCGAGCATCCGCATCGCGCACCGTGAGATGGGGGTCGTCGGCGAGCACGGTGCCGGTGCCGACGGCGATGGCATCGCAGCGCTCGCGCAGGCGATGCACCTGTGCGCGCGATCCCTCCCCGGAGATCCAACGGCTCGATCCATCGGCGGCCGCGACGCGTCCATCGAGCGTGGCCGCGACCTTCCAGGTGACGAAGGGCCTGCCGCGCGTGACGGCATGGGTCCACGCCGTGGTGACCTGCGATGCCTCGTCAGCGAGGACGTCGCCCTCGACGTCGATGCCTGCGGCGCGCAGGCGGGCTGCACCTCCCGCCGCGAGGACGTGGGGATCGGCCTGCGCGTAGACGACGCGCGCCACCCCGGCGGCGATGAGTGCCTCACTGCACGGGCCTGTTCGCCCCGTGTGGTTGCAGGGCTCGAGGGTGACGACGGCCGTAGCGCCGTGCGCCGCCGCACCGGCCTGAGCGAGGGCATCGGCCTCGGCGTGCGGGGTGCCCGCGCCGCGATGGACGCCCTCGGCGAGGGTGCGGCCCTGCGGATCCACGAGCACGCAGCCCACGCGCGGGTTGGGTCCATCGGGGATCTCGACGGACATCGCCACCGCGATCGCGCGGCGCATCGCCTCGCGCTCGACCTCCGTGGCCACGACTACTCCCCCGATGCGGAAGTGGCGAGCTCGCGCAGGCGGCGCACCATGCGGTCGGGGTCGTCCGCACCGAAGACCGCCGAGCCGGCGACGAAGACATCGGCACCCGCGGCCGCGCAGCGCTCGATGGTGGCCTCGCTCACTCCCCCGTCGACCTGCACCCAGATGTCACCGCCGTGACGGCGCACCATCGCGCGCGCCTCGCTGATCTTGGGCAGCACCATGTCGAGGAAGGGCTGTCCCCCGAAGCCCGGCTCGACGGACATGATGAGAAGCATGTCGAGGTCGGGCAGCAGGTCGGCGTACGGCGCGATGGGGGTCGCCGGATTGACCGCGAGCCCGGCGCGGGCACCGAGGCCGCGGAGCGTCCGGGCCAGGCGCACGGGGGCCTTCACCGCTTCGGCGTGGAACGTGACGCTGCCGGCACCGGCTTCGGCGTAGCCCGGTGCCCAGCGGTCGGGGTCGGTGATCATGAGGTGGCAGTCGAGCGGGGTCGACGTCGCCGCGCGCAGGCTCTCCACCACGGGCAGGCCGAGCGTGAGGTTGGGCACGAAGTGGTTGTCCATGACGTCGACATGGATCCAGTCGGCGTCGGGGACGCGGGCAATCTCCTCGCCGAGCCGCGCAAAATCGGCCGAGAGGATGCTCGGGGAGATCTGGATGCCCACGTGCGCAGGGTAGTGGGTCGCTAGAGGCGACGGAGCAAGGCGAGGTACATCCCGTCCGTGCCGTGCATGTGCGGCCAGAGACGCACCGCGGGGCCTGGCCCCAGGTCGGGCACTCCCGGCAGCAGCGGCCGTGCATCGATGAGCTCCACGTCTGATCGCCTGCGCAGGACGTCGTCGACCACGAGGTCGGTCTCCGCGATATGCGGCGAGCACGTGGAGTAGGCGATGACCCCGCCGGGCCGTGCGGTATCGATGGCGGCATTGAGCAAGCCGCGCTGCAGCGGTCCCAGGGTGGCGAGGTCCTGCGGTGTGCGTCGCCATCGCGCCTCGGGGCGGCGACGCAGCGCGCCGATGCCCGTGCAGGGCGCATCGAGGAGCACGCGGTCAGCGGAGGCCGGCTCCAGCGCGTCTCGACCGTCTCCCACGCGTACGTCGTGCTCCCCCGGGCCCAGTGCCTTGCGCACGAGTTCGGCGCGGTGCACGTGCGGCTCGATGCAGATGAGATGCGCCCCGCGCGCGCGAGCGACACTCGCGAGGAGTGCTGCCTTGCCGCCGGGCCCCGCGGCAAGGTCGACCCACGTCGCGTCGGGACCGTCGAGAGGTGCGTCGACGAGGGCGAGCGCGATGAGTTGACTCCCCTCGTCCTGCACTCCCGCACGGCCATCGCGAATCGCTGCCAGATCCTCGGGTCGACCCTCCACGAGCGTGGCCGCGAGCGGTGACCAGCGACCCGGCTTCACGCCGGGCAGCGCCCTGAGCTCCTCGACCGGCATACGGCGGGCGACGAGGGACGGACGCGCGGGAGCGTTGTCGGCGTCGAGGAGGGCACGCAGGCCCTCGGGGTCCGGCGCACCGCGATGCCGCGCGAGCGCCTCGCCGAGCGCCGTGACGATCCATCGCGGATGCGAGGTCGCGATGGAGAGGGCGTCGGATCCTTCCGCGACGCGGGCGCGCCACGACTCGAGGTCGCCCCCATCGCTGACGCGCCGCAGCACGGCATTGGCCAGTCGGGAGGGCCCCTCCCCCACCACATCGCGCGCGAGCGCCACCGTCTCCCCCACCGCGGCGTGCGCCGGGATGCGCATGTTGACGATCTGGTGCGTGCCGAGTCGCAGCACGTCGAGCAGCCGGCCATCGAGCTCGTCGAGCGGTCGATCGACGCAGGTCGCGAGGATCGCGTCGTAGAGGCCCTGCCATCGCAGCGTGCCGTAGGCGAGCTCCGTCGCCAGGGCCGCATCGCGCGGCGAGAGTCCGGCCCGCGCGAGGATCTCGGGCATCGCGATGTTGGCGTAGGCATCGTCCACGTGGACGGCGTGGAGCAGGTCGTACGCCGCTCCGCGCGCTGTGCGTCGTCGACCGTGCGGTGTGCGCGCGCGACTGCTCACGCGAAGGCCTCGGCCGGCTCGATGCGCAAGCCGCGCGCCCAGTCGGCGGCGGGCATCGCGCGCTTGCCCTCAGCCACGACTTCACCGAGGCGCACCGCGGCGCTGCCCGTGCCCACCAGGACCTCGCGCTTGGCCGCCTGCACTTCGCCGGGGGCGAGTGCGGCGATGTCGGTGATGTCGATGGGGCCGAGGCGCAGCCGGGCACCGCGCAGCGTGGTCCAGGCACCGGGTGCCGGAGTGCACGACCTGATGAGACGGTCCACGTCGTCGGCCGGGCGACTCCAGTCGATGCGCGCATCGTCGACGTCGATGCGCGGCGCGGGGGTCACTCCGTCGTCCGACTGGGGTCGCGGGGTCACGGTACCCGCCTCGAGGGCGTTGATGGTCGCGAGCAGCAGTTCGGCACCCGACACGGCAAGGCGAGCGAGCAACTCGCCGCTCGTCTCGTGGTCGCCGATGCGCGTGGTTTCCTGCAGGAGGATCGGCCCGGTGTCGAGGCCCGCATCGATGCGGAAGGTCGTGGCGCCCGTGTCACCGTCCCCGGCGCGGATGGCGTGCTGCACCGGTGCCGCTCCGCGCCAGCGCGGGAGCAGCGAGAAGTGGAGATTGATCCATCCGTGCGCAGGGATGGCGAGAGCATCGGGTGGCACGAGCGCGCCGTACGCGACCACCGGGCAGCAGTCGGGCGCGATCTCGGCGATCGGTGCGAGCGCTACGGGTTCGCGCAGGCTCGATGCGGTGAGGACGGGGATGCCGAGCTCCTCAGCACGCACATGCACCGGGCTCGGGCGCGACGCCCGGCCACGACCGGCGGGGGCAGGAGGCCGGGTGAGCACGGCGGCGACGTCGTGCGTCGAGGCGATCAGGGCATCAAGGCTCGGCAGGGCCACGTCGGGGGTGCCGGCGAAGACCAGGCGCATGCGGTCACAGCCACTTGGCGGAGACGGTGTGCGGGCTGAGACGCACGTCGGGTGCGGGCTCGCCGAACCACTCGGCCTCGCGGATGGCCTTCATGGCCTCCTTGCGCGTCTCGGTGTCGAGGCGATCGACGAAGAGGATGCCGTCGAGGTGATCGGTCTCGTGCTGGAGAGCGCGGGCGAGGAGGTCGCTGCCTTCGACCGTGACCGGCTCACCGTGCATGTTGACACCCTTGGCCACCACGCGCAGCGCACGCGTGGTGTCGAACGCGAGATCGGGGATCGACAGGCAGCCCTCATCGCCCTCCTGGGTCTCATCGGACAGATCCAGCACGGGGTTGCACAGGTGACCCAGATCGTCGTCGACCCACCACGTGAAGACCCGCAGCGAGACCCCGATCTGCGGTGCGGCGAGACCGCACCCGGGCGCATCGCGCATCGTGTCGGTGAGGTCCTGGACCAGCTTGCGGAGTTCCTTGTCGAAGGTCTCCACGGGCTCCGCGGGAGTGCGCAGCACGGGATCGCCGAAGAGGCGGATCGGCTGCACGGCCACGGCGACTCCTTGCTGACGGGGGACCTACGGGGAGGGACGGCCCCAGTGTAGGTGCGCTCAGTCCCCGCCCCAGTCCGGCGGGTCCACCACCACGTGGAGCTTGGCGGTGTCCTTGCGCGCGGTGCGCGTCGCGGTGACCGCGCTGAGCGCACGGGATAGGTCGGGCCCGTGGCGACGGTCGATCGTGACGAGGGCCCGCGCGTCGTCGCTTCCCGCGACAGGGAGCGGCCCGATCACCCGAGCCGCGGCGGGCAGATCGCGCACCGCGGCGTCGATGGCGTGCGGATCGCCGGTCAGGGTCGCGGCACGCACTGCGGGCGGCAGGCCGAGCTCGCGTCGATCGGCGAGTTCGCGCGCGGCAAGCCATCCCGGATCCCAGCGGATGAGCGACTGCATCACCGGCAGGCCGGCGTCAGCGGTGACGACGACCGGTGCGCCGGGTCGCGCGAGGGCGGCCGCGGAGAACCAGCGCCGCGCGGTCTCCTCTCCGGCGCGCAGTGCGACGCGCGAGGCCTGGCCGGCGGCGTCGAGGAGCAGGACCGCGGCGTAACCCGCCTCGGCCCAGGGCTCCGTGCCCGTCGTGGCTACGACGAGCGCGGGCTCCGTGCCGACGGCATCGACACTCCGCTCCCCGGTCGAGGTGATGACGGGCACGCCGGGGAAGGCGCGCCCGAGCTCCTCGGCCGTGCGCCCGGAGCCGACGGAGACCGCGCGGAGGCGATCGCTGCCGCAGGCACGGCAGTGCCAGGGCGCCACGCGCGTGCTGCACCAGCGGCAGGTCGGTGCACTCCCACGCGCACCGAGCGCGAGCGGGCCGCCGCATGCGGGGCAGGAGGCACGTGCGCGGCACCGCTGGCATGACAGCGTCGGGACGTAGCCGCGACGACCCACCTGCACGAGCACGGGCCCGGAGTCCAAGGCCGCGCGGGCCGCGTCGTAGGCACGGCGTGGAATGCGCGCGGGGTCGTCGTCATCGGGGATGACGCGCGGCGCCAGCGCGCGCAGCGTGGGTCGATTCGGCGCGAGCGGCACCGCCCAGGAGGTGGCGATCCACTGCTCGGTCTCGACCGTGCGGGTGTAGCCGCCAGCGAGCAGTGATGCGCCGCTGAGATGGGATCGCAGGGCGAGGACCTCGCGAGCGTGCCAGCCGGGTGCGTGAAGCTCGGCAAGCGACTCGTCGCCGTCGTCCCACAGGATGAGCAAGGCAGGGTCGATCACGGGCGCGAACGCCGCGGCGCGCGTGCCGAGGGCGATACGGACGCGACCGGTGAGCACGCGCAGGAAAGCGGAGTAGCGCCGCTGAGGGCCCGCGTCGGCGGAGAGCGCGGCGTAGGCACCCTCCCCGCCTTCGCCATCCAACGCAGCCGCGACGCGCGCGAGATCGCGCGCATCCGGCACGACGACGACCACGCCGCCGTGGTGCGCACCTGCCAGAGCCGTCAGCGCGATCAGTCGGGGCCAGTCACTGGCCCGAGCGCTGCCCACCCCGGGAGCCGAGGTCCACACGCCGCGCAGCCCCCGCTCCCCTGCGCGCACGCGGTCCGCGAACGTCGCGCCGCCGGCGTAGTCCTCCCACGCGCTGAGGTCGATCGCATCCGGCAGCGGGGTGGGCTCCGAATCCTTGGCGAGCAGGGCCGTCTCGGCGCGCGCGTGCCGCGGAGGGACGGCCGCGCGCAGGACATCCGGCAGCGTGCCGGCATAGCGATCTGCCACCGCGCGGCAGAGATCGAGCACCTCGGGGGTGAGGACGGGGAGCGGCGACACGACGCGCTGCAGAGCGGAGAGGCGTGCGTGCTCGCTCTCATCGACCCGCTCGACGACGAATCCATCGACAAGTCGTCCAGCGAAGCGCACCCGGACCCGCGTGCCCGGCTGAGCCTCGTCGTCGAGGGACTCCGGCACGGCGTAGTCGAAGAGACGGTCCAGGTGCGCGAGCGGTACGTCGACCGCCACTCTCGCCACCCGACTCGTCACAGGACGATCGTGCCAGGGGGGTGCGACGCGGACCTCGCCCTGCCAGCATGTGCCCATGCCCGGCGACCCTGCGCCCGACCCGATCCCCGGGCGCCCGTTCGTCACGACACCGCTGCCCGAGCCGATACCGCGCCGCTCGAACGGCTTCTACGGGCGCCTGGTCGTCATCATCGTGCTGGCGAGCGTCGCACTCGTCACCTTCACGGCGTACACCATCGGCGAGTACCTCTCCCTGGAGCGCGAGCCGGTGCCCGTCCGCGAGGCCTTCATCGGCTCGTGGGGTGTCCTCGTCTCCGGTGAGCGCCCGCCGACCCAACTGCTGGTCCTCGCGCTCATCGGCATCGCCCTCATCGCCTTCGTCGCACTCTCCTTCGAGACCATCGCATCGCTCATGACCATCAGCCCGCGTCGGCGCTACCTCGAGGCACTGCGCGGCGCCGACATGATCCAGGCTGCCCCGGGTGTGCGCGTGCGCGTCACCGTCCTCGTGCCGGCACACAACGAGGAACAGGCCCTGCCCGTGACCCTGGCGGCACTCGCGAGCCAGACGCGACAGCCCGACCGGGTCATCGTCATCGCCGACAACTGCACCGACCGCACAGCGGAGATCGCCCGTGAGATGGGGCATGAGGCCTTCGAGACGGCGAACAACCGCCACAAGAAGGGCGGTGCGCTCAATCAGGCACTCGGCATGATTCTTCCGATGGCCGGACTCCAGGACGTCATCCTCGTCATGGACGCCGACACCAGCCTCGGCCCGGAGTTCATCGAAGCCGCGGCGGCACGACTCGAGGCTGACCCGGAACTCGCTGCGGTGGGCGGGGTCTTCTACGGCGATCCCGGGGGCGGGGTGCTCGGGCAGTTCCAGCGCAACGAGTACACCCGCTACAGCCTGCAGATCCGCCAGCGTCGCGGTCGCGTCTTCGTGCTCACCGGCACAGCGACGATGTTCCGCGCCGATGCCCTGCTCGACGTCGCGGCGGCGCGGGGCGTCTTCATCCCCGGCGAGCCGGGCAAGGTCTACGACACCGCCGCACTGACCGAGGACAACGAGTTGACCCTCGCGCTGAAGTCCCTCGGCGCCACCATGGTGTCGCCCCCGGAGTGCTACGTCGTGACCGAGATCATGCCCACCTGGCGCAACCTGTGGAAGCAGCGCCAGCGCTGGCAGCGCGGCGCGCTGGAGAACCTCTCCGCCTACGGATTCACCGCGGCCACCCTGCGCTACTGGGGCCAGCAGGTCGGCATCGGCTACGGCACCGTGGCGCTGAACTGCGCGCTCGTCCTCATGCTCATCACCGTCCTGGCCATGCCCACGTGGATCTGGTTCCCCTTCTGGACGACCGTAGGCGCCGTCTTCCTCGTGGAGCGGGTCTCCACCGTCTGGAAGGGCGGCTGGCGAGCACGGGGGCTGGCCGCGCTGCTGCTGCCGGAGCTCGCGTACGACGTCTTCCTGCAGGCGGTATTCATCAATTCGCTGTGGAACATCACCACCGGACGCGAGGCCCGGTGGGGACATGTCGAGCACCGCCCCGCGGACGGCACGGCTGCGCGATGAGCCCCTTGCCCTCCGGACTCCTGCTCCCCGACAGTGTGCTCGTCGAGCCGTGGTTCGGCGTCTTCAGTCTCTTCGTCGCCTTCAACACCGTGATCTACCTCGGCCTCACCCTGGCCAAGTTCATTCCGTGGCCCGCGCAGATCCACCCCCGGACCGTGCGGACGCTGATCCACTCTGACGAGGAGGTCTCCGACATGGCGGTGCGCAAGCCCTGGACCTGGCGCGACCAGACGGATCCGCTCAGGCGCATGCGGGCGGGCACCGCCGCAGAGACGATCCCGCTCGCCCTCGGCCTCGTCGGCACGCTCACCCTCGTCATCGGCCTGATCAACACCCTCCTCTACTTCTCCCAGGTCGGGCCGCTCGTGTTCATCGGAGCGGCGTACGGACTGCTGCTCATCGTGGCGGCACAGGTGCTGTCCCGAGCGCAACTGCCCGATCTCGTGAGCGTGTGGACGTGGACCATCCTCATGCTCGTCCTTGTCGCCGAGACCTCCTGGCGCGCGGCGGTCCTCGACAGCGCGGTGATCCTCACCTACGCCACCATCGCCCTGATGACGATCGCGCCGATTTCCATGACGTGGCCATCCGGAATCGTCGCCGCCCTTGTCGGACTCATCCCCATCGGGATCGCCGGCGCCATCGTCTCGCTGGTCGACACCCTTTCCTGGGCGATAGCGGCGACCACCGCCGCCATCGCCAGCCTGGTCCTGCTGCAGCTCCGTCTCGCGGGAATCACTCGCCTTGCGATCGAGCAGGCTCGCGCGCAGACGCTGGCGAGCACCGACCCGATCACCGGCGCCTTCTCCCGCCCTGGCCTGATTGCCCTCGCACCGACATTCGGCCAGTCTGCTGAGCGCGCCGGCACCCCCGTGGGGGTCGTCATGTGCGACATCACGCACCTCGACGACCTCAATGCCGACTACGGCTTCGAGTACGGCGGCGAGGTCCTGGGAGCGACCTATCGCGCACTTCGTGCGGCCCTGCCGGCCGGATCTCTCGTCGCGCGCTGGAGCGGATCGGGATTCCTCGGCCTCATCAGCGGCACCTCGCCGGATGCCGAGGCCGTGGTTGCAGCTGTCGAGGACGGCCTGGTGACGAGCGGGGTCGCCCTCGGCAAGCGCACGATCAAGGTCACGGCGGGATGCGCCTCGGGAAGACCGGGTGAGGTCACTCTGGAGGAACTCGTGGCTCGCGCGACCGAGAGCGCCCGGTCCTAGGAACCCGTCCACCGCCGAGCTACGGGTGGCGCCCATCTAC
>JBJOJS010000079.1:0-21516 GCA_046046455.1 Actinomycetota bacterium | reverse complement strand
GCGCGAGCACCTCCACGGTGAAGACAACATCGACGCTCGAGGCCGCGTCGCTCACCCGGACGGTCACAGGTGTCGGGTTCTGCACGACCGTCGGCGTGCCGGATACGACTCCGGTCACCGGATTGAGGGCGAGACCTGAAGGAAGGGTGCCCGCGACCAGCGTGAAGCTGGTGGCCCCGATCGCGCCGCTGAGGGAAGGCGTGGCGACCTGGGGCTTGCCGACGTGCGCCACCATGTTGGGGTAGCTCGCCGAGAGTGTGGCCACCCCGGAGTCGACCGTAAGGGCGAACGACGCCGATGCCGTGCCCACGTCATCTCGGGCCGTCACGGTGACACTCACCGGTCCTGCGGTCGCGGTCGTCGGCGTACCGGAGATCACGCCGCTGATCGGATCGAGTCGCAGGCCGGCCGGCAAGGTGCCAGCCGACAGGGCGTAGTCGTGGACGACCCCGATCGCCGATGACGAGTGCGGGGTGATGGTCACCGGTGTTTGCACGTGGCCGGCGTAATCGCCGTAGGACAGCGAGAGTGCGTGCGGGGCAATGCGGATGCGCACCGGGACCGTGAGCGACTGTTGAGCGGAATCTCGCACCACGACCGGGTACAGCCCGTCCGCGGCCTGCGAGGGTACGCCGGCGATGGCGCCGGTGGCCGGGTCCAGGGTCAGGCCCGCGGGAAGCGGCGTGGAGCCGGAGGCGAAGCGGAAGGGCGCTGTCCCGCCGATCACCGTCGGGGTGAAGGTGATTGCCCGTCCGATCTGGAGGTCGAGCTCGGTCGGGTAGTAGGCGTTGAGGGGTTGCGGCGGTGCCGAAGGGGTGATGTGCAGGCGGTTGGAGTCGGTGACGTAGGTGATGCCGTTGAAGGCGTTGACGATGAGGTCGTAGTCGACGCCGTTCGTGAGTCCGGTGAAGGTGAAGGGACACGGCTTGATGGCGCAGGTGCTGTCGACCCGGAGCGTCGGTTGACCTGTCGCCCGGAGGAAGACCTTGTAGTTGTCCGCACCCGCGGCAGTGCTGAAGGAGCCGACGATCACCTGGTCGCCACCGACGGCGGTGACGGTGAAGGGCTCAGCAGGAGTGGGTACGACTGCTGACGCAGCACCCCAGCCGCTCAAGGCACCGCCCTTGTCGACGGCGCGGACGCGGAAGCGGGCGGTGGCACCGGGAGTGAGTCCTCCGACGGTGGTGCTCGTCGCCAGCGGGTCGAACTGCTCGCTCACATCCGTCCATGTAGCACCGCCGTCCTCGGACACCTGGACCTCGAACTTGCCGGGAGCGAAGGAGCCCCAGGAGTAGGGCGCCCAGTCGACACGCGCCTGCGTGGCGTTCATGGTGACCGCCGGCTTCGGCGTTGCCGGCACTGCAGGAGCCGGGGTGACCGCTGCTGAGGGCGCCGACGGGGCCGAGGTGCTCACGGCATTCGTCGCGCGCACCGTGAAGGTGTACGACGTGCCGTTGGTCAAGCCCGACACGGTGCAGGAGGTGCCGCCCGTCGTGGCGCACGTTTTGCCCGCGGGAGTCGAGGTCACGGCATACCCCGTCACCGGCCAGCCGCTCGTGTCTGCGGGCGCAGTCCACGTGACCGTGGCCGACGTGTCGCCCGCGGTCGCCGAGACATTGGTGGGAGCAGGGAGCGTGGCCTGCAGGTCGACGAACCAGTAGTTGCCGTTCTGGAAGACCGTCACGAAGCCTGTGCGCTGGACAGTGATGGTCGCAGACCCGTCCTTGGGTACGGGGCACGAGCGCGTGTTGAACGCGTCGCAGACCTGGCCGTCCATGGTGAACCTCGCCGGCGTCGGATTCGACGTGCTCGGCTCGTCGTAGTACAGGTAGGTGTTGATCGCGTTGGACTGGAAGGTCACCTGGTCACCGACTGCCACCCCCTTCACGACATTCGGTCGGGCGCCCGTGTCTGAAACCACGACCGTGCCGACGGAAGCCCGGGGTGCTGCGTGTGCAGACGCGGAGGCAAGGAGTCCGACGCCGAGTGCGGTGGCGAGGGCGACGTGGAAGACGACGTAGCTTCGATGTGAGCGCATGGGGCACCTCCAGAGTCCTGGAAGCCTACATAGTGTAAGGATCCCGACACTGATGTCAGGTTGCCCTCAGATCGCCCCCGTAGGCCCCCGGCTTGGGAGCGGGCCCGAGGATCCCGCGCTCACGTGCCTTCACCACCCAGCTCACCACCGTGCGAGGCGAGACATTGCGCTCGAGGGCGATGCGCCTGGCGTAGCCCCGCCCGAGCCTGAGGTATTCCTCCGCGATGTCGCGGAGGAAGGCATCGGACAGTTGTCCTCGACCCTTGCGCGACCCGCTTGCTGCTTCAGGGAACCCCGTCACCGGGAGATCGATCGAGAAGGGGTCGATGCCCTCGGCGAGGAGTCGCGGGACCATGCGCTCGACGATGTCGAGCGGCGTCTGCCAGCGGAACTCGCGCTGGAGCGCTTGCACATCGAGTCCCTGCGCGCGGACAAGTGACATGTGCGTGAGCATGGGGCGACCGGCGACCAGGTCGACCGTGGCCTCGATCTGCATGTCGGGACGGCCCGATTCCCCCGTCACCACATAGTCGACGATGAGCGGCAGCTCGACGAGAGTCCCGTTGCCTGCCTTCCAGGTACGTCGCCTGCCGGCAGCACGGCGCAGACGCGAGGACACACCAGCGGGGCGCTCCTTGGTCACAGGACCTCCCTGATGTCAACCCGGTGAGTGAGGCTACTCGCGCACCGGATGGATGGGTCATGCCTAACGGTGACTGACACAGGACCGAAGGGCCCTACTGGCGCGGCAGCAGCGGGCGCACCCTGGGAATCAGGTCATCGCCCGTGATTGCTTAGAGGGGGTCGACGTGAAGGCTCGTCGGATCGGTGGTCTCGTCCTTGCCGTCGTCGCGCTACCGCTGATCTTCGTCGGGCTCATCGATCCCCTCGAGGGTGGCATTGCGCTGGTCGCGGGTGCCCTCTTGGGGCTGGGCGCGTGGCTCGTCTCGCGCGTGCCGGTGCCGAAGTTCACCTGGATTTCCGTCGCCATCTCAGGAGGACTTGGTGTCCTCACACTGCTCGCGGCCGTGGTGCTGCGCGATCCGGTGTCCGTCGACAGCGTCACGGGCGAGGCCACAGCGACGAATCCCTTCGCCACCGTGCCCGTTGCGATCATCCTGCTGTGGCTCTATCGGCTGTCCGTGCTCGTCACCCTCGCGGGAGGCATCTTTTACGTCGTTCGCATCGCTCGCGCGATTGCAGGAGTCGACGACAGCGCGCCTTCCGGGTCGCGGCGCGGCTGGATCGTGGGCGTGATCGCCGGAGTCGCCCTGTTAGCAGCGGCCGGGGTGGGCGTCGGGGTCTTCCGCGCGCTCGCCCCCATGGCTGAGCCGTCGTTTCCCTCGCTCGAGCAGCAACCGCAGGAGGCCTTCGGCGGCACAGTGGCCTACTACTCCGACTCCTCCGGATGCGTGCGCATCATCGCGGCCTCCGGGGGTCCGACCAAGGACGTGTACTGCATCCCGGAGGAGCCGATCGAGTCGAAGCAGGAGAAGGGCAAGCCCATCGGACCGCACCTTGCGTGGCTGCCGGACGGCCACCTCTCCGTCACGATGTATCGCATGCCGGATGCACCGGGGCCGGAGGTTCTGCCCGGCTGGCAGCGCATCGTCGACGTGAGGACGGGTGCTGTCGAGGAGGTGCCCGCGTCGTACGTGCCGCAGACGGCTCCGCTGATCGACCACGTCACCGTGGCTCCCGACGGAAGCCGACTCACGACCGTGTCGCAGGAGGGGTCCGCGGTCATCTCCCTGACACAGGACGGGCGGACCCGCGTGCTCCTCGACGTGTCGGGGGACCCGGAGACCTACCGCATGGCGCCGGCGTACTGGTCGCCTGACTTCACATGGGTCGCCGCCGATGACGGCCGCATCCTCATCATCGACCCCGCGGATCCCGCAACGACCTGGATCCTCACCGACGACGCCGGCATCACGGCGGATGAGCGCTTCGATCGTTTCGCCATCACCACGGAGGAGATCCCCATCCCCTAGGAGATGGCCGGCACGCCGCCTAGTGTGTGACGCATGTCCGCAGGCCAGGGGTCGAGCCGGACCATGGACGCACCTGGCATCGATCCGAGGCTCGTCCTCGGACCCCTGGCCATGCTGCGGGGGGATCCCACCGTGCGGGTAGGCGTCAACGCGGCAATACGCGTCACATGGACTCCCGAGGGCCCCGGTTCGGTCGCGGTGGAGTGGGGTGATGAGCCCGGGCGTGTGACGGTGGAATGCCGAGGCGATGGCGCCGCGTGGTTGGAGGAGCGGGCCGCTCGCCTGATCGGCGCCGACGATGATGCCACGTCATTCACTCCCGACTCTGAAGTCGTGCGACGACTCTGGTCCAGGTTCAGCGGGGACCGTGTGGGTGCGACCTCCACCGTGTGGCATGACCTGACGTGGATCGCGGTGCAGCAGCGCGTGCACCGCTCGGACGCCGCTGCTCAATGGCGGCGACTCGTGATGGCGCTCGGTGAGCCATCGGCCGAGCACGAGGGGCTCTACTCTCCGCCCTCACCGGAGCGGCTCGCGCGCGCAGCTCCCTGGTCGCTTCGCGCGATGGGAATCGATGCCCGTCGAGCGACGACCCTGATCGAGGCAGCGCGGGTGGCCCATCGCCTGCACCGGTTGTCAGAGGTGCCGTTCGCCGAGGCCGAGAGACCGCTGCGCTCGATCGCGGGTGTGGGTCCGTGGACCACGGGCTGCCTGTCCGGCCTGACCTGGGGTGAGCCCGACACGGTCATCACCGGGGATTCCGGCATCCCGTCACTGGTCGCCGCGACGCTCACCGGCGAACGTCGAGCGGACGATGCCCGGATGATCGAACTGCTCGAGCCCTTCCGCCCGCACCGCTACCGGGTTCTCCGGCTCGCCTTGGCCGCCCGGACGGCCCCGGGACGGTTGTGACCTGCGTCACTCCGACACGCCGGAGTTCGACGCCGCCTCTAGAGGGAGGGACTCCGACACGCCGGAGTCAAGGAGGCGCGAGGCAGGTGGGACGGATGTGACGAGTCCGTGACCTTCCTGTTATGTTCCCATGCCTATGTGGAGCGATCTGCCTGACCAGTCAGACCTCGAGCAACGGCGCGCGGCTCGCGAGGCCCGCCGCTCTCGCGCTCGGCGTACTCGTCTGCAGCGTCTCTCGGTCACCGTGACCACCGTGACCCTCATCGCCGTCGGCGGAGTCGTCGTCCTCACCCGCCCGGCCGCCGAGGTCGTTCCCACGGCCGCAGCAACCCCCGCCAGCACGCCGACCCCGTCGGCCAGTGCCTCCGAGCAGGTCGTCGAGGACAAGCTCCGCCAGGCCCTGTCCACGGTGGGCGATGAGCCCCCCGCCGTGACCGCGGACCCCCCTGCCACCGATACGACCGTCGTGGCCGCCGCGGCCCCCGAGTCCGAAGAGGCCTCGGCCCCGAAGGCCCGCAAGGCCAAGGCCTCGGACGAGCCCGCGGCACTGCCCGCGGAGGAGCTGCCCGTCGCCAGCGAGGGCGACTTCGGCACCGTGGTCGAGGTCGCTCAGCGTGCGCTCGACGTCGAGCCGACCGGCTACTTCGGGCCCAAGACTGCGGCCGCCGTTGCGGAGTATCAGGAGTCCATCGGACTCCCCGCGACCGGGCAGATCGCGACCTTCACCTGGTCCGCCCTCGGCGAGGAGACGGTCGCGGCAGCCCTCGAGGCCTCCTCGACGGCCGACGGCTTCGTCGATGGCGAGCCCGCGGAGATCCAGGAGACCCCCGAGCCCAAGGCTGAGGCACGCAGCACCGACGCGGGCGACCCCCCGGTGCTCGAGGAGACCGACAGCGGTGAGTCCGTCGCGGTCGTGCAGCGTGCGCTCGGCGTGAAGCCCGCGACCGGCTACTTCGGCCCCCTCACCGTCAAGGCCGTCAAGCAGTTCCAGTCCGACAACGGCATTCCCACGACGGGCGTCATCGCCACCTATACCTGGGGTGCCCTCGGCAAGCAGACGGCCCGCGATGCCGCGGTCGCCCACGCGACATATGGCACCGCCTTCGGTCCTGGCGCCTCGAAGGGCAGCGGCGGCGGTGGCAATGGCGGCGGCAACGGCGGCGGCAACGGCGGGAACGGCGGCGGCGGCTCGACCAGCCAGGGCCGCGACGGACTCTTCTGCCCCGTCAAGAACTTCTACTACGGAGATGGCCTGGGCGCGCCGCGTCCGGGTGGCCGCACCCACGCGGGACTCGACCTCATGGGCGATCGCGGCGAGCCGATCTACGCCATCGACTCGGGCACCGTGACGCGCTCGGGCTACCAGAGCAACGGCGCGATGATCCTCGACATCACCGGCTCGCGCGGCATGTACTTCTACGGGCACTTCGACAAGATCGTCGTCGGGTACGGCGAGTCCGTGAAGGCCGGCCAGCTCATCGGCTACATGGGCGACACGGGTTCACCGGGCGCCGTGCACCTGCACCTGGAGGTGCGCCCCAACGGCTGGTCCGGCGGCTACGAGGATCCGGTGCCGCTCATCAAGTCCCTCTGCGGCTGAGGGGCGCCCAAGCCGCGAGCCGGGGGTCAATACCGTGATAGCACGGGAGTTTGGCCCGAATGACCCCCGGCGTGCTGACACGGTGGGCGTGGTCGCCCGTGCCTCACTACCTTGCTGGGCATGCGTCCTCACCGGCTCCTTGCCTCTGCCTGCGCCGTCCTCGTGACGGCCGGCATGCTCACCGTGCCCTCGCTGGCTCTCGCCGCGGACAGGGGAGACGATCGCATCGTCCTGAACCCCGCACCGCCGAAGTCCAGCGGACAGGCCGAGGCTGCGGCGAAGCCCGCATCCGGTCAGCAGACGTCGGACGTGAAGCAGTCGAACGCGCGCACGTCCCACCCGCCCGTGTCGCGGGCCCGTGCTATCGCGGACCTGCGCGAGGCGGCCAAGTGCGGTGGCAGTTCGGGGCGCACCTGGGCCGTGGTGAATGGCCCCGGAGACGTGCGCGTGGCCGGCTGGGCCCAGTGCTCCGGCGGAGACTGGTCGTTCGACGTCACCACTGGGTCCGGCCACATCGGGGGCATGACGCTCGATCCCGCTGATTTCGCCGGCAGTATCAGCATCCCGCGCCAGGGCACGGCGACGAGCAACGTCCGGATCAGGCTTCCCTGGGGTGCGAGCACACTGCCCAAGGGCGACACGATCGCCTACGTCGCGCTCGCCCCGGCGGGCCGTGAACTCGGTGGCACGGTCGAGGTCGTCGACGCCGCTAAGGCGGGTCGGATCACCATGTCCGGAAACGTGCAGGGCGACGGCACCTTCGTCCTGAAGGGCCGCGGGAGCGTGCTCTTCGCCGGAGAGTCCGTGGCCATGTCGGGCGTCTATCGCAGTGGATCCAACGGAGTGCGTGGCCGTGGCACAGCTCCCACGTGGAACTTCACCGGCCTCGGATCTGACGTCGACATTCCCGGGGCGGCGTTCGATCGCCCCCGCCTGATGATGAGCCACGCGGAGCCGGGTATCCGCGGCACCGGAAGCGTGCGCATCGCGAGGTACGACATCTCGTCTCCGGTGCGGATTGCCGTGCTCGATGGCACCTCGTGGAACGCCACCCTGCTGGGCGCCAAGGGCGGCCCCGTCAAGGATCCGAGGCTGTCCGGTCTGGTGCTCCGTGCAGACGGCGCGACGGGCTCGATCTCCTCCGCTCGCGGTCGAACCCAGTGGAACGTCCGCATGCCGATGACCCTTGTCGATGGCGCTCTCACGCTCCGCGGCAACGCGACGCTCATCGGCCCCGACAAGCTCCGCCTCGCCCCGACCGCCGGTATCGGCGACATCTACGGCTCCGGGCGCCCGACGCTCTTCAGCCAGGCGGCCGGATCTCTCGTCCTCGAAGGTCGCACGTCCACGGGAAGGCTCGCCGTGGGTTCGATCGGCGAGCAGCTCGTCGATATGCCGGAGGGCTGGACCTCGAGCACGATCGTGGAACTCACGCCCAGGTTCTCCAGGCAGGGCTCGGCCGAGTTGGATCGTGATCTGCGACTCGTCCTGACCAAGGGGCTGTCCCGCGTGGTCCTGGCCGGTGGCCTGCCCCGCAGCGGGCCGTTCACGCTGAAGGCGGCCGGTCACCTGCGCGTGGAGGGCACCGATGTGCCCGTGCGCGGCGCCTACGTTGGAGCCGGACCGCGCCAGTCGGCGACACCCCCTCGCATGATCCTGCGCGCGCACACCGATGACGCACCCGGCGGTCGCGCCGCGCTGGGACCGGGCGTGTGGCTGTCCGATTCCATGGTCGTCTACTCGACCCAGCCCGCAACGGCAGGGGGCGCCGTGACGCGCTCCTCGACGCTGCCGAAGGTCACCGCCTCGATTTCGGGCTCGACGGTGACCCTCAATGTCACGACCACGAGCGGGCAGGTCATCACGCTGAGTGGCACCGCCAAGATGGAGAACGGCGAGTACGTCGTCACGGTGGCCGGCACCGGCAATGAGATGTGGGAGCCCTACGACGGACTGTCCATCCCGGTGAGCGAGATCTCCGGCACGATCTACGCCGACGACTCCAAGTCCGTCAACGCCTGGGAGCTTCAGACGGGCGAGGTGAGCTGGGACATTGCCAACGGCATCACGCTGACGACCACCTTGACCCTGAGTTCAGACTGCCCGCTCGAAGAGAACTGCCCTGAAGAGGACGAGAACTCCGACGACAGCGACATCTTCTATGTGGGGGGTTCCTCCCAGGTCTCCGGCATCCCGCCGATCGCGGGTGTGACGATCCCCGACCTGGATGCCACGGGCGCCTTCCTCGCCGATGGCTCGTGGGTCCGCTGGGATGCCACGACCGCCGATCCCGTCCTGGTGGAGGGTCCGGCAGACTCGACGATCTCGATGAACAACGCCACCGTGACGATCTTCAGCGGTGAGCGCAGCGACACGATCCCGGATCTCGACATGCCGGATCTCTCCTCGATCACTGGCCCCAATGGGGTCAACGTGCAGATCTGCGGCACCTTCGAGGTCACCATCCTGAGTTTCGACACGGGCGAGCAGGAGGGCTGCGTCGGCAGCACGGAGTTCGGCAAGGTCCTCGGCCAGACCAAGACCGGCGGGACCGTGTCGCCGACTGATGACCACGAGGGCTTGACCCTGGACAGCAAGCAGCCGCCCACGCTCAGCGGCTTCGCGTGGAGCGACATCGACCCCAAGATCGCCGGCCTCTCTGCGCCGCCCGTCATGGGTCTGTTCGACCAGGCCCTCAGCCTGGTGCCGAAGAAGAACTCCCTCACAGCGAATGTCGTCATCCCCGGCTCGCTCATGAAGACATTCGGCACCGGCATCGACACGGACACGCCGTTCACGGCGACCGGATGGTTCGAGACCAGTGGCAGTTTCTTCCTGGACCTCGATGTCCCCGTCGACCTCAAGGCCAGTGGCGTGAGCCTGCAGAACATCGACGTGTCGATCGGGCGCACGAAGGAGTCCGACGGAAGCGAGTACGACTTCGCCCTCGACGCCACAGGCGAGGTGGCCGTGAGCAGCCACCACTACCCGTTCGACGCAAAGATCGAGTTGAAGGCCGGCACAGACAACGAGGCGATGGTCAGCCTCGCGGTCATGGGTGACGTCTCATCCACGTCCGTAGGCGAGTTCGATGACACGGGCGTGTTGACCGAGGGTGACTTCGAGCCACCGTCCACGAGCGAGTTCGATGGCACCTTCGACAGCGATCAGCCGGCCAACGACTTCGCCGATGGTGGGTTCGAGGCAGGCACTCCCTCGCACAACCTCATCGACAACGCCAGCTTCGAGGACAGCGCCTCCCTCGGCCTGCTCCCCACCGACGTCGCCACGCTCCAGGGAGACACATCGGGCAACCTGCTGCCCAACCCAGGCTTCGATGACACCGACGTGCTGACCAACGGCAACTTCGAGGGTGTCTCCGGTGCGAGCGGCACGTCGTACTCTCAGTCGACCCCGCTCTTCTGGGCTCCCGCGGGATCCACGACCCTGTCCATCATCCGTGGGGATGCCGGCCCCTCTGCGGGCGATGACACACAGGTCATGTCGATCACCAACACCGGCACGAGCGTGAGCGACAGCACCGGCGCGATGCAGAAGGTGCAGATCAGCGCGCAGCCCGGGGTGACCTACCGGCTCACGGGCTGGGCCCGCCCCGATCAGCAGACATCCTCCTCACTCACCGCGATGGTCAAGGGGCCGGACGCGGCCGTGGTCAAGACCACTACCGCCCTGCAGTGGATGACCTGGAGTCCCTTCACCGTCAACATCACTCCCACGACGTCGGGTAGCTCGTTCACGATCTACCTGCAGGCCTCGGCGGGAGTCCGCGTCGCGGTGGACGACCTGGCCTTCGGTCCGGTCTCGAGCCCCACCTCGACATCGATGTCCGGAGTCGGGCGACCAGACATCGTCATGGACTTCGAGAACGCGGGCAACAAGCCCTACTACGCGACCGAGGGCATCACGTACACGACGGTCAATGGAAGCAGGGCGCTGCACACATTCAGCTGCGACGCCAACTGGTCCTTCGCCAACAACAGCATGGGCTACGTCGATGGTGATTTCGACATGAGCACCGTCATCTCCTTCCCGAGCGATGCCGGACGCGAGATCGCCAACGTCGGCTTCTACCTCGATGCGGGCGGCGGCTATGCGGCCAAGGGCTACGTCTTCCGCCTCCAGACGGACGGCGGGGACGGCGGCTTCTACCAGGCCACGGGAAGCAGCACGACCAACACCAGCAGCCTCAAGAGGTGGGATACCAGCATCGCCGCTGCGCCCAACGCCTCCATCGGCAAGTCCTACCGAGTGCACCTCATGGGCTACGGCGGCAAGGTGAGCGTCGAGGTCGTCGACCTGTCCAACAACAGCGTCTTCTTCGCGCAGACGGTGTCGCTGCCCTCCAATGCCCGCACGAGCGGTGTCTTCGGCCAGTTCCCGGACTCGTACTGCTCGTCGTCCAGCGCCTTCATCGGCCACTACTGGGATGACGTCATCGTCGCCACTCCCACCGCTGCGTCGGGTGTCTACTTCGACTCGAGCAAGGCGCACTCCGCCCCTGGCTACGCCCAACTCGGCAGCAGTGCGGCCAACTGGGCCTACATGACCGAGGTCGATCGCGACGCCTATGTCAACGAGACGTACACCTATTCGGTGTGGTTGCGTGCCGCCTCCGGCACCGTGAGCGGCAATCTGCGTCTCTCGGCCACGGGTGCTTCGGGCACTCAGACGGCGGTCCAGCCATTCTCGGTGGGCACAACGTGGACCAATGTCCGCGTCACCAACATGCTGAATGCCGACGCCACCTCCCTGCGCGTGGGCATCACCGACGTGGGAAGCGCGGCCTCGCTCTACGCGGATGACCAGAGCCTGCAGCACATTCCGTGGTCGACGTACCCGGGTGACGACTACACGAAGGCAGCCCTGCTCGACGTGGTGCAGGATCCGGCAGACTCCACCAACAACGTGATGCTGCTCGACCCCCAGGGGGTCGGCGGCTCCGCCTACTACTGGTCGCTGAAGCCCTTCGCCTCGAGCGTCTACCACCTCACCGCGAGGGTGCGCTCCGCGACGGATGACTCCGTCGGCGGCAACATGCACCTGTACGACGGCACCGGCACGGATCACTACGTCTCATTCACGGCTGGCAAGGGCTGGCAGACGATCGGACCCATCACCTTCACGTCGGCGGGCGGCTCCAATTCGGCGAGGGTCGCGTTCGATGGCGTGGCCAACACGGCCGGGTACCTCATAGACGATGTGACGCTGACGGCGACGGAGACCACCTCAGGGCAGACAGCGGGCACGCTCGGCGCACTGCAGCCGGCCGTGGGCTGGACTGCGGGCACGCTGCTGGTCAACAGCCCGGGCAATGCCAGGACCGGCCAGGCGTACCTGCGCATCTCCCCGGGAGGGGCATCGACGTCCTACACGATGGCGGCGCCGTCGACCGTGGATCCGGGTCAGAGCTTCGCGGCACTCGCCTGGATCAAGGCCCCGGCAGGCGGCACGACCCAGGTCAAGGCGACGCTGGCCACGTTGGACGCCAACGGTGCCGTCCTCGACACGGTGGATAGCAACCTGACCCTGACCAACTCGTCCTATCAGCGCATGCTCTTCACGCTGCCGATCACCAAGACGGGCACGAAGTCCCTGAGATTGACACTGCAGCAGACCTCAGGCGCTAACTGGATCGCCATCGACGATGTGGCCGTGGGTCTCGAGGGGCTCACGCTGAAGGATCCGTGGTACGTCTCGGGGCAGATGGGCCTGGTCGCGGTCGACGACTCGAGCATTGCCCACTCGGGCACCAACGTGCTCCGTCTCAAGACGCCAACCTCGTCTTCGGGGACCGCGCTCGTGGATGCGGATGACACTCCGGCCACGGGTATGCGCAGCTTCTCGGCGTACATGAAGTCGACGACGAGCTCGACGGTGACGGTCAAGATGACGCTCAGCCAGAAGAACGGCTCGAGCAAGTCGGCGAGCTTCAAGGTCGGGCCGAACTGGGGACTCGGCGTGGTCACGCTTCCTGTCACAGCAGGGTCGCGCGCCACCTTCACCTCCTCGCTCAACATCCCTGCAGGCTCGGCGGTGCTCGTGGACGACCTGATCACGCGGGACGTGAGCCCCTTCACGCCAACGAGTTCGTCGGCGACCGCCGTGGTCGTGAGCGATTCCCCATCCTCGTCCGCGTCGAGCTCGTCGAGCTCGACCAAGTCGGCAGCCTCCTCATCGGATCGATCGGCAGTGCAGCCGAAGGTCTACTACGGGGGGCCGCCGTCGGCTCCGACCAACGTGAAGGCCGCACTCGCGACGTCCAATTCGATCAAGATCACGTGGTCGAGTCCCTACACGAACAACTCACCCTCGTACACCACCATCGATGGCTATCGGATCAAGGACAAGAGCGGTCGACAGGTCTGCAGCGTTTCCGGATCAGTCACGACCTGCACGGACAGCAACCTGAAGTCGGGTAGCTACCAGTACCAGGCTCAGTCCTACAACAACTACGGCTCGAGTTCGTGGACTTCCCTCACCGCCGCTGTCGACGTCCCGGACGATGCCCTGGACGCCAAGCAACTCGGCACCGGCTCCTCCAGCCCGTCGAACTACCTCATGGTGACGACGACAGCGGCCGGCAGCGTGGATGCACCCATCGTGGTCTCCTCGAGTGAGGCGGTCGCCTCAGGGTCGACCTTCACGGTGCGGGCGAACGTCAAGGCCGAGGCCGGCAAGACGATCAGTGGCACGGTGGGCCTGACCTTCGGCAGCGGCAAGACGGCCGGGTCCGCTCTCAGCCCGCAGTTGCAGGAGGGAGACAGCGCTTCCTTCACCGTGGACGACTCGTGGACCAAGGTCACCGCGACGTTCAGGGCACCCAGCGGTGGCCCCTTCACGAAGTACTCGCCGACGTTCAGCGTCAATGGCGCCGGCACCTTCTTCGTCGACTCCGTCACGGTGACCCCGGTCGAGATCGAGCAGGACGATCCGTGGACCGCGGTGGGGAGCTCGTCGTGGGGCGTCTATGACGACCCCGCCGATGCCCATGACGGAAGCCTTGGCGTGCTCACGATGTCCACGTCGGGCACAGCGGCTTCGGGTGTGAGCAAGAGCTGGAAGCAGAGTGCCAGCTCCGGGCAGGTCTACTCGGCCTCGGCCTGGGTGCGCACGGAGACGAGCAAGAACGCTGTCGTCACCATGGATGCCACCGCATCCGGGGGCTCGACACCGAACGATGTTGCGTCGACGACGGTGACGGTGAACGATGACTGGCAATTGGTCAATCTCAGGCTCCCGATCACCAAGTCGCGCACGGACATGCAGTTGCGTGTGCTGACGACAACCCCCGGGGTCAAGGTCTACGTTGACGATGTCACCGTCGTCCAGAACCCCTGGACCGACAACGGCGTGACCAAGTCGAACATCATCGGCAATGGCTCCTTCGAGAGCGGCGTAAGCGGATGGACCGCCTATGCGGGCACCCAGTTGGTGCAGACCCCTGGCCTCGGGTTCGCGGGCACGCATGCAGCCGAACTCGTGCGTGCATCCGGGCAGACGGGCGACAACTATGTCGAGTACAACCTGAAGTCGGCAGCCAAGAACCAGACCGAATACACCGTCTCGGCCTACGTGTGGCTGCCTTCTGGAGCCGCCGCCACCGACGTCTACCAGGGCCGCGACCTCATGTGGGCTGTGGACTACGGCACGTCGGGGACAGTCAAGACGGCGAAGCCCGATTTCAGCAAGACCGATCAGTGGCAGCGCATATCCACGACCATCACGACGGTGGCCTCCCAGTCCCTGACCCTGCGGTTCTATGTGCCGACGGGCGGCGGGTGGTACATCGACGGGGTGATGGTCCAGGAGGGCAAGGCACTGGGCGACTACTTCGACGGCCAGGTCCAGACCACGACCATGGACATCATCGGTGGTGGCGATGACGCCTATGAGGGCACCGGCTTCGCTCGGATCACCAACTCCGGGTCGACGACCAATGCCATCTCGACGGTCAGTCGCACCCTGAGCACGCCGCTGTCGGGGCAGCAATACGTCACCGCGTGGGTGCGCACCCCCGGGACCGCGGACGTGAGTGGCACGCTGACGATCTCCAATGGATGCTCGGCCAGTCAGGCCTTCTCTGCCCGGGCGGGCGCGGACTGGTCGAAGGTCGAGGTCGGTTGCTCGCTGTCGAGCAACTCGACACCGACGATCTCCGTCAACGTGGGCGAAAGTGGCAGTGTGCTCGATGTGGATTCGATCGTCATCGGGGCGCAGCGCCAGGACGCACCGTTCACTCCGGGCAACATCATGGGCGTGACCACGCCTCTGACGAATCCCCAGACGGGCTACGACTACCTGTGGGACGACGCCTTCGGCATCCCGGGCATGCACCTGTGGGCTGTCACCGCGTCGGTCGAGATCGATGAGGGCGAGCCCGGCCTCGGCCTGCAGGCGACCGTCTACCAGGATCCGACGAGGGTCTCGCACCTGCTCTTCGGCACGAGCTGGATCAAGGGCGATGCCTACGTCAACGTCGATGAGGCGGATCCGTGCTTCGGGTTCGACTTCCTCGGCGTCGACGGCCAGAGTGGTGTCGAGATCGCCGATGGAGCCCTGAAGGCGACGGACTTCTCCATCAACGTCGCACCCCGCGGGTGCGCCATCGGCGACTACGTCGTACCGATGGGTGAGTCCATCGAGTTCGATGGCAAGGTCGGAGACGGGACCGTGCACTTCCTGCTGGAGATCACCGAAGACGATGCGGGAGTCCCGGAGTTCATCGGCGACGTCGCCGTCACCGAGCTCAACGTCGGTGGCGTCGACTACCGCGACCTCGAGATGTCGGTCCTGGTGACGCCCACGGATAGCTCGGTGTCGTACGTGGCCGACATGGAACTCCCGAACGGCAGTTTCAACGGCGAGTTCGACATGGAGGGCAACGACGAGGGCGTGCACGTCCATGGAAGCGCCGACCTCACCGACTGGGCGTGGTCGAGCAGCAGTGCGAAGGGACTCCAGGTCCAGGAACTCAGCTTCGACATGGACATGGACGTCGACGACAACAACTGCTCGAAGTTCGACATCGACGCCAACGGAGTCGGCACACTCGGCAACAAGACGTCTCTCGACTTCGACTACCTCATGAACATGAACTGTGGCGAACTTGAGCAACTCCAGCTGAGGTTCGACTACACGCATGGGTCGATTACGGAGGATCTCTACCTCGACTACGACGCCAACAGCCACGAGCTAGCGGGCGGTGTGGACTTCTTCTTCGAGAATCGCCTGTCCTGGAAGGTCCTCGGCCACCGCTATCACCGCACGGCGCGCATCAATGTGACCTTCGACTTCTCGATGGACACGACGGCACCCTCATCGGCTGTGGCGGATCTCTATGCCGATATCAAGGTGGCCGACGGTGAGGGAACGGCGGATTGCGAGATCACGGGCCAGCCCAGCGACCATTGCGATATCGCCATCTCGGTGAAGAGCCCGATCCTGGGGCATAAGCACTTCGACGTTTCGTGGTAGCCGATCAGGGAACGCTCACGCACCAAACGGCGTGAGCGTTCCCTGATCGGTCGGTACCTCTGTCGTCGCGATGATGAAGCCGAGGTAGATCCACACGACGATGCCCAGGACGACCGACAAGATCACGAAGAGTCGCGCTGTCTTGGCCTGCTGCGCTGCGGCCGTCCAGTCGCCCCGTTTCTTGGAGCCGTTGGCCTTGATGGCGAAGATGAGTGCCGGGATACCCAGCGGCCAGGCGCAGAAGATGATGCTCAGGATCGACGGGACCAGCCAGTCGAAGACCGGTGCCTGGCCCGGCGCCGCGGCCGCTGGAGCGGGCTGTGCGGGCGCGGGGAGCCCGGGAGCAGGCATCGTGGCGCCCGGGCGCGGGCGCGTCTCCTTGGTCCAGGAGTCGCCCGTCCAGTAGCGCTGGAGGTGGTCTGTGAAGGGGTCGTCGTACCAGCCGGCGGGCATGGGAGCGGGCGTGGTCACGTCAGCAGCCTAGGAGAAGAGCGCGCTGTAGCCGTTGAGGGCTGGCTGACCACCAAGGTGGGCGTAGAGCACGGTGGATGAGGGATCGATCTCCCTGGTCTCCACCACGTGGATGAGCGCGGCCATGGACTTGCCCTCGTAGACGGGGTCGGTGACCATGCCCTCGGTGCGTGCCGCTCGCTTCATGGCGGCGATGGTGGTGTCGTCCGGGATCCCGTAGATGCCGGCGTGGAAGCGCTCGTCGAGCTCGATATCGGACTCGGTGATCGACCGGTTGAGGCCGATCTTGCGCGCGGTGTCATCGGCGATGCGAGCGATCTGCTCGCGGGTTGCCTCGGGTTTAGCCGATCCGTCGACACCCAGGATGCGACGCGGTCGGGCGCCCTCCTGCTCGAGGACGGCGAAGCCCGCGACCATGCCCGCCTGGGTCGAGCCGGTGACCGAGTTGACGACGATAGTGTCGAAGAAGACACCGAGCTCGGCCTCCTGCTCCGCCACCTCGTACGCCCAGCGGGCAAAGCCCATGCCCCCGAGCGGATGATCCGAGGCGCCAGCGGGGATGGCGTAGGGCTTGCCTCCGGAGTCGATGATCTCGGCGATCGCGCGCTCCCAGCTCTCCTTGAAGCCGATGCCGAACTCCGCCTTGACCAGGCGTACGTCGGCCCCCGCCAGCCGGCTGATCAGGATGTTGCCGACCTTGTCGTACACCGAGTCGGGCCAGTCCACCCAGCTCTCCTGGATGAGCACGCACTTCATGCCGGCGCGGGCCGAGACCGCCGCGACCTGGCGGGTGTGGTTGGACTGCACCCCGCCGATCGAGACGAGCGTGTCGCATCCCTGCGCCAGGGCATCCGCGACGAGGTACTCGAGCTTGCGGGTTTTGTTGCCCCCGTAGGCGATGCCGGAGTTGCAGTCCTCGCGCTTGGCCCAGACGGAGGCTCCACCGAGGTCGGCCGTCAGCCGCTCGAGCGGATGCACGGGCGAAGGACCGAAGAGCAGGGGATAGGCCGGGTAGTCGAGCAGGCTGGGCATCGCGCTCCTGTGTCTGCGGGGATGTGGTCGTGCGCTTACGTGAGGGCGACCCTACCCAGCGCCGGATGTCCTAGGGTCGGGGCATGTCGCTCGTGATCGCTGCGAAGCGCGTCGTGGATGCCGACGGCGAGCGCGTGGACGCGTGGGTGCGCATCGAGGGCGACACCATCGCGGAGATCGGCACGGGTGCACTTCCGGGCGACGCCGTTCGCGCCGGCACCCTGATGCCCGCCTTCGTGGACCTGCACTGTCATGGCGGAGGTGGGGCTTCCTTCACGTCGGCCGACCCGGACGAGATCGGGCGGGCGGCATCGACGCACCTCGCTCACGGCACCACGACGATGCACGCGAGTCTGGTCTCCGCGGCGTACGACGATCTGAGCACCCAGGTCCGGGCGCTGATCCCCTTCGTCGACGACGGCACGCTACGTGGCATCCACCTCGAGGGGCCGTGGATCTCCCGTGCCTACTGCGGGGCCCACGACCCGGCGGCGCTGCGAGCCCCCGATCCCGGTGAGGTGGCGCGCATCCTCGACGCCGGCGACGGGCGCATCCGGATGGTGACTCTTGCCCCCGAGCTTCCGGGTGCCCTGGAGTCGATCCGGATCATCGTCGAGCGCGGCGCCGTCGCTGCGATCGGGCATACCGCCGCGGACCGCGACGCCGTGCGCGCCGCGGTCGATGCCGGTGCGACCGTGGCCACCCACCTCTTCAACGCCATGCCGCCCCTGCTCCACCGAGACGCGGGACCCGTGGGGGTCCTCCTTGCTGACCCGCGTGTGACGTGCGAGGTCATCGGTGACGGCGTACATCTCGAGCCTGAGGTCGTCGCCCTCGCCCTGTCCGCGTCGGAGGGTCGCGGTGCACTCGTCACCGATGCGATGTCGGCTGCCGGCGCCGGTGACGGCAGTTATCGGATCGGTCGGCTGGACGTCGTTGTCCGCGACGGCGTGGCGCGCCTGCGCGAGGGCGGAGGTCTCGCGGGCAGCACCCTGCTCATGGACTCCGCACTCCGCCGAACCATTCGCCTCGCCGATCGCACTCTCGCTCAGGCGAGCCGGGCGGCGTCGCTGGCGCCCGCGCGGGCGATGGGACTTGGGGACCGAGGTCTGCTCGCCGTAGGCCAGCGCGCCGATGTCGTCCTGCTCGACGATGACCTGCGGGTCGCGCGCGTGATGCGCGGCGGCGCCTGGGCCTAGCCCCTTCGTCGAGTGTGCAGTTGTGCGGCCGAAAGGGTCCGAATTCCCGCGCACAAGTGCACACTCGCCGAAGAGGCATCGGGTGCCCGGGCGCTATCAACAGTCCCGTGAATCCTGAGCCATCCACGGCCACTGTCGTCGCCCTATGCGGCCTCCGCCTCGGATGGACAACGTGCGGTCATGTCGTCACCCGCCTTGTCCGTGACCGCCGCAAGTCGGTCCCGCTATCTCCACGGGTTCTGGAGTCCGACCCGAGGCGTTCGCCTTCCCGCTGATCGGCACGACCTCGTCGCGCGATGCGCGGCGTTGTGTGCGGTGCTCCCGGAGCTCGTCGCATTCTCCGGAGAGACTTCAGTGGAGTTATGGGAGGGCGTGTGCGGCTCAGGTGATTCTCTCGAGGTCACTCTCCCCACCGGCGCGCATCCAGTGAGGAGGGCAGGGGTCAGGGCTCGACGCCGTGATCTCCTCCAGCGGGATGTGGCGGACCTCCATGGGCTACCCGTCACCTCGCCGGAGCGCACGTTCGTGGATGTGGCTGAGCGACTGTCGGTGCCTCGTCTGGTGTCGGTGGGCGACGATTTCCTCCGACGCGGGTTGTGCACGCGTGCGGACATCGTCGAGGTCATCGGTAGGAGTACGGGTCAGCGCGGCCTACGATCGGCGAAGAGGGCTGCGGAGCTCCTTGACCCCCGGGCGGAATCCCCGCGAGAGTCGCTCACGCGGGCACTCATCGTCGAAGCCGGCCTGCCGGCACCTACTCCCCAGGTAGGGATCCACGACTCCCGCGGGAGGTTCATCGCCCGGGGCGACCTCGTCTACGAGGATCTGAAGATTGTCATCGAGTACGACGGGCATCACCATCTGACCCTGGAAGGCCAGCGTCGCGATGCTCGGCGTCGCGGGGAATTGGGTCTCGAGGACTGGCTGATCGTGACCGTCGTCCCCGCTGACATTCACCAGCCACAGGAGTTGATCGCGAAGGTCTTCCGTGCCTTGAGTGCGCGCGGGGTCCGGCCCACTCCTTGCCCGACGTGACGGCCGGACGCGGCGGACTCCGGAGTTCCCTCATTGCTCCGAGTGTGCAGTTGTGCGGCCGAAAGGGTCCGAGTTCCCGCGCACAAGTGCGCACTCGCCGAGAAGGGGAGGCGGTCAGGCGTCGGGGTCTGCGACCTCGCCAAGATCGCCCGCAGGTGGCACCGTGTGCTCCACGCGCAGGGCTGCTCCCATGGCTCCACCGAGGTCGCCGAGTGCTGCGCTGAGCACCTGAGGTGCCTTCTCGGGGAGGATGAGGTGCGGCAGCATCGCCTCGCGAATGCGATCAGCGAAGGGTGCGCCCAGGCGCGTGCCGAGACCGCCGCCGATGACGACCGCCTCGACGTCGAGCAGGTTGACCGCGCTTGCTGCGGCGAGGCCCAGTGCCCAGATCGCGCGGTCGATGAGATGGACGGCGAGGTGGTCGTCCTTATCGAGAGCCTTGGCCCAGACGCCGCTGGACATCCGGGTGCGGCCCTTCTTCTCCATGATCTTGATGAGGTCGCTGTGCTTGCCGTGGTCGATCCGCCGTCGAGCCTCAGCCTCCATCGCCGCGCGTCCGGCGTACGCCTCGAGGCAGCCTTTGCGCCCACAGGGGCACGGTGCGCCGTCGGGTTCCACCACCATGTGCCCGACCTCGCCGGCGGCGCCGCGGCCAAGCCAGAGTTCATCGTGGATGACGATGCCGCCACCGACTCCGGTGCCGCAGAAGATGCCGAGCATGGAGGAGTAGGGGCGCCCGGCGCCTAGGCGGGACTCCGCCATCACGCCGACCTGGACATCGTTGGCGAGCTCGATGGGTACGCCGAGCGCTGCGCGCAGCGGTGCCGCGACGTCGATCGTGCCGAGCCAGTCGGGGAGGTTGCCCGCATGGCTGACGGTGCCGGCGGTGTGGTCGATCTGACCAGGGGACCCGACACCGACCCCGAGGAGTTGTGCCGCTTCGGCGCCGGCGTCGGCCATCGCCTGGCGCACGGAGTCGACCATTGCGTCGAGGACACCCGCGGGTCCCTTGTCCTGCGGGGTGGGAAGCCTGCACTGGCCGAGGACCGTGCCTTCGGGATCCACGACGACCGTCTGGATCTTGGTGCCCCCGAGGTCCACCCCCGCACGCAGCATCAGCGTGTCTCCTTCTCCTCGGGCGCGGGCCACTTCCCGCCGTTCTCCCAGTAGCCCTGGATGGACTCCAGCTCGCGACCCTTGGTCTCCGGAGCGAGGCGCCAGACGAAGACCCAGGCGAGCACCGCGAGGATAGCGAAGATCCCGAAGGACCATGCGCCGCCGATCGAGTTCAGCACGGTGAGGAAGAACTGGACGATGATGATGTTGGCCAGCAGGTCCGAACCGAGCATCGCGCTCGATCCATAGCCCCTCAGCCTCGATGGGAAGCTCTCGCTCGAGTAGACCCAGACGAGGGCCCCGAAGCCGAAGACGAAGCCGATGTTGATCCCGGCCAGCCCGAGGAAGCCGAGGACCACCTGGGTCGTCGTGAAGGTGCCGCCCTGCTGGGTCGCGAACGTGGCTGCCATGAGCATCTGCGACGCGATCATGATGGTGATTCCGGTGAGCAGGATCGGGCGGCGCCCCCATCGATCGACGACGCCCATCGAGGCGAGGACGGCGATCAGCGCGATGCACTGCACGAGTGCTGACATGAGGATCGACTCCGTCTTGGTCTCGATCCCCATCGCCTGGAAGATGCGCGGACCGTAGGCAACGGTCGCGTTGATCCCCGTTATCTGG
>JBJOJS010000053.1:0-4902 GCA_046046455.1 Actinomycetota bacterium | reverse complement strand
TGTCATTGCCCGCTCCGCCGCCGAGGGCGTCGTCACCCTCCTCGCCATCGATGTTGTCGGCGCCGTCGTTGCCGACGATCTTGTCGTTGCCAGGGCCACCGAAGAGATCGTCATCGCCGAGACCGCCGTCGATCTCATCGTCGGCGATGCCGCCCTGCACGTAGTCGACCCCGGAGCCGCCGTAGAACGTGATGGCGAGCTGGTCTGCGGACGCACTCGCGGGCGCGACGGCCGTCGTCGTCGCACCCGTCGCAGCGCGCAGGTCGATGGTCATGCGCGTGCGGTCCGCCGACTTGGGAGCCGTGCACAGGACACCGTCGGCGATGTACGGCGTGTACGTGCAGCCGGCCCCCGGCACGATGGTGTGCATGGCGTCCACGAGGGTGACGGTCACGGACTCGTCCGCACCGCTGACGATGAGTTCCTCGCTCTCGCCGAAGGGCGCGATCCCCGCCTTCGCCACAAGGCGGAACTGCTTGGTCGTGGCGTCCCAACTCGCGGTGAAGTCCGGGCCGTCCGCCTGGGCCGCTGCGAAGGGGACTCCCACGAGGGCGGAGCCAGCGAGTGCGGTGACAGCGAGGAGGGCGAGAGGGCGCATCCGGCCAGGGTCCCGGGCCGAGTAGGTGGGTGTCAAAGCCAGAGCGTGGTTGTGTGGGCGATCCTCACTTCGGGCAGGCGATGTCCACCCGCTGGCGCTCGACCTTCGTTGCGCCAGGCAGGCGGTAGTTCAGGCCCACCCAGCAGCCGGATGTGAGCGTGAGCGGCCCGGGGAAGTCTCCGGAGTAGCGCTGGCCCGTCACCTTGACGACGCTGATGGGCATCGCCTGGAAGGAACTCGCGGTCATCGATGCGGTGAGCGCTGAGATGGTGACGTTGTGCCTCCATGCGGGCCCGGGAGCCGTCACGGCTACCTTCACCGGACCCTTGCCGGTCAGGTCCGCTCGCTCGAGCGGCTCGAGGTCGCCGGCGAAGCGGCGCGGGGATTCGGTCCAAGCGCTCACTTGACCCCTAGGATCGATGGTGCGCACGCGGAACTGATACACGCGACCCGCCACGATGCGCAGGTCGGCGCCGACAGAGAGCTCGGTGCCGCGGACCTTGTCGGGAAGTGGGGTCCATGCCAGCCAGTTCTTGCGATCCTTGTCCATCACGCGCAGGGCGAGTTCGTACCTCGATCCGAGTGAGTCCGCGGGTGGCACCCAACTCACGGTGGCGACCCAGCGCCGCTCGAAGACGCTCTCGACCGACTGCGGCGGACTCGCTCCCTCTCCGACGACGACCGACACGGTAGGTGTCGCAGCGCTGGTGCCCACTTCATTCTTTGCGCGCAACGCGACCCAGTAGAGACCGGGCGCCCGAAACAGGTCATCCAGGGTGTACGACGACTCAGTGCCGGGGATGGTGACAACGGTGTCCGAGGTCTTTCCTGGGGCTCGGTAGAACAATTCGTAGGTGAGCTTCGTGGCATTGCCGTCGAACTCCGGTGGCGCCCAGCTCACCGTGAGGGAGTAGTCGCCTCCGGCAGCCTCGAAGTTCTGCGGCGCCGTGGGAGGCAGGACAACGGGGCAGTCGTAGGGGATGTCGAGGCCGCGGTCGAAGTCGATCGCTCCCTCTCCGGGCGCGTTGTCGCAGTTGACGTAGGTGTCGGGCAGGCCGTCCTGGGAATCGAGTTCGTCGACGCCGGGGCCACCGGTCATCGAGTCGAAGCCGGCGCCGCGGAGCTCCGAATCTCCAACGATCTTGTCGTTGCCCGGGCCGCCGCTGAGGGAGTCGTCTCCTTCCTCACCGTCGATGTTGTCGGCTCCTTCGTTCCCGACGATCTTGTCGTTGCCAAGGCCGCCGAAGAGATCGTCATCGCCGAGGCCGCCATCGATCTCATCGTCCGCGACCCCGCCCTGCACGTAGTCAGGACCTGCGCCGCCTAAGAGGGTGATAGCGAGGGGGTCTGCGGACGCAGCCGCCGTTGCGACAGCGGTCGTCGTTGCGCCGGTCGCCGCGCGCAGGTCGATGGTCATGCGAGTGCGGTCTGACGACCGGGGCATAGAGCACACGACCTGGGCCCCTGATGCGGTGGCCACCGGTGCGCAGGCGACGCCGGGCTGGATCGTGTGGGAGCCGTCGACCACGACCACGGTGACCGTCTCGTCGGCACCCCTGACCACGAGCTCCTCGCCCTCGGCAAAGGGAAGGATCCCCGCTGCCGCCACGAGCCGGAACTGCTTGGTGGCGGGGTCCCAGCCGATCGTGAAGTCGGGCGTGACCGCCTGGGCGGCTCCGAAGGGCACCCCCACGAGGGCGGAGCCCGCAAGGGCGGCGGAGGCGATGAGGGCGAGAGGGCGCATCCCCTGAGGGTTCCGGCCCGAGCACGCAGGTGTCAACGCAGGGGGCGTCGGTGAGACGAATCGCCCGAACCGCCTACCGGAGAAGAATTGAGCAATTTATGATGACGGACACCGTCTGATCGAGGGCGGAATCGCTCGTGGCTTCGCCACCTGACCTACGGGGAGCTCCATGCCAGGCCCATATTCCTCCGGACGCCGATGGGTGGCAGCCCTCGCGGCCGGCTCCCTGGTCGCTGCGGGGGGCATCGCCCTCACGCCGAGCGCCTCGGGTGCTCCGTCCCTCCAGGCGCGCGCCTACACCTATGGCAACTGGACGCAGCCGGGCTCAGGCTTCATGGCCAGGGCTGACGACACGATGTCGCAGGTCTACCAACTCACCTGGCGCGGTGCCTTCCCTGATCTCGATGACACCCCCGGCCCGGTCTACGCCGCGGGCACCTTCATCAAGTCCGGGTCGACAACCATCAATCGCGTCGCGCGTTACGACGACACGACGGGCATATGGAGGACCCTGCCTGGCGATGACACGGGCATTGCTCCCACGGTCGGGCAGTCGGTGCCCACGGGTCTGGGCTACACGACCCCGGGTGTCTACGGCATGGTGCTCGGCGGCGACGACTCCCTCTACGTCGGCGGCCAGTTCGCGGCCTCTGACGACACGCTCAACAACGTCGGGCAGTGGAACGGCAGCGACTGGGTGCGCATGGGCAACGGCCTTCGCGTGACCACGGATGGCAACGTCGTCCAGGACGTGGTGATCGGCAACGACTTCATCGGCGGCGACGACCTCAACTACGGCGACGACACTGTCTACGCCCTGGGTGGCTTCGTCGGCACCTGCGCGACGCTCGCGTGCTCGTCCACCGGGCGCACGGCGGCTGGTGTTGCGCAGTATTCGCAGGCGGACGACACGTGGTACCCGGTAGGCACTGGCGCCATGTCGACCGCCTTCGGAGGCGTGGTGCCCCAGGCCTACTCGGGCGCCTACATCGACGACACCCTCTACATCGGTGGCAGCTTCAACGGCGTGGGTGGCGTCACAGTCGCCAACATCGCGCAGTGGAGTGCGGCATCTGGTGCCTGGCGCCCCGTGGGCCAGGGCATCCAGGCGAGCAGCCAGTGGGACGGCGTCTTCTCGATGGCGGTCCACCCGGTGACCAAGGACCTCTACGTCGGTGGCCAGTTCGCGCAGCCGGTGGGTGGATCGACGTCCATGGGCGGCATCGTCAAGTGGGACTACACCGATGACACCTGGTACGCCGTGGGCACGGGCCTGACGGGCGGCAACACGGATGACATTGCCTTTTCCGCTGACGGCGAGACGATGTACATCGGCAGCTGGGATACCGCGCCCAACATCGGCGGCACTCTGGCCAACGGTCTCGCGATCCTCGACAGCACCGACTTCGACGACACGGCCGCCACGACCATCAACGGCACGTGGAACTACGTGAAGAGCGCCGGCGCCATCGGCGTGACCGGCCCCAGCAGCGCCACCCTCAATCAGAAGTCCGTGCGTGCGGTGCTGGCCTACCCCGGTGACTCGGTGGTCGCGGGCGGCAACTTCAGCACGGCGGGTGCCATCAATGCAGGCCGTGTCGCGGTCTTCACGCCCGGTCCCGAGCCGGATCCGAATGTGCCGGCGACGCCCCCGGGCCCGCCGCGCAATGTGGTGGCCAAGGGTGGTTGGCAGACGGTGACCGTGTCCTGGGATCCGCCGGTGAACCAGGGCACGTACCCGATCACGAACTACCTGGTGCAGGCGACCGCGGTCGGAGCGGCTCCGGCGGGCAATGTGTGCATCACGCGACTGACGGATGCCAAGCTCACGGAGTGCACGTTCACCAGCCTCAAGCCCGGCGTGCGGTACACGTTCCGGGTGCAGGGGTTGAACGGCGGAGGCTGGGGTGAGCGGTCGGAGGCGTCCAATGTCGCAACGCCGTATGAGTTGAAGATCACCGGCTATGGCCGCAAGAAGCTGAGCTTCTTGAAGATCCCGCTCGGCTCTGAGGTGTCGGCGAAGGGGACCTCGTTTGGCTACCCGGCCGGCACGCGCATCAAGGTGTTCATCAAGGAGGGTGACTCCGGGCAGTGGGTGGAGCAGAAGAACTCGGGTCTCACCACGAATGCGGCGGGGACGTTCTCCTGGCAGCGGAAGTTCTCCAAGGGCAAGGACGGCACCGCTATCTCGGTGCAGTTCGGCATCGCCGACGATCGATCCAATGCCGTGCGCATCCCCCCAGTGAAGTAGTCAGTAGGTAGTGCAGGGAGGGGCTCCGTCCATCAGGTCGGGGCCCCTTTCGCATGTCCGTCCGCTATGCCCATCTCGCCCTAAATCAGATTGCGGACAGTTTCCCGTCACGGCGTTTTTACGGACAGCATCTCCCTTACTGTCGGCTCCACATAAGCGGTGAGCGCCGCTCAAGCACGGATCGGGGATGTCGATGTCACGCTCGTTCAAGTCCGGAGGCCGCCTTATCGCGGCTGTCGCCGCAGTGTCGATGGTGGTCGCGGGAGGGATAGCCCTGACTCCGAGCGCCTCCGGTGCGCCGGGTGTGGA
>JBJOJS010000045.1:0-20727 GCA_046046455.1 Actinomycetota bacterium | reverse complement strand
TGCTGTGGAAGAGAGTCCCCGAGGACGTCGCCGCGTAGGCACGCCACTGTCAGGGGTCAGCCCTACGCTCGCATCATCGACGATGCGAGCGGGTGATGAAGGGAGCGGGTGCAGAAGGGAGCGGGTGCAGAAGGAAGCGGGTGATGATGGGATCCGGCCGAGCCTATGCCCAGCACCGCCCTCCACAGGCGCCTACGGATTCACGGTGGCAACCTTGCCACGGTCGAGTTCATCCACAGGGTACGACTGATTCGTGCTGGCAACCTTGCCACAGTCGAGTTCATCCACAGGTGGCAGTGCAATCACGCTGGCAACCTTGCCACAGTCGAGTACATCCACAGGGAGCAGTGCAATCACGCTGGCAACCTTGCCGGGGCAGGCGGGTGCCTCAGCGCGTCAGCGCTGCGACCGCCACCGCGGCCACCAGGAGTACAAGGACACCTACGGTGACGAGTCGGCGCGCCCGGTGGTCCATGCATCCACTCTAGGGATGACCCGTCCCGGACCCGATAGCCTCCTGCCGTGCCGTCGCGCCTCACCCTCGAGCAGATCGAATCCGACCCTGCCCTGCGCAGCCGCGATGACGACGGTGTCATGGCGATTGCTGTAGGCACGGTGCTGTGGGTCCTGGCCCTCGTCGCGGTGCTGATCGGGGGATCGTCCTGGGGCGTGGACACCGACAGATGGATCCTGGTCTGCGCGATCGGCGCCCTGCTGGGTATCCCCGGCCTGGCACTTGTCCTCGGTCGCCGTACTCGACAGCGCAGACGTCAGTCCTGAACGTCGAAGTCTGACGATATCTCGGCCGAGTCGACGTCATCCGTCACGAACGCGACGTCAGCCTCGATCCCCTCAGCCTCGATCTGCTCCGCCTCGATCTCCTCCGCGACGACGTCGCCCGCATCGAGCGCATCCGCATCGGCGAGGGCCATCACCGACTCGCTGGGGGCCTCGCTGAGGACAATCTCAACGCTCTCCCCCTCAGCCTGACTGAGATCGAGGGGGTCGAAGCCGACGAAGTCCTGGGTCGGCGCGTTGATGGGCTCCTTCTCCGCGAGCGCGATCTCCGAGTGCGCACCGCAGCCGAAACTGAGGGCCACCACGCATCCATCCGCGGGTGACATGTCGTGTGCGCATACGCCGAACGCCTGCCCCAGGGGACCGCCGATAGGCATGAGGAAGCCGCAGGAGGAGCACGTCAACGACACGGACCGCGCCATCGGCGCCTCTGGGCCCCGGTCACCCGACCACCAACGATCCGCAGCCTCCTCGCGACCGTAGGCGGAGAGCACGCGCGGGCGACCGAGGCCGATCTCCCATTGGCTCGGATGGACGGGACTGCGGTCAGCCGCGCCGTCAAGGTCATCGAGTCCGGTGAATCCGGCGGTGAGGCGTTGATCGTCGGCGGGGGTCGGCCAGATCGTGCCCACCGCGAGATCACCCGGACGGACACGCTCGGCCCAGGGCACCCACGGCGGAGCGACAAGCGCATCGGGACCCGGGAGGAGGACCACCTCGTCGATGGTGGCCGCCTTGGCGCGCGGCGCGCGGGCGATGGTGACCGACCAGCGCCAGCCGACGTACGCCGGATCCAGGCACGCGAAGGAGTGGGTGGCGACGCGCTCGTCGTCGTACTCGACTCCGACATGGTCGCCGACAGTGCCCCAGGGGGCCTCTTCTTCAGCGGCTGCCCGCGCGAGATCGACGGCCTTGGTGAGCACGGCGTCGGTCATCACTCGACTCCGGGGGACGGGATGAGTTGGAAGACCCAGAGTCCGAGGGTGCCCTCGTTGCCCGCGACGACCTGCAGGGCAACACCGTCAGCGGGCACTTCCTGCAGATCGGGGTACGTGAAGCGGTAGTACGTCGAGGTGATCGGCTGCTGCGTCAGGCGCTGGGACCCGATGACGGGATACCAACCGGCATCGGCCACGACCGGATCGACACTGATGCCGATGACCTGCCCCGGGATCACCGGGATTCGAGCGACATCAGTGCCGTCGAGTGCCTCGGTCACGACGTCCTGGGCGCACGTCTCGGGGCTCAGGGGCTCGCCGTCGAAGGACCAGCACAGAGCCGCGCGATACGCGGACGTCATACCGGAGACGACGGACACACCGGGGGCGGGCTTCTCGCACGCGGCCAAGGCGAAGACGCTCACGAGGGCAAGTGAGGCGGCGAGCGCCGTGCGATGGAGTCGTCGCATGATCAGTCGACCCCTCAGACGTCGAAGTCGTCGGCGACGGCGCGCATGACAGCAGCGAGCTTGCGGCAGTGGTCGTCGCTGGGATAGCGGCCACGGCGCAACTGGTTGGAAGCGCTATCCATGAGCTTGATGAGGTCCTCGAGGATCACCGCGACGTCCTCCGCGGGCTTGCGACCCGCCTTGACGACCGAGACGGGCTGCTCGAGAACCGTGACGCTGAGCGCCTGCTTGCCACGCTTGCCGTCGACCACCCCGAACTCGACCTTGGCGCCCTGCTTGAGCGACGTCATGCCAGCCGGCAGCGCCGAGGCATGCACGAAGACATCCTCGCCATCATCCGTGGACAGGAAGCCGAAGCCCTTGTCCACGTCGTACCACCTGACCTTGCCGGTCGGCATGGCAGCCCCTTCTCGCCCCTGGCGCCCGAACGAGCGCAGGGCACCAGGCTAGACGGGGGCGAGGAGTCTCGCGCCCCTAGGGTGGCGCCATGGCCTCCTCCAGCTCACCCGGTGATCGACTCCTCCGGATCGGCGCGGTCGTCACCGTCATCGGGCTCGTGTGCACGGTCATCGCCATGCTGCCGCTCGTCATCCCCAGCCTGGAGCTGCCGTCGGCCTGGTGGTTCCTGTCCATGATCACCGGCGTGGGGCTCGCCCTCGTCATCCTGGGCCTCGCCGTATCCGCCCAGGCCCGCCGTAGGCAGTAGGTGTCGTCGCCGGTCGGAGGAGCCGGACTCAGAGGCATCGACTCAGAGGCATCGACTCAGAGGCGCTAGGAGCGCGCGAGCCAGGCCGGCAGGTGCGTGAGATCGGGGAGCACGACGTCCGGTCCGACAGCCTGAAGCTCCTCGATCGAGGTCGGACCCGTGGCCACGACGATGGAGTGAACGCCGGCCGATCGGGCGGCACGCACGTCACCGGGATGGTCGCCCACATACGCCCAGGCGTCATGCTCGCGCAGCGCCGTCGCTTTGCCCTCGGCGAAGAGATCGCCGACGATCTCGTCGGCATCGAGCCCGGCCGCCTGGAGAGCAAGGCCCGCGACCGCGCCGTACTTAGCCGTGACCACGAGCACGCGGTCACCGCGCTCACGCACGTGCGCGATGGCCTCGGCCGCACCCTGCATCGGACGCGTGAGCGGGATCCCGTGCTCGCGGTAGTGCGCGCGATAGGCCGAGAGGAGTACGTCGTAGGGCTCATTGGGCAGCCAGCGCGGGAAGACGTGATCGAGTGGGAGCCCGATGGTCGAGCGGATCTCGTCGCCGTCGGCCTCGATGCCGTACTGGGCGACCACGTGCTGGACGGATGTGACGATGCCGTCGGCGGAGTCCACCAGGGTCATGTCCAGGTCGAAGCCGACAGAGCGCACCTCCTGAGCCTAGGGGTAACGTCATCCGGTGCCCGTCCGCAGCCTCGCCGACGACCTCCGCGGTCGCAGTGACGACGAGCTCGGACGTCTGCTGGCGGGTCGACCCGATCTCCTGCACCCCGTGCCCGCCGACATGACGGCACTCGCCGCTCGAGCGGGTTCGGCGATCTCGACATCGCGCGCGCTCGATCGCCTCGACGGCCTCACTCTGGCCGTCGCCTGCGCGGTAGCGGAGGCTGAGCCCTGCGACACCGACTCGATACTCGCGGCCTTCGACGCCGAGCGTGCCCATGACGTCGCCGCAGCACTTGCGCGGCTGCGCGAGCTCGCGCTTGTGTGGGGAGAAGATGACGCGCTGCGCCTGGTGCGCACCGCACGCGAGTCGCTCTCGGGTGCGGGCATGGAGCGCATCACCTGGCCGCCCGCGCCGGTCGAGACGATCGCGCGCGATGCGGCACTGGTGGAGCGCACCGCCGGACAGCACGCCCTCGCTACCGTCATGGGAGTCATCGCCCTTGCGGAGGCCTGGGCCGACGAGGATGCACCCGCAGTCCTGCGCAAGGGCGGGCTGGGCGTGCGGGACCTCGCTGCAGCGGCACGAATGCTCGAGGTCGACGAGCGCACAGCCGCGCTCTGCATCGAGACGGCGTACGCCGCGCACCTCATCGGCCGGGATGGCGAGCCCGAGGAGCGGTGGCGGCCCACCCATGCCTACGACGACTGGCACGATGCGACGCTGGCCGAGCAGTGGCTGCGTCTCGCCCGGGCCTGGTGGACCTCGCCGCGGGCCCCGGCGCTCATCGGAGCCGAGGCCAACGCGCTCTCCGAGGAGGTGGAGCGAAGCGGGCAGCCGTTTCTCCGCGAGCAGGTGGTTGCCGTCCTCGACTCCCTCCCCTGTGGCTGCGCCCCGTGCGATGCCGACGCGGTCGTGCACGCCATCGATGCCCGCGCACCGCGTCAGGCGAGCGCGAAGCGCAGCGAGCAGGTGCGAGCCGTCCTGGACGAACTCGAGATCCTGGGCTTCACCGGCGGTGGTGCGCTCGCCGACATGGGCCGCGCCGCTGCCACCGACGCGACCGACGCGCTGGAGGTGGTCGGCGCCGCGATGCCCGCGCCACTTGACCACGTCCTGCTGCAGGCAGACCTCACGGCCATCGCGCCAGGGCCCCTCCTGCCCGACATCGCCCGCGAGCTCCGGCTCATGGCGGACGTCGAGAGCACGGGCGGTGCGATCGTGCACCGATTCAGCGCGTCATCCGTACGCCGCGCACTTGATGCCGGCCGCGACGCCGGGGACATGCTCGACTTCCTCGGCCGCGTGTCGCGCACCCCAGTGCCCCAGCCCCTCACCTATCTCGTCGAAGACGCGGCGCGCCGCCACGGCACGGTCCGCGTGGGTATCGCCACGGCGTACATCCGCTGCGACGATGAGACGGCTCTCGCCGTCCTCCTCGCGGACCCGCGCTCCGAGCAACTCGGATGCGTACGCGTCTCGCCCACCGTGGTCACCGTGTCAGGCCGCATCGAGGATGCGGTCGCGATCCTGCGCGATCTCGGACTGCACCCCGTCGCCGAGACGCCCGACGGTGCCGTCGCCCATGCGCCGCGCCGCCGGGCGCGCGCACCTCGCCGGGGAGCCGGTGCTCCGGTGACCCGGCGCAATGCCGGACCGACGCTCATCACGGCTGCCGTCGCGACACTGCGCGGCGGTGAGCGCACACCCCCGCCTCATGCGGATCCCAGCCTCGAAGCCATGCCGGTGGCCGAGACGCTCGCCGTGCTGAGGCGCGCGATCTCCACTGAGACACCCGTGCGCATCAGTGTCGCCGAGGGAGAAGGGCTCGTGGACCCCCTGAGGCTCCAGGCCGGTGTGCTCACCGCCGTGGACCGCGTGACCGGCGAGGTGCGCACCTATCCGGTGGCCCAGATCCAGGCCGCCGACCTGGCAGCCCACACGCCCTGAGCAGGCGCTCCTAGCGCAAGTCGATCTCCGCAGACCAGGTCGTGAACTCCGCGAGGAGCGCCGGGATGGGATCCACGCCGATACCGGCTCCCGTGGGCACCCGGAGACGGCCGTCCTCGAGCACGAAGGGCTCGGTGATGTCGGTCGAGTAGTAGCGACTCGACGCACTCGTGTCGCCCGGGAGCGTGAAGCCCGGCAGCGCGGCGAGCGCGACATTGGCCGCACGCCCTATCCCGGTCTCGAGCATGCCCCCGCACCAGACCGGGACGCCGCGTTCGAGGCACAGATCGTGGATCGCCTTGGCCTCCAGGTAGCCGCCGACGCGTCCGGGCTTGATGTTGATGACGCTCGTCGCGCCGAAGGCCATCGCCGTGTCGGCCGTCGCGACGGAGATGATCGACTCGTCCAGGCATACGGGCGTCGCGATCCGCTCGGCGAGCAGCGCATGCCCGCGCAGATCGTCCTCGGGCAGGGGCTGCTCGACGAGGAGCAGGTCGAACTCGTCCATCGCTCCGAGCAGGGCGGCGTCATCACGCGTGTAGGCCTGGTTGGCATCGGTCTGGAGTGGCACCTGCGGCCAGGCCTCACGGACCGCTCGCACTGCTTCCACGTCCCAGCCGGGCTCGATCTTGAGCTTGATGCGTCTATAGCCGGCGTCGACGTACGACGCGACCTCGTCGAGAAGTGCATCCATGCTGGAGGGGATGCCCACAGAGACACCGCAGTCGACCTCGCTGCGCACCGCACCCAGGTAGTCCCCGAGCGACTGCTCGCGCTGGCGCAACCACGTGTCGAGCACCGCGGTCTCCATTGAGGCTTTGGCCATGGGATGGCCCTGGAATCTTCGCAATCGCCGATGGACCTCATGCGGGTCGAGGACCGCGTCCTGGGCGACGGCGGGGATGAAGTGCTCGACGAGTACGTCGACCGCGCCATCGACGTACTCTGCGGAGTAGCCCGGCCACTCCATCGCCACGCACTCGGCCCAGCCGGAGACACCGTCGCTCACCACCTCGACGAGCAGCACGTCCCGGGCCTCCTGCGTGCCGAACGACGTGCGGAAGGGACGCACGAGCGGCATGTCGATGCGATGCAGTCGGATGAGGTCGATCGAGCTCATGAACCCTCCTGCGGGGTCAGGATGTAGGCGCCGGCAGACGTGACCGCGGACACGCGCAGCCCGGCGGCGAATGCCGAGGTGAGCGCCCCGCGCACGGCCAGACGCCACTGCAGCCCCAATTCGGGATCCGCGCGGCGAAGGCTGACGACATCATCGGGAAGCGAGACGAGCACCGTCTCGCCCGGTGCAGGTGCTTCCGCGAAGCGCGGCATGCCTTCGTCGATCCGGATGAGGTCTCGGGCGGTGCGCAGCAGGCTCTCGTGATCGGGGATGGCCAGGTCGCCGACGGCTGCGGCGCGGGCCCGCTCGGAATCGAGGACCCACCAGGCGACGAGTCGATCGGTGCGGTCGCCGGCGTTGATGGCATCGGTCATCACGCCGTAGAAGTCGGGGTGATACTCCCCGACCTCCACGCCGAGCCGATTGACGTTGAAGTGCGCATTGCGTCGCACGAGGGGATCGAAGGTCCACGACACGACGGGGATGCCCTGCTCGAGTGCCCACGCGCGCTGGTGCTGCTTGATGGCCGCGCCGATCCCCTGGTCGCGCAGGCCCTCGATGACCGCTGCCATGTGGCTGTGGAGATAGACACCGCCGGGAAGAGACGGATCACGGGCGGGGAAGCCCAGTGCGGCGCCCACCACGTCGTCGTGATCGCCGAGGACGATGCTGCAGTAGCCGCCCGCGTGGATCAGTGCGCGCAGCAGATTGGACGTGACCTGGGTCCCCTCGCCTGGCCACACCCGATCGAAGATCCCTCGTGCGGCGGCCATCGAGTCGGGCTGGTCCGCCACCTCGATGCGCACGAGCACACGCTATCCCCCTCGCACCGGCCGCGCCCCGGCGTCCACGATGGGGCACCATGGGTCGGTGACCCAGGACCTCCTCGCGACGGCGCGCTCGCGCCAGGCCGATCTCATCGACGCCATTCGGGTGCTCGTGGAGACCGAGTCGCCCTCCTCCGACATCGAGGCGTGCCGCGCGTGCCTCGATGTCGCCTCCGCACTCATGGACTCGTGGCTGGGCAGTCCAGGACGCATCGAGGAGCACGGAGGACGCCCCGTCCTGCGCTGGGGACCCGATCGGCCCCGCGTCCTCCTCCTTGGACACCTCGACACCGTGTGGCCGCACGGCACCCTGGCGCGGATCCCGTGGGCAGTCGACGGCGACCGCCTGCGCGGTCCCGGAGTCTTCGACATGAAGGCCGGCGTGGTCCAGGCCATCGGTGCCGTTGCGCTGCTGGGCCTCGGACCTGACGCCGGAGTCGGCATCCTGCTCACCACCGATGAGGAGATCGGCTCGGGCACTTCCCGCACCCTCATCGAGGAGTCCGCGCGTGGAGCCCAAGCCGTGCTCGTCTTCGAGGCGGCTATCGACGGCCAGCTCAAGTCCGCACGTAAAGGCACGTCCTGGTACGTCGTCGAGATCACCGGGCGTGCCGCCCACGCCGGCCTGGATCCTGAGAAGGGCATCAACTCACTCGTCGAGGCCGCCGATCTGGTCCGCACCGCCGTGACCTGGGCCGATCCCGATAAGGGCACGACGGTCACTCCGACGACCGCGCGCGCGGGGGTCACGGACAACACCGTCCCTGATCGCGCAGCGATCGGCATCGACGTACGCGCGTGGTCCGCCGACGAGCAGCAGCGCATCGACGACCTGGCCCGCGCCTGGCGCCCGTCTCATCCTGAAGCAGGGGTCGCGATCATCGCGGGGGGCATCAACCGGCCTGCCATGGAAGAGTCCGCCGGGGCAGCTCTCGCTCGGCTCGCCGAGGCGTGCGCCGCCGACCTCGGCCTCGGGCCGATCGGTGCACGCGCTGTCGGCGGCGCGAGTGATGGCAACTTCACGGCCGCACTCGGCGTCGCCACCCTCGACGGTCTCGGCGCCGTGGGTGACGGCGCGCACGCCGACCACGAATGGGCCAGTGCTACCGCCGTGCCCGAGAGGACCGCACTCGTCGCTGCTCTCACCGCTGCGATCCTCGCCGGGGAGCCCACGTGACCGACGGTCCGCTCATAGTCCAAAGCGATAAGACGCTCCTCCTCGAGGTCGATCACCCCTCTGCCGACGAGGCCCGCCGCGCCATCGCGCCCTTCGCGGAGCTCGAGCGCGCCCCGGAGCACATCCACACCTACCGCGTCACTCCGCTCGCCCTCTGGAATGCACGCGCGGCGGGGCACGATGCCGAGCAGGTGGTCGACATCCTCCTCACCTACTCCCGATACGCCGTGCCCCACGCACTCCTCGTTGACATCGCCGAGACCATGGACCGCTACGGCCGACTCACCATCGCCAAGCACCCCGCACACGGGCTCGTACTCAGCACCACGGACCGCCCGGTGCTCGAGGAGGTCCTGCGCAGCAAGAAGGTCGCCCCCCTCGTCGGCGCGCGGATAGATGACGACACCGTCCTCGTCCACCCGAGTGAGCGCGGCCACCTCAAGCAGGTCCTGCTCACTCTCGGCTGGCCGGCCGAGGATCACGCCGGGTACGTCGACGGCGAGGCCCACCCGATCGAGCTCGCGGAGGACGGTTGGACCCTGCGCACCTACCAGCGCGATGCCGTCGAGGGGTTCTGGGCGGGCGGCTCCGGGGTCGTCGTCCTCCCCTGCGGCGCGGGCAAGACGATCGTGGGCGCGGCGGCCATGGCCCGCGCGCAGGCGACCACGCTCATCCTCGTCACCAACACCGTCTCCGCGCGTCAGTGGAAGGCCGAGCTCCTCGCGCGCACCAACCTCACCGAGGACGAGATCGGCGAATACTCCGGCGCCCGCAAGGAGATCCGCCCCGTCACGATCGCGACGTACCAGGTGATGACGACCAAGCGGAAGGGAGTCTTCCCCCATCTCGAGGTCTTCGACACCCGCGACTGGGGCCTCATCATCTATGACGAGGTGCACCTGCTGCCGGCGCCGATCTTCCGATTCACCGCCGATATCCAGTCCAGGCGGCGCCTCGGTCTCACCGCGACCCTCATCCGCGAAGACGGTCGCGAGGGCGATGTCTTCACGCTCATCGGTCCGAAGCGCTACGACGCGCCGTGGAAGGAAGTCGAGGCACAGGGCTGGATCGCACCCGCCGAGTGCGTCGAGGTCCGCGTGACCCTCCCCGACTCCGAGCGCCTGGTCTACGCCACCGCGGAGCCCGACGACCGGTATCGACTCGCGGCGACCACCGCGGAGAAGACACGCCTCGTCGAGCAGCTCATCGAGCGGCATGCCGACGAGCAGGTCCTCGTCATCGGGCAGTACCTCGACCAGCTCGCCGAGATCGCCGAGCACGTGGGTGCACCGACCATCACCGGCGAGACCGGGGTCAAGGAACGCGAACGCCTCTTCGAGGCGTTCCGCCAGGGCGAGGAGCGCGTGCTCGTGGTGAGCAAGGTGGCTAACTTCTCCGTCGATCTGCCCGAGGCCTCCATCGCGATCCAGGTGAGCGGATCCTTCGGGTCCCGGCAGGAGGAGGCTCAGCGCCTCGGGCGCCTGCTGCGCCCCAAGGCCGATGGCCGCCGGGCTCGCTTCTACACGGTTGTCTCCCGCGACACCGTGGACGCCGACTTCGCCCAGAATCGCCAGCGCTTCCTCGCCGAACAGGGCTACGCCTACCGCATCGTCGATGCCGATGAGATCGACACGGCCGAGGAGATGGGATGAAGGACGCTCCCGTCGTGTCGGAGCGACAGCGGCTCAGTGAGTACACACTGGCCATCTACGCCGCGATCACCCTGCTCGGCGTCATCGCTGCAGCGAGCTGGAAGGGCCTCTTCGTCGACGAGGCCGAGCTCACCGTCATCATCATCGCCACGACGGTGACGGTGGCCGTGGCCCACCTGTGGGCATCGGTCGCCGCGCACCGCCTGGTCCATCGCAAGCCCCCGTCACGCGAGGAGTGGCGAGAAGAGCTGCGCAACGCCGCCGCCGTGGTCGTCGTCGGGGGGCTGGCCATCGGGGCGTTCATCGTCTCAGGAATCTTCGGCATGGACCTCGCCGGCGAGGTACTCGTGACTCTCGTCATGCTCATCGCCGTGCTCTTCGTCGTCGGCCTCGTGGGCGCTCGCCGGGAGGGGCGATCATGGCTGCGCGCCGTGGGAATCGGCCTGCTGGATGCCTCGATTGGCATCGCGGTCCTGCTCGCCAAGGTCATCTTCGGCGGTTAGGAACCGGCGAGCAATGCCGAACTTGGGGACGAAAGCTCCACGGGACGTCGTTTTCGTCCCGAAGTTCAGCCGATCTGCAACGGACTCGCCGATGTATGCCCCATCGCGGGAGCGCGCGAGCGATGGCTAGGGGCGCGCCCTTCGAATCAGCCGGCGCGCAGGCCCACGGAGCCTTCGAGACTGAAGGTGACGCTCGAGATCCCGCTCAGGCCCGGGATGGGGATCGAGATGTCGTTCATCGTCACCGACCCGCCCAGCAGGAGCGTGCTCGGGTCATCTCCTGGTTGGGGGGTGGCATCCACCGACATGGGCACGTCTACCTGGCCGGCCTTCGCATTGCCCGACACGGTCCAGGGATGATGCGCGGCCGCACCCTCCGCCTCGAAGACCAGCAGGTCACCATCGAAGCGCTTGATGAGCGCACGTGCGGCTCCCTGCATGAGGAAGTTGGAGGCCTTGAGCTTCTCCAGCGACATCTCGATGCGCAGGCGCACGGTGGACTTCGCGACGTGCAGCCCACCTCCCGTCACCGGAGCACTCACCTCGAGCGAGGTGGGGAAGTCATGGGTCTGCAGCGTGATGGGGCTGCCGGGCTCGATCGTCCAGGTGCCGGGGGTCGTGGTCACGGGTGCCAGCCTGCCATGTCAGCCGCGCACCCGGGTGCGCCCGGGGTCGTAGAAGGGTGCGAATTGCAGGGTCGCTGGGTACGACGTGCCGTTGATGACGACCTGGAAGCCACCGCTGGCCAGCCAGTCGGCTGTCACCCCATCGGCGTTCTCGACAGTGGCGAGACCGACGGAGGTGCCAAGCGTGTGCCCGAAGCCGCCCACCTGGACGTAGCCAACCCACGCACCGTCCTTGTAGACCCCTTCGCCTCCGTGCAGGAGCGGGCCCGGGTCATCGATGCGCACGGGGACCAGGCGCGACGTCCGATCGGAGCGCAGACCCTCGAGCGCGGCCCTGCCACGGAACTCCGTGGGCTTGTCCCAGGCCACCGCGAAGGACAACCCCGCCGACACGGGCGTGTCCGTGACGTCGATGTCGACGCCGTAATCGCGGTAGGCCTTCTCCAGGCGTAGCCCGTGCATGGCGGCCAGGCCGACGGGGCGGAAGCCCAGGTCGCCACCGGCCTCCTCGAGCACCCGCCACACCGAACGTGCCTGATCGCTGGGGATGAGGAGTTCGAAGCCCAGCTCGCCGACGTAGGTCACGCGTAGCGCTGTGAGACGCGAGTAGCCGATCTCGATCTCGCGCGCCGTGAGATAGGGGAAGGCTTCCTCGGAGAGGTCATCGGGGCTCACCCGCTGGAGGAGTTCGCGTGAGAGCGGCCCCTGGATGGTGAGCAGGCAGTACGCCGAGGTCATGTCCGTCACCGTGGCGAACTCCCCCGCGCGGACCTCGTCGCGGATCATGCGCTCGACGCGGCGATGGCTGATGTCGGAGACGATCACCATGAAGCGGTCCTCGGCGAGGCGCGTGACGGTGAGGTCCGCCTCGATACCACCCTTGTCATTGCACCACTGCGTGTAGGTGACGGCGCCGATGTCACCCGCCACGGCATTCGCACTCAGTCGATCGAGCACGACCGCCGCGTCGGGTCCCTGGACGAGGAACTTCGACATCAGTGTCATGTCCATGGCACCGACGGCCTCGCGCACGGTGCGATGCTCCTCGGCGACCCACGGAGTCCAGAAGCCGCGTCCCCACGTCATGGGGATCTCGCGCTCCGGCTCGCCAGCAGGGTAGAACCACTCGACGAACTCCCATCCGGCGGACACCGCGAAATGGGCGCGATGGGCCACCCACACGTCGTGCAGCGGGGAGTTGCGGATGTCGCGCGCCGTGTGATTGTGGAATGTCGGATAGCTCCCATCGCCGAAGAGCACGCCGAGCTGCTCGACGATGCGCTCGGACCGGAAGCGACGGGTGTTCTCGACCGATGTCGCCCGCTCGACGGTGTAGTGCGCGATGTCGACCGGGCAGGATCCGTCGACGATCCACGCCGCCATGAGACTGCCCACCCCACCTGCCTGGAGGATGCCCAGTGAGTTGAGTCCGGCAGCCACCCACAGTCCGTGCATTTCGGGCGTCGGACCGAGCATCGGGGCGACGTCTGCGGTGAAGCTCTCCGGACCGCAGAAGAACGTGCGGATGCCGGCGGAATCGAGTGACGGGATGCGCGCCATCGCCTTCTCGAGGAACGGCGTCATCCGCTCCCAGTCCGGGGGGATGGTGCCGAAGGCGAAGTCTTCCGGCGCTCCCTCGGGATGCCACGCGGCACCCACCGGCTCGAAGAGACCGACGAGCATGCCGCCGCCCTCCTCGCGGAAGTAGCCGTAGCAGTCGAGCTCCTCGATGATCGGCAGATCGCGGTGGATGCCCTCGACCGGCTCGGTGAGCAGGTAGTAGTGCTCGGCCGCCTGGAGCGGCACGTCCACCCCGATCGTCGCGGCGAGCTGACGGGTCCACAGGCCCGCCGCGAGTACGACGACCTCCGCCTCGACGTCACCCGCGTCGGTCCGCACTCCGGTGATGCGCGGACGGCCGCCGGACTGCGTGGGAGGCGCGGTGATGAAGCCCGTGACGCGGACGCCCTCGACGATGGTCGCTCCGCCGGTCTTCGCCCCCTTGGCCAGCGCTGTCGCGACTCCGACGGGATCAGCGCGGCCCTCGTCGGCGACGTAGGAGCCTCCGATGAGGTCGTCGACCTTGGCCAGGGGGAAGAGCTCGGCGATCTCGTCGGGCGTCACGAGCTCATTGGGGACGCCGAAGCCCACTTGGAAGTCGCGCTCCCGCACGATCGCCTCGAGTCGCTCGGGGTTGCGGGTGACGGAGAGGTGCCCGACGGGGCGGAATCCCGTGGAATGGCCGGTCTCGTCCTCGAGTCGCTCGTAGAGATCACGCGAGTAGCGCGCCATCCACAGCGACGTCTCGTCATGGAAGCCCGCGCTGGTGATGAGTCCTGCGGCATGCCATGTGGTGCCGGCGGTCAGGGCGTGCTTCTCCAGCAGCAGGACATCGCTCACGCCGAGCTTGGTGAGGTGATAGGCGATCGAGCAGCCGATCGAACCTCCTCCGACGATGACGACGCGCGCCCGTGCAGGCAGGGATGCCACTTCTCCTCCTCGCAGACGATCGATCGACGAAACGAGCCTAGAGATTGCCGGCCAGGGATCCCAGGTCGGTCTGCTCACCCTGCCGCTTGGACCACCGCCGATAGGCAAGCCAGCCCACGACGATGACGATGGCGGAGACGACCAGGATGATCGTGGCCATGGCGTTGAGCGCGGGCGTCGGTGCTGCTCGCGCCGTCTGGTAGATGCGCATCGAGGTGGTCTCGGTCGATGCGTCCGAAGACAGGTAGCGCACGATGACGAAGTCATCGAGGACGTCAGCGAAGACGAGGATCGAACTCACGAGAATGGCCGGGAAGAGCATCGGCAGGATGATGCGGCGAATCGCGCCGAGAGCGCTCGCGCCGAGGTCCCGAGCCGCCTCCTCGTAGTGCGCGCCGATCGTGAGCAGGCGCGCACGGCAGATCACGATGGGGTAGGCGAGTTGGAAGGTCACCAGTCCGATCACCTGGGCCCAGGTGCCGAGGCCGAAGGGTGTCGCCAGGTAGGTCACCATGAAGAGCAGGCCGATGGCCAGGGCGATCTCCGGGACCACGAAGGTGATCAGCGCGAGGAAGTTGGCACCCTGGGGCAATCGGCCCCGCCATCGATCGAGCGCGAGCGCGAAGAGGACACCCAGCGGCACCGTGACGAGGGTGGTGAGCACGGCGAGGAGCACCGTGTGCGACAGGGCGTTGCGGATCGACTCGTCGTTGAGGACCGATCCGGTGGGATCCCAGGTGTACCAGCGCAGCGAGAAGCCCTGCCAGGTGCTGCGCGAGCGCCCCTCGTTGAAGGAGAACAGCACGGTGATGGCAACGGGCACGAGCGCCCACAGCAGGTAGATCGCGGTGACCGTCGCGAGACCGTAGGCGCGCGCATCGGATGATCCACGGATCCGACGCCGACCACCCTTGGACTCCTCGAGGATCGCCTCGGCCGGGGCGGCTGACACCGTCATGAGCGCACCTCCGCTCGGGAGTTGGTGCGCGTGTAGAGGACCATCGGCACGAGCAGCACGAGGAGCACGAGGATCAGCAGTGCGCCCGCCTGGCCGGACTGGCCGGGCGTCGCGATCGACAGGTTGATGAGATTGCCGATCATCGCGGTATTGGGCGACTTGGACAGCATGTCCGACGTGAAGTAGTCGCCCATCATCGGCAGGGCGATGAGCAGTGCACCGGCGACGATCCCCGGCGCGCTCATGGGCAGGATCACGCGACGGAAGAGGTCGAATCCGCTCGCACCCAGGTCACGTGCGGCCTCGATGAGGCTCGGACTGATGCGGTCGAGCGCAGCGAAGAGCGGCAGGAGCATGTAGGGCACGTAGCCGTAGATGAGGCCCATGACGACGACGTACGGGTTGCCACTCAGCCAGTTGATCTCCAGCGGGATGAGGCCACCGAGGGTGACGATCGAGTCGACGATGCCGTCCGGCTGGAGAAGGTTGATCCAGGCGAGCATCCGCATCATGTAGGAGATGAAGAACGGCGCGACGAGCAGCGCGAGGACGAGCCCGCGGTACCTCCCGGCGTACCTCGCGGTGAAGTAGGCGACAGGGAAGGAAATGAGCAGGCATGCGACGACCGCGATGGCGACGTAGAGGATCGTGCGCAGGACCGCCGGCAGGTAGAAGTTATTGGGCCCGAAGAGCCGGTCCCAGACCACCTGCAGCTGCGTGAACTGCCACTCCAACGGATTCCAGACCGGTACCGGGGACCGGAAGATCGGATCGACGGTGCCGAAAGCGACGCAGAAGACGACGTAGAGCGGGATCAGGAAGAAGAGTGCGATCCACACCATCGCGGGAAGGCCGAGAATCGGCCAAAGCCACCGCGTGGAGCGATCTCCCACCTCACGCCCCGGCCTTGAACTGCTGCCAGATCGCCTGGTACTCAGCCTCGACGGCCGGCGGGAGCTCGAGGAGCGGGTAGCCGACCTGGAACCACTCGGGCTTGACGACCGCCGAAGCGAGGTTCTCCGGCACATAGCCGTCCGCCACCATGGACTCGGGCGTAAGCGCCCGCAACGGCGGCTGGTAGCCCACCCACGAGAAGTTCTTCAGGGACACATCGGTCCCCAGCATGAAGTTGAGGAAGTGGTGCGCCATGACGGGGTTCTCCCCGCCCTTGAGCACCACCATGAAGTCGTTGCCGATCAGTCCTTGGCCATTGGGCGGGCTCCAGTAGCGCAGCACCGAGGCGTCCACGCCTTCCGGCATGTAGTACTGCCCGGTGATCATGTCGCCGGACCAGCATTGGGACAGCGACAGCCGTCCCTCGGGGATGTCGGTATAGCCCGTGATCGTCACACGCGGCTGGCTGAGCGAGAGCATCTCCAGCATCGCGTCGCGCGCTGCGCCGAGGACAGCGGGGTCCTCGGAGTTCACGTTGGTGCCGCCGTCACGGAGCATGGTCATGCCGATGACCTCGCGGTCGTCGTCGAGCACCGCGATCTCTCCGGCGTACTTGGAGTCCCAGAAGACGTCGTAGGGATTGGGGCGCGCCCCGATGTCCTCGGGGATCAGGTCGGCGCGCCAACCGATTCCCGTCGTGTAGATCACGTAGGGCACGGTGTACTGCCAGCCCAGGTCGTACCAGGGATCCTGGAACTCCTCCCACACATCGGCGATGTTGGGGATGTAGTCGTGGTTGAGCGGACGGATGAGATCGCCGTACACCAGGCGTCCCATGGAGTTATAGGTCAGGAAGCTGACGTCGTAGGGAACCGATCCGCTGCGGATCTTGGTGAGGGCCTCGGGATAGTCGTTGAACGTCGAGTACTCCACCTTGACGCCGTAGTCGGCATACTCCTTCTCGAAGTCCTTGATGACGGCCTTGTCGAGGTAGTCGGGGTAGTTGTAGAGGCGGAGCGTGGCATTGGCCTCGGGCTCCAGGCCGGAGGCGATGGGCTCATTGCCAGGATTGATGGGCCACTTCACCGGACTCTGCGGGGAGGCAATCGGGATCGCACTCGCGCTCGGCGCGGCGGAGCCCGAAGCGCTGCTGCCGGCCGCGGACGAGCCACCGCCGCTCAGGGGCTGCTCGCGCGCGCACGCGGCCAGGGCCCACGCACCCGGCAGGGCCAGGGCGGATGCCTGCAGCAGACGACGTCGGGAGACGTGCGAGCGGGGGGAACCTGGCATGGCAATTCCTCGACTTCCCTCAACGGCGTCAGGCCGCTGCCTAGACTGAGCCACTGTCCCGGCTTTGGCAAGGACTTTTCCCAATTCGCAGGAGGTGGCGTCGTGCCCGACTCCCCGGCTCGGCGCCGATGAACGGCGGCAGCGTCACCGTCGTCGACCTGCGCAAGTCCTACGACGACGTCCCGGCGGTCCGCGGCATCGATCTCGACATCGCCGCCGGTGAGTTCTTCAGCCTCCTCGGCCCGTCCGGCTGCGGCAAGACGACGACTCTGCGGATGATTGCGGGCTTCGAGACGCCTACCTCCGGAGAGATCCGCATCGACGGCTCGGATGTCTCACGCATCCCCCCCAACGACCGACCGATCAACACGGTCTTCCAGAACTACGCGCTCTTCCCCTTCATGTCGGTCGAGGACAACGTCGCCTTCGGCCTGCGGTACCAGAAGGTCGGCAAGGCCGACGCCAAGCGCAAGGTGGGAGAAGCGCTGGAGATGGTGCGCATGGGCCAGTACGCCAAGCGACGTCCAGGGCAGCTGTCCGGCGGACAGCAGCAGCGCATCGCGCTCGCCCGTGCCATCGTGCTCGGCCCGCGCGTCCTCCTCCTCGACGAGCCGCTCGGCGCCCTCGACGCCAAGCTGCGCAAGACGCTGCAAATCGAGCTCAAGTCCCTACAGGAGACCCTCGGCATCACGTTCATCTACGTGACCCACGACCAGGAGGAAGCCCTCACCATGTCCGACCGGATGGCGGTCATGGCCGGGGGTCTCGTCGAGCAGGTGGGCACCCCCGCGGAGGTCTACGACTCCCCTGCGACGGCCTACGTCGCCGACTTCCTCGGCAATGCCAACGTCCTGCCGGTCGAGATCCTCGGATCCGCGGGGGCCGGGACCACCTCGATCCGCGTCGGCGGTCAGGTCCTGTCGTGCCGCGGCGTGGTAGCCGCCGGCGATGACGTGCGACTCGTCATCCGCCCCGAGCGCCTAGCCTTGGACGCGCCCGCAGACGATGCTGGCGCGATCGCGGGGTCCGTCGCTCGCGTGGTCTATCAGGGACCGACGACCGACATCATCGTGCGGCTGCCGGACGACGAGGAGATCGTCGTACGCCGCCCGAGCGAGCGCGCGGGGCACCATGCAGCGGGCGAGGCCGTCACCGTCTACTGCCCCGGCGACGCCATGCGACTGCTCCCCGTCGGTGCCCTCGCCGACTAGGCGGACTACGCCGTGGCGGGCTGCTGGATGGCCGAGAGAGGCTGTCCGAGATACCCGCGAGCGACCATCGTCACGAACTGGTAGATCGCGTCCTCGTCCGGAGCGAGGGGGCCGGGGATAGCAAAGCCGCTGTCCATCCCCCGCTGCACCGACTCGCACGCCGACCAGTCCTCGCGGTTGGTGATGTCCCAGAAGTCGATCGCGTAGGAGGGGTCGAAGTCGGGCTTCGACGTCGCCTCGGGCGGGAAGGCCCACGCGCACTCCACCCAAGTCTCCCCGGGAGACAGGGGCACGGCGCGGTGGGTCATGACGTAGTCGGGATGCAGGCTGATGAGCAGGTTGGGGAAGACGCCGATGTAGTCGATCCGGCGCATCTCCTCGGGACTGAGACCGGGGATGAAGGCACCGCCGCTGCTGCCATCGAGGGACATCGTCACCGCGTGGGGCCTGAGGTCGAGGTAGCCGCCCACCCAGGCACCCGCCGAGGGAGCCCAGTTCTCCCCGCTGTCGGGCGGGCTCACCTGGCATAGCTCGGGATGGATGGACGAGCAGTGGTAGCACTCCTGGTAGTTCTCCGTGATGATCTTCCAGTTGGCCTTGATGACGTACTCATGGCGGCCGCGCACCTCGAGCGTCTCCAGCTGGTACGGCGCGACGCGCTCCTCGAGACCTGCCAGGTGAGCGGACAGCGGCCCTGCCGTGCCGGAGATGTCGACGAAGACGAACCCGTGCCACTCCTCCACCGGCAGCGGACGCAGCGGGAAGTCGGACATGTCGAAGGACTTGAAGCCTCCGTAGCCCGCAGCACTGAAGAGCTGGCCATCCAGCTTGTAGGACCAGGAGTGATACGGGCAGGTGATCGCCCGGGCCTTGGCGCTGCCACCGCAGGGCAGGATCTCGTGGCCGCGATGGCGACAGACATTGGCGAAGCCCCGCAGCACGCCGTCCTCGCCCCGCACAAGGAGTGCCGAGGTATCCCCGACCTTCTCGGCCCGCTGCATGCCGGGCTCGGCGATGTCCGAGCTACGACCCAGGCACGTCCAACCACTGAAGAAGTTCGCCTTCTCCCAGGCGAAGACCTCGTCGGAGGTGTACGCCGTGACGGGGAGCATGCGGCTCTCGCCGAAGGGAGCGAGCGTGCGCGCGAGTTCATCGGCGGGCCGGGGTGCGGGGGTGAACGCCATGGGCGAATCCTAGGGCCGAGTCGCGCGTCGGTCCATGCGTGATCCAGGGGACGGAGACCGAGTCGCTCTCCCGCTGGGGGGGCAGGGGCTGAGACCATGGGCGCGGGTCGATCTGGGATTCCGGGAGGTGCGTTGGCCAAGGAGACAGTGGCGTCGGCTACCGACCCCTCGTCCAAAGCACCCGAGGAACGGCGCGAGCGGATTCTGCGAGCCACCGTCGACGTCGTGCGCACCCGCGGATTCGCCGGGGCGCGGGTCTCGGATATCGCCGAGGCTGCCGGCACGTCGCAGGGCCTGGTGCTCTATCACTTCCAATCCCTCGCGGGAGCCCTCAATGCCGCACTCACCCTGCTCGAGGACGAGTTCTACGACGACCTCGAGCGGGACCTGCAGGAGCAGGCGGGACCCATAGAACGCCTCCGGCACATGGCCGATCTCGGTGCCGGACTGGGTCCGGCCGTGGGTGACTGGCGACTGTGGCTCGAGCTCTGGGTCCGAGCCCTCCACGATCCCGATGCGCGCGCGACGCGCGAGTCATTGGACCGTCGGTGGCGCGCCGCCCTGAGTGAGGTTGTGGCCGAAGGTGTCACCACGGGCGACTTCGCCCCCATCGATGCGCAGGCATCGATCGTGCGTCTCGCAAGCCTGATGGACGGCCTCGCCATCCAACTCGCACTCGAAGACGCCGAGGTCACTCCCGAGCGACTGGCCCAACTCTGGTGGGAATCCGCGGTGCTCGAACTTCGGATGGGCGCCTAGTCCCTGTCGGGGTCGCCCTCCGGGCCGGCATGGTCCGCCAGCCACTCATTCGCCGGCGCGATCGCCTGCCAATCGCGGCGTACGACGTCCAGGGCCTTGCGCGAGGCGAGCATCTTCTCGTCGGCATATGACCGGGTGAAGATCAGGCGTGTCATCCGCAGCAGCTCGATGCGCGGGTGATCCGCGTCGTACCCCTTGGGCTTCGTCTTGAGCGGGGCGCCGTCGATGTCCCAGGCGGGCCTGCCGCGTCGCAGTTTCGCGAGCTCGGATTCCAGGGTGGCCACCGCCGGCGAGTCGATGGCCGCCCGCATGCGCGCCAGCTGCCCGGATGTCGGCGCGTAGAGCCCACCCCCGACCATCAGCCCTGCGGCGGACACTTGGACGTAGTAGCCGACACCGTCCTCGATCATCACGACAGCGCCCTGGTGATCCTTGATCGGTGTCTTGTCCTTGCTGAAGCGCGCATCCCGGTAGGGCCGGTAGACCTTGCCCTCGCCGA
>JBJOJS010000098.1:0-23568 GCA_046046455.1 Actinomycetota bacterium | reverse complement strand
CGCGCCGAGGGGGACTCCGCGGCCACCCCGGCGTACCGTGGTGGAGCCCCGGCCGGGACGTCGACCGGCGCACATCAGGCACCACGGGGGCCGGAGCACACAGGGAGAGATGCGATGAGCGACAGGTCGCACCTGCGCCTCGTCGTCCTCGGCGTCCTCGTCGTCTCCCTCATCGGCACCCTGGTGGCCCGGCTCTTCTACCTCCAACTCGTGGTGGGCGAGGAGTACGCCGCCCAGGCGGCGAGCAACACCACCCGCGAGGTCATCACGCCCGCGGTGCGCGGCCTCATCCTCGACCAGCGGGGACGGCCCCTCGTCGCCAACCGCACGTCGCTCGTGGTTTCCGTCGACCGCGCGATCCTCGCGCGCGAGGACGATGACGGCGTCGGTGTGCTCGATCGACTGTCCGATGCGCTGGGCGTCTCGCGCGAGTCCATCGAGCAGAAGCTCATGCCGTGCGGCACGGAGGGCGCGCCGCCGCTGCCCGTGTGCTGGGACGGATCTCCCTACCAGCCCGTGCCCATCGCGAAGGATGTCGCGACCGAGACCGCGCTCACGATCATGGAACGTCGCGCCGACTTCCCCGGTGTCACGGCGCAGCTCGAGGCCGTCCGCGAGTATCCGAGCCCGTTCGAGGCGAACATCGCGCACATCCTCGGCTACGTCGGCCCGGTGACCCAGGAGCAAATCGACGCGCAGGGCGACAGCACCGACCCGGCGCGGCTACGCGCCCGCGACCTCGTCGGCCGCAATGGCCTCGAGGCCCAGTACGACACCGAGCTGCGCGGGATCCCGGGCATCACCACGCTCGCCGTCGACCAGGTGGGTCGCGTCACGGGCACGGTCTCGGAGTCCGATCCGGTCGCGGGCAATTACGTCGTCACCAATATCGATGCCAACCTGCAGCAGGTGGTCGAGCAGGCCCTCGAGGACTCCGTGCAGCGAGCGCGCGAGGAGGGCGACGTCGGCGATACCGGTGCCGCTGTCGTGATCGACGTCCGCACCGGAGCGGTGCTGGCCATGGCGAGTTACCCGACATACGACCCCCAGCTGTGGGTGGGAGGCATCTCCACGCGCGACTACGAGCGACTGCTTGCCGATCGCGCCCTCTCCTCCACGGTGACCCAGGGCACCTACGCTCCCGGATCGACGTACAAGGCCGTGACCACCGTCGCAGCAGCGCGCGAAGGCTACGACCTGAACGGCACCTATCCCTGCCCCGCGGACTACACCGTCGGATCGCAGCGCTTCCGCAACTTCGAGTCCTCGGGCTACGGACCCATCACGCTGCAGCGCGCACTCGAAGTCTCGTGCAACACCGTCTTCTATCGGATCGCAGATGAGATGTGGCTCAAGGGCGGTGGACTCTACGCACCGCAGGGCGCCCCCGATCCCATCGCGGAGACGGCAGCGGCATTCCGCCTCGGTGAGGCCACGGGCATCGACCTGCCCAACGAGGCAGTCGGGCTCGTCTCGGGTCGCGATGAGAAGTTGACCGTCTGGGAGCAGCGTCGCGAGCAGTGGTGCTCCGATGCCAAGGAGGGCTTCTCCCAGTTGCGCGAGGAGGATCCCAAGCTCGCGGAGTACTACACGGCACTCGCCAAGGAGAACTGCCTCGACGGCTTCCGCTGGCGCAATGGCGATGCCATCAACGCCTCGATCGGACAGGGCGATACCGCCATTACCCCTCTGCAGTTGGCGATGACGTACGCCGCGATCGCCAACGGCGGGACCGTCTATCAGCCCCAGGTGGCCAAGGCGATCCTCAGCAGTCGCGGCGAGGTGGTGCAGCAATTCGACCCCGTGGTGCGCGCCCAGGTGCCGGCACCCGAGGGCACCTTCGACTTCCTCCGCACGGCGCTCGCCGGCGTGACCCAGGAGGGCACCGGGCGCATCCCGTTCGACGGCTTCCCGCTCGATGAGATCCCCGTGGCCTCCAAGACGGGATCAGCGCAGGTCTTCAGCGACAACTCCACGACCGCCTGGTACGCGAGCTTCGCTCCCGCGGATGATCCTCAGTACGCCGTGGTCATGATGGTGACGCGCGGCGGCACCGGTTCTCTCACCGCCGGTCCCGGCGTGCGCACGATCTACGAGGCCCTCTTCGGTGTCGTCGACGGCATCGTCGATCCGGCGAAGAGCGTGCTCATCGGTGGGGCGCCGTCGCGGAGCCTTCCCGTCGTGCGGCCCGATGGCACGCCCGTGGTCCCGGAGGCGACCCCGTGAGCGTGTCCGAGGCGCCATCGGGGCGACGCTTCATCGGTGCGCGCCAGGAGGGGCGTCAGTCGTACTGGCGGCGCCTGGACTGGTGGCTGCTCGGTGCCGCGCTCATCCTCAGCGTGGGCAGCTCGGTCTTCGTCTGGTCGGCAAGTCGCTCCGACCTCGCCGGGGACGATCCGCAGTACTTCCTCAATCGGCACCTGGTCAACATCGTCCTCGGACTCATCCTCGCCTTCATCGTCTCGCGGCTCGATTACCGGCTCCTGCGCGCCTACGCGCCCGTCCTCTACGGGTTGGCGATCTTCGGGATCCTCCTGGTCTATACCCCGCTCGGCACGACGATCGCGGGCGCGCGCGCCTGGGTGCAGGTGCCGGGTGGCTTCACGCTGCAGCCTTCGGAGTTCGCCAAAGTGGCGATCGTGCTCATCCTCGCCGTGATCCTGGCGGAGAAGCGCGATGCGGAAGCTGAGCCTCGCGACCGCGATGTGGCGCTGGCCCTCGGCCTCGCTGCGATCCCGATCGGACTCGTCCTGCTCCAGAACGACACCGGCACGGTGCTGATCATGTGCACCATCGTGGTGACGATGGTGGCTGTCTCAGGTGCGCGCACGCGCTGGGTCGCCGGGCTCCTCGTCGGTGGTGTGACCGCCGCCGTCGTGGCGTGGCAACTCGGCTTCGTGCGCGACTACCAGATCGCTCGACTCACGTCGTTCATCAATCCCGACGATGCCGCCTCGACCGCGGCATACAACGCCACCCAGGCACGCATTGCGATCGGTGGCGGTGGTCTGTGGGGTCGCGGACTCTTCCAGGGCCCGCAGACGCAGGGCAACTTCGTTCCGGTCAATGAGAGCGACTTCATCTTCACCGTCATCGGTGAAGAAGCGGGGTTCATCGGCGCCGCCATCACGATCCTGCTCCTGAGCATCGTCCTGTGGCGGGGCATGCGCATCGCTCTGAGCGCCGGAGAGCTCTACGGCCGGCTGGTCGCGGCGGGCGTGGTCGCGTGGCTGGCCTTCCAGACCTTCGAGAACATCGGCATGAATCTCGGTATCATGCCCATTACCGGCGTTCCCCTTCCCTTCGTCTCCTACGGAGGCACGTCGATGTTCGCGTCGTGGATCGCCCTCGGCCTGCTCCAGAACGTCCGCCTCCACCAGCAGCAGCAACTCTGAGAGCGGCCGGAACCTCAGCGCGGGTACCCTCATCCCATGCCGACGACCACCGCCGACTCGGTTTTCCCCGCGCTCGAGGCCCTGCTCCCGCTGGTGCAAAAGCCCATCCAGTACGTCGGAGGCGAGGTCAACGCCGTCGCCGCCGACTGGGACGAGGCCGATGTCCGCTGGGCCCTGATGTATCCCGACGCCTACGAGGTCGGCGCCCCCAACCAGGGCGTGCAGATCCTCTACGAGGTGCTCAACGAGCAGCCCGGGGTGCTGTGCGAGCGCACCTACGCGGTGTGGCCTGACCTCGAGGCCCTCATGCGCGCACACGGTGTGCCGCAGTTCACGGTGGACTCGCATCGACCCGTCGGTGCGTTCGACCTCCTCGGCCTGTCCTTCTCCACCGAGTTGGGCTACACCAACATGCTCACCGCGCTCGACCTGGCCGGCATCCCGCTCATCGCGACCGAGCGCGACGAGTCGCACCCGGTCGTGATCGCCGGCGGCCACGCGGCCTTCAACCCCGAGCCCATCGCGGACTTCATCGATGCCGCCGTGCTGGGCGATGGCGAGGAGGCCGTGCTCCGGCTCACTGAGATCGTCCGCGAGTGGAAGCAGTTGGGTCGCCCTGAGGGACGCACCGGGCTCCTGGAGTCCATTGCCCGATCGGGTGTCGCCTACGTCCCCTCGATGTACGACGTGGAGTACCTCCCGGACGGGCGCATCCGCCGCGTCGTACCCCGGCAGTCGGGCACCCCCTGGCGCGTGGCCAAGCACACTCTCATGGACCTCGACGAGTGGCCGTACCCCAAGGCCCCGCTCGTGCCGCTCGCCGAGACGGTCCACGAGCGCATGAGCGTGGAGATCTTCCGCGGATGCACGCGCGGCTGTCGCTTCTGCCAGGCGGGCATGATCACGCGCCCGGTCCGCGAGCGCAGCAAGGCGGGTATCGCCGAGATGGTGGCCAACGGGCTCGCCAAGACCGGCTACGAGGAGGTCGGGCTGCTGTCGCTCTCCAGCGCGGATCACTCGGAGATCGCTGAGACGACGACCTACCTCGCTGACTGCTACGAGGGATCGCAGACGTCGCTGTCGCTGCCCAGCACGCGCGTCGACGCCTTCAATATCGATCTTGCCAACGAGTTGTCCCGCAATGGGCGTCGCAGTGGCCTCACCTTCGCCCCCGAGGGTGGCAGTGAGCGCATGCGCAAGGTGATCAACAAGCAGGTGACGGAGGACGACCTCATCCGCACCGTGGCGACGGCGTACGGCGCAGGCTGGCGTCAGGTGAAGCTCTACTTCATGTGCGGTCTGCCCACCGAGACCGACGAGGACGTCCTCCAGATCGCGCGACTGGCCGCCGAGGTGATCCGCGTGGGCCGCGAGGTGAGCGGGCGCCGTGACATCAGGTGCACCGTCTCGATCGGCGGGTTCGTGCCCAAGCCGCACACGCCCTTCCAGTGGGCGGCGCAGCTCGATCACGAGACCACCGACGCGCGGCTGGCCAAGCTCCGCGACGCCATCCGCGGCAACCGCGAGTACGGCAAGTCGATCGGCTTCCGCTACCACGACGGCAAGCCGGGCATCATCGAAGGCCTCCTGTCGCGCGGTGACCGCCGCGTGGGCCGAGTGATACTCCAGGCGTGGAGGGAGGGTGCTCGCTTCGATGGCTGGAGCGAGCACTTCGACTTCGACCGCTGGGCCAATGCCGCTGCTGTCGCACTCGCGGATGAGCCCGTCGATCTCGACTGGTTCACCACGCGCGAGCGCGAGCACTCCGAGGTGCTGCCCTGGGATCACCTGGATTCCGGCCTCGATCGCGAGTGGCTGTGGCAGGACTGGCAGGACGCCCTCGATGAAGAGGGCGTCGAGGACTGCCGCTGGACTCCCTGCTTCGACTGCGGCGTGTGCGATCAGATGGGCACGAGCATTCAGGTGGGCCCGACGAATCTCGGCCTGCCTGAGATCCGCGTCGGCCAGCCCGCGTGAGTCGCAAGCCACCGCGCGACCACGTCGCGCCCGTCCAGCGACTGCGCCTGCGGTACGCCAAGCGCGGCAGGCTGCGCTTCGCCAGCCACCGCGACTTCCAGCGTGCGTTCGAGCGCGCCCTGCGGCGGGCCGGCGTACCCATGGCCTACAGCGCGGGCTTCAGTCCCCACCCCAAGATCTCCTACGCCAATGCGGCCCCCACGGGCACGGCGAGCGAGGCGGAGTACCTCGAGATCGGACTGGCCGCGGAATGCGACCCCGAGGAGGTGCGCCGCAGGATCGATGAGGCGCTGCCCCCGGGGCTCGACGTGCTCGACATCGTGGTGGCGCGGACATCGGACTTCGCGGAGCGGCTCCAGGCGAGTCGTTGGCGGATCCAACTTCCCGGACTCGATCCCGAGGTGGCCGAGGTGGCCCTGGCGAGCCTCCTCGACGCTCATGAGGTCATGGTCGAGCGCCTCACCAAGAACGGCATGCGCACCTTCGACGTCCGTGCGGCACTCCTCACGGCGCGCGTGGCTCCAGCGACGGATGGGGACCGACCCTGTGCGATACTGACGGTGGTCCTGCGGCAGGTGACCCCTTCCGTGAGACCAGACGACATCCTCACCGCTTTGCGCAGCGTGGCCCCCTCACCTGTCGCGCCGGGATGGCTGACACCGCCACCCCTCGTGACCCGTGAGATGCAAGGGCCGCTCGCCGAGGGAGGGTCGGCTGACGAGTTCCTCGTCGGTGACCCCCTCGCCGCAGATCGTGAGGCTGACCAGACTTGACGGCCCGGCACCCCGGGTCGGGCGACCCCAGGGTCGGTGGGACTAGGTCCTAAACGGCGAGGCCCCCGTGGCGACGCCGGGACCGTGAGAGGACACGACCGCATGGTCGACAGCACGCAGGAGCCCGCAGGCTCCGCCACCAAGCGTCCCCGCAAGGCCGCGAGCCGACCTGCTGGGCCGCCCACGCCGGTCGAGGAGAAGCCGGCCAAGAAGGCTGCTGCCAAGAAGGCGGCGTCCGAGGACAAGCCGGCCAAGAAGGCCGCCGCCGCGATCGCACCGATCTTCCAGGCTCCGGATCCCGAGGCCGCGAAGCCCGCGCGTCAGTCACGCGCGAAGGCCAACGCCGAGACGGCAGTTCCCGACGCGGCCTCCTCCGCCCGCGACGCAGGGCCCAAGGACTCCGACTCCGACGGCGAGGAAGGCTCCTCGCGCCGCCGCCGACGCCGGGGCGGTCGCGGCCGTCGCTCATCCGGCGACGCCGAGGGGTCGGAGACCCCCTCGAGCACTGGTCCGGACTCCGAAGGTTCTGAGGACGGTGACGAGGGCGAGGGTCGTGGATCCTCCACGCGTCGGCGTCGCCGCCGTCGCCGCCGGGGGCAGGACGCAGGTCTGGATCCCGACGATCCCGAGCGCACCACCGTCCACGTGCGCGAGCCGCGCTCGCGCAGTGATCGCAGTGACGAGGCGACGGCCCTCAAGGGCTCCGTGCGCCTCGAGGCGAAGCGCCAGCGTCGTCGCGAGGGCCGCGATGCCGGTCGTCGTCGCGCTCCGATCCTCACGGAGGCGGAGTTCCTCGCGCGCCGCGAGGCCGTCGAGCGCGTCATGGTCGTGCGCCAGACGGCGGGTCGCACGCAGATCGCGGTTCTCGAGGACGGCGTTCTCGTGGAGCACTACGTCGATCGCGGGAGCTCCAACTCCATGGTGGGCAATGTCTACCTCGGTCGCGTGCAGAACGTCCTTCCCTCCATGGAGGCGGCGTTCGTCGACATCGGCCGCGGCCGCAACGCCGTGCTCTACGCCGGTGAGGTCAACTGGGACGCCGCCGGTCTCGAAGGCCAGCCGCGACGCATCGAGATGGCACTCAAGTCCGGCGATCCGGTCCTCGTGCAGGTCACCAAGGATCCGATCGGGCAGAAGGGCGCACGCCTCACCAGTCAGGTGTCGCTGCCGGGCCGTTACCTCGTCTACGTGCCCGATGGCTCCATGACGGGCATCTCGCGCAAGCTCCCCGACACTGAGCGCACGCGCCTGAAGTCGATCCTCAAGAAGGTCATGCCCGAGGGCGCGGGCGTCATCGTGCGCACCGCAGCCGAGGGTGCGAGCGAGGAGGAACTCACCCGCGACGTCCTGCGGCTGCAGGCCCAGTGGGAGGAGATCGAGCAGGCTGCCGCCCAGGCGCAGCCTCCGTCGCAGCTCAGCGCGGAGCCCGATCTCGCCGTCAAGGTGATCCGCGACGTCTTCAACGAGGACTTCACCAAGCTCGTCGTCTCCGGTGCTGGCGTGGCTAAGGATGTGCGCGCGTACGTCGATGCCGACGCCCCCGATCTCGCGGAGCGCGTGGAGACATGGACCGACACCAAGGACGTCTTCACGGCGTACCGGGTGGAGGAGCAGCTCACCAAGGCGCTCGACCGCAAGGTCTGGCTGCCGTCGGGCGGCTCACTTGTCATCGACCGCACCGAGGCGATGACCGTCATCGACGTCAACACCGGCAAGTTCGTCGGACAGGGTGGCAATCTCGAGGAGACCGTCACCAAGAACAACCTCGAGGCGGCCGAGGAGATCGTGCGCCAGCTCCGGCTGCGCGATATCGGCGGCATCATCGTCGTCGACTTCATCGACATGGTGTTGGAATCCAATCGCGATCTCGTCCTGCGCCGCCTCGTCGAATGCCTCGGACGCGACCGCACCAAGCATCAGGTCGCGGAGGTCACCTCGCTCGGCCTGGTGCAGATGACGCGCAAGCGCATCGGCCAGGGGCTGCTCGAGGTCTTCTCGACCACCTGCGACTCCTGTGGCGGGCGCGGCCATCACGTCTCGCTTCACCTGCCCGAGGCTGAGGCCAAGCCGGTCATCGCCAAGGCGGGCAAGCGCAAGGGCAAGGGTGTCGATCCCGCCGACGTCATCGCCAAGTCCGCGGGGGCCGTCGAGGCTGACGGCTCGGAGGCCCCGGCAGAGTCCCCGGTCGAGGCCGCCGAGGGCGAGGCCACCGAGGCGGTCGACGCCGTCGAGGTCGTCGACGCCTGAGACCGAACGTCCCGGATATGGAGACTTACGGACCTCGCTAAGTGTCAATAACGGGGACCTTCGAGGGCAGTGGGCCTCGGCCTTCGCCGAGGCCTGAGGGCCGGCGGGTCGGCCATGTCGCCCCTGTCGGGTCGACCCGGATTGGCCCCGCGAGGGGGCCGTCGGGTAGCCTTGCCCCTCGGCGCTGCGGCGCCCGCTGGCCCTGAAGGGCCGAGTACCCCGAGGAGCACCACGTGTACGCCATCGTCCGCGCCGGAGCCCGGCTCCACCGTGACGCTGCCCGCCCTCATGCTCGTCGACGAGGGTGCTGTGACCACGGATCCCGCCAAGCTCGCCGGCGTCTCGGTCAAGGCCGAGGTCGTGGGTCACGAGCGTGGCCCCAAGATCCGCATCCTCCGCTACAAGAACAAGACCGGCTACCGTCGCCGCCAGGGTCACCGTCAGGACCTCACGCGCGTCAAGGTCACCGACATCACGAAGGCGAAGGGCTGACCCATGGCTCATAAGAAGGGCGCTTCCAGCTCCAAGAACGGTCGCGACTCCAACGCTCAGCGCCTCGGTGTCAAGCGCTTCGGTGGCCAAGAGGTCAACGCCGGCGAGATCATCGTCCGCCAGCGTGGCACCCACTTCCACCCCGGCTTCAATGTCGGCCGCGGCAAGGACGACACCCTCTTCGCACTCAGCGCAGGCCGGGTGGAGTTCGGCACCTTCCGTGGGCGCCGCGTCGTCAACATCGTCGTCGGCGCCTGATCCTGCGCGGCCTCGCGGCCGCGTTCGAGTGGAGGCCTGAGCGATGACCACTTTCGTCGACCGGGTCGACCTCCACGCCACCGCCGGTGACGGCGGTCACGGCTGCGCCTCGGTCCACCGCGAGAAGTTCAAGCCCCTGGGCGGTCCCGACGGGGGCAACGGCGGGCGCGGCGGCAATGTCGTCCTCGTGGTCGACCCCAGTGTCACGACGCTCATCAACTTCCATCACCGCCCCCATCAGCGCGCCACCAACGGCAAGCCGGGCCAGGGCTCGAATCGCAACGGCGCCGATGGCGACGACATCATCCTGCCGGTGCCCGACGGCACCGTGGTCCTCAGCGCAGACGGCGAGACGATCGCGGATCTCACCGGCAACGGCACGACCTTCGTCGTGGCGCGCGGCGGTCGCGGTGGTCTCGGCAACGCCGCACTTGCTTCACCGCGCCGCAAGGCACCCGGCTTCGCCCTCAAGGGGGAGCCCGGCGAGCACCGCGACGTCGTACTCGAGCTCAAGTCGGTCGCCGACGTTGCGCTCGTCGGATATCCGAGCGCCGGCAAGTCCAGCCTCATCGCCGCGCTGTCGCAGGCGCGTCCCAAGATCGCTGACTACCCCTTCACGACCCTGGTGCCGAATCTGGGAGTGGTCACCGCCGGTGACGTGACCTACACGATCGCCGACGTGCCCGGGTTGATCCCCGGTGCCAGTGAGGGCAGGGGACTGGGCCTGGAGTTCCTCCGCCACATCGAGCGCTGCTCGGTGATCGTCCACGTCATCGATGCGGCATCGCTGGAGTCCGATCGCGAGCCACTGGCCGACCTCGACATCATCGAGGCTGAGCTCGCGGCGTACGGCGGCCTCGCGGACCGCCCCCGACTCGTGGCGCTCAACAAGGTCGATCTGCCCGACGGCCGCCTCGTCGCGGACATGGTCGCTCCGCTCCTCGCCGAGCGGGGGCTGCCCGCCTATGAGGTCTCCGCGGTGAGTCACGAGGGACTGCGCGAGCTCTCCTTCGCGATGGCGGCCCTCGTGGCCGAGCATCGCGTGGCCACCGCCGAGGTGACGCCCGCGCGCATCATCATCACGCCCCCGGCTGTCGATGACGCAGGCTTCGATGTCCGCCGAGAGATGGATCCGGAGACCGGCGAGCCGATCTACCGGGTCACCGGCACGCGCCCCGAGCGCTGGGTGCGTCAGACCGACTTCGCCAACGAGGAGGCCGTGGGCTATCTCGCCGACCGTCTCGCACGTCTCGGCGTGGAAGAGCAACTGCTCGCGCAGGGAGCCGCCCCCGGCAGCACGGTCGTCATCGGACCTCGCGAGGATGCGGTCGTGTTCGACTGGGAACCCACGATCGCGGCCGGTGGCACGACGGCCAGCGGGCCGCGCGGCACCGATCGGCGCCTGGAGGACTGGTGAGTCCCCGCGCGACCCGAGCCTCCGTGGGGCAGGCGCATCGCGTGGTCGTCAAGGTGGGTTCCTCATCGCTCACGAAGCCCGGTGGGGGTGTTGACGTCGAGCGCGTCACGCAGCTCGTCGACGTCATCGCCGATCGCGTGACCGCGGGCAGTCAGGTCATCCTCGTGTCCAGCGGAGCCATCGCCACCGGGTTCCCGATGCTCGGACTGAGCAAGCGGCCTCGTGATCTCGCGACCCAGCAGGCATCGGCGAGCGTCGGGCAGGGAGTCCTCCTCGCGCAGTACTCCGTGTCCTTCGCCGCGCGCGACATCACCGTCGGGCAGGTGCTGCTCACCGCTGACGACATGACGCGGCGCGCGCACTATCGCAACGCCCAGCGCACGCTCGACAGGCTCATCGAGATGCGTGTCGTCCCGATCGTCAATGAGAACGACACCGTCGCGACGGATGAGATCCGACTGGGTGACAACGACCGGCTTGCCGCCCTGGTCGCGCACCTGGTCCGCGCGGACGCCCTTGTGCTGCTCTCCGACGTCGACGGTCTCTACGACGGACCCCCGGGCACGGGCGACACGCGCCTCATCCCGGAGGTCAGCGATATGGCCCAGCTCAGCGACGTGTCGATCGGCGGCGTGGGATCCGGCGTGGGGCTCGGCGGGATGACCACCAAGGTCGAGGCCGCACGCATCGCGACGGCGGCCGGCATCCCCGTCGTCCTCGCCCACGCGCGTGCCGCGCGCGAGGCGCTGGCAGGTGAAGACACAGGGACGGTGTTCCTCCCCACGGGTCGCCGCACCCCCACGCGTCTCCTGTGGCTCGGACATGCCAGCACGCCTCAGGGGCGTCTCTCTCTCGACGCCGGCGCGGTCCGCGCCGTGACGGTGAGCAGGAGCTCCCTGCTGCCGGCGGGTGTCACGCGAGTGGAAGGTGAGTTCACCGCGGGGGATCCGGTCGACCTTCTCGACGAAAACGGCCACACGGTCGCCCGCGGACTGGTCAACTACGACTCAGCGGAACTCCCCGAGCTCCTCGGCAGGTCCACACGCGATCTCGCCAAGGAGCGCGGACCCGAGTACGAGCGCGAGGTCATCCATCGTGATGACATCGTCGTCCTCGACGGAGTGCCGCGCGACTGATCGCGACCGCTCGGGAGGAGGCGCTCATGGCGAGGCCGGATCCCGAGGGCCCCACTTCGCTGTGGTTCGTCACCGTCACCGTCGCCGGCGAGGACGTCGACGCGCAGACCATCCGCTCAGGGCTCGAGCGACTCTCGCACGAGCATCCCTTCCTTCTCTCCGGCCGCTACGCCGCCGATCGTGCCGAGGTGCGGTACTGGGAGGAGGGCCCCGATGCCCGGGCAGTCCTCGACCTCGCCGTCGACCTGTGGCACGAGCACCGTGCGTCGGCCGGCCTGCCGGACTGGGAGGTCGTCGGAGTCGAAGTCATCGACCGGGACACCTTCCACCGTCGCGGACGGCACTTGGGGCACGGCCCCGGGCTCATCGCCGCTGGCGGCGTCTCGCCGCTCTAGTGGCGGCGTACCCTGAGGCCATGTCCGACGATCGCACCGAGATCCTCGCCTGCGCCCAGCGCGCGCGGGAGGCAGCCACCGTCCTGCGCGGGGTGACGCGCGAGCGCAAGGACGCTGCCCTGCGTGCCTGCGCTGCCGCACTGCGCTCGCACACGCCGCGCATCGTCGAGGTCAATGCGCGCGACACCGATCGGGCCCGTGAGTCCGGCACGAGCGCGGCACTCATCGACCGGCTCACTCTCGACGCCCCACGCATCGACGCCATTGCCATCGCACTCGAGGAGGTCGCCGACCTGCCCGATCCTGTCGGCGACGTCGTGCGCGGATACACGCTGCCCAATGGACTGCAGGTGCGCCAGATCCGCGTTCCCCTCGGGGTGGTCGGCATCATCTATGAGGCGCGACCCAATGTCACCGTCGATGCCGCTGGGCTCTGCCTCAAGAGCGGCAATGCTGCGCTGCTGCGCGGTTCGTCATCGGCGCAGGCGACCAACGAGGTGCTCGTCGACGTCCTGCGCGGTGCGCTCGCCGACAGCGGACTGCCCGCCGACGCCGTGCAGCTCGTCCCGGGCACTTCGCACGAGTCCGTGAAGCACCTCATGACCGCGCGCGGCCTGGTCGACGTCCTCATCCCGCGCGGCGGTGAAGGCCTGATCCGCAGCGTCGTCGAGGGATCGACGGTGCCCGTCATCGAGACAGGGGTGGGCAACTGCCACGTTTACGTCGACGAGCACGCTGATGTGGAGATGGCGGTGCGCCTGCTGCTCAACTCCAAGGCGCAGCGCGTGAGCGTATGCAACGCCGCGGAGACGCTGCTCGTGCACCGTGCCATCGCCGATCGCTTCCTCCCGGCGGCCATGGCGGCACTGCGCGAGGCCGGGGTCACGGTGCACGGCGACGACGGCATGCTCGCCCAGGCGGAGGCGGCGGGCACGTCGTGCGCGCCCGTCACCGACGAGGACTGGGCTGCGGAGTACTACTCGCTCGACATCGCCGCGGGCATCGTGGACAGCCTCGATGACGCCCTGGCGCACATTCGTCGATGGTCATCCGGGCACACCGAGCTCATCGTCACGGACTCCCAGTCCGCCGCCCAGGCATTCATCGCCGGAGTGGATTCGGCCGCGGTGATGGTCAATGCCTCGACCCGCTTCACCGATGGCGGGGAGTTCGGCTTCGGCGCCGAGATAGGGATCTCGACCCAGAAGCTGCATGCCCGCGGGCCCATGGGCCTGCCCGAGCTGACGACCACGACGTACGTGGTCATGGGCGAGGGGCACGTGCGGGGCTAGGCGACTCCCTGCACACTCGGCACGGTGGTGGGGGACTGGGCGCTAGGCTGGGTACGAGTTCGACACCGGGACCGATGTCCCCCGAGGGAGGAGTGCCATGAGCCCGCTCGCCGCCGCCGTCTGGGCTTCCGCCGAGGGCGCCGAGGGTGCCGTCGTGTCCCCCTACGTCTTCGGTGGTGTCGCCCTCGCCATCCTCGTGGGCCTGCTCATCGTCACCATGCTCATCAACGTCGACCGCTGATCGCCTGCTCCTCGGGAGTGACATGCGCATCGGGGTGATGGGCGGCACCTTCGACCCGATTCACATCGGCCATCTCGTCGCTGCCTCCGAGGTCGCTCACCGCTTCTCGCTCGACCACGTCGTCTTCGTCCCCACCGGTGAGCCCTGGCAGAAGTCCGATCGCCGGGTGTCCTCCGCTGAGGATCGCTATCTCATGACGGATATCGCCACCGCCGACGACGAACGCTTCAGCGTCTCGCGCGTCGATATCGATCGTCACGGACCGACGTACACCGTCGACACCCTGCGGGATATCCGGGCGGAGCTGGGCGAGGACCACGACTACTACTTCATCACCGGTGCCGACGCTCTCGGCGAGATCCTCACCTGGCGTGAGCCGGAGGAGGTGCTGCGGCTCGCCCACCTCATCGGAGTAACGCGCCCCGGTCACGATCTCGCGGATCCCGGTCTCGCCCCCGGTCGCGTGACGCTGCTGGAGATACCGGCGCTGGCCATCTCCTCGAGTGACATCCGCGCGCGCGTGTCGCGAGGTGAGCCCATCCGCTACCTCGTCACCCCGGGAGTCGAGGCCTACATCGCCAAGGTGGGGTTGTACGCAGCATGAGCGTGGCCCGGCGAGTTACCCTCGTCGCCGTCGGGGCCCTGGTGATCGTCCTCGGCCTGGGTCTCCTCGCGCTGGTGCGTTCCGAAGGTGTCCCCACGCCGAATCCGTCGCCCACCGAGCAGCAGGTCGAGCGCACGTTGCTCCTGCAGGTCCTCGATGCCGACGGCTACGCCATGGGCAACGTCGTACTCGGGATCGAGCCACCCGAGACGGAGCCGCTCACCGTCTTCCTCGCGGTCCCCGCCAGCCTCCTCGTCCCGCAGGGCGATGACAGCGTGACGCTCGGGGTCACACCCGCGTCGGCGGACACCCTTGCTGGCGTGACGGCTATCGAGGAGGGGCTCGGTCTGCGCGTGGACGCCGGATTGACCCTTGACCGACTCGCCTTCGCGGGGCTCGTGGACGCCGTGGACGGCGTCTGGGTCGAGCTCGATCGCCCCGTGCTCCTCCCAGCCATCGGCGAGGAGGAGCGGCGTCGGGTCCTCGGCCCCGGTTGGGTCAAGATGGACGGCATCGCGGCGGCGGACTACGCCGTGCTCCGCGTGCCGGGCGAGAGCGAGACCGATCGCATCGACCGCTTCCTAGGGATCCTCGAGGATGTCATCGAGCGCATGCCCGCCACGGATGAGCAGATGCGCCAGTTGCTCACCAGCCTCGGGTCGCTCGCCCAGTCGACCGTGCCCACCGAAGATCTCGTGTCGTTCCTCATGAGGGTGCGCTCGGATGTCGACTTCGGCAGGCTGCGCACCGAGGTGCTCCCGGTGGAGATCATCCGAGGAGGTGTGCGTCCGGCTTCCCTCACGGGCCCCGGTGCCGATGCCCTGGTCCAGGCGCTCTTCCCCGACGCCCGCATCACGAGCGCCGAGGCCGAGGTGACAGGCTGATGGCCTGCCCACTAGTGAGGACGTGACCACAGTGCCCGCCACCCCCGAGGCCATCGCGATGACCCAGGCCGCCGCCGAGGCGGCCGCTGACAAGCTCGCCACCGACATCGTGGCCATCGACGTGAGCCAGTACCTCGTCATCACCGATGTGTTCCTGCTGTGCACGGCGGCCAACGACCGTCAGGTCAAGGCCGTGGTCGATGCCATCGAGGAGCGCCTCCTGCGCGAAGGCGCCAAGCCGATCCGACGCGAGGGCGAGAAGGAGAGCCGCTGGGTGCTCCTGGACTACGGCGACATCGTCATCCACATCCAGGTCGCCGAGGAGCGCATCCACTACGCGCTCGAGCGGCTCTGGAAGGACTGCCCGTCCATCCCGCTCGACGTCGACACCTCGCGCTGATGCGACGTATCGCGATCTGGCGCCACGGGCGCACGTCGTGGAACGCCGAGCAGCGCTTCCAGGGCCAGACCGACATCGAGCTCGACGACACGGGCGTGGCGCAGGCACGTCGGGCCGCAGCGATGCTCGCGAGCCTGTCGCCCTCGGCGATCATCTGCTCCGACTTGCAGCGCACGCAGCAGACCGCGGCACCGCTCGTCGAGCTCACGGGTATCGAGCCGGTGCTCGATCCCGGACTGCGTGAGACCTTCGCGGGGGAGTGGGAGGGTAAGACGCGACCTGTCCTGCTGCAGGAGTACGGCGAGGATCTGCATCGCTGGTCGGCGGATCCGCATATGCGCGCGGGCGTCGTCGGCGAGACGCGCCTCGAAGTGGCCGACCGCATGGTCGCCTCCGTGGAGCGCGGTCTGGCGGGCATCCCCAGTGACGGAGTCCTCGTGGTCGTGACGCACGGCGGCGCTGCGCGTGCAGGTATCGGGCGGCTGCTCGGCCTGCCGCCGGAGCACTGGGCCGCGCTCGGCGTACTCACCAATTGCTCCTGGAGCGTGCTGCTCGAGAACTCCCCGCCGGGGCCCGCGTGGCGTCTGCAGGAGTACAACGCGGGCTCCCTGCCCGAGGCGGTGCCCGTCGATGGGGTCTGGCCCGCGGACGATCGCTAGCCCCGGGTATGCTTGCCAGGCCCTCAGGGGCGGCGGGGCTGTAGCGCAGTTGGTAGCGCACCTCCATGGCATGGAGGGGGTCAGGGGTTCGAATCCCCTCAGCTCCACGCGCGGCGCATCCGACAGGGTGCGCCGTCTGCACGTCCGGGCTCAGTCGCCGCGTGAACTCTGCTCCGAATCTGCCACCCGGTGACACATTGAGGGCAAAGTTCGCCAAAGCTGACTGGGGCGGACCCTCAGGGCGGCTCGTGACCGCCTGCGCGGGCTGACATCCTGTGCCGGTGCCGCACCTGCTCGTCATCGCCGACTCGCTCGCCTTCCACGGTCCTGAGCGTGCGGAGCGCCCCAGCGATCCACGGTTGTATCCGCAGGTCGCAGGGCAGCGATTGGGCATGCAGGTCGACCTCGTTGCGCGTCAGGGCTGGACCGCGCGCGACGCGTGGTGGGCGCTGACTAAGGATCCGGTCGTGTGGGGGGAGTACCTCCCGCGCGCCGATGCACTGCTCATCGGAGTTGGCGGCATGGATCAGCTGCCGACTCCCGTTCCGACCTGGCTGCGCGAGTCGATTCCCTATATCCGCCGCGGCCGGGTACGGCGTACCGCTCGAGAGGCACTGCTCAAGGCGACTCCACCGATGGTGCGCGCCGTCGGGGGTCCCTTCCGCACGCTGCCGCAGGCGGCGACCGACCGCTATCTCACGCGCATCGTCGAGGGAGTGCGGATGATGCGTCCGGGTCTGCCGGTCGCACTGCTCAGCCCGCCACCGTGGACGGGCGACTACTACCCCTCGACGCGCGCACACGGGCCTGCAGTCGCGGCAGCGCGAGCCTGGGCGAGTGCTCAAGGGGTGGCGTACGTTGATGTGGAGCCGATCGTCGGGCCCCGTCTCGCGACCTGCAATCCCGACGGCATGCACTGGTCCTGGGAGGTCCACGCCCTGGTGGGAGAGGCTGTGGCGGAAGCGCTTGGTCGTTGACTGCTACGCGTTGCGTCAGGAATCTCCCACGAGACGACGCAACGCGTAGCAGTCAACGAACCGCTCAGGAAGCGATGACGATGATGTTGGACTTAATAGTCCCGCCCTCGGCGCTGAAGTAGACGTACGTGCGCCTGCTGCTTCGACGCTGCCAGGTGAAGGTCTCGTCCGCCTTGACCGTGCGGGTAGTGCCATCTGAGTAGTCCGGGCTCCCAGCCGTACGCACATGTGCCTGGACGACGTCACCTGCGAGTCGGGTGGTCGTGCCATTGACGTAGATGTTGCGCGACTCCCGACCCTTGCCTCGCTCACCCGTGATCATGATCGTCGGGCTGACGCTGGGTTTCGGAGTCACGGAGTTTGATGGAGTTGATGCCGGCGACCAGCCGGCACCGTTGAGAGCCTGGACCGTAAACGTGTAGGCGGTGCCCGGTGTGAGTCCATCGACCTCGCACGACAGGGCAGGCGCGCTCACGAGGCAGATCCGGCCTCCCGGGGTCGAGGTAACGGAGTAGTTGGTCACCGGGAAGGAGCCGGGGGAGCTGGGAGCCCTCCACGTCACGGTTACGGACTCTTCCCCTGCAGTGGCTGAGACGTCCAGGGGAGGCGAAGGTGGGTAGACCGGCGTGGGATCGGGCGTGGGGCTCCCCTGGATCCACTGGGCGAAGAGATTCGCGTTCGATCCGCCGAAGGTGTAGGTCGATCCCACGGCATACGGGATGCCGGTGCCGTTTGGCGCCGTGTTCCAGCCGTTGAACGTGTAGCCCGCCTTGACGAGGGAACCGGGACCGGACACCGTCACTGACGTCCCTGACGTGCCGGACTGAACTGAAGGAGGTGAACCCCCGGTAGAGGTATTGCCCTGGTAGCTGAGGGTGACCGTGGGAGCCACGCCAGGTGCCCATTGGGCGAGGCCTCGGAAGGATGTCGGCGAACTGGAGATGCCGAATCCACCACCGGCGAAGACGGTGTCATCAGTGGAAACGAGTGCTCGGACGGGACCGTCGGTGATCCCGTTGCCCATGGAAACGAAGGCTCCGTTGGACCACTGCGCTACACGATTCAGACCGTTTGCCGTGAAGCCCCCACCGAAGTAGATGGAATCGTCACGACCGACGGCAATGGCCTTGACCTCCCCCGGTCCGAGCCCACTCCCCATGGCGAGGTAGGTGTCATCCACCCATCGGCCGACATCGTTGAGCGTGATGGTCGGCCAGGGACCGCCTCCGTTGGTCGTGTTGATGCTCCCGCCGAAGTAGACGGTGTCATCACGTTGAGCTGCCATGGCGGTGACGACATTGCCGCCTCCGGTAACCAGTCCCTGGCCCATGGCGGAGAATGCGCCGCGATACCAACGCGCAATGAAGTTCACGGCAATGCCATTCGCCTGTGTGAAGTCGCCACCCGCGTAGAGGGTGTCATCGGTGTTGAGGGCAGAGTCCTGAGACATTGCGAGCGAATAGACAGGAGCCGACGCGAAGCCGGGCCGGTTCATGCCGCTGCCAAGTGACCTGTAGGTGTCGTCTGCCCACTGGGCGATGAAGCGATAGCTTCCCGTGCCTGTGCCCAACTGGTCGAATGCGCCGCCGATGTAGAGCGTGTCGTCGGTGGCGTAGATGGTGTCATCAAGGTTGCTCAAGGCGAGGGCGTAGACCGGATTATTCAGGCCTGGTCCCATGGGCAGGATCCGTCCACCATTCCATTGGGCGACGTAGTTGAGAGAGTCGTCACGCGTGGTCTGGAAGCTGCCTCCCAGGTAAAGCGTGTCGTCTACCGGATGCACGGCGAGTGCAAAGACGGTGCCAACGCCACCAATTCCCGTCACGCCAGGCGAGGCAGGAGCACCGATCGCGTGCCAGGTGTCCGTTGCCATGTTGTAGGCCGCGATGTTGTTGGCCACGATGGAATCGTCCGATCGTCCCACGCGTCCGAAGGAGCCGCCGACGTACAGCGTGTCGTCGATGCTCGCGAGCGCGTACACCGTGCCGCCGAAGGTGCCGGCTGAGTTCCAGACCCCTCCGTGCACGGGTAGCCACGAGCCGACCACTGCCTGGGCAGGTGCGGCCGTGAGTCCGACAAGGCTCGCAGCAAGGAGGGTCACGCCCACTGCGCCCACCCACCACGAACGAAGAGTGCCTCGGACGCGAGCGGCGCGTGGATCCATTGTCATTGCATGCTCCTTCAGGACGGGGTGAGCTCACCGTAGGGCTGACTGTCGGGCGCACCCGGATTCGCGTGAGTTACCCGAATCCGCCTTTGCCGCATCTGGTGGAGGGGCCACGGTGTCGTAGTGACCGACCATCGGGGCCCGCAGCGCACATCCGCGAGGCACACTGACCCCATGGTCACGTCGGGGTCGCAGGGTTCCCCGGTGCGGCACGCCCTCATCGTCGAGGACAACGCCTCGCTTCGGGCACTCATCGCCGGGGCGGTGGCATCGACGGGCTTCGAGGTCGAGGCCGTGGGCGACGCCAAGGCGGCGCTGCGTGCCTTTACCAAGGGTGACCCGGATCTGCTCATCGCCGACATCGACCTCGGCAGCCGGCCCAACGGAGTGGAGTTGGCCCACATCCTCCGTGCGCAGGCGCCGTACATCGGAGTGGTCTTCCTCACCCACTACCCGAACCCTGCTGCGGCTGCGCACCACATGGTGCTGCCCGAGCACTCGGCGTTTCTCAACAAGTCGATGCTGAGCGATCTCAGCGAGCTCACCGACTGCATTGAGTCCGCACTGTCTGATGATGTCGAGCCGATGCAGCTCGTCGCGAGCCAGGAGGCCAACCCGCTCGCCGCGCTCACCCCGGGGCAGATGGCCACCCTCGCCGACATCGCCGGGGGGCTGACCAACGCCGAGATCGCCGCGCGACGCGGCAGCTCGGTGCGTGCGACGGAGCGCATGGTGACACGGATGTTCGAGGCGCTTGGTCTGTCCGAGGATCCGCAGCACAATCCCCGGGTCAAGGCGGCCATGATGTATGCCCGCTACGCCGGATTGCCTGCGGAGGCGCACTGATGCGCGCCGCTCCGGCCTGGTGGAGAGCTTTGGGCGGTCCCTGGTGCGTCTCGATCTGGTCCGGCATCGTCGGGGTCGCCTTCGTCGTCCCCTCCGCGATCTGGACCGCGATCTACTCTCCGATCTCCCTGTGGGAGTCGGCGGCGGGAGAGATCGCGGCCGCGGCCGTGTCGCTGCTGGTGCTGTGGTGGGCCCACGCATGGTGGCTGTCGCCCTCGCGCGCGGGGCAGCGACACCGGTCGCTCCTGGCGTTGGCTACTTTCGCCCTCGTCGGTCTCGTGAGACTCGCCATGCTCTACGCCGCGCGTGAGGCACTGGGCATCGAGCACCCCTGGTCGCCGATGCAGGCGTTGCTTACTGGGGGCATCTATAGCGTCGTCATGCTCAGCCTCGTCGCTATCGTGGTCGATGCCGTGCGCCAGCACGCGCGCACGATGGAGGACCTCGAGCAGGCCCAGCAAACCCTCGCGCGTGCCGCTGAGGTGGAGGCAGACGAGGTCGAGGGCATGCAGATCGCGTACGTTGAGCGCATCCTCGGCGAGGTGCGCGCGGCGGTCGAGGAGATGCGCGGCAGCCAGGACCCACAGCGACTGGCGTCGGGCATCCAGGAGGCGTCCGACCGCCTGGTGCGGGCGGGCAGTCATGCCCTTCAGGCGGGTGAGGCCCTCGATGACGCTCTGACAGCCCCGCGTCCGCGCGTGAGCCTGCGCAGGGTCCTGGCCGGGATCGGTCCAGCTGCTCCTATCGCTGGACCGGTCGCTTTCGAGGCACTTGTTTTCACCGCGTTCGCTCGTGACTTCGGTGTGTCCCTCGCGATGCTCAACGCCGCCCTGGCGACCGTTGTGCTGGTGGCGGGCAATCTCCTCCTGGGCCGTATTGCGGGTCGGCGATGGCCCTCGCGCGGACGTCTGCCCCTCTTGTTCGGCGCTTACGTCGTCATCGGTCTCGCGGCCACGCTGGCCGTTCAGGGATTGCTTCTTGCGCTCGGGGAGTTCCGGCCCCTGTGGACCGGAGGCGTCGCCTTCGCGCTCTTCATGCTGCTGGTGAGCATCCTTCCGAGCATGCGCCGCATGCAGGCCGATGCCGAGCGGGCGCTGGCCGACTCGGTCGCTCAGTTGACGGTAGCCCTGGGCCGTGTGCGTTCGCTTGCCGCCGAGCAGCGCCGGCACCTCGCTCATCTCATGCACGGCGGCATGCAGGCGGAGTTAACCGCCGCCGCCGTGGCGATCACCCGCTCGCTTGAGCGAGGTGACTCAGCAGAGGTCGTGGACGCGCGGGTAGCCGAGCTGGTGTCGTTGCTCGAGAGTCAGGTCGCCCTGATGGCCGATCCGACCGGCAGTCAATCGCTCGATGACGTGATCGAGACCTGGAGCCTGGCTCTGGACGTGGAGTTATCGATGGATGACGGTGCAGAATCTCTCATGCGCCAGGATCGCGACCTAGCTGGTCGTGTCGTCGATGTCGTGTCCGAGGGACTGACGAATGCCGTGCGGCACGCGTCGGTGCGGACCGTGCAGGTCGCTGTTCGCGGGACGCAACCCGGGCTGATCGCTGTCGATGTGGTCAACGCCGGACAGCTCGATCGGACTCAGCACGGACAGGGATCGCAGGTCCTCGATGAGCGATGCGAGTCCTGGTCGCTGACGGCTGACGGCGACTCCGTCAGGCTTTCTGCTCGCTTGATCTCCAGGGCGCCACTGAGCGTCTAGTCGCAACTGCGTCGCAAAGACCGACCATTCGATCACCGAAGTGGGCCTAAGGCGAACACAGGGCCATCTACATCGGTGATTACGACCCATACTCCCGGCGTGGATTAAGGGTGATCCGCGAGGCGGCTCCTCGGCCGCCCACTGTGTCTGCGCGAAGGGTGGCCGTCGTCATGGAGAGAGCACATCACCGGATCTCCATTGGACGCCGTTGGGCTGCTCCCGCAGCTGGTCTTCTTGCACTTGTCATGGGAAGTGCGGTGCTCATCTCGCCAGCGGCCCCGGCGCCCGAGGCCCATGCTGCCCCGGCGATCGCATCCGTGACGCCACCGACCACCACTCTCGCGATCATCAAGGATGTGGTCGTGCCTCATGCCACGTCACTGGACATTGATGACGATGACGACACGGTGTACTTGGGTGCTGCTCCGAACCCGCCGCTCTCCCCCGGCGCAAGCGGCATGCGTGTTTTTGATGGTCGAAGCGGCACGCTGAGCGGCAGCAGCATTGTCTTCAACCTAGACCAATTCGGTGGCGTTAACGATGTAGCCGTGGACGATCACGACGACACGGTTTACGCCTCTCTTCGCAGCGGTGCCCTGGTTTTTGCGGTAGGAGCCGTCAACGGTCGCCGACTTCTGGACGACTCCTTTGTGACAACGCTAAACATGGCTGCGCTACAGAACTCGAATGTCAGGGGAATCGCGGCAGACCCGATTGATGACAGCGTCTATGGGACGAACGCAAGCAACTACTCTGTCGCCATAAAGCTCAATGGTCGCAAGATGGATGACTCAACGGTCCTCGGCTTGAATGCGGCATCTCAGTGCACTGTGAGAATCGATCCCGCTGACGACTCCGTGTATTTCGCCGGGTATGACATGCTGAGCATTGTCAACGGACGCAATTGGCAAACGCCCACCCCGGTGAACGTGGTGACGGGCGCTGGGTGCTTCACCGATCTGGTTGCAGTAAACGAGGCGGACGACTCCGTATATGTCGGGCAGGCAACTAACGGCTACATCAGTGTCATCAAGCCCCGGCCTGCAATCGTAGATGACACAATCACGGTGGGACGTTATCCGAGGGCCCTCGCAGTGGACCAAGCAGATGACACTGTTTACGTCGCTCACTCTCAATATCAGTCTGGGACGAACTACGGGCGCACGGGTGTTTCGATCATCAACGGCCGCTCGGGGGAGGCCACGGACGACACGATCGCCCTCGGCGTGTACGGGGGCGAGTACAACACGTCATTTGCCATCGAAGTGGATCAGGTGGGTCCGAACGCCGGACTCGTGTATGTGGTGAGAAGAGACGACGCTACAGGCACCAATGGACTTTCGGTGATCGGACGAGTGTCACCAACGGTGTCGCCGCCCGCCGGCCCTTCCGGCACGACGGCAACGGTGACCGTGGATGCTCCGCAGGTGACGTATGACCTCGACAATGCCGCGGTAGACAAGGTCTACTTCGACGACACGCAGGCGACGCCAACGGCTGGCGCAGGGGATACCTGGACAGTTCCGGTGCCTGCGGGGTCGGGCACGGTCCAGGTGAGGGTCAAGTTCCGTGGGGGTCTGATGGCTTCTGCGGGAACATTCACCTACGGGACCGTGGCTCCTCTGGCGCCTGCTTTGGCGCCCCTTACCGCTGGGGACGACACCATCGGCTTGACGTGGACCGAGGGCTTCAACGGCGG
>JBJOJS010000095.1:0-67500 GCA_046046455.1 Actinomycetota bacterium | reverse complement strand
TTCATCTCCCTGCAGAAGGACACCGCCCTGGTCTCGGTGCTCGGCCCGATCGAGGTCCTGCGCCAGGCGCAGATCGATGCCTCGTTCACCTTCAACTACACGCCGTACGTCGCTGCGGCATGTCTCTTCATCGCGCTCACGATCCCCATGACGCGCTTCACGGACTGGTTGCAGGAGAGACAGAGACGTCAGCGCGGATCAGGATTCGCGTCATGACGGCGGGCTCGCTCTCCGTCGAAGCGGTGTGGAAGTCCTTCGGCTCCGAGTCGGTGCTGCGCGGCATCGACCTCGAGGTCCAGGAGCACCAGGTCGTCGTCCTCATCGGCGCGAGTGGCTCGGGGAAGTCGACACTGCTCAAGTGCATCAACGGTCTCGAGCCTGTCGACGCCGGCCGCATCATCCTCGACGGCGGCCTCGACGTCACGGCGTTCACCACCGATCTCGATGCCGTCCGACGTCGCGTCGGTATCGTCTTCCAGGCCTACAACCTCTTCCCGCACATGACCGTGCTCGACAACGTCACACTCGGTCAGCGCAAGGTGCTGGGTCGCTCACGCGTGGAGTCCGAGGAGCGGGCACGCCGCCTGCTCGCCCGCTTCGGCCTTGAGGAGAAGGCGGCGGAGTACCCCGACCGCCTGTCGGGTGGTCAGCAGCAGCGCGTTGCGATCGTGCGGGCAGTAGCCATGTCGCCCGAAATCCTCCTTTTCGACGAGATCACCTCCGCGCTCGATCCGCTGCTCGTCGGCGAAGTGCTCGACGCCGTGCGGGAGCTGAAGGAGGAAGGTCTGACCATCGTGATGGCCACGCATGAGATGGGATTCGCCCGGGAGGCGGCCGATCGCGTGTGCTTCCTCGACGGAGGCGTCGTCCTCGAAGAAGGGACACCCGAGCAGGTGCTGGGAGCACCGATCGAGCAACGTACTCGCGAGTACCTGGCGCGCTTCCTGGGATAACGGCCCTCACGCCCCTACCCTGGTCACGTCCTGGGGCCTGGTGGCCCTCATCTGAACACTCGGAGGTACTCCATGGCATCGGTCGACCCCATGACCGGCCTGTCCTACGACGACGAGCGCGCGGTGGCTGCGGCCCTCGGGCGCAACTGGTGGGCCCTGCTCGTGCTGGGCATCGTCAGCCTCATCGTCGGCGCGATCCTCATCATCAATCCCGGTGGCTCGACCTGGTTCATCGCCGTCGTCCTGGCCATCTACCTGGTGATCTCGGGCATCGTGTCGCTCGTCCGGGCCTTCGGCCACGGTCTGCCCGGCGGTTACCGCGCCCTGCTGATCATCTCCGGCGTCATCGGCCTGCTCCTCGGCCTGCTGATGTTCCGCTTCGGCCCGGAGGAGAAGGTCGAGATCTTCGGCATCTTCGTCGGCGTGTGGTTCCTCTTCTCCGGCATCCTCCAGCTCGTCAACTCGTCCTCGGTCTCGCAGGGCAAGGGCTGGGCGATCTTCTCCGGCATCGTCTACCTGCTTGCCGGCATCGTCCTGCTCATCAACCCCTGGGCCGTCGGCATCTTCGTGTGGATCGCGGGCATCTGGCTCCTCGTGCTCGGCATCTTCGAGATCATCTCGGCGTTCCAGGTGAAGTCACTGGCCAAGAAGGCCGCGGCCTAGCGCCCTATGCCCAAGGAGACCTCGCAGACCCTCGATCGGGGGCTACGGGTCCTCTCGGTGCTCGCGGACTCCCCCGAGGGCCTCACCGTGACGGAAGTCGCGGCGGCCCTCGGGGTGAGTCGCACCGTCGTCTACAGGCTCATCGTCACCCTCGAGCAGCACGGCCTCGTGCGGCGCGGCACCGACGGACGCTGTCGCCTCGGCCTTGCGGTGCTCACCCTCGCCCGGCAGGTGCAGCCCTTCCTCCGCGATGCGGCCATGCCCGTCCTGCGCCGCCTCGCCGAAGGGATCGGCGCCACGGCATATCTCGGAGTCGTGGACGGCCAGGACCTGCTCGCCGTCGCGGTGGCCGAGCCCCCGCGCTCCGATGTGCATGTGGCCTATCGGCTCGGGTCCCGTATCCCGCTGGAGCTTGGCGCTGCCGGGCGCGCCGTGCTGGCAGCGCGCACGGCAGCGGGTCGCCCCCTCGATCCCCCGTGGGTGGTCTCCACCGGCGACTCCCCGGGCAGCAGCGGCATCGCAGCCCCGGTCCTGGGCATCCCGGGTATCGAGGCGGCCGTGGGAGTGGCGGTCGCTGTCCCCCCGGACGAGGTCGGGGCCCGGGTCGCCCGTGCTGCTCAGGAGATCGCCCGAGCCCTGGGCTAGGCCTGCTCCGCGGACATCGTTCAGTGGCGGGTTATCGCGGGCGACACGCCGAAGTCAGGTGCGATAAGTCGCCAGTCAACGAAGTGCCTCAGATGTGACGCAGATCGCCCTGGGAATTCCGGGTGGAGCCGATCGGCTGAGGCTCTCAGCGCGACACCCGACGTAGCCTGGATGGGATCGAAGGGAGCACCATGCGCCTGCGCGGGACCACCGCCCTTATCGCCTCAGCCGCGGTCGCGGCCGCCACGCTCGTGGCTGCCCCGGCGGCATCCGCGGCCGAGGCGCCGCGACCTGTCGTGTCGGGCTGGTTCGGTTGGTGGGCGTCGGATACCTCGATCTCGCAGATGGTCTCGACCGCCGACGGCGTCGTCGGCGAGGTGGCGATGTTCTGGTGGTCCTTCCAGGGCGACAAGAACCCCTTGTGCCTCTACGACAACGGCGACTACGACAAGGACGGCGCATGGGGTGATCCCCTGTGCAAGAGCGCGACCCCCTGGACGACGCCGAAGTTCGATCGGCAGCGCAAGGTGCTCCAGGCCGCTGGCATCAAGGTCAACGCGTCGATCACCGATCTCGGTTCGGCCAACGCGGGGAAGCTGAGCGCCTACCTGGCGTCGGGCAAGAACCGCAAGGCCTACGCCCAGCAGATCACCGACTACGCCGTCAAGGCAGGCGTCGACGGCATCGATCTCGACTGGGAGGCCTTCGCCTTCGCTGACGGCCGTGACTCGTGGGAGGCCACCAAGCCGCGCTGGGTGGCGATGGTCAAGGAGCTCTCGGAGCAACTTCACGCGAAGGGGCTCACGCTGTGGGCGACCGTGCCGGGTGGTGTCCCGCCGTTCTCGGGTTCGGGCGCACCCAATCCCGGCACGGGCTATTGGGTGTACGCATGGAACGAGATCGCGCCCTTCGTGGACCGCCTCAACATCATGGCTTACGACTACAGCTGGGACGTGCCGGGACCCATCGGCCCTAACGACTGGGCGACCCTGGTCGCCAAGAGCGCCGTCCAGCAGGTGGGCGAGGAATATGCCGACCGCGTGTGGATCGGGGCTCCGCAGTACGGCCGCAACTGGCCCGTGCAGGTGGGCACCGGCTGGGCTGTCGACGACCAGTGTCCGGCGGGGTGGAAGCCGACGACCACTCCCTCGCGCACCAGCGTCACGCCCATGTCCGCACGTGAGATCGCTGCCCGCGAGAAGATCGAGCCCACGTGGGACGCGGAGTCGGGGGAGTGGACCTTCGACTACTGGCTGCCCACCGCCGGCAAGGTGGACAAGAAGGAGCGCACCTGCGACGTCAAGCGCCGCGTGTGGTTCGCGGACACTCGTTCCGCTCTGAGTCGAGCCAAGATCGTGCCGGATCTCAAGATCGGTGGCATTGCCGTGTGGGACTTCGGCACGGTCACCAGCGACTTCTACTCGCGTCTCGCTGACTACGGCCGCGAGATCGCTCCTGCCGCGACGACAGTGACCGTCAAGGCGCCGAAGGTGACGACGCATGGGCGCACCGTCTCCGTGCGCGTGAGCACCGACTCGCGTGCGGGCGCGGCCAAGGGCGCCGAGGCAACCCTCTACTTCGAGCCCAAGGGTGGATCGGCGACGCGCGCGAAGGTGGACTCGATCACCCTCGATGGCGAGGGCAAGGGTGTCTTTAAGGTCCCAGTCGAGTCCAGTGGGTCCTGGACCGTGTCGGTCGAGGGCTCGTGGTCGCGAGCAGCCGGCGAGAGCGATCCGGCGCCAACGACTGTGCGCTATGCCGTGACCGCTCAGGCAAGCGCGACTACGGTCGCGGTAGGCACGCCCGTCACCATCACGGGCGTCGTCTCGCCGAACCTCGACGGCATTTCCGTGACCGTCCAGCGACGCAACTCCTCGGGCGCATGGCGCGACGTGGCCACCGCGATGACCATCGCCGGTGGCAAGGTAACCGCGACGGTCAAGCCGACGGTCGAGGGCGAGGTCTCCTACCGCCTCCTCGTCCCCGAGTCCGCGACCGTCGCCCAGGGGGCCTCGGCTCGCCTCGTGATCACCGTCGGCTGACGGTTCGCCGTACCCTGAAGCCGTGACGACGGCTCCGACGGAACTCGAGCGCCCCGATGTCGATGAGGTCGTGTCCGCGGATACCCCGTGGATCACCATCGTGTGGAACGACCCCGTCAATCTGATGTCCTATGTCACCTACGTCTTCATGACCTACTTCCACTATCCGCGCGAGAAGGCGGAGAAGTTGATGATGCAGGTGCATCAGGACGGGCGCTCGGTGGTCTCGGCCGGATCGCGCGAGGAGATGGAGCGCGATGTCTCGGCGATGCACTCCTACGGTCTGTGGGCGACGTTGACCAAGGACGACACGTGAGCGTGCACGGCTTCCGGCGCACCGCCACGGGTCGCGTCATCCTCCGGGTCGACGTCGTGGAGAAGGGTCTGCTCCTGTCGCTCCTCGAGCAACTCGTCGAGTTCGTGACTCCCGAGGGCGCCGAGGACGAGGACCCGCTCGTCAGCCTGGTCGGCCTCAACCCGGATGCCGCTCGCCCCGAGGATCCCGCACTCGCCCGGCTCTTCCCGGATGCGTACCTAGACGATGTCGAGTCGTCCGCGCAGTTCCGGCGCTTCACCGAGCGCTCCCTGCGCGAGACCAAGTTGGCCCATGCCGCCACGGCGATCGAGACGCTGCGCCGATCGGGGGAGAAGGTCACGCTCAGCGCCGATGAGGCGAGTGCCTGGCTCGGAGCTCTCAATGACGTGCGGCTTGCCCTCGGCACACGCCTGGGCATCACCGAAGACGGAATGGCCGAACTCGCCGATCTGCCGGACGAGGATCCGCGGGCGGCGACCTTCCATGTCTACGACTGGCTGACCTACCTGCAGGAAAGCCTTGTCCAGTCGGTGATGCCCTGAGGCGCCGAGATCCCGACAAAGAGAAGAGGCGGAGCCCCGAGGGGCCCCGCCTCTTCTCCTGTCCCGGTCGAACTACTTGCTCGAGGGAGCTTCCTTCATCTCAGCCTCGGCGAACTCCGGGCTGTCGTCCATCGACTTGATGCGCGCGATCTTGAAGATGAGAAGGCCGTAGAGGCACTTCGCGAGCACATCCGCGATCGAGTAGCCCACCTGGCGGTAGACGAAGGCGTCGGCACCGTCGAGCCCGAGCATCGGGAAGGCGTAGGAGATCGGGTAGACACCCCACGTGGCGAGGAGCAGCCAGCGCAGGCCCGCGAGCTCCTTGCCCACCTGGTTCGGCTGGTTCTTCGCCGCTCGGCTGAGCTCCACGAAGAGCACGTAGAGGATGTAGATGAACGGGATCGTCGAGAGCGCACCCCAGATGGCCTTAGGAGCCAGCTCGGCCGTGATCTCACCGGGGTAGCCCAGGATGATCATGAGAGCCGAAGCGGGGATGAGCTTCCACAGCAGCGAACGACGCACGGCTGCGGGAAGGGCGAGCACGGCAACCGTTTCGAAGAGCAGCAGCGGAACGGTGAGCAGCCAGTCGACGTAGCGGTAGCCCTCATTGAAGCCGTCACCCTTGACGAGCTCGAAGACCTCCTGCACGCCTGGCGTGCCGGCGCCCACGGCGATGTAGGCATCCGAGAACGAATCGAAGATGCGCAGGTAGTGGTAGGCGGCGATGAAGCAGACCATGGCCGAGACCACGAGAGCGAGCCGGTAGCGCGGCAGGACGCGCGGCGTCACAGCCAGCAGGAACACTGTCGTCGCAGCCATGGAGGCCAGCGCCAGGGACAGGATGTTGTACACAGTTTGGAACTGAGCATTGGTGAGAGTCTCGACGACCTCCACGCAGCACCCCTTTCTCGTGGCGCCCTCCGGCGCCGACCTCGGGCGCCCCAGAGGCGCCGTACGGACCGGACTGTCCTCCGGGTTGGGGACGCCCGCAAGTTGAACCACCTACGACACGATTTATGGACCCTGGCCGGTGCGTAATTGAGGCGCCCTAGGCTTGGCGCGTGCTGAGGATCCGGGCGGAACTCGTCGACGCGATGGTGGCCCACGCCCGGGCCGACCACCCCGATGAGGCCTGCGGCGTCATCGCGGGCCCAGAGGGCAGTGACCACCCTGAGCGCTTCATCCCCATGGTCAATGCCGCGCGATCGGCCACCTTCTACGAATTCGACTCGGCCGACCTGCTGCGCCTCTACCGGGAAATGGACGACTTGGGCGAGGAGCCCGTCGTGATCTACCACTCCCACACGGCCACGGAGGCCTACCCTTCGCGAACCGACATCTCCTACGCCTCCGAGCCCGGTGCCCACTACGTCCTCGTCTCCACCCGCGAGGCGGGGGCCGAGGAGGGGCCGGTGGAGGTCCGTTCGTACCGGATCGTCGACGGGGTGGTCTCGGAGGAGCCGATCGAGATCGTCGCCTAGGCTTGGACCATGTCCGTCGAGGTCCGCATCCCCACCATCCTCCGCCCCTACACCGGTGGCGACAAGATCGTCACCGGTGACGGTGCTGACCTTCGTGCGCTGATTGCCGACCTCGATGGTCGATTCCCCGGCATCGGCGAGCGCCTTATGGACGAGCAGGGCTTGCGCCGCTTCGTCAACGTCTACCTCAACGACGAGGATGTCCGCTTCCTCGGCGGACTCGACACGGCGGTCGCCGACGGCGACTCCGTCACGATCCTTCCCGCCGTCGCTGGCGGCTGAACCCGCGCGACATGCGCTACGACTCGCTGCTCGACTCCGTCGGCAACACCCCGCTGGTGGGGCTGCCACGCCTGTCGCCGAGCGCCGACGTGCGCCTCTGGGCAAAGCTCGAGGATCGCAATCCCACCGGCTCGGTCAAGGACCGTGCCGCATTGCGGATGATCGAGCAGGCGGAGAAGGACGGCCTCCTCACTCCCGGCTGCACCATCCTCGAGCCCACGAGCGGCAACACCGGCATCTCACTCGCCATGGCCGCGCGGCTCAAGGGATACAAACTCGTGTGCGTCATGCCGGAGAACACCTCGTCGGAGCGCACCCAGATCCTGCGGATGTGGGGCGCGGAGATCGTCTACTCCCCTGGCGCAGGGGGGTCCAATGAGGCGGTACGCGTCGCTCGCCGCATGGCGGCGGAGCATCCCGACTGGGTGATGCTCTACCAGTATGGCAACCCGGCCAATGCTGAAGCGCACTATGCGACCACCGGGCCGGAGATCCTGGCCGACCTGCCATCGATCACGCACTTCGTGGCAGGCCTCGGTACGACCGGCACGCTCATGGGCGCCGGTCGCTACTTGCGTGAGCACAAGCCCGATGTGCAGATCGTCGCGGCCGAGCCCCGCTACGGTGAACTCGTCTACGGCCTGCGCAATCTCGATGAGGGCTTCGTGCCGGAGCTCTACGACGCGAGCGTCCTCACGACGCGCTTTTCGGTCGGTCCGCGCGACGCGCTCAGGCGCACGCGCGAGCTGCTCGACCAGGAGGGCATCTTCGCCGGTATCTCGACGGGCGCGATCCTGCACGCGGCCCTCGGCCTTGCCAGCAAGGCCGTCAAGGCCGGTGAGTCTGCGGATATCGCCTTCATCGTGTGCGACGGCGGCTGGAAATACCTGTCCACCGGGGCCTACGAAGGCACCATCGACGACGCCGAGGACCGGCTCGATGGCACGGTGTGGGCGTGAGCGACGACAGGCCCATCGGGATCTTCGACTCCGGGGTGGGCGGTCTGACCGTCGCGCGCGCCGTGCTCGATCAGTTGCCGCACGAGCCCATCCTCTACGTCGGGGATACCGCGCGGGGGCCTTACGGACCGCTTCCTATCGCCGAGGTGCGTTCCTACGCACTTGATGTGATGGATCACCTGGTGGCCTGCGACGTCAAGATGCTGGTGATCGCCTGCAACTCCGCGAGCGCCGCCGTCCTGCGCGATGCCAGGGAGCGCTACGACATTCCCGTGGTCGAGGTCGTGCACCCCGCGGTGCGCCGCGCCGTGAGTGCCTCCCGCAGCGGGAGGATCGGCGTGATCGGCACGCGCGCGACCATCACCTCTCGCGCGTATGACGACGCATTCGCGGCTGCTCCGCACCTGACGATCACCAGCCAGGCCTGTCCGCGCTTCGTCGAATTCGTCGAATCCGGAGTGACGGGAGGCGATGACCTCCTCGCGGCTGCGCGCGACTACCTCGCCCCCCTGCAGGAGGCCGACGTAGACACCCTGGTCCTCGGATGCACGCACTATCCCTTGCTCACCGGCGTCATCTCGTACGTCATGGGAGACGGGGTCACGCTGGTATCGAGCGCTGAGGAGACGGCCAAGGATGTCTACCGGACCCTGGCCGAGCACGGCCTCGTGCGTGACCCCTCACTGCCCGAGCCTCGGCATCGCTTTCTGGCGACGGGCGACCCGAATGCCTTCGCTGCGCTGGGCGCGCGCTTCCTGGGCCCGGAGATCGGTGTCGTCGAGCGCGCCTAGGCTGGCGCTGTGCGCCTCACGGTGATCGGCTGCGCCGGTTCCTTCCCCGGTGCCGACTCGCCTGCGTCCTGCTACCTCATCGAGCATGACGGCTTCCGGCTCCTGCTCGACCTGGGCAACGGCGCCCTCGGTGTGCTTCAGCGGCACATCCCCCTGCAGGACATCGACGCGGTGGTGCTGTCGCATCTGCATGCGGACCACTGCCTGGATCTGTGCGGGCTCTACGTCGCGCGGCGCTATGACCCGGAGGGGCCGCACGATCGCATCCCGGTGTGGGGCCCCCGCGGCACAGCTGCGCGCATGGCCCGCGCGTACGACCTGCCGGAGGAACCCGGGATGACCGGGCAGTTCGACTTCCGTGATCTCGTCGCGGGAGCGCATGCGATAGGACCCCTCACGGTCACCGCCGCGCGCGTGAACCATCCCGTTGAGGCGTACGGATTTCGCGTCGCAGTCGATGGCCATGCGATTGCCTACTCGGGTGACACGGGTGAATCAGCGGCGCTCATCGATCTCGCGCGCGATGCCGATGTGGCGCTCATCGAGGCGAGCTGCCTCGAGTCGCGCCCGGCGCCCGATGTGCACCTCACCGCCCGCCAGGCTGCTGAACACGCGCAGGCTGCAGGTGCCGGCATCCTCGTGCTCACCCACCTGGTCGCCTGGAACGACCCGCAAGCCACGATGGCCGAGGCCCGCCCGGCATTCGAGGGCGAGATCATGCTGGCCTCCAGCGGCCTCGTCATCGATGTGGCCTAGGGTCAAGCCCCATGACCACGCGTTCCGATGGCCGCGATTCGACCCAGCTCCGCCCCGTCACCTTCGAGCGCGGGTGGCTCGAGCAGGCGGAGGGCTCGACCCTGGTGAGCTTCGGGCGCACCCGAGTCCTCTGCACCGCGAGCTTCACTCCCGGTGTGCCGCGATGGCTCAAGGATTCCGGCCGCGGCTGGGTCACGGCGGAGTACGCCATGCTCCCGCGCTCGACCAATACGCGCAGCGACCGCGAGTCGGTCAAGGGTCGGCTCGGTGGGCGCACCCAGGAGATCTCGCGCCTCATCGGACGCAGCCTGCGGGCGGTCATCGACATGGAGGCGCTCGGCGAGAACACGATCGTCCTCGACTGCGATGTGCTGCAGGCCGACGGAGGCACGCGCACGGCCGCGATCACCGGTGCCTATCTTGCACTCGCCGATGCGATCGCATGGGCGAAGACGCAGGGTCACGTCAAGGGCGATCCGCTCATCGACTCGGTGGCTGCAGTGAGTGTCGGCATCATCGATGGCGAGCCGCGTCTGGATCTGCACTACGACGACGACGTACGCGCGGAGACGGACATGAACGTCGTCATGACCGGGAGCGGCACCTACGTCGAGGTCCAGGGCACGGCCGAGGGGGAGCCCTTCGATCGCCGCCTTCTCGACCAATTGCTCGATCTTGCCGCGGCCGGCTGCGCTGATCTCACGGCGTTGCAGCGCGCAGCGCTCACATCGTGACGATCCGTGCGGTCCTTGCGACCCGCAATGATCACAAGGTCGCCGAGGTCACCCGCATCCTCCAGGCCGAGGGTGTCGACATCGAGTTGATCGCGCTGCCGGCCGATGCTCCGGATGTCGCGGAGACCGAGTCCACCTTCGCGGGCAACGCACTGCTCAAGGCGCGCTCAGCTGCAGCGGCGACCGGCCTGCCCGCGATCGCCGATGACTCCGGGCTCTGCGTCGATGCACTGCACGGCATGCCCGGCGTTCTCTCAGCCCGCTGGGCAGGTCGCCACGGTGATGACGCTGCCAACCTCGCACTGGTGCTCGCCCAGCTCTCCGAGGTGCCCGAGGCGCGGCGTGGAGCGCAGTTCGTGTGCGCGGCCGCCTGGGTTGGCGCGGAGGGAGACGAGCACGTCGTCGAGGGAGTTCTCGAGGGCACGCTGGCCCGCGAGCCCCACGGTGCTCACGGGTTCGGCTACGACCCGATCTTCCGCCCGCTGGGCTATGCGCTGACGACCGCCGAATTGCGTCCCCACGAGAAGGACGCCGTCAGTCATCGTGGCCAGGCGTTGAGGGCACTCGCTCGCACCGTCCTGGCGCCCTAGCGCGTAGCCTTCGCGTCGTGGCCGAGCTCACCCGGCGCCAAGCCTTCGCCCTCGCGGCCGTCGCGGGCGGCGGGATCCTCCTGGGCGCATCCCCTGCCGCTGCCTCGACTCGTGACACGCTCCCGCGCATCCCGACGGTGCGCAGCCGGGGCGGCGTCCTGCGCGCGGCGCTGACCGCGGCACCGGGCTCGGCGCGCATCGACGGCACGATGACCGCGGGCCTGTGGACGTACGAAGGGTCCTTCGTGGGACCGTGCCTGAGGGTGTCGCCTGGCGATCGCGTGGACCTCACGGTGCGCAACCGGGTCCCCGTGCCGATCAACACGCACTTCCACGGCTGGTGGGTCGACCCGTCCGGGGACGCCGACAACGTATTCATCCACGCCGATCCCGGTGAGTCGATCCGCAGTCGCCTCGCGCTCCCGCGCACGCACCCGCGCGGCCTCTTCTGGTACCACCCGCACGTTCACGGCTACACCAACGAGTCCGTATGGAATGGCCTGTCCGGCCCGATCGTCGTCGAAGGCGGTGTGGAGTCGCTACCCGAGTACCGCGGCTGCCGCGACCGGCTGCTGGTCTTCAAGGGCTTCGTCCTCGATCCGCAGGCATCGACACCGACGATGGAGTCGGTCCGGACGGCGTCGTCGAAGGACACGATCTTCACGACCAACGGTGTTGTCGCTCCGACCATGGTCATCCGGCCAGGGGAGACGCAGATCTGGCGCATGGGCAACTTGGGCAATGACGGATTCCTCCGGATCTGCCTGGACGATCACCGGATGACGGTGCTGGCCGTGGACGGCGTACCCGTCTTCGACACGTGGAAGACGCGGGAGCTGGTCCTGGCGCCGGGTGCCCGGGCGGAGATCGCGGTGACCGGGAGTGCGCAGCCGGGCACCTACTCGCTGCGCACGCTGGGCTACGACAACGGGCCCTTCGGCCAATGGCAACCCCAGGTCCTTGCCACGGTGAGGGTCGAGGGTCCATCCGCCAAGTCCGCGCGTGCTCCCGCGTCAATCACCCCCCGGCCCTCATGGCTTGACGATGCGCCCGTCAAGCGGCGCACCTTCACGCTCTCCGAGTCGTTCAGTGACGCGACCGGCCCGGTCTTCTACATCAACGGCAAGGTCTTCGACCACCAGGACATGCATGACCCCTTCGAGGTCGAGGTCGACACGGTGGAGGAGTGGGTGGTCCGCAACGACCCATCAGTGGCCCAGGGTGGCGCCATCGAGGGACACCCCTTCCACATCCACGTGAACCACTTCGTTGTCGTGGGTCGCGGCGAGTGGGACCCGGCCACCGGCAAGACGGTCACCTATCGCGAGGTCGAGCCCCGGGCATTCGAGGACACCCAGCAGGTGCTGCCCCACGAGTACGTCGTCTTGAAGATGAAGTTCCGGAAGTTCACGGGCAAGACCGTCTTCCACTGCCACATCCTCTTCCACGAGGACATGGGGATGATGGGTGCCTTCCGCATCGTCGAGAAGGGCAAGGGCGGTGGCGGTGGTGGGAGCCATGAGCACGGCCACTGAACCATCGTGAGGCGGTAGAGGCGAAGCCGTAGAGTTCATCCCCACGCGGAAGTGGTGGAATTGGCAGACACGCTGCGCTTAGGACGCAGTGCCTCCGGGCTTGCGGGTTCGAGTCCCGCCTTCCGCACCGAGCATGTGATCGCCTAGTCCAGGCCGAGGTCGCGGCGCAGCTTGGCCACGTGACCGGTCGCCTTCACGGCGTACATCGCGCGCTCGATGCGCTGCTGGGCATCGATGACGAAGGTCGAGCGGATCACTCCCACGACGGTCTTGCCGTAGAGCTTCTTCTCCCCGTACGCGCCGTACTTCACCAGGACCTTGTGATCGGGATCCGACAGGAGCGGGAAGGTGAGGTGATCGAGCTCGCGGAACTCGGCGAGCGTGTCGACGGGATCGGGGGAGATGCCGAGGACGGCGTATCCCGCCTTCGTCAGGGAGGCGAGCGAGTCGCGGAAGTCGCAGGCCTGGGTCGTGCAGCCGGGCGTCATCGCCGCGGGGTAGGCGTACAGGATCACCGGGGTGCCCTTGTAGGACCGCAGAGCGACCCGGTCGCCGTGGTCGTCGAGGAGGGTGAAGGCGGGGGCGAGGTCGCCCGGCTCGAGTCGCGTCATGCGGAGATTGTGGCGCGTGGCCCTGCGTGATCGTCGACCCCGGCGGCACGCTCGCGGCCCCGGATGCCGGTGACGCCGAAGACGATGAGGAAGGCCACCGCGCCGACGAGGACGATCATCGTGCCCGAGGGCACGCCCGCGTAGTAGCTCAGGTACATGCCCACGAGACCGCACACGAGGCCGACGACGGTCGAGATCGCCAGCATCTTGGCGAAGGAGTCGGTCAGCATGCGCGCGATCACCGCGGGGATGACGAGCATGGCCGCGACCAGCGTGACACCGATGACGGTGAGGGTGACCAGGATCGACAGGGACAGCACGATCATGAGCATGGCCTCTACGCGGGCGACGCGGATCCCGGACGCCTGGGCGACCTCCGGATCGAATGTGGTGAAGAGGAGCTCGCGATAGCGCAGGAGCACGAAGGCGCCCGCGATGGCCATCACGACAACCAGCCAGATGATCTGGCTGTTGGTGATGCCCAGGATGCTGCCGAAGAGCGCCTGGTCGAAGGCCGGGCCCGCCGAGCCGAACTTGCTGAAGAGCGCCACGCCCAGAGCGAACGACGCCGTGGTGATGACCCCGATGGCCGCGTCTGCCCCGACGCGGCCGCGGCGTGCGACAGACGTGATCGCGATCGCCGAAGCGATGCCCCAGAGCCCGGCTCCGAGGACGTAGAACTGCACGGCGAAGAGCTGCATGGCGGCGTACCCGCCGAAGATGGCGTGCGAGAGGCCGTGGCCGATGTAGCTCATGCCGCGCAGGACGATGTAGACGCCGATGAAGCCGAGCAGCGCACCGGACAGGGTTGCGACGATGAGGCCCTTTTGGAAGAACGCGAAGCTCAGCGGCTCGATGAGGGTCTCCATCTCACCGTGCCTCTCGGGTCGAGTAGGCGCCGTCGACGACGATGGGCATGCCCAGATGCTCGAGGACCTCGAGTTGCGCGCCGAAGGTCTCCTCGAGCACGTGCGGCACGATCACCTCGCGGGGAGTCCCCGACGCGACGATGTGGCCGTTGACGCAGATGAGATGGGGAAGGTGAGCTGCCATGCCGTTCAGGTCATGGGTCGTGAGCACGATGGCCATGCCGTCGGCGTGAAGGTCGCCGAGCAGGTGGAGCACGTCATGCCGGGTATTGATGTCGACCCCGCTCGTCGGCTCATCGAGGAGCAGCACCTGTGGTTCGCGTAGGAGTGCACGCGCCAGGAACATCCTCTGCTGCTGACCACCTGAGAGTTCACGGATGTGGCGGTCGGCGAGGTCCCCGATGCCGAGGCGCTCGAGGACAGCGGCTACGGCAGTGCGCTCCTGGGCCGAGGGCCAGGGCCAGACCCGGTGCTCGGTCCGCGCCATGAGCACGCACTCGAAGACAGTGACGGGGAACTTCCAGTCGACCGTCTCGAGCTGCGGCACGTAGGCGACACGCAAACCCGGGGCCGTGGTGCGCGTGCCGCTGCTGGGCTTGATGAGTCCGAGCAGCACTCGCAGGAGCGTGGTCTTGCCCGCACCGGATGGACCGACGATGCCCGAAAATGCCGTGGCATCGATACGAAGCGACACATCATGCAGGACTGTCGTCCGCCCGTAGCCTGCGGAGACGGCGGCGAGGTCGATCAGCCCGGTCGACGTCACTGCGGGTAGTACGCCGTGTCGGGGACGGTCCGCTCGAAGACGAGTGCGTCGAGCTGCGTGGGCTGGCCACCGAGTCCGGAGATCATGGTGCGGTAGTTGTACCGCAGCAGCTCGAGCAGTGAGTGCTGGGGTTCCCCGGGCATGCCGGGAAGATCGTCATCGCGGAGGGAGTCCTCGTAGCGGACGCCGGTCTCGGCGGCGATGGCCTCGAGTACGGCGGAGGGGAAGACTTCCGAGCCGAAGATCGTCGGCACCCCGGCGGCGCGAACCTGCTCGATGAGATCGGCGACCTCCGAAGGGGTCGGGTCGTCGAAGCTGCTGGGCTGGATCGCTCCCACCACCTCCCAGCCGAAGTTCTTCGCGAAGTAGGCGTAGGCGTCGTGGTACGTGACGAGCTTGAGCTGACCCTCGGGCACGGAAGCCTGGTCGGCGCGGACGGCCTCGGCGAGCTTGTCCGCCTCGGCCTTGAACGCATCGAAGTTTGCCTGGTACTCAGCCTCGTTCGCGGGATCGCGCTCGCTCAGCTTCTGGCGCACGAGATCGGCGTAGGCGACGGCGTAGCCCGGATCGGTCCACAGGTGCGGATTGGGCTTGCCCTCCTCTTCGGGGAAGGAGAAGTCGAAGATGTAATCGGACTCGGGCAGCACGAGGGTGCCGAGCTCGACGATTTCCGCCCCCTCCTTCTTGTTGGCCTCGGCAAGCGCGAGCGTCGGATCCTCGAGCTTGAGGCCATTGATGAAGATGAGGTCCGCCTTGTTGAGGAGTTCGGCTGCCTGCGGCTCCGGCTCGAAGGTGTGCGAGTTGGTGCCCTCCGGCACGATGCCTTCGATCGTGACGTTGTCGCCCGCCACCGCTGACACGATCGAGGTCAGGGGGGAGACCGTGGTGGCGACCACCAGCCCCGAGACCGGCTCTCCCTCGGCGTTCGATGGCGTGGCGGAGTCCCCGCCGCCGCAGGCGCTGAGGGTCAGGGCTGCTGCTGCAGTGAGGGCCAGGCAGGTCATCAGACGGCGACGGGCGGGGCGCATGGGACGACCCTAGGGGCGTGACCGGTCTAAATGCAAAATCTTTGCAATTAGACACACCCCCGGTGGTTCCTCCCGCCACGGCGTAGGCTCCCGCCGTGACCCAGTCTCCGGAGCAGGGCTCCGCGCCCTCGGCTGCTCAACTCGAGGCCGAGATCGCCGCGGCGCGCAGCAACCTCGCCGCGACCATTGAGCAGCTCAAGGCCGAAACCACTCCTCAGGCACTCGTGCACCGCGGTGTCGCCAAGGTGAAGGGCGTCTTCACCGACGAGTACGGAGGGATCCGTCCGGAGCGCGTCGCCATCGCGGCCGGTGCAGTCGTCACCCTCGTGGTCTTCCGCCGCTGGCGTCGCAGCCGTCGCTGCCACTGCCACTGATGGGCTCCTCACTCGCATGACGAGCACGCTCGACGCCCCCGACACCACGCCACGACCCGATGGTTCGGTCCCGATTCGCTTGCTCCACGACCGCGTCTTGGTGCGCCCGGGAGCTGATGAGGGGGAACGTCGGTCCACGGGCGGCATCGTGATCCCGGCGACCGCTCAGGTGGGTCGGAAACTGTCGTGGGCGCGTGTCGTGGCGATCGGCCCTACCGTGCGGACCATCGAGATCGGCGATCGCGTGCTCTTCGAGCCCGAGGATCGTGGATCCGTGGAGCTCCACGGCCTGGAGTACGTCCTGCTGCGCGAGCGCGATGTGCACGCCGTTGCGTCGTCACGCCACGCGGACGATCACACCGGCCTCTACCTCTAGGGGAGTCATGTCTCGTTCGGCAAGCGCTGCTTCGGCAGGCACCGTGCACTCGGATGCCCTCGTGATCTTCGGCATCACAGGTGATTTGGCACACAAGATGACGCTCCCCTCGCTCTATCACCTGGAGAAGCGCGGGCTGCTCTCCGTCCCGGTGATCGGCGTCGCTGCCAATGACATGGGCGACGAGGACCTCTGGGCGATGACGAGAGAGTCCGTGCACACGGTGCTGGAGAAGTCTGGCGAGCAGGTCGACGACACCGTCCTCGCGCGTCTCGTCGGCCGCATGACCTATCTCGGCGGTGACTTCACCGATGCGGGTCTGTATACGCGCCTCGCGGCCCGGCTGAAGGGCGTGAACAACCCGCTCTTCTACCTTGAGATCCCGCCGAGCCTCTTCGGCCCGGTCGTCGAGCAGCTCGGGGCTGCCGATCTCACATCGGGCTGCCGTGTCGCGGTGGAGAAGCCCTTCGGTACGAGCCTCGAGACCGCGCGCGAACTCAACGATCGACTGCACGCGGTCCTGCGCGAGGACCAGATCCTGCGCATCGACCACTACCTGGGCAAGGAGCCCGTCCAGGACATCGTCTACGTCCGCTTCTCCAACGCATGGCTCGAGCCGCTGTGGCGCCGTGAGTACGTCGAGTCGATCCAGATCACGATGGCGGAGAGCTTCGGCGTCGAGGATCGCGGTTCCTTCTACGACAAGGTCGGCACCCTCCGCGACGTCGTGCAGAACCACCTGCTGCAGGTCCTCGCCCTAGTGCTCATGGAACCTCCGGGTGCCAGCGATGACCCGATCGGGGATCGTCGCCTCGACATCTTCCGAGCCCTGCGCCCGCTCGATGATGCCGATGTCGTGCGCGGTCAGTACGACGGGTACCGGTCCATCCCGGGCGTGGCCGGCGACTCGGACACCGAGACCTACGTGGCCGTACGACTGCATTGCGACACCTGGCGCTGGGCCGGAGTGCCGATCGTCATCCGCGCGGGCAAGAAGATGCCCACGACAGCGACCGAGGTGGTCGTGCGCTTCAAGAAGGCTCCGGCCTTCCGGCTCGGCGATCACATGCAGCGTGTCGTCGGCCACGACGATGTCGTCCTGCGGATCGGCCAGCCGTCGGGCATCGACATCGGCGTTCGCGTCAAGACCCCCGGCGTGGACGCGGTCGAGCCTGAGTTCCTCTCACTCGACTTCGGCGACACGCTCGGGGTATTCCCCAGTCCCTACGAGCGCCTCCTACATGACGCGATGGTGGGCGATCACACGCTGTTTCCTCGCTGGGACTCGGTCGAGGCCACATGGGAAGTCGTCGAGCCACTGCTGAGCGATCCGCCGCCCGTGCTGCCGTACGCGCCAGGAACGTGGGGTCCGCATGAGGCGGACAAGTTCGTGCGCAATCACGGCGGCTGGCGCGACCCGAAGTTCACGAACTGACCGTGCCCGTGCCGCGGCCGGAAAAGGAAAGTGCACCGCCAGGGACTCGAACCCCGAACCCGCTGATTAAGAGTCAGCTGCTCTGCCAGTTGAGCTAGCGGTGCGCGAGGAGGGACGCTACCACCCGACGGCCGCTCACCGCACCGGGGTCCCCGGGTTCTGTCAGTAGGGTCCAGCGGTGATGTCCGCATCGACCCGAGAGCGCCAGGGGCTGGCCATTGCCCTGCTCGCCGTGGTGGGCTTCTCCTTCTCGCTTCCCTGGACCGTGTGGGCCCTGGAGAGCTTCACTCCCGTGTTCACCGCCACGGGTCGCGCGGTCATCGCGGGCGCGCTCGCGTTCGTCGTCCTCGCGGTGCGTCGTGTGCCCTGGCCCAGGCGCGATCAGATCAAGCCGCTCATCTACACCATGGCGGGAGCCATCTTCGGGTGGCCGATTCTCATCGCACTGGCACTCGAGCGCACGACCGCGGCACATGCCGCTGTCATCGCCGCGGTGATGCCCTTGGTGACCGCCGTGATCGCCGTCCTGCGCACGCACGAGCGCGTCGCACGGCAGTTCTGGGTTGCCGCGGCGTGCGGCACGGCGGCGCTCGTGGTCTTCGCGCTCCTACGCGGGGGTGCTGAAGGCGGGAACCTCGTCGCGGACCTGCTCATCGCTGGAGCCGTCGTGGCATCCTCTTGGTGCTACGTCGAGGGAGCCACGCTCACGCGCCAGATGCCCGGATGGCAGGTCATCTCCTGGGTCGTGGTCTTCGCCCTGCCCATCACCCTGCCCGTGTCGATCCTGATCATCGCCACCGGCGGGGTCATCACTCCCGTGACGACGCACGCGTGGATCGGCATGGTCATGCTCGGGGTCGTATCCGTCTACTTCGCGTTCTTCGCGTGGTACCGCGGACTTGCTCAGGCCGGTGTCGCACGCGGTGCGCAGGTGCAGCAGTTGCAGGCGCCGCTCACGCTGGTGTGGTCGGCGCTTCTTCTCGGAGAGACCATCACGATCGGCACGATCATGGCGGCGCTCGTCGTCGTGGCCTGTGTCGCGTGGGCAGTGCGTGTGCGCGCGCCGAGTCCCGCCGCACCCGAGGAATAGGCGGCCGTACTCCCTCGACGCTGGTCGCGCCTGTGGCACGCTGGGGTCGTGGTCACGCGTCCCGAGATCTCGCGACGCGGCTTGCTGGTGGGGTTGGTCGGCTCCTTCGGTGCGGTCGCGCTCGCGGGCACCGCGCAGGCGCACGAGCGCCGCCGAGCTCTCATCGTCGTCGATGTCCAGGTGGACTTCTGCGAGGGCGGTTCGCTCGGGGTCGCGGGTGGCGCAGCCGTGGCGCGCGGTGTTTCGGCGCTCCTCGCCCGAAGCCGGGCACGGTACCCCCTCATCGTGGCGACGCGAGACTGGCACATCGACCCCGGTAACCATTTCTCCGAGACTCCCGACTACGTCGATTCATGGCCGGTGCACTGCGTCAAGGGCACCCCGGGTGCTCGATTCCATCCCGGACTCGACAGGCATGTGGACTTCGCGCGCGTGATGGATGCCGTCATCTCGAAGGGCCAATACAAGGCGGCGTACAGCGGATTCGAGGGAACCGCTCGAGACGGGCGCAGTCTCGTGGACCTGCTGAGAGCCAGCCGAATCGATGCTCTCGACGTCGTGGGCATCGCGACCGACTATTGCATCAAGGCGACAGTGCTCGATGCTCGCAATCTGGGGTACCCCGTGCGGGTGCTGTCGTCGCTCTGCGCAGGAGTGAGTCCGGAGTCGACAACGGCAGCGTGGGATGAGATGCGGGCGGCTGGCGCCCGGATCGTGAGCGGCTACTGAACGCCGCACGCAGCGACGTACATGTCGGCGGGGACTCCGGCCTCGGCCTGCGGTGTCGCGCAGATCTCCTCGATCGTCGTGGGCACCCAGAACTGGCCCTCGGCGCGCAGGAAGACCACGGTGGGGAAGGTCGAGCCCGAGGCCTCGAACTCGGCGTTTGCCATCGCCCAGCCGCCCTCGCAGGTGAAGTCCTCGAGCGCAATGAAGGTGGAGCCGGGGTAGTTGGCGGCGAAGTCGGCTTCGACGGCGGCGCGGATCGTCGGCTCGTCGCACACGGCCTCACCCCCGTCGAGTGTGGGCTCGGGGCTGGGGTCGGATCCTCCGTTGCTTCCGCACGCCGTCAGCACGAGCGCCACTGCTCCTACGGCGATCGCGAAGGCGAGGGGTCTCCTCATGAGGCGAGCCTAGGTTGGCTCGGCTAGCGTCCCCCCATGCGCGAGGCCACCCCAGGGAATTCCCAGGATGATGCTGACCGGGGAGCGCCCATGATCCTGGCGATCGGGGGGAGCACGCGCACGCAGTCCACGTCGGAAGCCGCGTTGCGCCTTGCGGCTGACGGCGCGCGCGAGGCGGGCGCGGAGGTGCACATCCTCAGTGGACGCGAGCTCATGCTCCCGATCTACGACCCGGACGCCGCCGACCGTGCACCCGAGGCCCTGAGACTGTTGGACCTCGCGCGGCAGGCGGACGGCTTCATCATCGTGAGCCCGGGCTACCACGGAGGTTTGAGCGGTCTGGTCAAGAACGCCCTCGACTACCTCGAAGATCTGCGTCGCGAGCCTCGCGGCCCCTACCTCGACGGCCGGGCCGTGGGGTGCATCGCCGTCGCCCACGGCTGGCAGGCGGCTGTGGGGACCCTGCACCAGCTCCGCCAGGTCGTCCACGCCCTGCGCGGCTGGCCCACCCCCTTCGGTGCCGTCGTCAATTCCTCCGAGGTGCACCTCGACGACCCGGGCGCCGCGCCCGCAGCCGTGGAGCAGCTCCATCTCGTCGGCCACCAGGTCGTGGAGTTCGCGTACATGCGTCGCGCCTACGCCGATCTGCAGGCAGAGTCATCTCCATGAGCCGGAGGGTGCCGCGCTGGAGTGACATCCAGCCGCTCGTCGGGGACCTGCGGCCGCGGCTGGACAGGACCCAGGTGCTGCTGGATCGCTGCGCGAGTGTCGCGGACGTGCGGTCCCTCGCGCGGCGTCGAGTGCCGCGCGCGGTCTTCGACTACACCGACGGGGCTGCGGGACAGGACGAGGCGAGTTTGCGCCGCGCCCGGGACGCGTTCGCTCGCGTCGAGTTCCAACCGCGCGTGCTGCGCGACGTACGCACGGTCGATACGTCCACAACGATCCTCGGTGAGCGCTCTGACCTGCCGCTCGTCTTCGCGCCGACGGGGTTCACCCGGATGATGCATTCCGCGGGAGAGCCGGCCGTCGCGCGGGTCGCCCAGCGCATGGGCATCCCCTACGGCCTGTCCACCCTGGGTACGACGTCCCTCGAGGATCTGGCGGCGGCCGTGCCCGGCGTACGCAGGTGGTTCCAGCTCTATCTGATGACCGATCGCGGCTACGGCGTCGAACTCGTGGACCGAGCCCGTGATGCGGGCTACGACACGATCATCCTCACCGTCGATACGCCTGTCGCAGGGCGTCGTCATCGCGATGTGCGCAATGGCCTGACGATTCCACCCCAACTCACCCCGCGGACTCTTGCGGACATGGCCGTGCACCCGCGCTGGTGGATGAACCTGCTGACCTCCGAGCCGCTGACCTTCGCCACGCTCACGAGCACGGGGGGCACGGTGGCCGATCTCATCGGCCGTGTCTTCGATCCCGCCGTCACCGTGGCTGATCTCGACTGGCTGCGGTCGGTCTGGCCCGGTCGCCTCGTCGTCAAGGGAATCCAGACGGTGGACGATGCGGTCCTCGTCGCCGGCCACGGTGTCGATGGCGTCATCCTGTCCACCCACGGCGGCCGCCAGCTCGAGCGCGCGCCCGTGCCCTTCGAGATCCTGCCTCGCGTCCGCGAGGCGCTCGATGATCGTGTCGAGGTCCTCATCGACGGTGGCGTGATGTCGGGCGCTGACGTGGTGGCGGCGCTGTGCCAGGGGGCCACGGCCGTGGCTGTCGGGCGGGCGTACCTCTACGGCCTCATGGCAGGCGGGGAGGCGGGGGTCCAGCGCGTGGGCGATCTGCTGGCCCAGGAGATCGCCACGATGATGCAACTCCTCGGCCGTACCTCGGTGGCGGATCTCGGGCCCGACTCCCTACGCCTGCGAGACTGAGCAGATCGGATGCGCCGGGCGCTCCGCGGCGCTAACGTCCCCGGATGGTCCACGTCGTGGAGTTCCGGCCTGAGCGCTCCCAGTACGCCTACACCTTCGGCGGAGCGGCGCCCGTCGCCCGCGTCACGCCCGGCAGTGTGCTGAAGCTGTGGTCGGAGGACGCCTTCAACTTCGCACTGCAGTCCGTCGATGACCTCTCCACCGCCAAGGTCGATCTGCGCTATGTCAACCCGCAGACGGGACCGTTCTATGTCGAGGGCGCGGAGCCGGGCGATACCTTGGTCATCCACATCGTCGACCTGACGCCTGCGCGCGACTGGGGGGTCTCCGCGGCGATTCCGTTCTTCGGAGGACTCACCTCCACGGGCGCAACGGCGATGCTGCAGGAGGCGCTTCCCGACACCACGTGGATCTACCACCTTGATCGTGCGCGCAACACGGTCACCTTCGATGCGCGCTTCGGCGATCTCGCCGTCGATCTGCCCGTGGAGCCGATGCTCGGCACCATCGGCGTAGCGCCAGCAGCAGGCGAGGTGCGCACCTCCCTCGTGCCCGAACGCTTTGGCGGCAACATGGACTCGCCCGAGGTGCGCGCGGGGACCACCGTCTACCTCGGAGTCAACGTCGAGGGCGCGCTCTTCTCACTGGGGGATGGTCACTACCGCCAGGGCGAGGGTGAGTCCTGTGGCACCGCGGTGGAGGGCGCCATGGACTCCACGATCATCGTCGAGCTCATCAAGGGCGGGGCGCCCGCGTGGCCGCGACTGGAGAGCGATAGCCATTGGATGGCGGTGGGCTCGGCGCGCCCCCTCGAGGACTCCTGGCGCATCGGCAACGTCGAGATGGTGCGGTGGCTCGAGGAGCTCTACGGCCTCCACGCCATGGACGCCTACCAACTGCTCTCCCAGGTGTCCCTGACGCCCATCGCCAACGTCGTCGATGCCAACTTCAGCGTTGTCGTCAAGGCTCCCAAGGCGATCCTGCCTGCAGCGTCGGCGTACGGCGGTATCCACGCCGACCTCCGTGCCCGCGCCGGCCAACTCACCTAACGCCACCTCACTCAGTCGAAGGAGACACGATGGATCTCAAGGCCCAGGGCCTCAATGCGCTCGTCACCGGCGGCACTCGAGGCATCGGACGCGCCGTCGTATCGGCGTTCCTCGATGAGGGCGTCAACGTCGCCTTCTGTGCCCGTTCTGCCGATGCGGTCGCGGAGACCACCCAGGCACTGGGCGGATCCGCAGCTCGTGCCCACGGCTCCGTCGTCGATGTCGGCGACGCCCAGGCGATCCAGGACTGGGTCACTACCTCGGCTGCGGAGCTCGGTGGCATCGACATCATCGTGAGCAATGTGAGTGCGCTCGCCATCCCCGACACGGAGGACAACTGGGAGGCGTCGATCAACGTCGACCTCCTCGGCACGGTGCGACTCGTCAAGGCAGCGATGCCCTACCTCGAGAAGAGCACCCACGGATCGATCGTGACGATCTCCAGCGTCAGCGGACGCGAGGTGGACTTCGCGGCCGGTCCCTACGGCACGATCAAGACCGCGCTCGTCGCCTACACGCAGGGCCTCGCGAACCAACTCGCCGACAAGGGCATCCGCGCAAACACCGTCTCGCCCGGTAACACCTATTTCGAGGGCGGCGTCTGGGAGTCCATCAAGCACGGCAACCCGGACCTCTTCGCCACGGCGCTCGGGCTCAACCCCACCGGGCGCATGGGCACCCCGGAGGAGATGGCCGCGGCCGTCGTCTTCCTCGCCTGTCCCATCTCGAGTTTCACGACCGGCACCAACCTCGTCGTCGACGGGGCGCTCACCCGGGGGATCCATCTCTAGATCAGGAGTCCACATGATCATCCATCGCAGCCCGTTCCCCGATGTCGACATTCCCGACATCACGGTCACCGAGCACGTGCTCCGGTGGGCTGATCGTGCGCCCGACCGACCCGCGCTCATCGATGGACCCACGGGACGCACCTACACCTACGGGCAACTTGCGGCGATGATCGCCAGCTTCGCCGGTGGGCTCGCCGCACGCGGCCTCGGACCCGGCGACACGATCGCGCTCATGGCCCCCAACATCCCCGAGTACGCCGTCGCCTTCCACGGTGCGGCAGTCGCCGGCGTGGCGGTGAGCACGATCAACCCGACGTACACCGCGGAGGAGGTGCGCTTCCAGTTGCGCGACTCCGGGTCGGTGCTGCTCATCACGATCGGCATGTTCGTCGATGTCGCCCGGGAGGCGGCCGAGGGCACGGACGTGCAGGACATCGTCGTGATCGGCGAGGCTCCGGAGGGCACGCTCCCCGTGACGGCGCTGCTTGGCGAGCCCATCGCTCAGGTGCCGGTGGACACCCACGAGCACGTGGTGGTGCTGCCGTATTCGTCGGGAACCACAGGCTTCCCCAAGGGAGTGATGCTCACCCACCGCAATCTCGTCGCCAACCTGTGCCAGATCGAGTCGGGCCTGGCGGTAGAGGAGGGCGAGGTCGCGCTGGCCGTGCTGCCCTTCTTCCATATCTACGGCATGCAGGTGCTCATGAATGGCCTCCTCGCCCAGGGCATCACCATCGTGACGCTGCCTCGCTTCGACCTCGAGCAGGCGCTGGGGATCATCCAGGAGCGTCAGGTGACCCGATTCTTCGCCGTGCCGCCCATCGTGCTCGCCCTGGCCAAGCACCCCCTCGTCGACAACTACGACCTGTCTTCCCTGAAGCAGGTCTTCTCCGGAGCCGCACCTCTCAGCGCGGAGCTCGCGCTCGAGGCGGGCAATCGCATTCACTGCGAGGTCGTCCAGGGCTACGGCATGACGGAGATGAGTCCGGTCTCCCATCTCACGCCGCAGGGTCAGTTCAAGGCGGGTACGTCGGGCGTCACGGTGCCCAACGCCGAGTGCCGCATCGTGGATCCGACCACGGGGGAGGACCAGCCGGTCGACGCTGAGGGAGAGCTCTGGGTGCGCGGACCGATGGTGATGAAGGGCTACCTCAACAATCCCGAGGCCACCGCTGCGACGATCGACGCCGACGGCTGGCTGCACACGGGTGACGTTGGGGTCATCGACGCCGATGGCCACCTCACCATCGTCGACCGGGTCAAGGAGCTCATCAAGGTCAAGGGCTTCCAGGTAGCGCCCGCGGAGCTCGAGGCGCTTCTCCTCACCCACCCCGCGGTCGCTGATGCTGCCGTTATCGGGATTTCCGACGACGAGGCGGGCGAGCTGCCCCGCGCCTACGTGGTGCTCAAGCCGGGTCAGGACGTCGCAGCGTCCGAGATCACCGAGTTCACCCGCCAACACGTGGCGACGTACAAGGTGGTGCACGACGTCGTCTTCATCGACAGCATTCCGAAGTCCCCCTCGGGCAAGATCCTCAGGCGGATGCTGCGCGATCAGGGCGCGTGAGCGCGGGCGTCCGTCCCGGCCCACGGGATATCCGTCCCCCGCGGGCTGTGACGGCGCTCACAGTCCCGACGCGCCGACGGAGGACCCTGGCCCCTCAGGGCGACTCGGGCCCCATCGGTCCCCCATAATGCTGGGACAGAACATGCCCCTAGCCGCCCTGGAGGACTCGTGCGACCCGCCCGCCTCGCCATCGCTGTCGTGACTGCGGCTCTCGCTGCAGGTCTCGTGCAGGCTCCGGCACTGGCGGAGTCCTCGACAGGGCCGAGCAATGTCGTGGTCAATGAAGATCCGACGACCCCCGTGGATCCGGCGGAACCCCCCGTCGATGCGAGCCTGCCCGCGCCCACCGGTCTGAAGGTGGCACTCGGGACCGACTCCGCCATCATCTCCTTCACGGCGCCTGCTACCGATAAGGCGATCACCAACTACGAGTGGGCTGACCAGGGTGGCAAGTGGGTCGCCTTCGATCCCGCGGTGACCACGAGCCCGGTGACGATCCCGGGCATTCAGCCCGGGCAGCCCTACTCCGTTGCCCTTCGTGCGGTGAGCGCCGACGGTGTCGGCGCGGCGTCCGCGCCGGTGGAGTTCAGGATCGCCCCGCCGCCGCCACCGGTGCGCACCGTCGTTTTCGAGGTCGCGGGTCAGCCGCTCGGCAAGCCGCACGGCGCGAAGGTCATCACCCTGAAGCCCGGCAGCGTGCTCAAGCTGCGCAACGTCCCCGAGGGCGCCACCATCTCGATCGTCGACAAGAAGGATGCTTCCTTCTCCGTCCCCGTTCGCGAGACCACCAAGGCTCGTACCTGGGTGACCGAGCCGCTGCCCCCAGCGCGCCGTCTGTGGGTCACCGTCACCGATCCCTCCGGCGCACTCGTTCCGGGCGGACGCACCAACTTCAAGATGGGCCGCGCGGAGAAGACCTTCACCCTGGATGTGTGGCCGAAGGAGGACAACATGGGCGCTGGTGTGCCCCTGGTCGTCGACTTCGGTATCCCCATCACCAACAAGGAAGCGGTCGAGAAGGCTCTCGTCGTCACATCGGACAAGGACTTCGGGGAGGCGGGCTGGTTCTGGGTCAACTCGCAGAAGGCCGTCTTCCGCCCCCGCAACTACTGGCCCGGCAATGCCACGATCACCCTCAACGCCAACCTCAGTTCAGTCGAGGGAGCCAAGGGCGCGTACGGCCCGAAGGTCACGTCGACCTTCACGACGGGTGACCAGGTCATCCTCAAGGTCAACCTCAACAAGCACACGATGAAGTACACGCGCAACGGCGTAGAGGAGCGCACGTTCCCCATCTCGGGCGGCAAGGCCGGCTGGGAGACGGAGTCCGGCACGAAGGTCATCACGGCTCACATCTCACCGAAGCGTCTCTACAACCCGGACCCGGAAGAGGGCTGGGATGTCACCGTCGACTACGGCATCCGCGTCAATGACAACGGCGAGTACATCCACGACGCCCCGTGGAACTACAGCATCGGGTACGCCAACACGTCGCACGGTTGCACCAACATGACGCCGAGCGACATGCAGTGGATCTGGCGCAACACGAAGTTCGGTGATGTGGCCGAGTACACCGGGACCTCCGCCAAGATCGGCACGGATGACTACCTCGCCGGCTACTGGAACTACACCTGGCCGGAGTGGAAGCGCGGCTCCGCCCTCTGGCAGGACAACTAGCCCGTCAGGGCGTCCACGCGGGGTTTCTGCTCCGCGATCCTGGCCGCTCCCCCTCCCGCTTCTCGCACGCCTGGTTCCGGGGTGTCACGCGGTCTTCTCGAATGCGTCTCGCGGCGAACTTCGGGACGAAAGTGCCGCCCCGTGACGCTTTTGTCCCAAAGTTCGGATGCGGCGTAGGTGATGAGGCCGGCGCCGGCCCCGGACAGTGCGGGCCCTGGACAGTGCCGGCCTCCGAACGGTGCCGGCCTCCGGACAGTGCTGGCCGCCAGGAGCATGGTTCCGCGCGACACGCGTGATCTGGGCCACGCCCTCAGACCCCCTCGACCCGTGAGCTCGGCCCTCCATGTCACCGTTTACATGGCCCTCACAAGGGGCCGCGGGTCCAGGCCCGAGCGTCGGCCGGCACATGGCCGCCGATCGGGCCGGGCGCCAGCCCTGGGCCCGGAGGAAAGGAAGAGCCATGTTTGGACGCAAGAAGCAGAACGACGGGGAGCTGACCTTCCGCCAGCTGTGGGACCGTGAGCGCGAGCGCGCGATGACCCCGGCCGAGCGTGCAGAGATCGACGCGATCTTCTCCCGCTACGCCTGAGCCCCAGGGCACGCCACGAGAGCCCGGGCTCACCAGCAGCCACCGGTCTCACCAGTAGTGGACGCGTGACAGGGAGGCCGTGCCGATAGGGGCGCACGTCACCGGGTTCCCCTGCCAGGTCACGGCCTCCCCGTCTGCGGAGACGACGACCTCTCCCAGCACGCCGTGGCGCACCATGTTCGAGCTGCGTACGGTGCGGCAACCGCGTGTCACGATCATTGGGCGATCCAGGGGTGCGTGTGCGGCAGCACGAGCATTCGTGATGATCGAGCCGAGGCGTCGCGGCGCTCGGCCGAGCGCGCCGAACTGTTCAGCGAGGCGCAGCGGCTCCGCACCGTCGATGGTCGCGTTGGGGTCACCTGTCGCTCCCCAGGCGGGATATCCCGCGACCATGACGAGGAGCGGCTTGGCGGCGAAGGAACGGGCATCCCACAGCACCATGTCTGCCCGGTGACCCACAGCAAGCCGCCCCACCTCATGCGCGAGACCGTGGGCCAGCGCGGGATTGATGGTGATCTTGGCGAGGTAACGCAGGATGCGATCGTTGTCGTCCGATGCCTCGAGACTGTCACCCGACTGGGTCGCCTGCGCATCGGCCATCGCGAAAGTTCGCCACCATGTCTCTCCTGCACGGCCCATGCCGAGGGCGTCCGATGACGTGATCGGAATGACCCCCAGGTCGTGCAGGCGATTCTCAGCCGCCATGGTGGATTCGCGGATCCGCGCCCGTGCGATTTGGAGGTCGCTCTCGCGGTCCGCGGCGAGCCCGTGACAGAAGAGCACCATGTCCAGCGTCTCTGCTGCCGCATTGACCCCATACGGCAGCGTCGGATTGGTCGAGGAGGCGATGACGTGCTCACGACCGGCGAGGGTCAGCACGTCGGGGGCGTGGCCGCCGCCGCCTCCCTCGACGTGGAACGCGTGGGCGACGCGTCCGTCGAGCACGGCTAGCGTGTCAGCGACCGAGAGCGTCTCGTTGAGTCCGTCCGTGTGCAGTGCCACCTGGACGTCGATGTCGTCAGCCACCCGGAGTGCGGTGTCGATCGTCATCAGTGTCGCGCCGGTGTCCTCATGCACCTTGAACCCGCAGATGTGGGCATCTGCCGCCTCGTCAAGTGCGGCACGGCGCGCAGACGACGCGCGGCCGAGGATCCCGACATTGAGTGGGACGGCCTCCAGTGCCTCGCGAGCGATGCCGAGGAACCAGGGGGAGTTGATGCCCACGCCCCAGACCGGACCGGCCTCCTGGGCGAGCACCGTCGTGACGCCGGAGGAGATCTCCGACTCGAAGACACGGGGAGCCATGGCGTGCACGTGGGTGTCGATGCCGCCCGGTGTGACGATGAGCCCGTCGGCGTCGACGACGACGGTGCCGGACCCGACCACGATGTCGACGTCATCCGATACGGCGGGATTGCCCGCCCGCCCGATCCCGCTGATGCGGCCCTCGCGGATCCCGATCGACGCGACCCGCACCCCGTCGACCGGGTCGAGCACGATGGCATTGGTGATCACGAGATCGCAGGACTCCCGAGTGGTGACCGGTGCGAGCCCGATCCCGTCGCGTCCGGTCTTGGCGAATCCGACGTGGAATTCATCGCCTGCGTCATCGACGCGCTGGGGGATGCCCAGGCGTAGGCCGGTCGCCCCGAGGCGGATCACGTCGCCCGGTCGGGGGCCGTAGCCGCTCATGAGGAGACATCCCGGCGCTCGGCCACCAGCTGGGCGACGGCGCTGTCTGCCTGCGCGATGTCGTTGACCTCGGCCCCGTCGACGACGTCCAGGTAGCCGCAGCGGCGTAGGGCGGCGAGTGCGCGCTCGCGCACCACAGGGTCATCGACGGATCCCTCGACGAGGCCGGTGTTGCCTACGACGATGCGATCGCCGCGCAGCCGAGTCGTCGGCAGGGTGATCGAGTCCCCCGCGGGGATCCACACCGTAGCTCCCGCGGGGACTGCGAGGCGACGACCGAAGGCGGCTTCGCGGTCGAGGCGCAATCGCGGATTCACTTCGGCGAGGTGGATGTGCGAGCTGATCGCGATGGCCGTGGTCGCCTCATTGCGGACCACGATCTCCTGATCGCTTTCGGGCGTGGGAGATCCGGGATCGTCTTCGTGCGCGGTCTCCCACAGGTCCGTGACGACGACGAGGCGGGTGCCGTCATCGAAACGCGCCTCGACGCGTACGTCGGAGAGCAGGTCGGGCACTTCGTCCATGACATCGCTGCGGTGGAGCAGGTGACGTGCCCGCTCGCGCACCGTGGGCAGGTCGACTCCGTCGCGTGCCATCTCGCAGACGGCATCGGCGATGTACGCCGTGGCCTCCGGCACATTGAGTCGCAGACCGCGTGCACGGCGACTGCGTGCGAGCTCTCCCTGGAGGAAGAGCAGGAGGCGGTCCGACTCGCTCGGAGTGAGCGCCACGTCAGGTGCCGAACGTGCGCACGCCTCGACGCCAGGTGCCCCGCACAGGAATGGCACCGATGGTCATCGGGTCGACGGATCGGGGATCGGCATCGATCCAGACGAGGTCGGCACGCGCACCCGGGCGGAGGATGCCGGCATCATCGCGCCCGGACTGGAAGGCAACACCGCGGGTGTACGCGAGGAGCGCGTCATCGACGCTGATGCACTCTTCGGGCATCCACGGATCGTCGTCGGGCTCCATCTTGCGCGTGACGGCGACCTGGATTCCCTCCAGCGGTGAGTAGGTCGTCACCGGCCAGTCGCTGCCGAAGGAGATGCGCGCGCCCAGGGCGGCGAGGGTCGCTGTCTGGAACTGGCGGTCCGTCCGCTCCGGACCGAGACGCGGAGCCGTGAGCTCGGATTGCCAGGAGTCGTACTTGGACCAGTAGGGCTCGAAGTTCGCGATGACGCCCAACTCGGCGAAGCGGGGAAGGTCTGCCGGGTCGACCAACTGCGTGTGGACGATGATCCAGCGGCGGTCACGGGGCGGGTTGACGCGCGCTGCGTGCTCGATCGCATCGAGAGCCATGCGCACTCCGTAGTCGCCAATCGCATGGATGTGCGCGGTGAATCCCATGGCATCGATCGCCGCCACCGCCTCAGCCATCTCCGCAGCGTCCCAGTTGGGCAGGCCCTTGGAGTGGGGGCAGTCGCAGAAGGGTTCGAGCATGGCGCTCGTGCCCGACTCGATGACACCGTCCGCGAAGAACTTGACCGTGTGCGCTGTGATGACACTCTGGCCGTCGCGCGCTACTCGGTCGCGAGCTGCCCCGAAGTGCGGGAGCTGGTCACGCCATGAGTTGGGATCTGCCCAGAGGGCAAGATCGATGTCAGCGTGGACTCGATCCTGCTGGAGGGCGGTGATCCATGTCTCGACGTCTGCGGGTTCGACCCACGCGTCCTGTGCCCAGGTGATCCCAGCTGAGGCAAAACTGGTTGTGGCGAAGTCGACGGCGCTGAGCATCATCGCGGTCGCTGGGCGGGGGAGCAGGTCGTAGACGGGCCGCCACGCGCCCCACTCCCGCAGAGTGCCGGTGGGTGATCCCGTGTCATCCAGGACGATCTCGCCATCGTGAGGCTGGGCAACCCCGGGGCCGTACCCCGCGCGCCTCAGCGCCTCGGAGTTGACCCAGACGGTGTGGTAGTCCGTGGCCCGCAGGACGACAGGTCGGTCCGGCACGTGAGCGTCGAGCCAGGAAGCGAGGAAGATGCCCTCGGGAGCGAGGGTGTGGTCGAAGCCTTCGCCTCGCACCCATTCGACCTCAGGGTGGGCCTTGGCCCAGGCGCCGACCGCCGCGGCGATGTCCTGCGGTGTCGCGTGATCGCGGACGGGCGCGAACTCGCGCTCCAGGCCGCCGAAGATCGGGTGCACATGGCCGTCACCGAAGGCAGGGGCGATGAAGCCGCCCCCGGCGTCGATGACGTGATCGGCCGTGAAGCGTCGCGCGGATGCGCCGAGGGCGATGACGCGGTCGTCTGCGATGAGTACGGCGTCCGTCGTGTAGACGCTCCCATCGGGCAGGCGGTGCCCAGTCCAGACGGTGGCGTTCTCGATACGAGTGGTCGTCACGGTGGCTCCATCCGCGAGGAAAGGGGCTGATCGGGGCAGGGTGCAGAACGTGGGGGGGCCCGGGTCAGGTCCGGGCCCCCCCACGTCGTACTACTTCTTGAAGTTGGTCCAGACCTGGTCGTAGAGGTCGATGGCCTCCACGGGGCAACCAGGCACGGGCGCGGCCAGCGCCTTGAACTCCTCCGGAATGACGACGGCCGGATTGGCGCCGAGCTCGGCGGTCATGAACTCCGAGGAGCCGGTGATGCCATTGTCGTAGCCGACGAAGTTGGTCGCCTCGCCGATGTTGGCCGGATCCATCATCCAGTTGATGAAGATCTTGGCGTTGTCGACGTTCTGCGCGCCCACGGGGACCGCAAAGTTGTCCGACCAGAGCGTGATGCCCTCAGCGGGGTAGACGTACTGCAGATTCGGGTTGTCTGCCTGTGCCCGGGTGAAGGCGCCGTTCCACATCATGTGCATGATCTGCTCGCCTGAAGCCATGCGACCGATGACGCCGTCGGAATTGATGACCGCGAGTCCGGGCTTCCAGCCGGCCAGGAGCTCCTCCACCTTGATGTAGTCGTCGCGGTTCGTCGAGCACGGCTGCGACCCCACCGCGCGCAGAGCAGCGTGGATGACCTCAACCTGGTCGTTGAGCGTGCCGATCTTGCCTGCGGCGGGGCTGTCCGCATTGAAGAAGTCCGCCCAGGACGTGATCTCGACTCCGGTCTTGGTCGGGTCGTAGGCGATGCCCGTCGTGCCGTACATGTAGGGAGCCGAGTACTTGCGGCCCGGATCGAAGTAGACGTCCATGAACTCCGGCTTGATGTACTGGCCATTGGGGAAGGACGCGGGGTCGACCTCCTGGAGGAGCCCCAGCTCGATCATCTGGGCGACCATGTAGTCGCTGGGGACGATGACGTCGTAGTTGGCGCCACCAGCCTGCAGCTTGCTCAGCATCGTCTCGTTGGAGTCGTAGTTGTCGAGATTGACGGTGATGCCGGTCTCCGACTCGAAGCGGTCCAGCAATTCGGGCGAGATGTAGTCGGTCCAGTTGTAGAGGTTGACCTCCCCGCCATTGGGCGTCGGGAAGTCCCCTGCGGGAGCCTCGGGACTCGCTGCATCCGATGCGGCGGCCGATGACGCCGGCGCGCTGCTGGCCTCACCTCCGCCGCCGACGGTGGTCTCACCGCCGCATGCGGACAGGGCCATGATCCCTGTCAGGCCGAGCGCCAGCAGGATGCCGGACGGTCGGCGGTTCTTCCACCTCTTCATAGTTACCTCTTCCTTCTTGCGATGATGTAGGAAACAGAGACGATAAGGACGCTCGCGAGCAGCAGGAGCGTGGAGAGTGCATTGACACCCGGCGTAATGGCGTTGCGGATCATGCCGAAGATGTAGACGGGCAGTGTGGTGCCGCCAGCTCCGGCGAGGAAGTACGACACGATGAAGTCGTCCAGGCTGATGATGAAGGCCAGCAGCGCTCCGGCGATGATTCCCGGCGCAAGGAGCGGCAGTGTGATGCGACGGAAGATCACCCACTCGTTGGCACCCAGGTCGGCTGCTGCTTCATAGACGGCGAGGTCCACCGACCGCAGACGTGCGCGGATCGGGAGCAGCGCGAAGGGGATGCAGAACGCCGTGTGTGCCAGGGTGATCGCGTCGACCCCCAGGGGGAAGCGGATCTGGACGAAGAGCGCCAGGGTGCCGATGGCGAAGACGATCTCGGGGATGACCAGGGGCGCCATGATGAGGGACCAGGCGAACGTCTTGCCCGCGCGCGCCATGCGCAGCAGTCCGATGGCGAGGCCCGTGGCGAAGATGACCGAGAGCACTGTCGAGATGCTGGCCACGCGCAAGGAGTTGATGACCGCACGCTGGATGTCGTCATTGCCCAGCACCTCGGCGTACCACTCGAGGCTGAAGCCCTTCCAGACCGTCACGACGCGATTGCTGTTGAAGGAGTACCCGACGACGAAGACCAGCGGGATGTAGAGGAATCCGAAGACGATCGCGGCCATGGGGCCGAAGAAGGGGAAGTTCTTGAGCGACGTGCCGGTGCCGCGGGGAGACCTCATAGCAGCGACTCCAGGCTCTGCTGCGAGCCGCGTCGGCTCGCCCGGCGCGCGATCACGGCGAAGATGACCAGGGCGAGCATGACGATGACGAGCACCATGACGGAAAGGGCGGCTCCGAACGGCCAGTTGCGGGATGCCCCGAACTGCGCGGCGATGACATTGGCGATCATCGACGTCTTGCCGCCGCCGAGGAGTTCGGGTGCGAGGAAGGACCCGAGGGCGGGGATGAAGACGAGGATGAGACCCGCGATGATCCCGGGTCGCACAGCCGGCAGCACGATGCGGCGCAGGACCCTGCCCTTGGTGGCGCCGAGGTCGTAGGCGGCCTCCGCGAGCCTGAAGTCGAACCGCTCAGCGCTGGCGTAGATCGGCAGGATCATGAAGGGCAGGAAGGAATAGACGAGCCCCACGATCGTGGCGAAGGGCGTATAGAGCATGGGCAGAGGCTCGCTGAGGATGCCCAGCCCCGTCAGCGCGCCGTTGATCGGTCCGTTGTCGTTGAGGATGATGACGAAGGCGTACGTGCGGATGAGCAGGCTCGTCCAGAACGGGATCGTGACGAGGAAGACGAGCAGAGTCCGCCACTTCGGCGGCCGGGTGGCGATCCACAGTGCGATCGGAATCGACAGCACGAGGCACACGATTGCGGTCACGAGCGAGTAGAGGACCGAGTTGAAGAAGATCTGCAGGTAGGTGGGGTCGAAACTCCGCTCACCCGAGAGGGATTCGGAGTAGAAGAGCTCGATGTAGGGCTGGACAGTGAATTCCCATTTCACTCCTACGCCGAGTTTGGCTCGGCTGAGGAAGGAGAAGATCACGATGATGACGAGCGGAGCGAGGACGAGGGCGACGAGGTAGGCGAGTCCCGGGAGTCCTGCCCACCATGAACCCTGACCCGCGCGTGCCCGCGTGCTGCCCTTCGCCATCAGGCCTCCACGATCCTCAGGCTGCCGGGGCGGAAGGCGACCTCGCATCGGCCGCCGGTCGTCAGGCCGCTCGCGTGAGCTGCGGGCTGTCGGGCCGACAGTGTGGTGTCGCCGACCTGCACGACGGCGTGGAGGTCGCCTCCGATGAAGGTCGCATCGACGATTGAGAAGCGGCCGCCCTCGTCTGCGGACAAGAGCACGTCTTCGGGTCTCACCGCGGCGACGCTGCCGCTGCCTGCGATGGCCGAAGAGTCCGAGGCCCAGGCCTCCGCGGGGACAGTCCCCCATCCGCTGATCGACGTACCGGTGCCGTCGACCGCGAGGTCGAGGATGTTGGCCTCTCCGATGAAGTCGGCTACGAAGCGCGTGCGCGGTCGCAGGTAGACCTCACGGGGCTCGCCCACCTGCACGATGCGCCCCTCATTGAAGACCGCGACCTGGTCGCCCATCGACATGGCCTCGTCCTGGTCGTGCGTCACGAGGATGAAGGTGATGTGCGTCTGCTGCTGGAGCCGCTTCAACTCCAGCTGCATTCCGCGACGCAGTTTGAGGTCCAGGGCGGACAGAGGCTCGTCGAGGAGCAGCACCTCAGGCTCCTTGGCCAGTGCCCGGGCGAGGGCGACGCGCTGCTGCTGCCCCCCGGACAGCTGATGGGGCCGTCGACCCCCGAGACCGGTGAGGCGCACGAGTTCCAGCGACTGATCGACCTTACGAGCGATCTCGTCCTTGGGAAGGTGATCCATCTGCAACCCGAACGCGATGTTCTGCGCGACGGTCATGTGGGGGAAGAGTGCGTAGGACTGGAAGACAGTATTGACCCGGCGCTTCCAGACCGGGACTGTGTCGATGCGCTCGTCGCGCAGCAGGATCTCGCCCGCGTCAGGCGCCTCGAGGCCTGCGATGCACCTCAGCAGCGTGGTCTTGCCGCAGCCCGAAGGTCCGAGGAGCACCATGAACGAACCGTCCGCGACATCCAGGCTGACGTCGTCAAGTGCTCTGACCTCGCCGCCCTCGGGTGTCGGGAATGTCTTCGACACCCCACGCACCCGGAGCGCCGGGACCGTCTCCGTGGACACCGCACCTCCTCGATGACCGGGGTTGACCCGGCCCTGGACTGAGCGCAGACTAACGGCGTTAGGTCACGAGCGGAAGGTCGTGATGACACCGTGATCTTCGAGGGGAGTGCCCCGTGACGGCTGTCTCGGCGCGCCCTGCCGTCACTCCGGAGAGGATCGCCGAAGAAGCCCTCGCACTCCTCGACGAGGGGCCGGACGAGACCGTCCTCACGATGCGTAGCCTCGCCGCGCGCCTGGGGATCCAGGCGCCGTCCCTCTACGCCCACGTGAGCGGGATGGACGAGATCCACGACCTTGTGCACGCGCTCATCAACTCCACGATCGACGTGTCGGTGGTGGAGGCCTCCGTGGATCCCCGCGACCTGGCTGAGTTGGGACGTCGCTACCGGCGTGCCTATCGATCGCACCGGGTCGCCGCATCGATCATCGTCTCGCGCAGCGTTAATCGCGATCATGCCCTGCGCGTATACGAAGCGATCGCGTCCTTCCTCACGCGGTACGGCGTACCCCAGGAGAAGGTCATGCCGCTCATGGCGCTGTTCGACAATCTTGTCCTCGGCTCCGCCGTGGAACCCTTCGAGGCTGCCTTCACCGGCACCTCCGACGACTATGCGCCCGGCCATCCCGCTCTCGCGCAGGCATTGGATGCCGCTGATCGGGAGGCGGTCGACGATGTCGCATTCGAATGGGGGATGTCGACGTACCTCGACCTAGTGAAGGCCGTCGTGGCTACTGCGCGATGACGCGAATGCGATCCAGCTTCGGATCGAGACTGCCGCGCACCCAGCCGTACGGCGATGCGGCAGTGGATCGCAGGAAGTCGATGATCGGCTGGGTGAGGATCTCCCCGGGCAGGATGTTGGGCACGCCGGGCGGGTAGGCGGCGAGGGAGTCGGCCGAGATGCGGCCCACGGCCTCGGCGGCGGGCACCAACTCCGTCGGGCTGAAGTACGCCTCGCGCAGGTCCATGGCCCGCGTGCTGAGGGGCGGCAGGTGGATGGGCGGATGCTCACCGAGATCCATCACCGGCAGGTCGTGGAGAGCGTTGACGAAGTGATCGACATCGAGTCGGCTCCCGGCGCCGACCAATCCGACGATGCACGAGTCGGTCGCCATCTCGACATGGATGAGACTGTGCTCTTCGAGCAGTCGGCGGGCGACGTAGCCCGGAGTGCCACCCGAGCGAGTGTCGACGACGATGCGTAGCGGATCGAGTGCGATGACATCCGGTGCGGCGTGGATGGAGGGATCCGGATCGACGAAGCGGCCACGCTCGTTGAGGAGTGTGCGAGCCCGCTCGAGATCGGCGATGCTCGCGCCGATTCCCTCGATGCCATTGAGTTGGAGATCACGCCGTGCGAGGTCGAGTGAGGCGAAGAGGAGCGCGGAGGGGCTGGTGGTCTGCACCGTCGTCATCGCCCGGTCGATGAGCGGCTCGAGGAGATCGGCGTACGCCCCGTCGGCGAGGTGAAGCATCGCTGATTGCGTGAGACTGCCGCCGAGCTTGTGGGTGCTGGAGATGACGAGATCGGCCCCGCTCTGGAGCGCCGAGCGGGGGAGCTCGGGGTGGAAGCCGAAGTGACTGCCCCAGGCCTCGTCCACGACCAGCGGGATGCCGCGGTCGTGCGCGACCTTCGCGAGCGCGACGACGTCCGCGCAGGCGCCGAAGTAGGAGGGGGTGACGACGTACGCCGCGACAGCGTCGGGATGCGCGGCGAGCTGCGCATCGAGATGCGCAGCCGTGACGCCGTGGGCGATCCCGAGCGCCGGATCGATCGTGGGGAGCACGAACTCCAGTCGCAGCCCGGCGAGGATCGCACCATCGATGACGGACGTGTGCACTGAGCGCTGCACGACCGCGGTGCCACCCAGGCTTCGCAGCGCCAGGCAGGCCACGTGGTTGCCCTGCGATGCGCCATTGGTGAGGAACCATGTGCGCCGGGCACCCCAGGCACGCGCCGCGAGCGCCATCGCCTGCTGCAGCGGACTCGGCTCGGAGGATCCGGGCTCGGGCAGGTCCACCCCCTCGGTGAACATCGGGATGTCCATCGCCAGGACCTCGTCGCCCGCGAGGGAGGCCAGTGCCCGGTGACGGTCGGGCTGGTCCTGGTGTCCGGGGACGCCGAGCCGCGTCCACGCTCCCGCTGCATTGCGGTGGAGAGCATCGGCGTAGGGAGCCGGGGGGACGTCGGTCACCGGCCCATCCAACCGCGCCCGGGGGGTGGCTTCCCCGCGGGGCGGGACGGATCCGGCGAATCCGCCCCAAGGGGACGCCGGTCGTGACCACAATGGCCCCACACGTCTACGTGAGGAGTCCCATGCGCACCACCACCCGCCGCACCCCGAGGGGCCTGATCGCCCTCGGTGCCCTCGCGGCTAGTTCGGTCCTTCTCGTCGCCTGCGGCGGGGGAAGCAGTTCCACCACCAGCAGCTCGGCGGCGCCCGCGGAGTCCACCGCGGCTCCCGCGGAGTCCAGCGCGGCCCCTGCGGAGTCCAGCGCGGCCCCGGCGGCTGACGGCCTGCTCGCTCAGATCCTCGAGACCGGGGTGCTGCGCGTGTCGACCGATCCGGCGTACCCGCCGCAGTCCTCGTACGACGAGGCGACCGGTGAGTGGCAGGGCTTCGACATCGACGTGGCCAATGAGATCGCTACGCGCATGGGCGTCGTCACCCAGTGGGAGACCCCCTCGTGGGATGTCATCACGGCAGGCAACTGGAATGACCGCTGGGATATCTCGGTCGGATCCATGTCGATCACCGAGGAGCGCGCGCAGGTGCTCGACTTCACCGAGCCCTACTACTTCACGCCGGCGGGTGTGGCCGTCAACGCTGATAGCGACATCCAGTCCATCGACCAGCTCGCAGGCAAGCGGGTCGGTGTCTGCGGTGCGTGCACCTACGAGTACTACCTCAACCGCACGCTGAGCATCCCGGGCTTCAACTTCGAGTTTGTCGTGCCCGAGGATGTCGAGATCGTCACGTACGACACCGACACCACCGCCCTCCAGGACCTCAAGCTCGGCCGCGTGGACGCGATGGTGTCCGCGGTGCCGCTGCTCGAGGAGGCCATCAAGAAGGGCAAGGAGATCCGACTCGTCGGCGACCCTGTCTTCCTCGAGCCTCTCGCTGTTGCGGCGGACAAGAGCTCGTCGCTCCCGGTGGAGAGCCTCGTCGCGGAGCTCGACCGGATCATCGCCGAGATGCACGCCGACGGGACGCTCAGCGAGCTCTCGATGAAGTGGTACGGCGTGGACATCACCAAGGGCCCGGGCGCCTGATCGTCGATGCCTGATTCAACGACCCGCGAGGCCGTGCCGCATCAGCGGCACGGCCTCGCGGAGTCAATCGAGCGAGCGAGCCTCGCCGTTCCCTTCCGGCTCAAGGTCGCTGTTGTCTGGGCGGTCATCTTCGCCCTGCTGGCCTTCGCGTTCTTCCGCAGCGGCTTCGACGTCGCCTGGATGATCGACAAGGCGCCGGCGATCGTGAAGGGCGTCTGGGTCACGATCCTCTTCTCGGTTATCGCGATCGTCGCGGCGACGATCCTGGCTCTCCTCGGCGCGCTGGGTCGCATCTCGAAGAACCCCATCGCCTACGGAATCAGTGGCTTCTACACGTCGTTCTTCCGCGGCACTCCCCTCATCGTCCAGCTCTTCCTCTGGTACCTCGCTCTGCCGCAGTTGGCCATCGGCCTGCTGCCCGAGCCGTATGCGTCGTGGTTCATCTGGCCGGCCCAGGTTGCTGGCGTTGTCGGGATCGCCTTCAACTACGGCGCCTACATGACGGAGATCTTCCGCTCGGGCATCGAGGCCGTGCCCCACGGCCAGACTGAGGCCGCGGACGCACTCGGCATGTCCTACGGGCAGCGCATGCGACGCGTCATCCTTCCCCAGGCGATGCGCATCGTCATCCCGCCGACGGGCAACGAGTTCATCGCCATGATCAAGGACACCGCGCTCATCGGACTCCTCGGGACCACGATCCTCTGGGCCGACCCCTTCCGGGTGGCTCAGCTCACGGGCAAGGCTGACTTCCGCAATCTCGAAGCTCTCATCGTCGCTGCCCTCGTCTACTGGGGCCTCACAGCGATCTTCTCCTTATTCCAGCGCAAGCTCGAGGCTCGGATGAGCAGGGGATATGTGCGGACGGCGGTGAAGGCCGGATGAGTTCACCCGTCGTCCGCGTGAGCGGACTCCACAAGTCCTTCGGCGATCTCGAGGTGCTCAAGGGCATCGACATGGAGATCGACTCCGGTGAGGTGGTTGTCGTCTTCGGCCGGTCCGGCTCGGGCAAGAGCACCTTCCTTCGGTGCATCAACTTCCTCGAGGAGCCCGATCAGGGATCGGTCGAGGTGGCGGGCATTGCCGTGGATGCGGGTCTCGCCACACGGCATCGACGCAAGGAGATCCGTCGCCTGCGCACTCACTGCGGCATGGTCTTCCAGCAGTTCAACCTCTTCCCCCAGATGACGGTGCTCGACAACGTCATGGAGGGCCCGCTGCGGGTCAAGGGCGAGCCGGCCGCCGAGGTGCGTGACCGTGCTATGGAGTTGCTCAACGACGTCGGCATGGCCGACAAGGCCGATCAGCACCCGATCCGGCTGTCTGGCGGCCAGCAACAGCGGGTGGCTATCGCGCGAGCCCTGGCCATGCGCCCTGATGTCATGCTCTTCGACGAGCCGACGTCGGCACTTGATCCCGAGCTCATCCACGAGGTCCTCGCTGTCATGAAGCGCCTGGCGGAGACGCATTCGACGACGATGGTCGTCGTTACCCACGAGATGGGTTTCGCGCGCGAGGTAGCCAACCGGCTCTGCTTCTTCCACGAGGGGGTCATCCTCGAGCAGGGAACGCCGGAGCAGATGTTCACCTCCCCCCAGCGCCCGGAGACCAAGAAGTTCCTCGACGCCGTGATCTGACCGGTCATGGACCGGCGACAACGCCGGTGGCCCCGGGGTGAAGGGGCACCCTGGGCGGGGTGTCACAGGAAGTTGCGCTGAGTCGCGGATTGTCTGCGCGCGAAGCGGCGCGGCGCCTGGCGAGAGATGGTCCCAACGAGTTGCCTCGCGAGCAGCCGAGGAGCCTGGCAGCGACCGCCTGGTCGGTCGTGCGCGAGCCCATGATCCTGCTGCTCCTCGGGGCAGCGGCCGTGAGCTTCCTCCTCGCTGATCCGCTCGAAGCTTCCGTCCTCCTGGGCTCCGTGCTCATCGTCGCGCTCATCTCCCTCTACCAGCAGCGCAAGACCGAGAGCGCCCTGGCGGCTCTGCGTCAGTTGAGTTCGCCGCGCGCCATGGTCGTCCGGGATGGCGTGCCGAGTCGCGTGGCGGGTCGCGAGGTCGTCCAGGGAGATGTGGTGCTGCTTGCGGAGGGCGATCGCGTTCCTGCCGATGGCATCCTCGTCGGTGCGTCTCATCTCACGGTGGACGAGGCCGCGCTTACGGGTGAGTCCGTCCCGGTGACCAAGCAGCCAGCTTCCGGTGCTGCAGCGGGGGTGGATGGACCGGACATGGGCGATCCGGGGGGCGACGGCACGCCGTGGGTATTCGCTGGCACCCTCGTCGTGGGCGGCCGGGCGGAGATGCTCGTTGCACTGACCGGCGCCCACACCGCGTTCGGCCGCATCGGACGTGCGCTGCGCGAGCAGGCCCCACCCCGCACTCGGCTCCAGAGGGAGTTCGACCGGCTCGTGCTCATCTTCGCCCTGGTGGCGTTCGTCGCCGCCGTGACAGTGGTCGTCGTCTACGGCCTCACGCGCGGCAATTGGCTCGAGGGTGCGCTGGCCGGGATCACGGCAGCTCTCGCCGTCATCCCCGAGGAGATCCCCGTCGTCTTCAGTGTCTTCCTCGCGCTCGGCGCTTGGCGCTTATCCCGGTATCGGGTGCTCGCTCACCGACCGCCGGTCATCGAGAGCCTTGGTTCGGTGACCGTGCTCTGCGTAGACAAGACCGGGACCCTGACGCGCGGTGACATGAGTGTGCGTGAGGTGATCGTCGACCATTCCCGGCACATGCTCGCGGACCTTCCCGATCATCAGCTTCGCGATCTCGTGCGGACGGCGGCCCTGGCTTGTCCCGAGCAGCCCGTGGACCCCATGGATCGCGCGTTCGTGCGCCTCGCGGATGCGCGACTGCCCGACTGGCGGCGGGAGTCGGGTGATCTGGTGCGCGACTATCCCCTCACACCGGAGCAGCTGTCCGTGTGCCATGTCTGGCGGCTCGCGGACGGCACGCTCTACGCCGCTGTCAAGGGTGCACCGGAAGCGGTGATGGCCCTGGCCGATGTCGCCCCTGCGGAGCGTGCACGTCTGGACGCGCTCATCGATGCGGCGAGCGATGACGGCCTGCGCATCCTCGCCGTGGGCGGCGCACTACTCGAGGCCGATGCCCTGCCTGAGTCTCAGAGTGGCCTACGCCTCCACCTGCTTGGCTTCGCGGGACTGCAGGATCCGGTCGGCCCCGGGGTCCCCGAGGCGGTTGCCGAGTGCGCCCGCGCCGGCGTGCGCACCGTGATGATCACCGGCGACTATCCGGGCACCGCGCTCGCCATCGCCCGAGACGCGGGGATCCCCACCGCGGGAGGTCACCTCACCGGCGCGGATATGGACGCGATGAGCGACAGGGATCTCGCCGAGGCAGCTCGATCGGTGAGCGTCTTCGCCCGCATGGTGCCCGAGCGCAAGGTGGCGCTCGTCAGGGCGCTCCAGGCCGATGGCGAAGTGGTTGGCATGACCGGCGATGGTGTCAACGATGCCCCCGCCCTCGGGGCCAGCGATGTCGGCATCGCCATGGGAGGTCGGGGCACGGATGTCGCGCGGGAGGCCGCAGACCTGGTGATCGTCGATGACGACTACACGTCGATCGTCGAGGGAATCCGGCAGGGGAGGGGGATCTTCGCCAACCTCCGCAAGGCCCTCACCTACATCATCAGCGTGCACGTCCCGATCTATGGCATTGCACTCATTCCCGTCTTCGTCGCCGGGTGGCCACTCGTCCTGCTCCCCATTGAGGTCGTCCTGCTCCAACTCATCATCGACCCCGCATGCACGATCGCCTTCGAGAGCGAGCCCGTCAGCCCCGCCGCTATGGAGGAGCCACCGCGGCCCCCCGGCGCGCTCATGTTCGGGTGGCGTGAGATCACGGTGGCGCTTGCCCAGGGGCTGGTCCTGCTGGCCATGGTGCTTGCCGTGTATCTGGGCAGCATGTCCTCGGGGATGTCCGAGCCGTCCGTGCGATCGATGACCTTCGTCACGCTCGTGGTCGGCAATATCGCACTTATCCTGGTCAACCGGTCGCGCCATGTCTCAGCCGCTCGGGCGCTGCTGACGCGCCGCAATCCCGCTCTCTTGGCCATCATCGGCCTCGCCTCTGCACTTCTCGTCCTGCTCATCGGCGTACCCCCCGTGCGCGACGCCCTGGATCTCGGTCCACTGACGCCCGCGCAGTGGGCGCTTGCGATCGTCGCGGGTCTGGCGTCCATCGTGTGGTTTGAGATCTACCGTTGGCTACGGGAACCGCGTCGCAGCCGCGCGCGTCACCTTCGCTAGGGTCAGGCGGCGAAAGGGAGGGCGAGTGACCATCGATGCCGTTGCCTCGGCAGGGGCCGACGAGGAACTTCCCTCGAAGGGCCGTCACCGCGGCGCCTATCTGGAGATGCTCATCTCCAGCCTCCTCGGCCTCACGGCTTCGATCGTGCTCTCCATCGATGCGGTAGTCCTCGCTGCCGATCCCAATGCCGGTCTGTCCTGCAACATCTCCGAGACGATCTCGTGCGCCAAGGTGGGCCTGAGCTGGCAGGCAAATCTGCTGGGATTCCCCAACGCCTTCCTTGGACTCATCGCTGAGCCCGTGGTCATCACCATCGCCGTCGCGGGCCTGGGCGGCGTGCGCTTCCCGCGCTGGTTCATGAACTCGGCGATGGCCGTCTACGCCATCGGGCTCGCCTTCGCCTACTGGCTCTTCTTCCAGGCTTACTTCGAGATCGGTGCCCTGTGCCCGTGGTGCCTGCTCGTCACCGCCACGACGACGACCGTCTTCGCGAGCCTGCTGCGGGTCAACCTGTCCGACAACACCTTCGGGCTGTCGCCTCGCGCCCACGAACGAGCGCTCTACCTCCTGCGTATCGGGGCGGACATCTGGGGCACGGTGCTCATCATCGCGATCCTCGCCGCGATGGTGATCTTCCGGTACCTCTAGGTCGCACGACCCCATTGACCCCGTCTCGCTGCTTTCACCCTCGAATCGGCTGTTCCTTCCCGGCGTTTCGCCCTCGAATGGCTGCCAGGCGAAGGGTGAAAGCGGAGGGGGCTTGACCCCCGCTTTACACAGGGCTACCTTCTGTAAACCATGGAGGCGGCAGCGACCTGGCGCGACGGCAAGCGCTACCTGTGGATCTTCGGGCTCACGATGCCCCTGCTGCCCTTCCTCGCCGTCATCCTCAACTCTGTCACCGGCTGGGGCGTGTGGCTCTGGCTCGGCCCCATCGTCATCCTCGGCATCGTCCCGCTCATCGACTGGACGGCCGGCCTCGATCCGTCGAATCCGCCGGACGCGGTGATCAAGGCACTGGAGGAGGATCGCTACTACCGCTGGCTCACCTATCTCTTCCTGCCACTGCAGTACGCCGGATTCGCCTTCGCCATTTGGTACATCGCGACAGCGGATCTCAGCACGCTCGATCGCGTGGGCCTTGCCGTCACAGTCGGCTTCATCGGTGGCCTGGGCATCAACACCGCGCACGAACTCGGGCACAAGAAGGAGAGCGTCGAGCGCTGGCTCGCCAAGATCGCGCTCGCACAGTCCTTCTACGGCCACTTCTACATCGAGCACAACCGCGGACACCATGTGCGCGTAGCCACGCCGGAGGATCCGGCGAGCTCGCGGGTGGGGGAGAGCTTTTACCGCTTCTGGCCGCGCACCGTGTCCGGATCCTTTGCCAACGCGTGGCGCCTGGAGTCGCGCCGCTACTCCCGACGCGGCCAGCATCCCTGGCGCATCGGCAATGATGTCCTCAACGCCCTACTCATGTCGGCGGCCCTCTGGACCGTGATGGTCATCTGGCTCGGCCCGGCGATCCTGCCCTACCTCGTCATCCAGGCGGTCGTGGGATTCACCCTCCTCGAGGCGGTCAACTACCTCGAGCATTACGGGCTGCTGCGCCAGATCGTCGGGGTACCCGGCAAGGAGCGCTTCGAGCGCGTCGAGCCGCGGCATAGTTGGAACTCCAACAACCTGGCGACCAATGTCCTGCTCTACCACCTGCAGCGCCATAGCGATCACCACGCGCACCCCACGCGGCGGTACCAGGCGCTGCGTGATGAGAAGGGTGCACCTGCTCTGCCCACGGGGTACGCCGGCATGATCCTGCTCGCGCTCGTGCCGCCGCTGTGGAATCGGGTCATGGATCCGCGCGTGGCCTCGCACTACGACGGCGACATGTCGCTCGCCAATATCCAGTCTGGGAAGCGCGAGCGCGTGCTCCGCCGATTCCCGCCCGCACCCGCGCGCGCTGAGGTTGTGGTCGCAGAGTCCCTGCCTGGTGCTGTCGCGGTGCTCACCGGAGGCACGATCATCGCCACATGTCCCGGCTGCGGCTACACCTACGACGAGCGGCGGGGGGATGCGCGCGAGGGCTTCCCCGCGGGCACACCCTTCGCCTCCATCCCCGATGGCTGGTGCTGCCCCGATTGCGGCGTTCGAGAGAAGGTCGACTTCCTCGTGATCCACGCGGAGTGATGATGAAGGTCGCGGACATGGCGACAGGGGAGCGCATCCTCGCTGCTGCCGCAGAGATGACCACCGAGGTCGGCTGGTCGAGTGTGACGATGGCGGCGGTGGCCGAGCGGGTGGGCGTCAGCCGGCAGACGGTCTACAACGAGTGGGGCTCGCGTGATCGCCTCGCCGAGGCGATGGTCCTGCGTGAGCTCGGGGCCTTCCTCGATGAGGTCGATGCAGGATTCGATGCTCACCCCGATGACTTGGAGGTCGGGGTCGCCGATGCCATCGCACGGGTGCTTGATCTCGCGCGGATCAATCCCCTTCTGCGCGCCATCGTCACGGCCACCCACGGAGCCGAGACCGAACTCGTCCCTCTGCTCACGACGCGGGCGGACGTCGTGATCGCGGTAGCGAGCGAGCGCGTGCGCGATCGGCTGATGCCTTACCCGGGAGTGGACGCCGCTGCGCTCGATGCGATCGTCGATCTGCTGGTCCGCACGGTGCTCAGCCATGTCATGCAGCCGTCCGCGAATGCCTCCGCTGTCCCCGGTGCACTGGCCGGAGCAGTCGCCCGACTGCTCCGCGAGTGACCTCGCCTCACGCGCGGATGATCGTGCCCTTGCGCAGTGGCAGGAGCGCGGGGAGCTGGAGCAGGGCGATGACGGCGAGGACGACGTACACGAGCGTCCAGGATCCGGCGGCGTCGAGGAGTGCACCGGCCAGGGTCGGCCCGATGGCGGCCAGGAGATAGGTGACGGCGAAGGCCATGGCGGTAAGCCGGGCCGCGGACGGTGCATCGGGGGAGAACTCGCTCAGCATCGATAGTCCGATGGTGAAGCCGCCGGCGTTGGTGAAGCCGAAGAGGAAGAGCACCAGGACGGTGAGGAAACCGGGGGTGTAGGCGAGGCTCAGCAGGCAGAGGGCGGTGACGACGACGGTGACCGCCCAGGCGATGCGGCGCCCCGGGAGCCGCTGGGCAAGCCACGGCATGAGCAGCGCGGCGACGATCTGCGATGCGGTGAAGAGCCCGAAGAGCAGGCCCCCCTCCTCGCTCGTCCAGCCGCGCTCGTCGAGTGACGGCGCAATCCACGCGAGAGCGGTGTAGAAGACGAGGGAGTTGATGGCGAGGTACGCCGTGAGTGCCCACGCGAGGGGGCTGCGCCAGGGGAGCGAGCGAAGGGCGATGGCACCGGTGCCGCGGTCACTCGCGTGTCGTCGATAGGGAGCCTCGACGAAGGTCCAGAGCAGGAGAGCGGTGATCGCGGGCACGGACCATACGGCGAGGCCCCACTGCCAGGATCCGGTAGCGAGAGAGACGGGCACGGTCAGAGCTGCGGCGAGTGCCGCGCCGGTGAACATGGATGCGGTCCACAATCCCGTCGCGGCCCCGGTGGATCGCGGCAGATCCTCGCGCACGATCGCCGGGACCAATCCGGAGGCGAGTGCGATGCCGAGGCCGCCGAGGAACGCCGTGATGAAGAGCACGATGGGGATGCCGGCGGCGAGGCGACCGGCGCTCGCCACGACGAGGATGCCGAGGGCGATCCACACGGTCTGCGGGCGACCGACGCGCTGCGCGACCGCGGGGACGATGAGTGCGGCGAGCCCCATGACGATGACCGGCAGCGTGGTGAGGAAGCCCATCGTGGTGTCGTTCCAGCCCGTGGCCGACTGGATCTCGAGTGTCAGCGGGGGGATCGCGGTGAGCACCGAGCGGAGATTGAGCGCGACCAGCGCGAGAGTCGCAAGGAGCAGCCAGGGGGGAGTGCCCGTGCGCCTCGACACCGGCAGAGACTACTCCGGTGCGGTTAGGTGAGGACGGCGCTCAGCTCGGCGAGGCGCGTGCGCCTCAGGGAGTACCACGTCCAGTAGCCGCGCTTCTCGGATTCGACGATCCCCGCCTCAGCGAGGATGCGCAGGTGGTGGCTCACGGTCGGTTGGCTGACGCCGATCTCATCGGCGATGTCGCAGACGCAGGCGGCGCATTCGGGGCTCGAGCGCAGGAGCGCGAGGATCTGCAGGCGGGTCGCGTCGGCCACCGCCTTGAGCAGTGAGGCGAGCTCCTCGGCGGCGTCACGATCGATGGGGGCACCCAGTCCCGTGGGGCAGCAAGAAGGTCCGGCGGTGAGACTGCGCGGCTTCGTGGCGGTGGAGGGCACGAATCCATATTGACAGGTGTCGATTCAGTTGGCAAGGTGTGCACATGAGTTCCGTGCCGGATTCGACGTCCCGCGTCCAACTCGCCCTCAATGTGAGCGATCTCGAGGCGTCGATCGCCTTCTACAGCGCACTGCTCAAGGCGGAGCCGCACAAGAGGCGCCCCGGCTATGCCAACTTCGCTGTCGACAACCCACCGCTCAAGCTCGTTCTGATCGAGGTGGAGGATCGCGGGCACGGAGTTGAGGGAGCGCTCAACCACATGGGCGTCGAGGTCTTCGACGGCGCAGAGGTAGAGCAGGCGACTCAGCGACTGCAGGATGCCGGACTCGCGACGTTCGACGAGCGCGACACCACCTGCTGCTACGCCCTCCAGGACAAGGTGTGGGTCCACGATCCTGCCGGTGTGCCCTGGGAGGTGTACGTCGTCAAGGATGACAATCCCGCTGACGCTCAGCCGGCGCAATCCACGCTCATGCTGATCGACGGCTCCGACAGCGCCTGCTGCACGACGCCTGCGTAGCGCCATGTCCACCGCCGCCCCGCACGCACTTTCGCGACGTCTGGCTGCTGAGTGCCTCGGCACAGCGCTTCTCGTCGCGGCCGTCGTCGGTTCGGGGATCATGGGGAGCCTGCTCTCCGATGACCTTGCCGTGGTCCTCCTCGTCAATGCGGTCTCCACCGTTGCGGCGCTGGGTGTCCTCATCTGGATGCTGGGCCCCATCTCAGGAGCCCACTTCAACCCCTGCGTTACCGGCGTCGAGATGGTGCGCAGGGAGATTCGCATCGGTGAGGGACTGCTCTACATCGTCGCGCAGGTCGCAGGCGCCGTAGCGGGTGTCGCGCTCGCTAACCTCATGTTCGCCCTGCCCGCGTGGCACACCTCAACCAAGGTGAGGGAAGGCGGGCCGATCTGGTTGGGAGAGATCGTCGCCACGGCGGGTCTGCTCCTGCTCATCGGTGCGCTCACGCGCACGGGCAATGGCCGACTCGGAGCAATCTTGGTACCGGCATGGATCGGCTCGGCGTACTTCTTCACGTCCTCGACGTCATTCGCGAATCCCGCTGTCACGATCGGTCGCAGCCTCACGGACACCTTCGCGGGTATCTCCCCAGCCTCCGTGCCCTACTTCATCGCATTCCAGATCCTGGGAGCTGCCGTGGGCGCCGCACTCACCGAGGTGCTGTACCCCCGGCGTGGTGTCACACCCGAGCCGCTCGACCTGCCCTACCCCGTCCACGGAGACGATCCGACCCGTCCCGAAAGGAAGTCGTCATGAGCGACCAGCCGACCGTGCTCTTTGTCTGCGTCCACAACGCAGGTAGGTCCCAGATGGCCGCGGGCTACCTGCGCGAGTTCGGCGGTGACGCCATCCGGGTGCTCTCCGCGGGATCGGCTCCGGGCGACGCCATCAATCCGGTCGCCGTGGAAGTGATGGGCGAGGAGGGCATCGATATCTCGCAGGCGGTTCCCGCACTGCTCACGACGGACGCAGTGCGCGAGTCGGACGTCGTCATCACCATGGGATGTGGAGACGCCTGCCCCATCTACCCCGGCAAGCGCTACGAGGACTGGGTGCTCGACGACCCTGCCGGGCAGGGCGCCGAGTCGGTACGCCGCATCCGCGATGAGATCCGCGGTCGGGTCATCAGGCTCCTGGGCGAGCTGGGGATCGAGCCGCGATCAACGCCGCGCTGACGCGATCGACGGCACGCCGCAGACGTCGTTCACGCTCGCCTCGATCCCGTGCCGTGATGCTCAGCGAGGGAGGTAGTGCCTTGGCCGCAAGACGGAGGCATGCTTCCGGGTCTGCGTCGGGGGCGCCTGTCAGCGAGGTCGTGATCGAGTAGTCGAGGATGTCACTGGGCCAGCCCTGGATTCTCTCGAAGAGGGCAAGCCTCTCGTGCGCGTCGTAGGCAGGCGCGATCAGACGCGCCTGCCCCTGGTGCGCGATGAGGTTGACCACCGGGGTCGGCCAGCCTGCGGCGAGGAGGTACACCGCGCCGTCCACGGGAGCGAATCCGGTCGTGCGGATGGAAGGACTCTCGCCGATTGCGTGGAGCCATGCGGCGGAGATGATCATGTCGCCGCGGGGCCGGTCGAGCGCAGTCACTGCCCGTGCCGCCTGGTCTGCCGCGTGCGAACTCCTCATCCACGCCGCTGGCGCCTCGGACGCCAGCAGAGTCCTGGCGCAATCGCGTGAGTAGCGGAGGAGCTGACTGTCCACGGCCGCATGTCACACGCCCGAGGTGGCGTGCGCTCGCCCTCAGGATGAACACTCGATGAAGGAGCGCTGTCTGCTAGAGGAGTGCCTCGACTCGCTGGTGCGCGGCATGCAGTCCGGCATAGCGCGTCTCACGGACATCCTCGGGTACCAGTCCCATCCGCTCCTCTTCTCGACGCATGGCATCGAGACGCTCCTGCACCGAAGGGATCGGATCGCCCAGGCCTGCACGGAGGTCGGCACTGACGAGGAGATCAGCGTCGATGCCCGTGACGACCTCGATGACGCCCAGGTGGTGGCCCACCCCGTAGAAGGGGGCCTGAAGGGAGGCGAGCGAGTGATGGGCCACCAACCGTACGACCCGCTCCGGCCAGTCCTCGGCAATGAGGAAGAGGGCTCCGTCGAGCGGGTGGAACCCCGTCCGCGACAGTCGACCGGCGTACCCGATGTCGTGCAGCCACGCTGCCGCCACAACGTCGGCTGCGCGACTGCCGGGGACTCGCCGGGCGATATCGGAAGCCCGATGGGCGGTTCGTGCACTGTGCTCGTAGACCTCAGGGTCATCACTCAGCACGGCGGCCGCGAGTGCGCGCGCACGTGCGACGATCGGAGGGGGAGCCGCGGCCACGGGGACAGTGTGCTCAGGGCCTAGGTCGGTTGCGCGCCATGTTCGCGTGGTCGTGATGCCACTCACACGACATGCTTCGTTCACCTGTGCGTCATCTGGACCCAGTGCCCGTGTACGACTCGAGTGAATCCAGTCGTTCACCTAGTCGAAAGGTGGTGTTCGGGCCGCTGTCGAGACGGTGTCAGCAAGGGTGGAAAGAGTCCCGTCCGTGGCCACGACCTTCCTCCCACCGCGCCACGACGATGACGCGGCCTCGGTCGAGCCCCGTCAACTCACCACCACACGTAGTCAGAGCGATCGCTTCTTCCGAGGTGGTGTGAGTGCCAGCGGGGCGCTCGTGCTGCTCATCATGGCCCTCGTCGGGATTTTCCTGACGATTCGCGCGTTGCAAGCGCTCAGCCAGGCGGGCTTCTCCTTCATCACCACGCAGGCCTGGGAGCCTGACGGTGGCAACTTCGGCATCGCGGCCGTGCTCAGCGGCACCGTCCTCATCGCGCTCACGGCGATCTTCTTCGCCGTCCCGCTCTCGACCGGTGTCGCGCTCTACATCTCGGAGTACAGCCCTCGCAAGATCAAGCAGACGCTCATCAGCTTGGTCGATCTCATGGCCGCGGTCCCCAGCGTGGTCTTCGGTCTGTGGGGGTTCTTCTTCCTCCAGGGCCAGATCATCGGCTTGGCTCGATGGATCTCCACCTACTTCGGCTGGATCCCCATCTTCGCCGTCGACGGCAGCGATCCCAATGATCCGCTGTCCACCGCGACGGTCTTCACGTCCTCGACGTTCATCGCCGGCATCGTCGTCGCGCTCATGGTCGCCCCCATCACGACGTCGGTCATGCGCGAGGTCTTCTCGCAGGCGCCTGTCGGCGAGCGCGAAGGCGCCTACGCCCTGGGCGCGACCAAGTGGGGCATGATCCGCTCCGTCGTCCTGCCCTTCGGCAAGGGCGGCATGATCGGCGGCACGATGCTCGGCCTGGGCCGAGCACTCGGTGAAACCATCGCGGTCTTCATGATCATCTCGCCGGTCTTCGTCTTCCAGCCGCACATCCTGCAGAACGGCACCAACTCGGTCTCGGCGCTCATCGCGCTCCGCTACGGCGAAGCCACGCCGTTCGGCACTTCGGCCCTCATGGCTGCGGGCCTCGCGCTCTTCATCATCACGCTCATCGTCAACTTCATCGCTTCCTCCATCGTGGCGAGGTCGCGATCCGGCGCATCGACGGCCGACTGACATGACCGCCTCCATCGACGACCTCGACAAGCTCGCCTCGGGCACGACTGGGCGCAAGACCACGCTGCCGCAGCGCACTCCGACCCCGCCGGATCTCAAGCCGCGCCGCATCGGCGGCTTCCGCCGGTCGGACGTGCTGTCGCTCTCCGGCGCCGCCGTCGCCGGCGTCGGCTTCGCCGCGCTGCTCTTCACCCTGCTGCCCTTCAGCGGGTGGCTCGGCTTCCTCGCGGTCGCCTACTTGGGCTTCGTAGCGCTCTACGCCGTACTCGTGTCCCTGGACGAGGACTTCTCGGCCGTCAAGGACCGCCTCGCGGCCGTGCTCATCCACAGCCTGGCCTTCACACTGCTGATGGCGCTCATCTTCGTCGTCAGCTTCACGGTGATCCGCGGTTGGGAAGCGCTCACGAACCTCAACTTCTTCACGCAGGACATGCAGAATGCCGGCCCGCTCGATCCGCTAACGGCCGGTGGCATCCTCCACGCGATCCTCGGCACCCTCATCATGATCACCATCGCGCTCGCGATCGTGATCCCCCTCGGGGTGGCCTGCGCGGTCTACATGAACGAGATCCCGGGGCCCTTCGCCCGATTCGTGCGCACCATCTCCGAGGCGATGACCGCACTGCCCTCCATCGTTGCGGGTCTGTTCATCTACGCGTCACTCATCCTCATCCTTGGATTCGACAAGTCCGGGCTCGCCGCGGCTATGGCGATCAGCGTGATGATGCTTCCCATCATCATCCGTGCCTCCGATGTCGTCCTCCGACTCGTGCCGGGCAACCTCAAGGAAGCGGCCTACGCCCTCGGGGCAGGGCAGTGGCGGACCGTGTGGCACGTCACGCTGCCCACCGCTCGCTCGGGTCTGATGACCGCTATCATCCTCGGCACCGCACGCGGGGTCGGTGAGACATCGCCCGTCCTACTGACCGCAGGCTTCACCGCGGCCCTCAACCTCAACCCGACGACGGGCCCGATGGTCTCCCTGCCCCTGGCGACCTTCGAGTTCGTCAAGTCGCCCGAGCCCACGATGATCGCCCGCGGATTCGGTACGGCGGCCGTGCTGATGTTCCTGGTCCTCATCCTCTTCATCATCGCCCGCATCATCGGCGGCCGTGGCCCCGGCAATCTGTCGAAGTCCCAGCAGAAGCGTCGGGCGAAGCGTTCACGCGAGGATTCCCAAAGGTTCACCAAGCGCGAGGCCTCTCGGGTGGCATCGCAGGAGGCTGCCGCGGGACCTTCGTCTAGCCCCCGATCCCTCGACTTCGGAGACTCCCGATGAAGCGCGTCCTCAGCGTCGTCGTCCTTGCCCTCGGCGCCGTGCTCGTAAGCCCCATCCTGCCGGCGTCAGCCGCCAGCTACGTGCCCGTGTCCGGCTCGGGCTCGACCTGGAGCGCGAACGCCATGGACCAGTGGCGACGCAACGTCAACCAGTACGGCATGCGTATCGACTACCAGGCATCGGGCTCCTCGGATGGCCGCAACCAGTTCCGCAACGGGACCGTCGACTTCGCGGTCTCTGAGATCCCCTACGGCCTGAAGGACGGCAGCGTCGTCGATCCGTTGCCGACGCGTCCCTTCGCCTACATGCCGATCGTCGCCGGTGGCACGGCGTTCATGTACAACCTCAAGATCGGGCCCAACCGCGTCACGCAGCTTCGGCTCTCGGGTGACACGATCGCCAAGATCTTCACGGGCGTCATCACGAAGTGGGATGACGCGGCGATCAAGGCCGACAACCCCGGCCTGACCCTGCCTCCCATCAAGGTCGTCCCGGTCGTGCGTTCGGACGGCTCCGGTACGACGGCCCAGTTCACGGCGTGGCTTGCCGCGATGTACCCCGACATCTGGAATGCCTACTGCCAGAAGGTCGGTCGCGGCACCCCGTGCGGCTTCACCTCGAACTTCCCGAGCGGCCCTGGCTTCGTCGCGCAGAGTGGCTCGCTCGGTGTCTCCGGCTATGTCAAGCAGGATCAGAGCGTCGGGGCCATCACGTACGTCGAGTACTCCTACGCCAAGGCTGCGGGTTTCCCCGCCGCGAAGGTGCTGAACAAGTCAGGCTACTACGTCCTGCCGACGGCGGAGGCTGTCGCCGTGGGACTTCTGGGTGCCAAGATCAATTCGGACCTGACGTCCAACCTCAGCGGTGTCTACGCCAGCAGCGACAAGCGGGCCTACCCGCTCTCGTCGTACAGCTACATGGTGATCCCTACGAGCCTGGACAACGGCTTCAGCAATGAGAAGGGCAACACCCTCGCGGACTTCGCCAACTACTTCCTCTGCCAGGGTCAGCAGCAGGCCGATGCCCTGGGGTACTCGCCGCTGCCGATCAATCTGGTCAAGGCGGGCTTCGATCAGATCAAGCGCATTCCCGGGGCTATCCCGGAGAACATCAACATCGCGAACTGCAAGAACCCCACCTTCTCCGCGGATGGCACCAACACCCTCGCCAAGACCGCGCCCCAGCCTCCGGCGTGTGACGCCAAGGGTCCGACCCAGTGCGGCACGGCTGCTGAGGGTGGCGCAGCCGGCGGTGGTTCCGGTGGAGGTTCGGGTAGTGGTTCGGGTGGTGGTTCGGGTGGCGGCACGACCGGGGGCACGACCGGCGGCACGACGTCAGGGGGAGGCACGACGGGGGGAGGCACCGCCGGCGGGGCTGTGACCGACGTCACCGTCGATGCGGGAGGCGCGGCCGTTGTCGTGGATCCCGAGACCGGTCAGGTCATCGCGGCCGATCCGACAGCCGTCGACCCGACGACGGGCGAGGTCATCGTCGATCCGGCCGCGGCCGCGGCGGCCACAGGCGTGACGGGCGGCGCCTACGTCGCCGGGATCCCGGTGTCGACCGAGGCAAGCTCAGGCTGGGGTCCCTACACGGGTCTGCTGGTCGCGACGTTCGTCGTCGTGCTGGCCCTGCTCTTCGCCCCGCCACTCGTGGCGCGCTACATGGCAGCCAAGCGCACCGGCGGTGACGCATGATCCGCAAGTCGCTTGCGTCGGCCGCGGGCCTGGCCATGATCGCGTCCGGCGCCTTCATCGCCATGGCGCCGATCGCGGGGGCATCCGACGTCGGTCGTGACGGTACCGTGCATGTGCGCAACACCGACAGCGCCGTCACCAAGTCCGGCAAGGGCGATTTCGCGGACCTCAAGGTCACCGTGAGCCAGACCCAGGACCTCGTCAATCAGGTGGTCCGGATCTCGTGGACGGGTGGGCAGCCCACGAAGCCGGAGTTCGGCAACCTCGGCATCAACTATCTCCAGATCATGCAGTGCTGGGGAGGCACCGCCGAGGATGGTCCCCCGCGCGAGAAGTGCCAATACGGCGGCCAGCGCGCATGGAACGGCGGTCAGAACACCAACTCGCGGCAGCTCACCACGAGCGGTGTCGTCGATCCCAAGGAGAAGGACAATCCCGACTGGAATGTCGACGGGATCTCCTACATCCCCTTCGAGTCATGGACCGGCAAGACGTCGACCGGCCCGAAGAGCGAATTCTTCGACCGCTACACCTCCAACGAGGTCAATCACGCTCGCATCCGCCCGGATGGCACGGGCGAGGAGTACTTCGAGGTCCAGACGGGTGTCGAGTCACCGGGCCTGGGCTGCGGGCAGACCCGCGACGGCGAGACGCCGCTGTGCTGGCTGGTGGTCGTGCCCCGGGGCAAGACCGAGGTCGACGGATCGGTGCGGGGCACCAACACGGGCAATCCCCTCGACACGACACCGCTGTCCGCATCGAACTGGGCCCATCGCATCGTCTTCCCGATGGAGTTCCAGCCCATCGGCCTTGCCTGCCCGATCGGGCGCGACGAGATTCCCCTCCTCGGGACCGATCGGATTGCCGAGGCGGTCAGCCGGTGGCAGCCCACTCTCTGCGCCGACGGCGACGGCAACTTCAGTTTCGTGGCCCTGAGCGATGAAGCCGCTCGACAGAAGTCCCAGAGCCCGGCGCCGGATCTCACCTTCGTCGAGCGCGGCCTAGCCCCCGAGGCGGTGAGCCCGCAGCATCCGGTGGTCTACGCCCCGATCGCCCTGTCGGGTGTCACGATCTCCTTCAATCTCGAGAGCCAGTCCTCAAGCCTGGCTCCTGAGTCCGTGCGTGCACGTGACGGCCAGCGTCTTGCGGGCATCAAGCTCAACCAGCGTCTCGTGGCCAAGCTGCTCACGCAGACCTATCGTTACGACGCCGCCCCTGACCCCAAGCGCGTCGAGGACAACCCCTGGGACCTCGCCACCGACCCGGAGTTCCTGGAGTTGAATCCGCAGTTCAAGGAACTCCGCATCCCCGCTCTCGGGCACATCATGACGCCCTCGGGTGATTCGGACACTGCGCGACTGGTGTGGGAGTGGATCTGGGCCGACAAGGATGCCCGGGCCTTCCTCGAGGGCAAGGAAGATCCCTGGGGCACCAAGATCAACCCGGTCTACAAGAAGACGACGTTCCCGCGCTCGGACTTCCCTCGCGCCGATAACGTGTGCGTCACCTACGCGGACCGCGTCGTGCCCATGTGCACCTTCGATCTCGTGCCCTACTCCGCCGACCTCTACTCGGGGGCACGGGCGGCCAGCCGAGGCGACACCCTGTCAACGGGCATCTACGACCCGACCGCCATCCCGCCGGGCAACAAGCGCACCCCCGCTCAGGAGCCCGGCAAGCGAGCGATCATCACGTTGACCGACTCCGCACTCACCGGCCGCTTCGCGCTGAACGCCGCTCTGCTGCGCAATGCGGATGGCGAGTACATCGCCCCTACGGACCAGTCCATCAGCAAGGCAGGGTCTGCCGCTGTGCCGACCGAGGTCAAGGAGATCGAGCAGCCCGACCCCGGCAAGAAGGTGGCAGGGGCCTACCCCCTCGCTTCGTTCGTCTATGCCATGACGTCGCCGCCGAGCCTCACGAAGGCCGCTGCGGCGGAGTACGCCCGATTCATCGACTACGCCGTGGGCCCCGGGCAGGTGGTGGGCGATTCCACCGGACAGCTGCCCCCGGGCTACGTCCCCCTCCCCGAGGACGCACGCGCTGCCGCCACGAAGGTGGCCGCGGCGATCGTCAAGCAGGCCGGCAAGCCGATTCCCGACGATGGCGGATCGGGCACGACCACGGACACCACGACCGATACGACGACGGACATCACCACCGATACGACAACGGACGTGACAACCGATACGACGTATACCGATACGACGTACACCGATACGACGTACACGGACACCACGACCGTGACCGAGACCACCGACGCCTCGGGCGACACCGAGACGGTGGTCGAGGAGACGACGTCCGAGGAGGAGGTCGTCGTCGAGGAGACCGCTGCGGTGTCGGTCGATGACTCGCTCGTGGCCGCGGCACTGCCTACGACACCGACGACGCCCGTCGGCCTCGTCCGCTACCTCGCTGTGCTGTTGCTCATCGCCGGAGGTGCTGCCCTGCTCGTCGCTGCCGTGCTGGGCCAGCGGCTCATGCGCTCCACCACTCCTGCCCTCGCAGGATCCACAGACCCCGTCGCGGAACCGCGTCGGACACCGTAAGGAAAGGGAACACAGTGAACGCAAAGAAGGCACTCATCGCGGCCGCGGCGGGCGCCGGCGCGCTCAGCCTCATGCTGGCCGTCATCCCCACCGCGTCCGCAGACCCGGATGGTCCGCCCCAGTACCGCGACCTCGTCGGTGTCGGCTCGGACACGACCATGGACCTCGTCCAGGCCCTGTCGCAGGTCGTGAAGATCAACGACGTCAAGGTCATCGGCTCCTACAACGCGAGCTCGAGCACGACCGAGACCTTCCAGACCAAGGCCGACGCCAAGTGCACCTTCACCCGTGCGGCGGCCAACGGCTCCAGCAACGGCGTCAAGGTGCTCGACGCCAGCGTCAAGGCGGGCGACGGCTGCATCCAGTTCGCCCGGTCGTCCTCGGCGAAGAGCTCCTCGTCTCCGACCGGCTACACCTGGATCCCCTTCGCCAAGGATGCTGTGACCTTCGCGGTGCGCTCCGACGGTTCGGTGCCGAAGTCGCTCAGCGTCGCCGAGCTCACCTCGATCTACAAGTGCGAGAACACCAGCATCGTGCCGGTGCTCCCGCAGGCGGGCTCGGGCACGCGCTCCTACTGGCTCGGTCGCTTCGGCATCACCGAGGACCAGATCACCGCGGGCACCTACCCCTGCCTCAAGCCCAAGTCGGCGGGCGGCACCGGGGCTGAGTACACGCAGGAGCACGACGGTCGCCAGCTCAAGGCCAACGAGATCCAGCCCTACTCGATCGCCGTCTGGCAGGCGCAGGCCACAGGCGCTGCCCCCGATCGTCGCGGCATGAGCGTGCTGGGTGTCCTGGGCGACCAGGCTCCCACCCTGCTCAACACCTCGAGCGTCTACAGCCGCGACGTCTTCAACGTCGTCCCGACCACGAAGGTCACCGACACCGCGTCGAAGGAGTACCAGGTCTTCGTCGGCAAGGACTCGCTGGTGTGCAAGCAGTCCGCAGTCATCGCTCAGCAGGGCTTCGGCGTGCTGGCGACCACCTGCGGCGACACCTCGAGCCGCAGCTAATCCGACGCGCAGACCAAGGAGAAAATGACATGAGCATTCGAATCATGCGCGCGGGCGCAGCGGCCCTGGCTGCCACCGCACTCGCTGCCGCAGGCATGGCCCTCGTGGCCCCTGCGGCGAGTGCGGGCACCACGGGCACGCTGAAGCTCGAGCCGTCGTCGGGCACCGGGGCTGACCCGGTATCCGTCGTCACCTCGGCCGGCTGCTCCGATGCCTCGGCCACGCACTTCGTGGTCAAGCTGACGGGTGCGGGCGTGCAGTACGCCGTCCCCGGCCCAGGCTCCACGGGGCCGACGTACGAGGACGTCAACTACATGGTGGGCAACACGGCGCTCTCGGCCGCGGGGTCCTCCGGTGAGTCGACCTCGCCGATCCGCACACCGCTGAGCAAGCTCTTCAGCATGGTCAAGGCGGAGAACAAGGACGCCAAGCTTCCGAGTGGGGCCTACACCCTCACGCTGGAGTGCCGCGCCAAGCTCGACCCGAAGGCGATTTCGTCCTTCTCGACCACGGTGACGATCATCGACGGAGCCACCCTCACGTTCAAGGAGGGTGCGCCGTCGCCGATCACCAACGTCACGAAGCCGAAGATCACCGGCACGGCCAAGGCAGGCCAGACCCTCAAGGTGAGCAATGGCACCTGGTCGACCACGCCCACCTCCTACGCCTACTCGTGGAAGGTCGGCACCAAGGTCGTCAGCACCAAGAACACCTACAAGGTGGCGGCTGCTGACAAGGGTAAGAAGGTCACCGTCACGGTCACGGCCAAGGCGGACGGCTATACCGATGGCACCGCTTCGGCGAGTGTCACCATCGCCAAGAAGTAGTTCCACCGAGTGGGACCGGGGCATCTCATGCCCCGGTCCCACTCGCACCACGAGGAGCCGGGATGAGGAAGGCAGTTGCGGCCGCGGTCGCGTGCTTCGCGGTGCTCTCCTGGGCTTCGCCGGCGTCCGCAGCGGGTGAGGGGACGTTGGCGATCGTCCCTGCCGAAGGCACTTTGGACACCCCCATGGACGTCGTGACCTCGGGTGTGTGCTCGCAGGGAGTCACCTTCGTCGTGGCTGTCCGCGGCGCGGGCATCGATCCTGTGACGGCGGGCAACGCCGTCGGCAACACGGAGCTCGCTGTACTCGAGCCGGCGATCTACCCGGGGCATCATGCGGTGCCACTGGCCCGTACCCTGCGGGAGTTCTTCGTCTCCCATGGCGTGAGCACTCCTAAGGGCACCTACGACCTCGTCTTCGCCTGTCGCAATCGCCTCGACCTGCAGGACCTGCAGACCTTCACGGGTGCGCTGCGCATCAAGGGCGATAGCTACGTCGCTCTGGGGGCAGCCGCGACGCCGGTGGCGGAGTTCGTGTCCACTCCCGACCCTGCCCAGGAGTCTTCCGCGACTGTGCCTGGCGATGCGGGATCCGACTCGACATCCGATGCGGCCCAGGAGTCCTCGGGTGCTGGGTCGCAGGGTCAGGAGAGGGATCAGTCGGGCAGCGGCTCAGGAGAGGGTGGTCAGGCAGCTGGCAGTGCGGGCGCCGCAGATCCGGGTGCCGAGGATGCCGCTCTGCCCGCTCAGGAAGTGACGGGCAGCGACCCGACCGCCGTGGCACTGACGGGGACGTCCTCCTCGAGCGCGTCACCGACCTCCGAGGACTCGTCATGGCGGATGATCGCGCTCGTGGCGGGTGCCCTTCTCATCCTCGGTGCTGCCTACGCCTACTGGCGCGGACGGCGCCATGAAATTTCGTCCGACGAATCGGTGAGCGTGGGATCATGAGCGTGATGGATCGCGAGCCTGAGGTCGTGGAAGCCGGATCGGCAGACAGCGCCGACTCGACCCTGTCTGTAGTGCAGTCTCCGAAGTTCCTTGTGATCAGCGTCCTGCTTGCGTTCGCGATCCTCTGCCTGGGCTTCCTGGCCAACCTGCTCATCGTGAGCCAGCTCGTGCATGCGCGTGATCAGGAGGTCCTCTACTCCGACTTCCGCAGCGAACTTGCCAACGCGATTGCCCCGGTGGGTCAGACCGATGTCAACGGCGCACTCCTGCGACCCGGTGCCCCCGTGGCCGTCCTGGAGATCCCCGACCTCGGGATGAAGGAGGTCGTGGTCGAGGGCACGACCTCGACCGTCACCCAAAGCGGTCCCGGGCACAAGCGCGACACCGTGCTCCCCGGCCAGCCCGGCACCTCGGTGATCTACGGGCGGCAGGCAGCCTTCGGTGGACCCTTCGGGCAGTTGGAGATCCTTCAGCCCGGCATGACCATCGTCGCCACCACGGGTCAGGGCCCTGCGGAGTACCGCGTCGTCGGGGTTCGTCGCCCCGGTGATCCGCTGCCGGCGCCCGTGGCGGCAGGTCAGGGTCGGTTGACGCTCGTGACGGCCATGGGGCCGCGCTTCATGCCCACGGATCTGCTGCGCGTCGACGCCGACCTGGTGACCCCCGCGCAGCCCGCGCCTCCTCGCGTCATCACCGCAGCCGCCCTCGATCCCGCGGAGCAGGCGATGGCCGGCGACCCTGCCGGCCTGGTGCCGCTGCTGCTGTGGCTGCAACTCCTCCTCGTCGTCGCGGTGGCGACCGTCTGGCTGGTCATCCGCTGGGGCAAGTGGCAGGCCTGGCTCGTGGCCGCCCCCATCGTGTTCTTCGCGGGGATCATGGCATCGATGAGCGCCCTCCGACTCCTGCCCAACCTCCTCTGAACGGAAGACTGCGATGACGATGACGATCGACGACACCTCGACGGCCGCGGCTCCCCAGCTCTTCTCGCTGCACGCCATCGACATCTCATGCTGGTTCGGCACGCACCTGGTTCTGGATCGAGTCTCACTGCTCATGCCCGCGGGGGAGGTCACCGCTCTCATCGGGCCCTCCGGCTGCGGCAAGTCCACCTTCCTTCGGTCCCTCAACCGCATGCACGAGCTCGTGGTGAGCGCCCGTATCGCGGGGGAGGTGCTGCTCGACGGCGAGGACATCTACGCGCCCAACGTCCGCATCACCGATGCCCGCAGGCAGATCGGCATGGTCTTCCAGAAGCCCAACCCCTTCCCGGCGATGAGCATCTACGACAACGTCATCGCGGGGCTCAAGCTCAACGGTGTGCACGCCAGCGGCGACGAGAAGGATGAGCTGGTCGAGCACTGCCTCACCAAGGCAGGCCTCTGGAAGGAGGTCAAGGACCGCCTGCGCGCACCCGGTGGCGGCCTCTCCGGCGGCCAGCAGCAGCGCCTGTGCATCGCTCGGTCGCTGGCAATCAAGCCCAAGGTCCTCCTCATGGACGAGCCCTGTTCGGCTCTGGACCCGACGTCGACGAGGCGCATCGAGGAGACGATCGGGGAGTTGCGCGAGGAGGTCACCATCGTCATCGTGACCCACAACATGCAGCAAGCCCAGCGCGTGTCGCAGACGTGTGCCTTCTTCCTTGCCGAGCATGGCCAGCCGGGCCACATCGTGGAGCACGGCCCCACCGACCTGATGTTTGGTGAGCCGCAGGACCCGCGCACCTTCGATTACGTGAACGGCCGCTTCGGCTGATCCGCAGTAGGTGAACATTCGGGGACGAGGGTGAAGGTTCGGTGTGAGGCCTAGCCACATGCTGGTGGGACTTCCTAGGTTGTCGCCGTGAGTGATGCCCAGGCCATTCCCCTCGGCAAGGCGCTGGACCAGGCGCGCATGACGCGCCTGCATAAGAAGTTCTGGCTCCTTGCCGGCCTTGGCATCATGCTCGACGGGTTCGACTTCTTCATCATCGGCGTGGCCAATCCCCTCATTTCCGAGGATCTCGGCGCCAACGCGTGGCAGAAGGGACTCATCTCCGCGGCAGCCATCGTGGGAGCGATGTTCGGTGCGGCCGTGCTCGGGCCGCTGGGAGACAAGCTCGGCAGACGCCGCATCTTCAAGTACGACCTGTGGATGTTCGTCGTGTTCTCCATCGGGTGCATGGTGGCCTGGGACACCTGGTCGCTGATCGCCTTCCGCTTCCTGCTCGGCATTGCCATCGGGCTGGACTACCCGATCGCGGCGTCCTATCTCGCCGAGGTGCTTCCGCAGAAGAATCGCGGCCGTTGGCTGGTGTCGGCGTTCTCGCTGCAGGCGGTGGGCATGCTCCTGGGCGCCCTGGTGGGTGTGGGTGTGCTCCTCCTGCTGCCCTACGAGACGTCATGGCGATGGATGCTCGGCTTCGGGATCGTGCCCGCCCTGGTCATCATCCTGCTCAGGCGAAGAGTCCCGGAGAGTCCGCGTTGGCTCGCCCAGAATGGCCACGAGGATGAGGCGATCAAGGTCGTCGAGGAGCTCACGAACGTCCCGGTGGTCATCACGGACAAGGATCGGGAGAAGGCAGAGCAGTCATCGGAGGGGATCCAGGCGCTCTGGCAGCCTCAACTCTTCAAGCCCGACATGATCAGGCGCACGATCTTCACATCCGTGCCGTGGTTCCTCATGGACATCGCGACCTATGGGGTCGGTATCTTCACGCCCACCCTGATCGCGGCGCTGGCCTTCGGCGGCAATCAGGACAAGTCCAACACCAACTTCATCGCGGACGATATCGCTTCGACCGAGTGGACCGCGGTACTCGACATCTTCCTCGTGCTCGGCTTCGCCGCCGCCATCTTCCTCGTGGAGCGATGGGGTCGGATTCGCCTGCAGACGACCGGCTTCGTCTTCATGGCTGTCGGCCTCGTCATCCTCGGGGTGTCGTCGGTACTCCAGGGCCCCGAGGGCACGGGCTATCTCGGGCTCGTCTTCCTCGGCTTCGCGATTTTCAACTTCTTCATGAACGCCGGTCCCAATGCGACGACATACGCGCTGCCAGCGGAGATCTTCCCCTCGGACATCCGGGCTGCGGGGCACGGTTTCGCGGCTGGCGCCGCCAAGTTGGGGGCGGCCCTGGGCGTCTTCTTCTTCCCGATCCTCCAGGAGGCCATCGGCATCCCTGCCCTCGTCTTCGGCATGGCGGGGATCTGCATCCTGGCACTCATCATCACGCAGGCCTTCAAGATCGAGCCGGCAGGCAAGTCCCTGGACGAGATTTCGGGGCGCAAACTGTCCGGCTTGAGAGCACGTCCTACTCCGCCGTAGGGAGTTGTACCTTCAGAAACGCGACCGCTGAAGTTCATGTGAGAGTCCCTTGCGCGTAGGACACAGCGGCCAGGGTTGCCGCGTCAGCCAAGGAGGTTGGCCTTCGTTCACTAGGGGATCACGTGACCCATTTTCGCTCGTTGAAGGTGGCCGCTGTCATTGCGGCCTCGGGGGTCGGCCTCGCTGCCGTGGCGACGCCCACGTATGCGGGAAGCACCGCGCCCGAGTACGTTCAGGCGAAGGGCACCGGTGTGTCACTCGTCATGCTCGCCGCGGCCGGTGACCGCATTGGCAACTTCACCCTGCCCGGTGTGCCGGACGGCCTGGGCGTCTACAAGAACAAGGACGGCTCCCTCACCGTCCTCGTCAACCACGAGTTGTCGCTGGCCGGTCCCGCCAAGGATCACAAGCGAGCCTGGGGTGGCTCCGGCTCCTTCGTGTCCAAGCTCACCGTGGACGTCGCAGACGGCACGGTGACCAAGGGCGAAGAGCTGATCAAGAAGATCAACTGGTGGAACTACGCCACGGACTCCTACGGCGCGTCGGCCACCTCTCCGGCGGGAGCCAAGGTCCTCGACTCCTACGGGACTCCCAACCACACCGTGGGCATCAACCGATTCTGCTCAGCGGACCTCGTGCCCGCGGGGGCCCTGCTGACCACCGTCAAGGAGAAGGTCGGCAAGAAGATCGTCACCAAGACCTACGGCTACGACGGTGCGGTGTACCTCACGGGCGAGGAGGGTGGCGACGAGTCGCGCGCCTTCGCCGTCAACATGGCGGGGGAAGCCTTCCAACTCCCGCGCCTGGGCCTTGCCGCCTGGGAGAACCTCGTGACTGCCCCCAACTCGGGTCGCGCCACGGTGGTCATGGGCAATGAGGATGGTTCGGCTACCGACAGCCAGCTGTGGATGTACGTCGGCAAGAAGACCGACGCAGGCACCTGGGCTGACAAGGCCGGCTTCACCAACGGCAAGAACTACGTGATGCAGATCCTGGATGACACGGGCAACGCGCTTGCCAATGACGTCGCATTCCGCACGCAGTTCGGCAAGGGCAAGGTCGCAAAGGCGACCTTCGCCACGGTCGGCTGGGACCAGTCGGGCAACGCCCAGAACGCTGCTGCCGCCCGTGTGGGCACGGTGCTCGCCCGCGTCGAGGACGGAGCCTGGGATCCGCGCAACCCCAATGTCTACTGGTTCGTGACGACCGAGTCCGCCGGTGCCGTCACCACCCCTGATCCGGCGACCAACTTCAAGCGCGACGGTGGTGCACTCTGGAAGCTCACCTTCGTCGACGCCAAGACGCCGCTGGCCGGTGCAACGATCGAGATGGTGCTCGACGGCAAGGAGTCGATCTACCTCAATAAGCCCGACAACATGTCGATCTCGCCGGACGGCACGATCATGATCCAGGAAGATCCGGGCGGCAACGATCACATCGCCCGCATCGTGTCCTACAACACCACGACCAAGAAGATCTCGACCGTGGCGCAGTTCAACCCGTCGCTCTTCGGCAACGGTGCCCCCGGCAAGCTGACGAACGACGAGGAGTCCAGCGGCATCGTCGACATCACGAGTCTGGTCGCGGAGCCGGGTGACAAGGCGAGCTACTTCCTCTTCGATGCCCAGGTGCACGCCAAGCCCTCCGTGGCTCGACCCGACCTGGTGGTAGGTATGTCGCCGGAGCAGATCACGGCGTTCGACAACCTCGTCGTCGAGGGTGGCGCGCTGTATCTGATGAAGATCGATGACATCAAGGCCCTATAGCTCCAGGGGCTAGCAGTCAGAGGGGACCGGCCGTGAGGCCGGTCCCCTCTGACTTTCCCTCAGCGCGACCGTCTCGAGGTGAGGCTTCGTGAGTCCCTACGGGGACGCTGAGCGCTTCAGGTCCTGGTAGACGGCGTACCCCTGGCAGCCGATGCAGAAGCCGGTCAGCGCGAGCGTGAGTGCGACGACGAAGGCGGCGGCGACGCAGATAGCTGCAACGGTGAGCCCCCCGAAGAACCATCCCACTAGTGCGACGACGAGTAGGACGAGGGCGATGGCCTGCGCGATGCGTGGCGCCGTGGGGTCCTGCCACCGGGGTGCCGGTGCGAGGCGTGGGGCAAGCACGGAGCTGAAGAAGGCGACGTAGGGCTGGCGGCGCACCCCGAGAGCCGCCCCGACAAGGAAGACCAGCGCCTGCAAGCCGACGAGCACGGGGAAGGCAGGCGTGTAGATGCCGATCAGGGCGACACCGAGCACGACCGCGGTGATCACGGAGGCAAAGCGCGGGCCCCGCGCATCGATGAGGTCGTCGGCTGTGCGTGCCATGCAATGACTCTACGCCGCGCCTGCGCTGTGGTGGGATATGCACGACGGCCACATTGATCTGAGGAGCCACATGTCGCGCGCGACGCACCGGAACTCCCGCCTCGCGCTGCTGGGCGTACTGGCCTCGGCCCTGGTGCTGACCGGTTGTACGGGCAGGCTGGCAGCGTACGTCGAGACGGGATTCGAGGAGCCCTATGTCGGCACTGCCAGATTCGCTCACCTGGCCGCTCCACAGGCCACGACCACGGAGCAGGTGAACGCGCCGCTAGGCCGAGAGGCAGCGGATCGTATTGCTGCGGAGCTCGGCCTGGATGCGTCGCGTGCCCTCACTCCGCAGCAGTACCAACTCTTCATGTCCGGAGGCGGGGTGGGAGGCGAGGCTGCACCGGTCGCCTTGGTCAAGGAGAGCGCTGCGATCCTGACCAACTCTCGGAGCAACCCCATGCGGGTAGACGTCGATGGGCAGCAGTTCGACGTGGTTCTCGGCAGTTACGGCCTCTACGTCGATCCGCAGGGCAATCTGATGAGCGCGGCCAACGCGGACTCACCCACGCGCCAGGTCAACGACGTACTCAAGCCCGACGGCTACCTCACCACGTGGTGCCAGGCCAACGGCCTGATGAGCGTGCTCGAGGGCCTGTATGCGTCTGCATTCACGCGTGAGGCGGTCTACGGCGTGATCTCCCAAAGGGAGGCGGGCACGGCGCAGATCGTCCTGCACGAGGACGGATGGGAGACGTCCTACGTGGGCATCCCGATGGTGCCAGCGATCTGGATCACCAACTTCGCACTCATCTACATGCTCAGCCCGGACCTAGCCGCACAGATGCCCGCCTACTGGGAGCCATTGCCGCACGCCCTCGCGCAGGCACTGCGGTCGAGCCCCAACGGCCAGGTGCCCTACTCCGAGTGGCGGGCTCTGCTCGAGGGCTAGGAATCAGGCGGGGGGCACGAGCGTGCCCGCGAAGACCTGCCACGCCAGCGCGGACTTGGCCACGAGGCTGAGGACGATGTAGGCCTTCTCCCCGCGCAGGTAGTTGGCCCACTTGCCCACCGGCTTGTACTGCAGGTACTGCACGAGTGCGAAGCAGTTGAAGAGGATGAAGAGCGAGATGATGATCCCGTAAACGAAGCCTGGCGTTTCGTTGCCGCCGGTCGAGCCGGGCGCAATCACGAAGATCACGATGATGATCCACGGCACGATGCCCGCGATGCAGCCGAACCAGAAGGGCAGCAGGCCGCAGCCGGGCTCGACGTACTTCTCCTGAAGCCAGCCGAAGAGGATCATCGAGACATTGACGCCGAAGATCGCAATGATCGCGGCCGCATCGGTGATGCCGACGATCTGCGCGATGAGGACGATCATGATCGAGGAGCTGAGGGAGTACTCCACCCAGCGGAAGTAGTTGTGGCGCTCGAGCAGTCCTGCGACGTAGCGGCCGTAGAAGAGGGGGCTCGCGACGAGGAAGTGGAAGAGTGCGGAGAGGCCGAAGAATGCCGCCACGCCCCAGGCCACGCGGACGTCGACGAGTGTCACCGGGTCCGACAGGGGAGTGCCGGGAGGGCCCTCCATGTACGACGCTGTGATGGGCAGCGTGAAGTCCGTCGCCAGGACCAGGATCAGGATCATCTGGACGAGGTGAGCGAATCCGGCGATGAGATTGAGGCGGCGCAGGCCGCGCATCTGCTTGGAGAGGTCAGGGCTGAGCTCGACGGCGATGGCCATGGGGCCAGTGTGGGGGGCTGGAGTCGATCCGGCCCCAGGGCGCGCGGAGCAGTCAGATATTCCAGCGTGAAATGACCGCCTGGGTCCGCTCCCAGCCCAGCACGGACAAGCCGCCCGCGCTGAGCGCCCAGAGTCTGCCGTCCCGAGCGGGCAGGCCCAGCCACGTCGCGGTGAGCATGCGCAATAGGTGGCCGTGGGCGACGAGCAGGCAATCGCGGCCGGCGACGATCTCGGGCATGCAGCGGTCGATGACGCGCTGTGTGCGCACACCGACCTGCTCGGTCG
>JBJOJS010000026.1:0-26970 GCA_046046455.1 Actinomycetota bacterium | reverse complement strand
CCGGGTCGGACGGTGCTGCGCTCGTCTCGCTGAGGGTGCTGTCGGATGACGCACCGCCCGGGACGGCATCTGCCGTCACTGCCGGGCGCGCACCGACGGACTCCACGTGCATGCCCGACCCCGCCGTCGCGATCCCCACGGTGCCGATGCCGAGCGCGAGTGCGCCGGCGCCGAGCACGAGGAGTGCGGGGCGGGGTCGGGTCATGACACGTCCTACCTATCTATCCGGATCAGTAGGTCAACTTGCTCGAGCCGACTAGCGACGCGTGGCCGCGAGACGGGCGCCGGCACCGGCGATCGCAAGCGCACCGAGCGCAGCGATGCCGAAGGCCATGATCGGCAGCTGGGTGGTCGAGCCACCGCCCGCGGGCACGCCCTCGGGGCCGGACGACAGGTCGGTGATGACCTGCGTGGCGAGAGCGAGGTTCTCCTCCTCGGCGGAGCCCCAGGCGTACGCGATGGTGACGGTGCCCTCGTCGAGCATGACGTCCGCCGGTCCGAGCACGGTGGTGTCGGTGCCGGCAAGGTTGACCGATGCCTCGTAGTCGCCCGCGGGCACGACAACGGCGCCCTCATTGGGGTTGGTGACGTCGGCGAAGATCACGTCGCCGTTGGCGAGCACGTCGACGGCGGGAGCCGCAGCGATGTGGCGGACGATGAGGCGGGCCTCGCCGGCGGCCATCGCGCTGATGTCGTTGACGAAGACGTTGAGCGCGGGAGCTCCTTCAGCGTCGAGGTTGGCGGTGACCGTGGCATTCACGCCACCGGGCACCTCGACGGCCTCGGCAGCGAGGACCGGCTCGGCGTCGTCAGGAGTCTGGCCGTCGCCGAAGACGGCGAGGTCGTAGGTGCCGGCGGGGACCTCGACGGTCTCGAGAGTGCCCGGAGTGAAGTTGTCGATAAGCAGCTCGCCGTTGGCGAAGACATCGACGACGTCGGCGCCAGCGCCCTCGGGGATGGCGTGGAGCACCGAGACGGTGGCCATGTCGGCGGCCTGCGCCGGGACGGCGGCCAGGCCCAGGGGCAGGGCAAGGGCAGCGGCGGCGATGCCGACGCGACCGAGTGTGGGTCGGATCATGTTGTGCCTTCCGGTTGGGCGGTCGGGTCGACCGTCGCTGTAGGGGTATTCGCCCCTGTGCGCCCTCCTGGATGCAGTGAATGCGAGTTTTCTTCAAGAGGCGGAATGACGGCGGACCGGTTAGCGTGGAGGGCCGACTCGGGAGGTCACATGGCACGCGTTCACTTCACTGTCCGCAAGCACCTTCCCCTGCCCGGGCGCATCGCCTACGAGGAACTCGTCGACTGGCGTGGTCACGCCGAGTGGGTGCCGATGACGCGCGTGGTCATCGAGTCCGGTGACGGGGGAGCGGGTACGACGTTCGTCGCGACCACCGGCCTCGGCCCGCTGGCGCTGCCCGACCGCATGCGCGTGGAGTCCATGGACGCGGACGCGCGGACGGTCACGGTGGTCAAGATCGGCCCGGTGCTCACCGGCGAGGTGCATCTCGCCGTCGAGTCCGTCGGTGACACCGCCTGCACGGTGCTGTGGGATGAGGACATCCGCGTCCCGCTGCTTCCCGGCTTCCTGTCCAAGCCGGTGGGTGGCGTCGCGCGCAAGGCATTCGAGGTGTCGCTCGACCGCATGGCTAAGTACGCGCGCACGCGCGGCGCTGCTCGCGCTGCCTAATCCGTCCCAGCGAGGCGTGGGTGTGGCCACTGCTCGGTGCCGTCACGTCCGCCGGGGGATGTAATCCGGAGACAGCACGCGCGGATCCGCGGATTGATAGCGCCGGCCGAGCGGCGAGGTCCACACCGGATCCGGCGATCCCATGGGATCCCTCGGTCCTTCCTCGTGTATCCGCCAGCCGGAGGCCTCACGACCCCGGTTGTGCCGCGGGCACGTCGGAGCCATCGTGGCAGCGCTCGTGCGGCCGCCCTCGGCGTACGCAGGCATGTGGTCGGCGTCGCAGTTGCGTGAGCGCACACCGCACGATGGGTGCTTGCATCGGCGGTCCCGTGCACGCAGGAAGCGCGCGAGGCGCGCACCGGGGAAGCGGCGCCTGCCCTCATCGATCAACACGTCCGTGGCTCCGTCCGTGACCCAGCGGATCCAGTCGGCGTCTGCGGCAAGGGTGCGGCACAACTCGGGATCCAATGGCCCGTAGCCCTCGAGCTCGCCCGGGAGCTCGGCGAGACCCAGCAGGGTGTCGAGGTGAACGATCACGCGCACCGTCGGACGAGGACTCTCAGTAATCCCTGCGCTGCCATCGACCACTCCATCGGCGGGCGTGCCGGGAGCGATGTCAGTCGAATGACCGCCTGACGCGCCACCTGATGGCGCCGGATTGGGTGGCATGCCAACAGGAGTGAGAGCGAATGCCGCCAGGAGTGCGGCGTACCGCCACTGGCCCATCGTGCGATCATCTGCCACGCCGGCTGCATCACGCAGCCGCTTCGCTCGCGCCGAGATCGTGTCGTGAAGTGCCACGGCGTCGACACTCAGCCCGCGGGCAGCGATGCATGACATGCCGTCGGGCTCGGCCCAGATAGAGACATCGGTGAGATCGCGCGTCGCCTTCTTGCGCCTGCGCGCGGCCGCCTCGGGATCGAGGGACGCGACCACCCGCGCGACGCGCTCGCGCAGGCGCGCGGGAGACAGGCCTCCGGCGAAGCGCACGATGCCGGCGACCGCTCGATCGCTCAAGTCGAGACCGTCCTCGTCCAGATGTCCGGCAAGCACGAAGACGCCCTCATAGATTTCGCGAGCCTGGGCCACCGTGAGCCGACCGCAGGCGACCTCCTCGCCCAGCCTGGGCCAGTCGCGCAGGAGCGCGGTCGCGGCGTTGACCTTGCCGGTGGCGGTGCTCGCGGCGACGTGGAGGGCGGCGGCGATCTCGTCGGCGACGTAGGAGGACTGGTGCGAGGTGGAGGCGCCAGCGCGCGGACTGGTGGCTTCCTTCACGGCATCGGATACCGACATCAACGCGCGTGCCTGCTGCACGTGGGCCCAGCCGATCATCCGATCGGTCGCCTTGAGATACGACACACGAGCGGAAGGCTCGAGGTGATCGGGATCGATCGCGGCGATCACCGCTGCCAGACGCGGACCAGGCGCGATGGCCTCCCACGGATGCTCCGCGGGAGTGATGTCGTCCCATGCCTCGGCCATGTCGTGAACCTATGACGGGAGTCTGACAATGAAGTGGCTACGACGTACCGATCACGCGTTATCCGCGAAAGTCGTGCGAAACGTCGTACAAAGATGACTACGACCACAGATGACTACGACACGTCCCACCAGATCGCTGCCAATCGGCGCGGCGTACCGCGATCGGCGGCCTGCACCGCCGCAGCGACCTCATCAGCACGCGATACAGGTAGACAGAGCCGAATGCACGCGGATTCCGCCTGCGCGCGCGGATCGAGCGGGATGCGCTGCACGACGTCGTCGAACTCCACGAGCTGCGCATCGTGCCCCGCATCGCGGATCACCGTCAGCGCATCATGCGCCGTGGGCGACGTGGGTCGGTCGAGGTCCCAGAATTCCTTCCACAGCGGATTCATCCAGGTGAGCGGATGCCGGACGGGCAACTCGAGTACGACACGTCGTCGAGCATGGGCGGACAGTGCATCGACGAAGGCCGGAAGCTCCCACACGTTGTAGGCGACGTGATGGCACACGACGACATCGGCGTTCGGTGCGACATCGGCGACGTCGGGCCAGTCGCCGAGAATGGCTTCGCTCGCGACGTCGCGCTTCGTGGCCGCCTCAGCGAAGGCGTCGAGCATGCCCTGCTGGTGATCGACACCGATGAGCAGGCCCGCGGGCGGCACGAGTGCGAGCGCGGCGCGTCCGCCTCCGCAGCCCACGTCGAGTACCGAGCCGCCGTCGGGAAGGGCATCGCGCGCGGCGGCGTGCGCGGGGGAGTCGGGGATCGGGCCGTCGGGTGCGAGGAACTGCGCCACCGGGTGGATCCACGGATCCTGCGGCGCCTGCGCGCGAATCTCGTCGGGGATCGCCCAGGACGCGAGGTCCTCCCGCCACTTCTCGGCTGCCGTCGTCATGCGGCCAGCCTAGGTGCTGTCGAACCTGCCCGGATGCTGACCGGTCATCGGCACGGGAGCACTCGTTGCCCCGGCACGCTCGTCGCATGGAGTCGGCTCGGGGTGCGCATCATCTGCGCCCCGCATGGCGACTGCTCCTGAGGCAGTTCACCAGCCCCGTCATGGTGATCCTCATCATCGCGACGCTGATCTCGCTCGTGGTGAGCGATCCGATCGATAGCGCCATCATCCTCTTCATCATCGTCGCGAGCGGCCTGCTGAGCTTCGCCCAGGAACGCCGTGCTGAGGTCGCGATGGCGGATCTCCTCGGCCGCGTGCAGGTGCATGCCGATGTCCTTCGCGATGGTCGGGAGGTCGAGGTCGCGCTGGCTGACGTAGTGGTCGGTGACACGGTCATCCTGCGTGCGGGCGACATCGTGCCTGCCGACATGCGCATCACGCAGGCGACGGGCCTGCTGGTGGACGAATCAGCAGTGACGGGAGAGGCGGAGCCCGCGGAGAAGTGCATCGGTCGCGGTGCGGACCGCCCGACATTGCCCGCTGATCACGTCTTCTTCGGCACGCACGTGACTGCCGGCGACGGGCAAGCGATCGTGATTGCGGTGGGCGCGGACACGCGGTTCGGCGCCCTCGTCGAGCAGGCCCAGGGTCGGGACGTGACGACGGGTTTCGAGCGCGAGATGCGGTCCTTCGGCTTCCTGCTCGCACGCGTCGTCGCCGTCCTCGTCGTCATCGTCCTCGCGATCAACCTGCTGCTCCAGCGCGGAATGGTCGAGTCGCTCATGTTCGCCCTCGCCGTCGCTGTCGGGATCACTCCACAGCTCCTGCCCGCGATCGTCGCCGTCTCGCTGTCACTCGGTGCCCGCCGTATGGCGCGCGAGGAGGTGCTCGTCACGCGCTTAGACGCGATCGAGGACATCGGTGCGATGACGCTCCTGTGCTGCGACAAGACAGGCACCCTCACCGAAGGAGTGGTGTCACTCGACCAGGCGCTCGATGCGTCGGGACGGCGTTCGGACGAGGTGCTGCGACTGGCGGGCCTCAATGCCCACCTGCAGGCGGCGTACCCCAACGCGCTCGACGCCGCGATCATGCGCGCGACACCTGTGCCGACAGCGCGGGTGCTCGCCGAGATCCCCTACGACTTCCGTCGACGTCGGCTCTCCGTCCTCGTTCGCAAGGGAGAGTCGACACTGCTGGTGACCAAGGGCGCCTACGCCTCGGTGATCGAGGTGTGTACGTCGATCCGCGTCGACGGTGGTCCGCAGCCGCTGGACACCTTGATGCGGACGCAGATCGAGGAGCACTTCACGCGACTGAGCGGTGAGGGCTACCGCGTGCTGGCGGTGGCAACACGGGATCTCGGCGGGAGTGTGGATGCGACGCGGGACGACGAAAGCGATCTCGTGCTCGAGGGGCTGCTGGCCTTCATGGATTCCCCCGACGAGCAGGCACGGCATGCGATCGGCGAACTGCGCGCACTGCACGTCGACGTCGCTCTCGTCACCGGTGACAATGCGCTCGTCGCCGCGCATGTCGCGAGGTCAGTAGGGATTCCCACCGACAAGGTGATCACCGGTCGTGACCTGGAGTCAATGGACGACGCACACCTGGCTGAGAGCGTGTGCACGACGCGGGTCTTCGCCGAGATCGAACCGCTGCAGAAGCGCCGGATCGTGCTGGCGCTGCAGGGCAATGGCGAGACCGTGGGCTTCCTCGGCGACGGCATCAACGACGTTGCGGCCCTGCGTGCCGCCGATGCTGGGATCTCCGTGCAGTCCGCAGCCGATGCAGCCAAGCATGCGGCGGCGCTCGTGGTACTCACCAAGGATCTCGCGGTCATCGCGGAGGGCATCCGCCTCGGTCGTCAGACATTCGCCAACACGCTTAAGTACATCCGCGTCACCATCAGCGCGAACTTCGGCAACATGGTCTCGCTCGTCATCGCCTCGGCGTTCCTGCCCTTCCTGCCGCTGCTGCCCGTGCAGATCCTGCTGCTCAACCTGATGTCCGACGTGCCCGCGCTCACGATCTCCACCGATCGTGTCGATGTCGATGAGGAGACGTCGCCGCGACGCTGGGACCTGCGCGCACTGCGCAACTTCATGATCGTCTTCGGCCTGGTGAGTTCGATCGTCGATCTCACGGCGTTCGCCGTACTGCGCTTCGGTTTCGATGCTGACGACACGACATTCCGTTCCGCGTGGTTCGTGCTCTCACTGGTGACCGAGTGCGCGGCACTGCTCGTGCTGCGCACGGGTCGCCCGGCATGGCGCAGCAGGCCGGGGACGGCGCTGCTGGTGAGCTCGGCTGCGGTGGTGGCCCTCGGGGGAGCCCTGCCCTTCCTCGCGATCGGCGGCCTTGTCGGCCTCGGCCCGATCCCGCTGGCCGTGCTCGGCGCCCTAGGCGGGCTCGCCCTGGCCTACGTGGCCGCCAACGAAGTCACCAAGGCGGCCTGGGTCCGGACCCGGGGCTGGCAGGCGATGTGAGGGGGCCTTGACGGCTGTCGGACCCCCGGTCTATCTTTCGAACATCTGTTCGAATACTCACCCCGAGGAGGTGCCCATGGCTCGACAGTACGCCGCTCCTGTGACGGGAGTGGCCCTTGCGGCCCGACGCCCCCTGCGCTTCACCTGGCAGGGCCAGGGGTACGTCGTCACCTCCGTCCTCGGCCACTGGGTGACCGGAGCCTCCTGGTGGCGGGCCCCGGAGCGGACCGATGCCGACACCCACACCTGGCGGGTCGAGGCCCGCACCCGCAGTCGGAGGTCCGGACAGCCGGGCATCTACGACCTGTCCTGCGTCGGCGATGGCTGGACCCTGCGCCGCATCGCCGACTGATCTGCACGCCGACTGACCTGCACGCCGATTGATGGGAGTTGACCGATGGGAGCTGCGATGAGAGTCACCACTCCGAGCGCTGACCTGCTCGCTGCCGCCCAGCGCGGCCTGGTCGAGGCGACGTACGCCGAGACCGCCGAGGAGCGCTACGTCGGTGCGCATCTGTCGGCGCTGCGCTCCGCAGCCGCCGTGCTCGCCGCACGTGCGCAGCCGGCCAAGGGCCGCGCACGCCTGCGCAGCGTGTGGGCGGTGCTCCCGGCAATCGCCCCGGAATTCACCGAGTGGGCGGAGTTCTTCGCCGCGAGCGCACCCAAGCGCTCGGCGGCAGAGGCCGGCCTGCGTGTCGTCACCCAGCGCGAGGCCGATGACCTACTGCGCGATGCCGAGACCTTCCACGACCAGGTGTGCACCCTGCTGCACATCGACCGGCAGCAGTCCCTGCCGGCGACGGGGTGAGGCACGTGCCGTGGATTTCGCCCATCTCCACGTGGCATCGGCTTACTCGATGCGCCACGGCGCCTCGATGCCTGCCGACCTCGTGGCCCGCGCCGCAGAGCATGGCCAGTCGATGCTCGCGCTCACCGATCGCGATGGCGTCTACGGCGCGGTGCGCTTCGTCCAAGCCTGCGATGCGGCCGGCATCACGCCGGTACTCGGCGCCGATCTGGCCCTCGACCTGCCCGATCCCCGATACGCAGACCCCCGATACGTCGGTGGAGCGGGGCGGCCTATGCCTCCGGCCGCCCGTCCTCCGAGCACAGGGGAGCGCCTACCCGACGGGGTAGGTAGCACCTCTGCGCAGGGCGCGAGCCCTGCCCGAGGCGGCGCGTGGGTGGACCCCCGCCATCCACGCGCCGTCTTCCTCGCCCGCGATCGTCGTGGCTGGTCGTCGCTATGCCGACTCATCAGCGCGATGCACGCCGCGCGTGCAGACGATCATGTCGACACACGATCCGGTCCTCGATCCGATGCGCGCTCCGTCGCGGTATCCCTCGACCAGATCGCCGCGCACTCCGACGGTCTCATCGCCCTGCTCGGACCGCACTCAGCCGTAGCCGAGGCCCTCGCCGCACGCCGTCCCGACCGTGCCGATGCGCTCGTCGCGCCATGGCGCGAGATCTTCGGCGACTCCCTGCGCATCGAGATCGTGAGCCATCGCGCCTACAGCGGCACCCTCTCCACCTCCGTCGCCGCGCGCATGCTCGGCTGGGCACGCGAGCGCGGCATCACGCCCGTGCTCGCCCATGCCGTGCGCTACGCCGAGCCCCGCCAGGGCCGCATCGTCGATGTCCTCGACGCCACCCGCCGTCTGGTCGCCCTCGACGAGCGCCACCGCGACCGGCCCAATGCCCAGGGCTATCTCGCGTCCACCGGCTTCATGGCCGACCTTGCCGAGGAGATCGCCCGCACCGCGGGCACGGGCTGGCGTTCCGCGCGCGACCTCCTCGCCGCCGCGGTCGATCTCGCGGGGGAGTGCGCCCTCACCCCGGCCGATCTCGGCATCGGCGAGGTCGTCGTCCCCGAGCTCGAGGTCGTCGCGCCTGGGCAGAGCATCTCCGCCGATGCGCTCCTTCGTGCACGCTGCGAGTCCGCCCTCGATCGCTATCGCGGTGCCGAGCGCATCGCCGCGCGCCACCGCCTCGAGGAGGAGCTGCGCACCATCGCGACCCTCGGCTTCGCCACCTACTTCCTCACCGTCGCCGAAGTCGTCGACCTCACCCGGGGTCTCGGCATCCGCGTCGCCGCGCGCGGCTCCGGCGCCGGCAGCCTGGTCAATCACCTGCTCGGCATCTCCGGCATCGACGCGATGCGCCACGGCCTGCTCATGGAGCGCTTCCTCACCCCGCTGCGCCGCGAACTGCCCGACATCGACATCGACGTCGAGTCCGCACGCCGCCTCGAGGTCTACGACGCGATCATCGAGCGCTTCGGCGTCGAGCGCGTCGCCACCGTGTCGATGATGGAGACCTACCGCGTGCGCCACGCCATCCGCGACGTCGGCGCTGCCCTCGCCATGCCACCCGGTGAGATCGACGCCCTCGCCAAGGCCTTCCCGCACATCCGCGCGCGCGGTGCCCGCCAGGCTCTGGTCGACCTCCCCGAGCTACGCGACTCGGGGCTCGGCCGCATGACCGCGCGCGGCGAACTCGACCACTTCTGGGATCTCGTCGAGGGACTCGACGGCCTGCCGCGCCATATCGCCATGCACCCGTGCGGCGTCCTCCTCTCCGACGCCACGCTCCGGGACCGCACGCCGGTCGAGCCCAGTGCGCAGGGCTATCCCATGAGCTCCTTCGACAAGGACGATGTCGAGACCCTCGGCCTACTCAAGCTCGACGTCCTCGGCGTACGCATGCAGTCCGCCCTCGCCCATGCGGTCGCCGAGGTCGAGCGCGTCGACGGTGAGCGCATCGACCTCGATGCCGTCGCGCTCGACGATCCCGCGGCGTACGCCCTCATCCAGTCCACGCGTACCCTCGGCTGCTTCCAGATCGAGTCGCCCGGCCAGCGCGAGCTCATCGGCAAGTTCGCCCCTGACAACTTCAACGACATCATCATCGACATCTCGCTCTTCCGTCCCGGCCCGGTGAAGTCCGACATGGTCACCCCCTTCCTGCGCGCACGGCAGGGCTGGGCCGATCCCGTCTATATCCACGACGACCTGCGCCCGATCCTCACCGAGACCTACGGCGTTGTCGTCTTCCACGAGCAGGTACTGCGCATCGTCGCCACCATGACCGGCTGCTCCCTCGCCGAGGCCGATGAAACCCGTCGCAGCATGGGCTCGCCCGAGGGCCAGGACGACGTGCGTGCGTGGTTCTACCCCGCAGCCCTCGCCCACGGATACGACCTGCCCACCGTCGAGCGGGTGTGGGAGGTGCTGCGGGCCTTCGCGTCGTTCGGCTTCTGCAAGGCCCACGCCGCCGCGTTCTCCCTGCCGACCTATCAGTCGGCGTGGTTCAAGGCGCACCACCCGGCGGCGTTCCTCGCCGGCGTGCTCACCCATGACCCGGGCATGTATCCCAAGCGCCTCATCCTCGACGACGCGCGCAGCCTCGGCATCGCGATCCTCGGTCTCGACGTCAATCGATCGGAGGCGACGTACGCCGTCGAGCGCATGGGCGATGCCGGCGAAGGCGATGCGTCAATTCGCCCCGCTTATCGACACATCTCCGGCGGCATAAGTGTCGATAAGGGCGGCGAATTGAACGGGGGCAGCCCATCGCCTGCGAGTACCTACGCCATCCGGATCTCCCTTGCCGATGTCAAGGGCATCGCTGAGGCCGAGATCGAGCGCATCGTCGAGCGCCGTCCCTACTCGTCCCTCGCCGACTTCTGGCACCGTGCCGCGGTGAGCCAGCCCGTCGTCGAGCGGCTCGTGCTCGCCGGCGCATTCGATTCCCTGCACGGGATCCGCGACAGCGGAGTACGCCGCCGTGGGCGCGTCACACGTCGCGACCTGCTGCTCCAGGTCGCCGACCTCGCCCGGGGGGCTCCGCGTCGCGCGCGCACCGAGAGCGAGGTCGAGCAGCTCACCTTCGACAGCCTCTCCGGCGACGCCGCCCCCATCGTCACCGGACTACCGGAGCTCGGCCCGGCTGACCGGGTGCGCACCGAGCTCGAGGTCCTCGGCCTCGACGTCAGCCACCATGTCGTCGACTTCTACGCGCCGATGCTCGATGCTCTGTCGGCGCTGCGTCCGCCCCTGGTGCGCAGTCGCGACTTCCTCGGCCTGCGGTCGCAGGCGGAGATCCTCGTCGCGGGTGTCAAGGCCGCGGTGCAGACACCGCCGGTGCGCAGCGGGCGTCGGGTCATCTTCCTCACCCTCGACGATGCGACCGGGCCGCTGGATGCCGCCTTCTTCGATGACGTGCAGGGTCCCTACGCCTCGACCGTCTTCGGCTCCTGGATGCTGCTCGTGCGCGGGGAGCTGCGCCGCACCGGTCCGCGCGGGGTCTCGCTGCGTGCCACCGGAGCCTGGGACCTCGGCCACGTCCACGAGGAGTGGTCCACCGGCGGCCTCGACGCGATCGCGGCGATGCTCGAGGCATCCCCCCGTCCCGTGCGTCCCGAGGAGCCCCGGCGCGTGCTCGTGCACGCAAGCGGATTCCGGCAGTCGCCCTACGCCGACATCAAGCCCGCCGACACCGGGTCGTCGCCGCCCCGGCAGGGGCGCCCCACGTCGTCCGAGCACGCGCCGTCGAAGCACGCGCCGTCGAAACTCTGGCACTCCAGTCCCGGGAGCAGCGGGTGGTAGCCGCCAGCCCTATCCAGGGAAGGATGCTCACGTGAGCCGCAGCCAGTTGCGCCGTGTCCCGGGAGCCACCGGCCTCGGCACCGACGACACCGGCTGCACGATCCTCCACATCGACATGGACGCCTTCTACGCCTCCGTCGAACTCGTCACGCGACCCGAGTTGCGCGGCAAGCCCGTCATCGTCGGTGGCGGTCAGCGCGGTGTCGTCCTGTCCGCGACCTACGAGGCCCGCGCGATGGGCGTGCACTCCGCCATGCCGATGTCGCGTGCGCGACGCGCTGCCCCCGATGCCATCGTCATCGAGCCGCATCACGAGCGCTACGCCGAGGTGAGCGCGGGGGTGATGGCGCTCTTCAACTCCATCACCCCGCTCGTCGAACCGCTCAGCCTCGACGAGGCCTTCCTCGACGTCTCCGGCGCGCTGCGGCGACTCGGCTCGCCCACGGCGATTGCCGAGCTCATCCGCGCACGCGTCTACGACGAGCAGCGCATCACCTGCAGCGTGGGCGTCGCGCCGACGAAGTTCATCGCCAAGCTCGCCTCCACCCAGATCAAGCCCGACGGACTGCTCGTCGTCCCGGCCGACCAGGTCACGGCGTTCCTGCATCCCCTGCCCGTCGGCGCCCTGTGGGGAGTGGGGGAGCGCACCGAGGAGCGCCTGACCTCGCTCGGCCTGCGCACGGTCGGCGACATCGCCCACACACCGGTCGACACCCTCGTCCGTGCGCTCGGCCAGGCATCCGGCCAGCGTCTGCACGACCTGGCCTGGGGGCGCGATGACCGCGCGGTCGTGCCCGATGCCGCGGAGAAGAGCATCGGCAACGAGCAGACCTTCGCCCGAGACATCGACGACCCCCAGGTGATCGCCCGCGAGATCCTCCGCCTCGCGCAGAAGGTCGCCGCCCGTGCCCGACGTCACGAGATCCGCGGGCGCACCGTCGTACTCAAGATCCGCTTCGCCGACTTCACCACCATCACGCGTTCGCGCACCCTCGACACCGGCACCGACGTCGGCCAGGTCATCTACGAGACCGCCGTGGATCTCTACGCCGCCCTGCGCCTCCAGCGCGCCCGCATCCGTCTCGTCGGCGTCCGCCTCGAGGGCCTCGTAGACCGCGAGGGCAGCACCGAGCAGCTCCTCTTCGACGACGGCCTGACCGCCTCCCCGATCGACCGCCGGGCCGCCGAGGTAGCCGCCGACCGACTGCGGGATCGCTTCGGGCACGACGTCGTGCGCCCCGCCCGCCTGTGGGTCGAGGACGACCCGGATTGAGGGGACCGGTCCCGATTTCCCCCTAGGCCAGGGAGGTACGGGCGGCCCGGACAGGGCAAATCGACCCGCCGGGTTTCCAGACCGGCCTGTGCCGCCTATCCTGTGAGAGAACCCACGAGGGGAGGTCAGCGGTGCCACTGTCCGAGCACGAGCAGCGTCTGCTGGAGCAGATGGAGCGCGCCCTCTACGCGGAGGACCCCAAGTTCGCGACCTCCCTGCGCAGCGCGTCGGCCGGTCGGGCCAGCCGCGGCCGCGCCGCCTTCGGTGTCCTCGTCCTCCTCGGCGGCATCACGCTCCTCATGCTCGGCGCGATCCTGCCGCTCATTCCGCTTGGCGTCGCCGGCTTCGTGATCATGGTCGTCGGCGCGACCCTCACCTACCTCGGACTGCGTGGCCGCCCCGCGGCCGCCGCCGCAGACGCAGAGGCCGCACCCGGTGCGACGCCCGGTGCCGCACCCGGTGGTGCTGCTCCGCGCAAGGCGCCGAAGCAGTCGTCCGGCTTCATGGACCGGCTCGAGGATCGCTGGCGCAAGCGCCGCGACGACGGCCCCCAGTAACGCGCCTCGTTACCTAGATCTTCGTCGGCACCTTCTCGCCGACCACCGCGCTCTCGCGCAATCCACCGCCCCACAGCGACGCGGGCAGCAGCCGTGCCCGGATCCGGCGGGACCGCACGGCCGCGCGCTCGGCCGCACCCCGCAGCAGCGCGAGATCGGCGCGCAACTCGGCAGGCGTCGGTGGCACCACGTCGACGTTCGGCGGTGCGTAGCGCACCTGCTCGATCCACCACACCAGCCGGCGCATGGCTGCACGCTCGGGCTCTCCCAGTCGCACCTGACGGGCGAGTGCATTCGCTGCCTCGCGCGGCGTCGCGGCTGCCGACCACTGCCAGCCCAGATCGGTGATGCTGTCGCCCAGATCGCGCCAGGTCGCCTCGATGCGCTGACGCGCGTCCACGAGCGAGGTACGCCGGCGTCGCCGCCACGCGATGATCACCGTCGGCAGCGCGAGCAGGATCGCGAGGGCCGCGGCGGCGCCGACGATGACGAGCAGCGGCGGACCGGAGGTGGCGTTGCCCGTCGCCGGTGCGGCGACATCGGGCGCCTGGGGCTCGGGAGCCTGGCTCGGCTCCGGCGCCTCGGGGGTATCGCGATCGGCGCGCTCGCGTGAGTAGTCCGGCTGGACCACGCCCGCGCCGATGCGGGGCGTGGGCTCGAACCACACCCAGCCCAGGCCGTCGAACCACAGCTCCGGCCAGGCGTGGGCGTTGCGGGCCTGGACGACGTACTCGCCGTCGTCGGTGAGGCGCCCGCCCGTGAAGCCGACGACGACTCGCGAGGGGATGCCCACCGCGCGGGCCATGAGTGCCATCGTGCCCGCGAACTGCTGGCAGTAGCCGATGCGCTCCTCGAGGAAGGACTCGAGCGGATCGGCACCCGGTGGTGTCACGACGTTGGTGCTGTAGGAGAAGCCGCCGTTCTCCGTGAAGAAGTCGACCAGCGCCTCGGCGCGCGCATAGGGCGTCTGCGCACCGGCCGTCACCTCGTCGGCGATCGCAGCGAGCTGCGGCGTGAGGCCCTCCGGCAGCGCGAGGTAGGGCAGGAGCGGATCGGGGGCGCGGCGGCTGGCATCGCGCAGCTGCGCGCGCGAGGGATCGATGTCGTAGGACTGCACGGAGTACGCCGAGTCGCGACTGGACACCCCGACGCCCCCGACCGTGCGTGTCTGCGGATCCCAGGTCCAGCGTTCGTCGAGCGGCTCCTCGAGCGAGGTGATCGCCGATGCGGCGTAGGGGACGGGGAGTTGGGCGTTGTCGAGATCGCTGATGCGGACATCCCAGGTGGACTCAGCGATGCGATCGGCATCGCGCACGTCAGGCGGCCCGAGAGGGTCGGTGATGGGCACGCGGATCGGTGCATCGCTCGCGCGCCAGGTGACGCCGTCGAAGGTGTCCAGGCTCACCAGGCGCAGGTATCCGGGCTCAGCGCTCGTCGTGCGGTAGCGCAGCACCTCGCGCTCGGGGTTGTCGACGAGATCGCGCCGCAGCGAGGCGAAGGGGTCCACGCTCACCGATCCCTGACCACCGATGCCGGGCCGGTCACCGGTCGGGCTGACCCACACCGGCTCGCTCAGACCGGGGATCACGGTGGGGAGAAGCAGGGCAGCGAGCACCGCGACGAGGGCCACCTGGATCGCGGCACCCGCGGCGGACGCCCGCGGTCGGGGCACGCGTGGATGCGCGCGGGGTCCGGAGCGGCCATCCGCGCGCGCTTCCGGTCGACGTGTGAGGAGCGGGCCCCAGGAGCGTGCGTCATCGCGGGCATCCGCCGCGAGTAGGAGAAGCCAGCCGATGACGGCGAGGGGGAGCAGCCACCACGGCACGCCGCCGCGGATGACCGCCGCGGGGAGCGCGAAGACGAGCAGCAGTGGCACTCCGGCCAGCGCGGGCAGGCGCAGCGTCACGCCGATGGTGTCGACGGTGAGCGCCACGAGACCGATGCCCCCGACGGAGAGCAGCAGCAGCGTGTCGGTCGTCGGCACCGGAGCGAGCGCGGCCTCGGCCTCGGTGAGCGCCGCGCGCGTGAGTTCCTGGAGTTCGCCGAGTGCGACGGGCCCGGGGAAGATCCCCAGTGCCGCAGCCGGCTGGACGAACATCACCGTGAGCAGCGTGAGCAGTGCCATGACCTGCAGGATCGGTTGCAGGGGAGCGGGCAGGGCGACCGCGCGCGAGAAGGCGCCCACGACGGCCATCGTGAGGATGGCGAGGGCGGTGGGCACGATCCAGCGTCCTGAGTCGAAGAGCGGCACGACGCTCAGCGAGGCCGTCATCGTGGCGATGGCCGCCGCGATCGTCGCCGCGGGTCGGATCCGCGCGAGTGCGCCTGTCATCGCATCGCCGTGAGGGTCGCGTCATCGATGGCGGACTGCCATGCGGCGGGCAGGCTCTCGGGTGCCGCGGTGATCGTGGCGGCGTGCCAGCCCTGGGCGCGCAGGCGCTCGAGCGAGTCGCGGGCGTCGAGACCGGTGAGGCCCCAGGAGTTGAGGTCGACGACGAAGGCGAGTGAGCGATGGTGCACGGGGGGCACGAGGCGCAGAGCCGGGTCGATCCCGGGGATGACGATCACGGAGAGGTCGGACCCGGTGCGCAGGGGAGTGCCGTCCTGGCGCGGTGCCGAGGCCACGGTGGCGAGCACCTCGAGCACGCGCGCCTGCCCCGTGGCACCCTCGGCTGCCGCGACCAGGCAGCGGCCATCGAGGGTCTCCAGGCGCACGGACCAGCCGCGTGACATCAGGTGCGCGGCCACGCTCGCCGCCATGCTCAGGCCGATCTCGAGGGGTGACTGAGGTCCGCCCACACCGTCGGCGGTGACGTCGACGGTGATGGTGGCGTGACGGGTCCAGGGCTGTTCCTCGCGGCGGACGAGCAGTTCATCGCCGTGTGCGGACGCGCGCCAGTGGATCCGGCGCAGGTCGTCTCCGGGCCGGTATTCGCGGGGGATGACGTCGTCGTCTCCGCCGGAGCTCAGCGCGGAGGAGGCACGATCACCACGACCGCGCCGGTCGGCGTCGACCGAGCCCTCGAGGGCGACCACACGAGGCACGACGAGGACGCTCTGCGTCGAGCGGAAGGACCGGGTGAGGCGCACGAGCCCGAAGGGGTCGATGGCCGTGACCGCCAGCGGACCCACCTCGAAGCGTCCCCGGCGCGATGCCTCGAGCGGGAAGGTCGTCGATCGCGATCCGCCTGGCTCGACGTGCTCGAGCACGCGATCGATAGGCGGTCCGAGCCGGGGGTCCACGTCTTCGCGCAGCAGCAGGGTGCCGGTGCGCCCGCGCGCGAGGTTGGTCACGGTGAGCGTCGCCTGCGCGGTGCTGCCGACGGGCACGTGGGTCGGGCTGATGGTGCGGTCAGCGCCGAGGCGGAAGTGCGTGCGCGACGCGAGCCACGTCGAGATGAGCGGGAGAGCGAGGAGGAGTACGGCGATGCGCAGGACGTCGCGTTGCCCCGAGAGGGCGGCGCCCACGCCGAGGCCGAGGCCCACCGCGATGAGGGCCTTGCCCCGGAAGGTGAGGGCGGCGAGGGCCCGTCTCATCCGCGCAGCCTCACGCGCTCGAAGGCAGTGGCACGCGCGTGACGATCTCGGCCACGATGTCCTGGGCGCTCGTGCGGGCGAGATGGGCGTCGGTGGTGAGCACGAGGCGATGCGCGAGCACGGGGCCCGCGAGCCTCTGGACGTCGTCAGGGAGCACGTGGGCGCGGCCGGAAAGTGCCGCTGAGGCACGGGCGGCACGCAGCAGGTGCAGGGCGGCACGCGGCGAGGCACCCAGCCGCACATGCGGGTGACTGCGGGTGGCGGCGACGAAGTCGACGACGTAGGCGTCGATCGCAGGCGCGACGTACACCTGACGGACGGCGTCGATCATGTCGCGCACCTCGGCCGCGTCGGTCACCGGCGCGAGGGAGTCGAGCGGATCGTCGGCGCCATGGGCCTGGAGCATGCGGATCTCCGACGACCGATCCGGGTATCCCATGTGCACGCGCGCCATGAAGCGATCGCGCTGCGCCTCGGGCAGCGGGTAGGTCCCCTCCATCTCGGCGGGGTTCTGCGTCGCGATGACCATGAAGGGGCGACCCAGGAGGTACGTCGTGCCATCGACGGTGACCTGACCCTCCTCCATGCACTCCAGCAGCGCGGACTGCGTCTTGGGGGAGGCGCGGTTGATCTCATCGCCCAGGACGATGTTGGCGAAGACCGCACCCGGCTTGAACTCGAAGTCGCGCGTCTCGCGATTGAAGACGCTCACGCCGACGACATCACCCGGCAGCAGGTCGGGGGTGAACTGGATGCGGCGTACCGAGCAGCCCAGGGCGCGCGCGAGCGACTTGGCGAGCATGGTCTTGCCCACACCGGGCACGTCCTCGATGAGGAGGTGGCCTCCGGCCAGGAGGACAGTGACGGCCAGGCGCACCGTCTCGGGCTTGCCGGAGATCACCGACTGGACGGCGGAGCCCACGCGTGCGGCGGCCTCCACGGATGCGTCGGCGTCGGCGGTCGCGGGAGCCTCGGAGGTCATGGTCGATTGTCACCCGCGGCGGCCGATGAGGCCATCCGGCCTCCCCCGGGAGGGCGAGGGGCCGATCCTTCGGCAGGATGAGGCCATGGCCACCGTGCATCCCGCCCAATTGGGGCGATTCTTCGAGGACTACGCCGTCGGCGACACCTACCAGCACCCCTTCGGTCGCACGATTTCCGAGGCGGACTCGACGTGGTTCACGCTGCTCACGTGCAATACCAATCAGAACCACTTCAATGCGCACCTCGCGCAGTCCAACCCCATCACGGGTGGGCGCATCATCGTCAACTCCGGCTTCACGGTCGCGCTGGTACTCGGACTCTCGGTGATCGATATGAGTCAGAACGCCGTCGCCAATCTCGGCTGGACGGACATCAAGCTGACCCATCCGGTGTACGTCGGGGACACGATCTACGCCGAGAGCATCTGCATCGACAAGCGCGAGAGTTCCTCTCGGCCGGAGATGGGCATCATCACGATGAAGACCCGCGGTCTCAATCAGGACGGTGACGAGGTCGTGTCCTGGATTCGCACGGTGATGATCCCCAAGCGCAGCTCCGGCATCGGGCAGGACTACTTCCCGCAGGCGAAATCGGGCCCACTCACTGCACCGGAGGCGTGATGGCGGTCGCGCGCTTCCAACTCGTCGCGATCGACTGCCCGGATCCGCGCGCGCTTGCGCGCTTCTACTCGGCCATCACCGGATGGCCGGAGACGACTCCGCATGAGGACTACCCCGAGTGGGTGCAGCTCGCCGCCGATGGCGGAGTGACCATTGCCTTCCAGCAGGTGGCGGACTTCCGGCCACCGCAGTGGCCAGGCCAGGAGCATCCGCAGCAGATGCACCTGGATTTCACCGTGCCGGATCTCGATGCGGGCGAGGCCGCCGTTCGGGCGCTGGGTGCGGTCACGCACGACGTGCAGCCCTCCCCGGAAGCCTTCCGGGTCTTCCTCGATCCGGCGGGCCATCCCTTCTGTCTGGTCCACGAGAGGTACGACGCATGACGTCAGCGGCGCAACTCCGCGAAGCGGGCACGGCCTTCCTCGACGAGCCGGTCCTCGCCGCGGGGATCTTCAGCGCGGGGAGCGCGATTGCGGCGAGCATCGCGGGGGCGGCCGGAGGAGCGACCGTGGGTGGGATCGCGGCGGAAGTCGCCAAGGAGGAGTTCACCGAATCCGCCGTCGAATCGGTCGCGGGCGAGGTCGCAGGCGCCGTTGCCGGAGGAGCCCTCACCGGCGCCACCGCCTATGCCGGCATGCACGCTGCCCGCGAGGTCGCTGCCGCTGCCGAGGGCCTGACGCCCGTGCTCATCGTCATGGTGACCGAGCGCCGCTATGTCATCGGCGACTGGCAGGGCAATGCAGCCTCAGGCACGGGGCCGACGCGGGTCCTCGCGGAGTTCGATCGCGCCCGTACCTCGCTGAGTTTCGACACTCTCGGCGTCAACAGATTCGTCACGTTTGACGACGGTGCCAAGTCGGTGAAGGTCAGCGGGGCGCTCGGCATGCTGAGTAGCGGCAAGGAGGGCAAGCGCGCCGTACTCGAGGCGCTGGGTCATCCCAACGCCTAGTTAGTCGGCGGGTGGCGCCTGTGTCGGAGGCATCGGCGCGACCGGAGGAGGCACGTCGCATGTGCGCGGTGCCGGACGATCGGCGAAGCGGTCGGCGATCCACGTGATGGCCTCAGGGCCGGCGACGATGGCGGCCTTCATGTGATTGACGCCGCCCAGCCAGTCCACCGAGATTGCGGATCCCGCCTCGCACCACTGCTCCTGGAGCATCGCCTGGGGCCAGGCGAGCACGACCTCGTCCGCGGTGCCCTGGGCGACGAAGACGGGCATAGCGGCGGGCAAGGGCGGCGGGGTCTGATCGGCGATGATCTGCTCCCAACCGGGCGCATCCGCGGGGTTGATCGAGAAGAAGTCCTGGCCGAGGTCGGTGCGCAGGTATCCCTCCAGCGCGGCAGGCTCGATGCACTCCTGCGCAAGCCGATCGGCACTGTCCAGGCCGGCCTGGGTGAGCACACCCGCGATCGGAAGCGACGGATCGATATAGCGCCAGCCCACCAGCGCCTCGGGCCCGATCGCCCAGCCCGCTGCGGTGTCCCACTGCACGCCGACGATCTCCGGCAGCAGCGCAGCGGGCGCCGCCGCGGCGACTCCGACGAGCTCGAGCGAGGGGTCGATGTCGGCGGCGAGGTGCCCGGTCCACAGTGCGGTGTGGCCGCCCTGCGAGTGGCCGTAGACGGCGTAGCGATCACCCGCCTGTGCGATATCCCAGGCGCGCACGGCCTGCACCGAATGCACCACGTCATTGGCCTCGGCCTGACCCACGAGGTAGAGCTCATCGCCGGGTGTGCCCAGGCCCACGTAGTCCGTCGCCACGACGATCCAGCCGAGGGCGAGCGCCTGCTCGAGCCAAACGTCCATGTCGGCGATGCCGCGCGGTGTGCGCGATGGAGCGCAGGAGTCGCCCATGCCGACGGTGCCGTGCGCCCAGGCCAGCACCGGTCGTCCCTCCGCAGGAGCGGGTGAGTCGGGGACGAAGACCATGGCGCCTGACGCCGCAGGGGTGCCATCGGGCCGGGCCGAGATATAGAGCATGCGGTACGCCGTACCCCCGTCAACCTCGGTCACCTGTGCCGGGTCGGCGAAGTCCAGGGGCTCGGTCCGGATGAGCGTGCCCGGATCCCCGGGCAGTGGGCTCGGCGGCGTATAGAAGGGGTCGAGCGCAGCCTGGCGGGCGTTGCCATCGGCGATCGCGGATGCGACCTGGGCGGCGGCCGTGACGCCGAGTGCGAGCAGGATCGCCGCGAAGGTGATGAGCACGATGCGGCCGGTAGTCACGGAGGTCAGGGTAGGCGACGGACGGCCAGGGTGGCGATGTGCGCCTACACTCCGCGCATGCGTCGATTCTCCCCGGTCGCGATCTCCGCGGCACTCGTGCTCTCGCTCGTCGTCGTCGCGGCGGTTCCGGCCCAGGCGCTCGTGCCCGCCGATATCTCGCTCACCGCCGGACCAACCTCGTCGGTGGTGAGCGTGTCTCCTGATGTCTACTACGACGAACGCACCTCGACGTACTACCTCTATACGACGGGTATGCGCATCGGCGTGTACTCCTCACGTGACGGAGAGAGCTGGACCGAGGTCTCCGGTGCATCGACGCCCACGGGCCCCTATTTCGATCCGACCGTCGTCAGGGTGGGCGACAGCGAATACCGGATGTACTACGTCTACCGTGCGGGCACGGGCAACCAGCCGTGCAGTGGCAAGGAACTGCGCTACGCCACCTCGACGGATCTCGTCCGCTGGGCGCCGCAGCCGACCACGCTGCTTGATGATCTCGGGTGCGGCGTACCCAATGTCGTCTTCACTGGCTCCGAGTACCGGCTCTACTACGTCCGCGGCGGCGTGGGTATCGAGCACGGGACGTACATGGCGACCTCCCCGGATGGCCTGAGCTGGACTCCGACCAACAGGCTCATCACGCCCAAGGACTTCGTCGACCCGTCCGTCGTCAAGCTCGGTGAGCGCAGCTGGCTCATGTTCACCGCCGACTTCCCGTCGGGCAAGTCGTCCGGTCCGTTCTTCCAGAAGCTGTACGTCGGTACGTCCGAGGACGGCATCGAGTGGGACTTCGACGCGGATGTTCCGGTCTACAACGCGCCCCCCGGCCAGGGCGCCTTCGATCCCGACGCCGTCGTCCTTCCCGATGGCACGGTGCGCTCGTGGTGGTCGCAGGGGACATCCGCCGACACGGCACGCGTGGTGTCGGGCGTCGTGACGGTGGCCCCGACCCCCGTTCCCGAGCCGGTCCCTGTGGCGCCGAGCAAGCCCACGGTCAAGGTGACCAAGGCAGGCATCGCGGTGACCTGGACCTACTCGGTCGGGGCTCCCACCCCCGAGGGCTACCTCGTCCAGGTGAAGTCCGGGACGACCTGGAAGGAGGTCGCGCGCACCGAGCGAACGTCCGCCTCGGTGACATGGGCCAGGGTGGGTGCGAAGAAGGGCCAGGCCTTCAGCGTCCGCGTGGTCGCCGTCATCGATGACGCATCGGCCACGTCGTCGTCGACGCGGGCGACCCGCCCTCGCTGACCGCTCCGTCGTCCGCTCGGGCGACCCGCCCTCGCTGACCGCTCCGCTGCTGCCGCGACATGCACGGAACTCCGGCGTGAGTTGCGTGCACTTCCGGGCGGACGGCGAGGAGGTGCGGCTAATCCTTGATGAAGACGTGCACGAGGCTGAGGGCCTCGCGGATCGGCTCCTCGGTGAGGTGCGGCGCGATGCGCTCGCGGAAGCGGACGAAGACCGAGTCATCGACCGCGACCTCGGCCTCGACATCGTCCTCGAAGATCCCGATCCCGCGGATGACACCGCCATCGCGATCGCCGGTGACGAGGATGAGGTCCTCCGAGGGGTTCTCGACGCCGAAGGCATCGGCGAATTCGACGTACGCCTGCATCACCTCGTCGTAGGCCTCGGGCTTCACGAACATGGTGTACTCGATGACGGTGCTCATGGGCGGAGCCTAGGGGCTGGTCGGTCTAGGGTGACGCCATGGCTGGGATCGCACTGCCGCGCACGATGGAGGCGCGGTACGGCAGGGGCATCGAGCGCGGTCTGGTGCTCGGAGGAGGCGGCATTTGGTTCGTCGCCTGGCAGACCGCCTATCTGCGCCGACTCACGGAGCTCGGCATCGGACTGGGCATGGCGGACCGGCTCGTCGGCACCTCGGCCGGGTCCATCGTCGCCAGCATCCTCGCGGGTCAGAAGCTCGGTGGATTCGCTCGCACGGTCGATCTCCTCGCGCGCGCTCCGGGGCTGCTCGCGCGCATGGCCGCGACCGGGCCACTCGAGCCGAGCTGCCAGCGTGCCCTGGACACCTTCCGCGAGGCACGTGACAGCGAGCAGGAGACACTGCAGTCCATCGGCTTCGCAGCACTTGCTGCGCGTACGCCGACCGCTGATGCGACAGCCCGCAACCTCGCGGTGATCCTGCGCATGCGCCGGTGGCCCTCATCGCGCCTGCACATCACCTGCGTCGACACCTTCACCGGTGAGCGCTGCGTCGTCACGCGCTCCGCGGGCGTCCCGGTCACGCGTGCGGCTGCGGCGAGCAGTGCCGTGCCGGGGATCTTCGCCCCGCAGCCGATCCAGGACCGCAAGTGCATGGACGGTGGCGTCGCCGGCACCGGTGTGCACCTCGATCTCGTCGCCGGTGCGCGCCGTGCCCTGGTCATCTCCCTGGTCGACGGAAGCGAGCCCGAGCTCGCCTGGGGCACGATGACTCCGCAGACGATCCGCCAGGAGTTCGCGGATCTGCTCGCCAGCGGCACCGAGGCGGTGCGCATCGTCCCGCGCGCCCAGGTGCCGGAGGACGTCATGGATCCACGCCTCGCCGTCGAGGCCGTGCAGGAGGGTCTGACCCAAGCGGAGGACGACGCCGCGCGCGTGCGCGACTTCTGGCACTAGGCCGAGCGACGCGCGAGGGTCCAGAGGTACTGCTGCGTGTCGCCGTCGGGCCTCACGTGGTCGACGATGACGCGCTCGGTGCGGTCGAACTCCGATCCCAGCAGGTCGTCCACGCGCGCGTCGTCGTACCGGCAGACCGGCAGGCCCGCGCACATCTGAGGTCCCTCCGGGCCGAAGACGCCCAGCACGAGCCACGATCCGGCACGCGTGCCCGCAAGCAGCGCGCGACGGTAGGCGGCGATGTCGTCGTCCTCGAGCAGGAAGTGCAGCACTGCGCGGTCGTGCCAGATGTCGTAGGTGCGGGGTGGATCCCACGCGAGTAGGTCGGCGACGATCCACTCGACATCGCTTGCGTGATCGCCGAGTCGATCCCGGGCGACCTGCAGGCCGATGGGGGAGTGGTCCACGCACGTGATGTCGGAGTAGCCCGCGGCGAGGAGGTCATCGACGAGCACCGAGGCGCCGGAGCCGACATCGACGATGCTGGCCGTGCGGTGCACGCCGGTGGCCTCGATGAGGCGCAGCGACATCTCGGCCTGGGACTGGTACCAGCCGCGCGTGGTGTCGCCCGCGGCGTAGGCCGCATCCCAGTGCGCGGGTGTGCTCACGTCGGGAGCCTACGCCGGGATCGGGATGGTGCCCAGGTCATGCTCGATGACGTCGCGGTCCTCGTCGTCGAGCTCCAGCGCGATGCGGTAGGCGATGTTGCGCTCCTCGCGTGCGGTGTCGAAATCGCCCAGCACCGCATAGGCGCGTGAGAGCGCCTCGTGGGCCGACGCCGGCACGAAGTCATCGACCCGGTCGGCCTCGGCGATGTCGAGGCAGGCGCGCGCATGGGCGAGTGCGCGTTCGCCATCGCCGAGCACGGCGTGCGCGCGGCTGCACTGCCACTCGCCGATAGCCCACTGGGTGGGTGCGCCCACGCGGCGCCAGTGCCACAGGCTGGCCTCGGCGCAGGCGATCATCGCGGCATCGTGCTCGGGCGCCCGATCCTCGCGGTCGAGGAAGCGCCAGGTGCGGTGGAAGAGGTCCATCGCTGCCTGTCGCTCGGCGATGACGTCGATTCCCCCACCGTCGCTGGCGATGAGGCGTGGTCCGCGGGGAGAGTCGAACGCGGCGATGAGTCTCGGCGCCTCGCCCGCCTGCACGCTGACCGGCGCCGCCAGGTCGAGCCCGTCGAGGAAGTCGCCGAGCCGGCCTGCTTCCGGCGAGATCGCGATGAGCGACACCAGGCGCGCCCCGCTCGGCTCGAGCGCCGGTGGCGCGGACTCCCAGGTGATGAGCAGCGGTCCCGCGCCGTCGAAGGGGACGGATCCGTCGTCGCGCACGGCGATCCGCCAGGTGAGATCCCCCCGTGCGAGGGCGAGGGGTACGCCGATCCGCGGATCGTCGACCGGCTCGCTCACGCGCACGACCCAGGCGGTGAGCGCCGGCGCGGGCGAAGTCTCATCGAGGGCGAACCAGCGCGGGCGATCGGGCGATGGGGCGGCCGGATCGACGGCGATCACCTCGAGGTAGGGGCCGTCCACGCCGGCGAGGAGGTTGTGGGTGCCCATCGCCGCATGCGCGCCGCCGCCGGCCAGGTCGATCCCCAGCTCCGAGTCGACGTACGCGGCCCCCGCATCGAGGGTGGCCGCGCGGATGACGACGTGATCGATGACCGCGGGGGAGGACACGCGGGCAGGCTATCGTCGGCGCAACCCACCGACGGGCGCAAGGGAGGTCGACCATGCCAGCGGCAGGTCCCCGTGACGTGGGCGTCGGTGCAGGCGCGGGAGTTGTCTCCGGACTCTTCGGCGTCGGTGGGGGCCTTGTGCTCGTGCCGTATCTCGTGCTCGTGCGCGGTTGGGAGCAGAAGCACGCTCAGGCGACCGCGCTGGTCATGGTGGCGATGGCCGCCACCGCGGGCCTGGTGCCCTATGCGTGGACCGGGACCGTCGTCTGGGGCGCCGCGGCCGCGGTGCTCGTGGGGGGATTGCTCGGCGCGGTCGTGGGTAGCGCGCTGGTCAAGCGGCTCCACTCGTGGGTGCTCCAGATCGCCTTCGCGGGCCTGCTCTTCGTCGCGGCCGTGCGCCTCGTGACCGCCCCTGTGCCCGAAGCCGCGGGTGGGGTCGCGGCGATGACGCCCGGCCTGGTCATGGCCTACGTCGCGAGCGGGCTGGCCATGGGCATCCTCTCGGCGCTCTTCGGCATCGGCGGGGGGATCCTCCTCGTGCCGCTGCTCGTCGCGGTCTTCGGTTACGACCAGCGGCTCGCGGCGGGCACGTCGCTCGCGGTGATGGGGCTCATCGCCCTCGTGGGGGCCCTGCGCCAGAGTGGTCATGGCGCGACGGACTGGCGCGCCGGCGCGCTGCTGGGCCTGGGGGGTGCCTTCGGCGGTGTGGCGGGGGCGATGCTCGCCCAGGTGCTGCCGCTCACGGTCCTCACGTGGCTCTTCGCACTCCTGCTGGTCATCACCGCGGTGCGTCTCGCGCGTTCAGGCGTCAAGGCGCGACGCTCGGCGAGCACGCAGAGCGTCATGCGCACGGGAGACACGGACTAGTCCACGCTCGAGGGTCCCCGGTCACTCCTCGGTCACGGCACCCTCCTTGGTCAGAGTGCACCGGACAGACAGTGAAACTTCTCAGATTCAACAATGCACATCCGTGCCACTTCCGGGTTACTGTGAGCGCGCGGCCCCTCGCAGGATCCCCCCCGAACCGGCGAGGGGCCGCCCTCATGCCCTCGGACGCCCTACTCGCCGTAGCGCTGGCGGAGGAGCTCGATCTCGAGCAGGAGGCGCTCATCGCGATCATCGAGATCGACGCCGAGGAGCTCGGCGACCTTCGCGAGGCGATAGCGAAACGTATTGGGGTGCACGTGCAGTTCGCGAGCCGCCTGGGAGGCATTGCCCGGGTGCGTGAAGTAGGCATCCAATGTGCGCAGGGCCTCGTCGCGGTCGGCCGGCTCCAGGGGTGACAGTGCGAGGAGCGGGTCCGGCATCGGCTCGAACTGGCCCTCGAGGATCTCCACCAGGCGCATGAGCGCGATCTGGCTGCGCAGGGTGTTGATGCTGCCCATCCGCTCACCGGGAGTGCGGCGCAGGTAGGTGATGATCCGGTCGGCATCGACCTTCGATGCCGGAGCGTGCTTGAGGCGCACCGTCGTGCGGCCCGCACCGACGAGGAGCCGGTCGTCCGCCGCCGCCATGTCCTGGATGAAGGCACGTGAAGCAGGTGTGAGGTGCTCCGCGGTGCCGCTGCCGTCGTAGAAGGCGACGTAGATCCGGTCGTCGATCTCCAGTCGCAGGTGCTCCACCGACTGGCGCTCGGCGATCACGCGGGCCACCTCGCGTGTCTCCGCCCGCAGATCCCCGTCTCCGTGCCACACCGCAATGACCCGCACCCGGCTGGCGGCGGGGACGCCGAGGTACTGCGCGAGCAGTGTTTCGTCCTGGTTGCCCTCGAGGAGCAGGCGCGCGAATCTCTCGGCCTCACGGCGTCGCTGGTCATCACGCAGCTGGAAGTAGAAGCTCGCCTGCTTGGCGGCGTGCTCGACGATGTCGAGGACGTCGGGATGCAGCGCTCCCGCGGACTCGGCGATCCAGATGGAGCCGACGTGGACGCCGAGCATCCGCACGGGCGCCACGACCCGCCGGTCCTGGGCCCCCTGACGGGCCTCGATCTCGAAGGAGCTGGAGCCTGCGTCGAAATGCGCCTGGGCCTGGACGAGGGTCTGCATCTCGGCTTCGGAGTCGGGCACCTCGCGGCGCAGGATGATCGAGCGTCGCGCCTCATCGATAGGTTGATTGAGGGTGGAGTAGGCCACGACTCCCCAGGCGCTGTCGTGGATCAGCACGGGGCCGCCGGCCTGCCACGCGATGTGATTGCAGAAGGCGAAGATGTCGTCGATGGGCGCCGTCGACGGTGTCAGCGGCTGCTTGGACCTGGGCATGTCCCTCCCGATTCGGCACCAGGGTACGTCGCCTCGTGCGGGGTGTATCGCCA
>JBJOJS010000015.1:0-4153 GCA_046046455.1 Actinomycetota bacterium | reverse complement strand
TGGCTCGGGAGCCGCTGCCCGAGGTCGTTGAGGAACCCGCCGAGGTGCCCAAGACCCGGAAGGCCAAGGCGGCCGCGATTTCGAGGACGCCCAAGACGTTCGACGGCCCCTCGACCCCTGTCTGGGTGCCGGTGACGGGTGGGGTGCTCGCCCTGATGGCGACGATCCTCGTGGGATCGCAGATCGGCCTTACGAACCAGGTGCAGTCGATCAGCTCCCAGGAGCAGGCTCTGAGCTTCATCACCAACCCGATGACCCCGTGCGTGCTGCGCGTGCAGGTGACCCAGCAGGTGATCCAGCAACTCCCCGCCGAAGTGAGCGTGCCAGCGACCCTGGAGGCGACAGAACTGGATCGGCGTTGCCCGCCGATGATCAACTTCGCCTCTGATGTGCTCGTGCAGCAGCAGCGCTTCGATGAGGCTGCGACGTACACCGCTGAAGGTGTGGAGTTCGATCCGTTGCTGGATCTGGCTTATGTGCTGCGCTCCCGCTACTACCTCGGGATCGGGGACATCCCAGCGGCTGAGGCTGCTGCGGAGGAGGCCCGCCGCGTGCAGGCGCTGTATCCCGAGGGGGCGTCGGATCCGGCGCTCGTGGAGACCCTGGTGAATGACATCGCGCTGGCTAAGGAGCAGGGGTAGGAACTCTGTCCGTGGGCCCCATCGTCTGAGGGGCCTGGACGGAATCGGTCCAGGTACGGGCACCCTGCGACGGACTTGCGCGGTCGCTGACGCCATTAACCAGACCCCGTGTCGCGGCAGCCGGACTTACCCGCGGTGACGGGTGACTCCTGGCTATTCTCGGCCGATGCACCCGGCATGGGCGAAGACAGGATCGATACGTGTGCCGGCTCGGATGATGGCGGCCTCCACTGCTGTCGTGATCGGGCTCGCCGTGTGGGTTCCCCCCGCGCCAAGCCTGGCGAGCGCTCCACGCTCGAGTGCCGATGGGGCGCTGGGCTCGTGGTCAGCACTAGGGAGCGGGACTACGGGCTTCGTCTACAACATCGCACGCGACTCGACGGGTCGGATCTATGCCTCGGGCAATTTCTCGTCCATGGGCGGGGTGACGGTCGGCCACATCGCTTCGTGGAACGGCACGTCGTGGTCGGCGCTTGGCACTGGCATGAATTTGGCCGTCAACGGGATGGCCATCTCGCCCAACGACATCGTGTACGCGGGTGGCAACTTCACCACGGCGGGCGGAATCTCCGCCCAGCGCGTGGCCTCGTGGAATGGCACCTCATGGTCGCCTATGGGCACCGGACTGAACCAGCGCGCACGTGACTTTGGCTTCCCTAGGTCGGGCAATGTCATCGTCGGCGGCGACTTCACCGTCGCAGGTGGACAGGCCGTGCAGCGAGTGGCGAGCTGGTCGGGGAGCACCTGGGCAAGCATGGGCAGTTTCTTCATAAACAGCGGGGTCTATCGCGTCATCACGACGAGCGACGACTCCATCGTGATCGGAGGGGCCTTCACCGATGCGTCAGGTGTGCCGACTGCCGACAACATCGCGGCGTGGAACGGGTCATCGTGGGACTCCGTGGGGGGCCCGGCAAATTCGTCAGTCCTCGCACTAGAGAGGGGCGCCAGCGGCTCGGTCTATGCCGGTGGCGCCTTCACAACGATCGGCGGAGTCAGCGCAGCCAGGATCGCGCGCTTCAACGGGACGACGTGGACACCGCTCGGCAATGGTCTCAGCGACCAGGTGATGGACATCCTGGTGGACGACACTCGAGGACTCGTCTACGCGGGCGGCCTCTTCGACCAGGGCGGGCTGGAGCGTATCGCCGTGTGGGATGCGGGGATCTCGACGTGGCTGCCCCTGCGCACGGCATCTACCCCCGGGTTGTCCCATACGGCTTTCGCTCTGGCCTTCGCCGACGACTCCCAGGCGTCCGTCATCGCCGGAGGTAACTTCATCGACGCCGGCGGAGTGGCAGCCGCCGACGGGATCGCCCAGTGGACCTGGGACCCGCCCACAGGTGCCACCGCTGTGGCCGCCCGGGCCGGGGACGTCGTCACCCTCACGGGATGGGGACTGATCGGAGTCCCCGCCGCAGGTGCCGTCTCCTTCGGCGGCATCCCCGCGCCGACGTACATCCGCGATGACTCCACGACGATCCGGGCGACCGTGCCCGCCGGGGTCGCGGGCACCGTGCCGATCACCGTCTCGGCCGTCGGTGGCACGGCGTCCATCGGCACGCTCACGGCGCTGCCTCCCGTACCGCCTGCACCTACCCCTGCTTCACCGCCCCGGGAGGTGTCTGCAGCCGCAGGAGATGAGGCCGCATCGGTGGTGTGGACGGCTCCCTCGTCCACCGGTTCCTTCCCGGTCTCTCACTACCAGGTGACGTCGTCGCCGGGCAATCACACCTGTCTCGCCACAGCGCCAGCCTTGTCGTGCGACGTATCGGGTCTGACGAACGGAACGATGTACACCTTCACCGTCCGTGCGCTGACAGGTGCCGGGTGGTCGGCGTCATCGGAGCCATCCAACGCCGTAGTGCCTGTGGCGCAGGCGAAGCCGACCATCCGGATCACGGGATCCCGGGCTGGCGAGCGCATCGAGATCTCCGGCTCGACGACGGGCTTCGGCATGGGCGGCGCCCTGCGGCCGTGGATCCGCTTACCTGGGCAGTCGATGTACTCCGAGGGGTTGGCGACCATCTTGGTGAGCATGGACGGGACCTTCGAGTGGGGTCGGCGCACGGCGAAGCAGGTATCGGTCTACGTGCAGACCCCGGACGGATCCGTGCGCTCCAATGCGGTGGTCATCCGCTGACCTGCTCGGGCGGGTGAGCGGGCCTCCGAGCGGCTCAAGCGCACATCGTGTGTAGGAGCGCGCCGCTCTGCGCCGGCCCCGGAGCCCCACACCTGTGAGGCCCAATCACATATGTGAGCAAATCGCCCACACTGTGGCACAGTAGAGCGAATCGCCCATCTACCCGGGATGGGCCATGGCTCCCGAGGTCGTGCTGCCGTGCGCAAGCTCCCCCTCCTGTCCCTCCCGCTGGCCGCAGCCCTGGGCCTGGGTGTCCTCGTGGCCCCCGCCCAGATCCCTGTCGCCTCCGCGACGCCGGCGACGACGATCGCCGACAGCCCGGTCGACGAGGTGCTCGATGCGACGCTCGGCCCTGACGGCACGCTCTATGCCGTCGGTGGCTTCCAGGAGGCCGGCCCCGCTACGGGAGGTATCACTCGACTCTCCACCTCCACGGCCCAGGTCGACCGGACCTTCCCCACCGTCAACGGCTACGTCTACGAGATGCTCGCCGACCCATCGGGACGGATCTACCTCGCCGGCAACTTCGTCAGCGTCTCCGGCCAGCCGCGCAGCGGCCTCGCACGACTGAATGCCGACGGCTCACTCGACACGACCTGGTCGCCCTCCCTCGGCCAGCCCCATGTCAATGCGCTCGCCTTGAACGGCACGACGCTCTTCGTCGGCGGGCAGTTCACCCAGGTCAACGGCGCCTCCCAGCAGAACCTCGCCGCCATCGACACGGTCACGGGTCAAGCGCTGGCATGGACACCCAATCCCAATACCGCCGTACAGGCGCTCGCGACAGACGACAGCTACCTCTACGTCGGCGGCAGTTTCACGACACCCAAGCCCCGGCTCGCGTCGTACTCCCTTGCGGACCTCACTCTGCGCAATGCGTGGAGCCCCTCTCCCGACTACGGGGTCGGGGCGCTCGCCACCGCCAACGGTGTCGTCTACGCCGGTGGGGACTTCACCCAGATCGCCTCGGTCAATCGCCGCCTCATCGCGGCGCTCGACCCCATCACGGGCGCGGCCACCAACTGGGATCCGCGCATCTCCAACGCGGGATCGTCGGTCAACACCATCGTCACCGACGACACGCTGGTCTACGTCGGAGGCAACTTCACCTCGGTCAACAACGGCGTAACGCGCAATCGCGTCATGGCGATCAACACCGATGACACGGGCTCGGTGACGCCGTGGAATCCGAATGTCGGCCCCAGCCAGGTCGTCTACAGCCTGGCCGTCACAGACTCGCAGGTCTACATCGGCGGACAGTTCCCCAACGTCGGTGGGTCGCCGATGCCCAACCTCGCGAGGGTGAGCAAGACCACCGGCGCACTCGACAACTCATGGAACCCTGGCATCGAGACCTCGCGCGGCGGCG
>JBJOJS010000130.1:0-3215 GCA_046046455.1 Actinomycetota bacterium | reverse complement strand
CACCCGCCTGATCCGCACCGTCCATCGGCTGAGAGCCACCGCCTGAGAGGTCGACCATGCCAGCGTCCGCGCGCCCCGAGGGCATCATCTACCCGCCCATCGACGACCTGCTCGCCAAGTCGGACTCCAAGTACTCCCTCGTCATCTACGCCGCCAAGCGCGCGCGCCAGATCAACGCCTACTACTCCCAGCTGGGCGAGGGCCTGCTGGAGTACGTCGGCCCGCTCGTCGAGACGCACGTGCAGGAGAAGCCGCTGTCGATCGCGATGCGCGAGATCGACGCAGGCCTGCTCACCTCCGAGCCCTACGACCCCGCGGCCGAGGTCGTCGTCGCGGTCGTGGAGGAGGAGCTGACCTGAGCGCGCGCATCCTCCTCGGCGTCTCGGGGGGCATCGCCGCCTACAAGGCGTGCACCCTGCTGAGGATCCTGCGCGAATCGGGTCACGAGGTACGCGTCGTCCCGACCGCTTCGGCACTCCGCTTCGTCGGCGCACCCACCTGGGAGGCGCTCTCCGGACATCCCGTGAGCGACTCCGTCTGGTCCGATGTCCCCGCCGTACCCCATGTGAGCCTCGGCCGCTGGGCCGATCTCGTGATCGTCGCCCCCGCGAGTGCGAACCTGCTCGCGCGTGCTGCCGCGGGCATGTCCGATGACCTCCTCACCGCGTCGCTGCTCACCGCGAGCGGCCCTGTGCTCATGGCCCCCGCCATGCACACCGAGATGTGGGAGCACCCCGCGACCCGGGCCAACGTCGCCACCCTGCGCAGCAGGGGAGTGCAGGTCATCGAGCCCGCGGTCGGCCGGCTGACAGGCGCGGACACCGGCGCGGGCCGTCTGCCGGAGCCCGAGGACATCGCCCGGCACGTCGAGGCTGCCCTGCAGCCCTTTTCGCGCGACCTGGCAGGGCGACACCTCCTGGTGTCGGTGGGCGGCACCCGCGAAGACCTCGACCCCGTGCGCTTCCTCGGCAATCGCTCCAGTGGGCGTCAGGGCTTCGCCCTCGTCGAGCGCGCACTCGCGCGCGGCGCTGAGGTGACAGCGGTCGTCGGCACTGTCGAGGTGCCGGCCCCGACGGGGGCACGCATCATCGAGGCGACGAGCGCGACGCTCATGCGCGAGGCGATGCTCGCCGAGCAGTCGAGTGCCGACGCGATCGTCATGGCGGCCGCCGTCGCCGACTTCCGTCCGGAGATCTCGTCATCGACCAAGATCAAGAAGTCCGACGACCACGAGCCCGAGCCCATCCGTCTCGTGCGCAACCCCGACATCCTCGTCGAGCTCGTCTCCCAGAGGTCCGCGGGCCAGATCATCGTCGGCTTCGCGGCCGAGACCGCATCCTCCGAGGAGGATCTGCTCGCCCTTGCGCGCGCCAAGGTCGCACGCAAAGGCTGCGATCTCCTCGTCGTCAACGATGTCGGGGGTGAGCGGGTCTTCGGCCGCAGTGACACCGCCGTCCGAGTGATGTCCGCGGGTGGCCAGGTGCTTGCCGAGACCGTCGGTGCGAAGTCCGCGGCGGCCGACGCGGTGCTCGACGAGGTCGCGAAACTCCTCCCGCCCCTGACCGGTGACGTCCGCTCGGTCCGATAGGGTCGCTGGCGTCAAGAGCGCCAGCATCAAGCCCCGGCTCGCTGGCCGGCAACCCTCGCGCCGCGGTGGGGTGCCCCGGGTGAGGACCTGGTCCGCGCGAGCGGGCAAGCGCGGGTCGCGAGACCCCTGAACGGAAGGCATGCGCGTGGCACGACGACTCTTCACATCGGAGTCGGTGACCGAGGGTCACCCCGACAAGATGGCCGATCAGATCAGCGACGCCATCCTCGACAGCCTGCTGCAGCAGGATGCGCGGTCACGGGTCGCGGTGGAGACCATGCTCACCACCGGTCAGGTGCACGTCGCCGGGGAGGTGACCACCGACGGCTTCGCTGACGTGATGGGCATCGTGCGCGATGTCGTGCTGGACATCGGCTATGACTCCTCCGAGAAGGGCTTCGATGGGAAGTCCTGCGGGATCTCCGTCTCGATCGGCGCGCAGTCGCCTGACATCGCTCAGGGCGTCGATGACGCCATCGAGGAGCGCGAGGGCCACAGTTCGGATCCGCTCGACCGCCAGGGTGCGGGCGACCAGGGCCTCATGTTCGGCTACGCCACCGATGAGACACCCACGCTCATGCCCCTGCCCATCTCCCTTGCCCATCGCATGGCCGAGCAGCTCACCGCCGTGCGCAAGGACGGCACCGTCCCCTACCTGCGTCCCGATGGCAAGACCCAGGTGACCATCGAGTACGACGAGGCCGGGCAGCCGGTGCGCATCGACACCGTCGTCGTGTCGAGCCAGCACGCCAAGGACGTCGACCTCGAGGGCCAGCTCGCGCCCGAGATCCGCAAGTTCGTCGTGGACCCCATCCTCGAGAGCGTGGACCTCCCCAGCGACGGCTACCGCCTGCTCGTCAACCCGACCGGCCGCTTCGAGGTCGGCGGACCCATGGGCGATGCCGGCCTCACCGGTCGCAAGATCATCGTCGACACGTACGGCGGCATGGCCCGTCACGGCGGTGGCGCCTTCTCGGGCAAGGATCCGTCGAAGGTCGACCGTTCGGCTGCCTACGCCATGCGCTGGGTGGCCAAGAACGTTGTCGCCGCGGGACTCGCCAAGCGCTGCGAGGTGCAGGTGGCCTATGCCATCGGCAAGGCGCATCCGGTCGGCGTCTTCGTGCAGACCTTCGGCACCGGAGTGCTGCCGGATGAGCGCATCCAGGAGGCGGTGCTGGAGGTCTTCGACCTGCGCCCCGCAGCGATCATCCGCGACCTCGACCTGCTGCGCCCGATCTATCGGCCGACCGCGGCGTACGGCCACTTCGGTCGCGAGCTCCCCGACTTCACCTGGGAGCGCACCGATCGCGCCGCCGCGCTGAAGGCAGCCGCAGGCGCGTAGCCGCGACCATTTCTCCCGCTTAGCGGGACAGATGGTGGATGGCGGTCGGTGAGTTCACTCCATCCACCGTTTGTCCCTGTCGTCCACGCGGGGTCCGCTCGCACCTGTGCGCCGCGCCCAGGGGGGCCTCGGGTGGACTCGGCCGTGGCAGGGCACATCCACCAGTAGATGGGCGCCACCCGTAGCTCGGCGGTGGACGGGTTCCTAGGACCGGGCGCTCTCGGTCGCGCGAGCCACGAGTTCCTCCAGAGTGACCTCACCCGGTCTTCCCGAGGCGCATCCCGC
>JBJOJS010000125.1:0-5747 GCA_046046455.1 Actinomycetota bacterium | reverse complement strand
GGATCCTCGCCCGCTGCGGCCGCCGGCCGCTGCGCGTCGTGACGCATTGCAACACCGGCGCGCTCGCGACGACGGGCTGGGGCACTGCCTTCGGGATCATCCGCGAGCTCGCCGAGCGCGGCGAGATCGAGCTCGTCTACGTCGATGAGACGAGGCCGCTGCTGCAGGGGGCTCGGCTCACGGCGTGGGAGTGCGCGCGCGCGGGCATCCCCTACGTCGTGCAGGCCGATGGCGCGGCTGCCTCGACCATCCTGCGCGGTCTCGCGGACTTCGCCGTCATCGGAGCCGATCGCATCGCACGCAATGCCGACACCGCCAACAAGATCGGATCCGTCGGAGTTGCGCTTGCCTGTGCGGCCGCGGGTATTCCCTTCGTCGTCGCGGCTCCGTCGTCGACTGTCGACCTGGCCACCGAGTCGGGTGCCGATATCGAGATCGAGTTGCGCTCGGGTGACGAGGTCACCCGCTGGTCGGATGTGGCCACGACCCCGAGTGAAGCCCGTGGATTCAATCCGGCGTTCGATGTGACGCCCGCGGCGTACATCTCCGCGGTGGTCACCGAGCTCGGTGTCGTCGAGCCGGCCAAGGGCGAGACGGTCGAGGCCATCGCTGGTGGTGCTCCGTGAGCACTCCGCTCGAGCAGCTCGTCGCTCGATCCAATGTCATCGGCGACGACCCCTCTCTCGTCGTCTACGGCGGTGGCAACACCTCCGCTAAGGGCACTCTCGTCGACCACCTCGGTCGCGAGCAGCGCGTGATGTGGGTCAAGGGCTCTGGTGCCGACATGCGCGGTTCGCGCGCCTCGGACTACCCCGCCCTGCGCCTCGACGAGCTCCTGCCGCTCCTCGACCGGGAGGACATGTCCGACGAGGAGATGACGGATCTCGTCGCGCGGGCGCTGCTCGACCCGGGAGCGCGGCGGCCGTCGATCGAGACGCTGCTGCATGCCTTCCTGCCGCACACGCACATCGATCATGTGCACGCAGATGCGATCGTCGCGCTGACCAATCACGCCGAAGGGCCCAGGGTCACGGCCGAGGCTCTCGGCGACGGCTTCGCGTACGTCGATTGGATGCGGCCCGGCTTCACCCTGAGCAAGGTCGTGGCGGAGCTAGGCGACCGCGATGGCGTCGTCCTCGCCCACCACGGACTCATCACCTGGGGTGAGTCGAGTGAGGAGTGCTGGTTGCGGACGTCGGCGGCGGTCGATCGCGCCCGCGCCTACCTCGGCGGCCTGCCTCTGCGCGTCGAGGCCCCGGCGCACGTTGCCGACATGCCCGACGACGAGGTCCAGCGCCTCCTCCTCCGCCTGCGCGGCGCCATGTCGCGCACCGGCAGGCGAGTGCTGCGCATCGACCAGCGACTACGCCATGTCGCCGACCATCCCCTGCTGCCGGAGATCGTCGCCGGGGGAGTGAGCAGCGCCGACCACATGCTGCGCATCAAGCCGCTCTCCGCCGTGGTGACCTCCGCGGACTCGGCGGTCGACGCGGTAGAGGCGTACGCCGACAGCTATGCGGCCTATGTCGAGCGCAATATCGAGTCGATGCCCGAGGGCTTCGGCATGCATGACCCCATGCCTCGCGTCGTCCTCGTCCCTGGAGTGGGCGTGGTGACCACCGGAGCCAATCTCCGTGACGCCGAGGTGGCGGCCGACATTGCGCTGCACACCCATGAGGTCGCCGCTACGGTGGCGGATCGCATCGGGGCACCCAAGCCACTGAGCGATCGGGAAACCTTCCGCTTCGACTACTGGCCCATGGAGCTCTACAAGCTCACTCTCCGCCCGCCCGCTCCCGACCTCGCGGGGTACATCGCGATCGTCACCGGCTCCGCGTCGGGTATCGGGCGTGGCATTGCCCTCGAACTTGCCGCACGGGGAGCCTCGCTCGTCCTCGCCGATCTCGACGGCGAGGGGCTGGCCGAGGCTGCGGAGCGCATCCGCGAGTCAGGCGGCACGCCACCGGAACTCGTCGCGGGCGACCAGTCCGACGAGTCGGTGGTGGAGGAGACCGTGCGGCGGGCGGTGCGCGCCTTCGGCGGCCTCGACGGCGCCGTCATCAACGCCGGCATCGGCGTCACCGGCACGCTCGAGGAGCTCACCCTCGACCAGTGGAACGCCGGAATGCGCATCAACCTGGCCAGTGGCTTCCTCATGACGCGCGCCACCATGCGGGTCCTGCGCGAGCAGGGATCCGGGGGTTCGCTCGTCTACATTGCGAGCAAGAACGCATTCGGTCCCGGTGCCGGCTTCGGTGCCTACTCCGTGTCCAAGGCCGGCATGGTGCAGCTCATGCGCATTGCTGCGCTCGAAGGCGGCAGCGCGGGGATCAGGTCCAACGCGATCAATCCGGACGCGGTCTTCGACAACTCCCGGCTGTGGGATGGCGGCCTGCGCGAGGAGCGCGCCGCCGCCCACGGCATCGCCCCAGAGGAGCTCGAGGACTTCTACGCCGCGCGCAACATCCTCAAGCGCCGCGTGACGACGGCTGACGTCGCGGCGACTGCCGCCTTCCTGCTGTCGGATGCCTCGTCGCGGACGACAGGCGCGGTTATCCCCGTCGACGGTGGCGTCGCCGGCGCCTTCCCCCGCTGATTCGTTCGCCATTCACCAGTTGCTGGGCCTTATCGAGACTTCCGACTGCCCAGAAGTCTCGATAAGGGCGCGGAAATGACTTTCCGGCGCCCGGAGTCCTCGATAGGGCCGCGAACAAGCAGGCAGCGCGCATGAGCGAGACGTCGGCTGCGTCCGCCTATCCACAGTTGATGACGGAGGGGTAGCGACGGGACCGAGTCCCGGGTCAGGTTCCCCGCATGCCGCGCCCCGAGATCAGCGCGACACTCCAAGCGCTTGCCGCGTGCTTCGGTAGTGCCGCCTTCACATCCGCTCAGGCCCAGGAGTCCGGGGTCGCCCATCACCGGCTGCTGACCGCGCAGCGAAGCGGAGGCCTCATGCGACTCGAGCGGGGCCGATACCAACTTTCCGCCGAGGTGACCGTTGCCGCGCAAGCAGCCAGCCATGGTTGTCGTGACGGCGCGGCCGACGGTGTGCTTGTGCCGGGCCTATCCGAGGAGGAGACCGCGCGCGTTCGGGATCGCATGGCCCGGCTCGCCGCTGACGGTGTGAGCGCAGGAATAAGCTCAACCACGGCTGCGGCTGTCTGGGAACTACCCACCTACGGGATCCCCGCCTCGCGACTTCCGGTGCTGCTCATCCCGCGTGGATCATCGATTCGGCCGGGACAGCATGCCGGGATCCACATCACCCATCGCGACGTGGACCCGGTGCGTCTTGTCCTTGGGCCGGGCACTGCGCCCGTGACTGACCCGCTGCTGACCGCAATCCACATCGCCGCTGGCCCACGCCTATCCCTTGCTGCTCAGCTGGTCGTGCTCCACGGCGGGCTGCGACGGCAGTGGGAGTGGGTCACGGGAGGACTCGACCGCCTGGGTGGCCGCGAGGTGGCGGCCGCGATGGGCGACCCACTCGTGCGAGCCAGTCTGCGAGAGGAATTGCAGGCAGTGGCGCAGTGCGCTGACCTGCGTGACCGAGGCAGTAGGGGCTCGACACATCCCGAGGCGCGCCGCGCATGGAGACGCCTCGCACACGCGTTGGACATCGTCGATCCGCGCGTCGAGACGGCACTGGAGTCGCTGTCGTGGGCAAGGTTCCACGAAGGCGACTTCGTGATCCCCGTGCCCCAGGTCCTCGTCCGAGGCGCTAGCGGGATGCTCTGGCGTGTCGACTTCCTCTTCCAGGGCCGTGTCATCGGAGAGTGCGACGGCGCAGTTAAGTACAACTCAGGCCACACCCCTTGGAAGGAGAAGCAACGCCAGTCGGATCTCGAGGCCGAGGGCTATCCCGTGGTGCGCTGGACGTGGGACGAGATCCACCGGCGCCCCCAGCGTGTGCTCGACCGCATCTCCCTCGCGATCGACAGGCACTGCTGATCTCAGTTGCGCAGCCTTATCGAGACATTCAGCGGACCGGAACTCTCGATAAAGCCGTGCAATTGCTCACACCAGGTGGATGTCGGTCATCTCGGCGACCTCGGGGTACGTCGAGTCCTCGACGGCATGCGGCTCACCGGTGCGGCGCACGCGCACGACCTGCCAGCCCGCGGCGCTGGCGGCATCGAGCTCAGCGACGACATCGGAGCAGAAGAGCAGCCCGCTGGGATCGACTCCGATCGCGTCAGCGATGGCACGGTAGGACGCCGACTCGCGCTTGGGTCCCGCGTTGACGGTGTCGTAGTAGTCGCTGATCCACGGGGTGAGGTCGCCTGCGGAGGAGTGCGCGTACCAGTTGCGTTGAGCGAGCACGGAGCCCGACGAGTAGACCGAGATGGGCAGCCCTGCGTCGTGCCAGATCTCGAGTGCGGTCAGAGCATCGGGGAAGAAGTGGGAGGTGAGGTCGCCATTGGCGAAGCCCTCCTCCCAGATGAGCCCCTGGAGGGTCTTGAGCGGCGTCACCTTGCGGTCCGCATCCGTCCACGCCGTGAGTGCGTCGACGACCTGCTCGTGTGAGGGGTCGTCGACCCCGATCTCCGCACCGACCGCCGCGATGGCGGCCGCCGTCTCCGGCTCGTCGCCGTGCGCCTCGATCCACGAGACGAAGCGGTCGCGGGCGTAGGCGAAGAGGACGTCGTAGACGAAGGCCGAAGCACTGGTCGTACCCTCGATGTCGACGACGACATGGCGCACGCTCGTGAAGTCGACCATGATCCAGGAGGCTACATGTCCACGGCGGAGGCACTCGCGCGCGCGTCCCGCCGTCTCTACGCACTCGGCTGGATGCGTGGCACCTCAGGCAATGTGTCCGTGCGTGACGGCGCCGAGATCCTCGTCACCGCTTCGGGTATCGACAAGTCCGCGGTCGAGGCATCCGATGCCGTATTGATCGATGTGAACGGCGACGCGCTCCCCGGTCAGGATCGACGCCCGAGCGCGGAGGCGCCCGTGCATGCAGCGATCATCGCTGAGGCTGGAGCAGAGGCGGTCGCGCACGTGCACTCCCTCGCGGCCGTCGAAGCGGCGGCACGCTGGCCCCAGGGCGTGCCGCTCGTCGACGTCGAGCAGCTCAAGGGCATCGGGCGTGGCGCGCACGGCGATCTCGTCGTCGTGCCCGTCGTCGATAACTCCCAGGACATGGCCGACCTCTCCGCCCGGATCCTGGCGGCCCGGGATCCGGGAGTGCCGGGCGTCATCGTCGCCGAGCATGGCCTCTACGCCTGGGGGGCTTCGCTCGGCGAGGCCATCGATCGCACGGAGAGCTTCGACTGGCTCTTCGACTACGCCCTCAGGCTGGATCGCCTGGACCGACCCGGGGGCTAGTGCGCGTCGTGCGGTGGCGCGGCAGAATGCCCGCATGACGATGCTGACCGTGTGGGCCGACGATCGGCCCGAGACGCCGATCCTCCGCACCTCCGACCACGCTGCGATCGCCGAGGCGCTCACGCCCATCGGCGTCGTCTACGAGCACGTGCCCGTGGGTGAGCGACTCGCTGACACCGCCACGCAGGATGAGGTCCTCGAGGCGCACCGTCCGCTGGTGGATCGCCTGGTGGCCGAGCACGGTTACCGACTCGTCGATGTCGCGCAGTTGCACCCGGTCGACTCCGACGATTGGCGCGCGACCGCTGCTGCAGCGCGCACGAAATTCCTCAACGAGCACACCCACGACGAGGAGGAGATCCGCTACTTCGTGGCCGGGTCCGGCGTGTTCTATCTGCACGTCAGCGGTCGTG
>JBJOJS010000099.1:0-22417 GCA_046046455.1 Actinomycetota bacterium | reverse complement strand
CAGGGTCCGATCGAGGCAGCGGAATCAGCCGGTTCCACGCGCTGGCAACTGCTCACCAAGGTGCAGCTGCCCATGGCCAAGAGCACGATCATCCTCGCGGTCAATCAGACGACTCTGGCTGCGCTGTCCTTTGTCGTCATCGCGGCCCTCATCGGTGCGCCCGGGCTCGGCAAGCCCGTCGTCGAGGCCCTCACCATCCGCGATGTCGGTGAGGGTGTGGTCGCGGGCCTTGCCGTGGTGTTCCTCGCGGTCATGCTCGACCGCTCGACCAGCGCCGCCGTCAACCGCGATCAATCGGGCTACGCCGCGGCCGATGCCGCCAAGGTGCGCAGGCGCATCGGTCTGGCGATCTTCGGTGTCCTCACGCTCATCGCGATCTACCTCTCGCGCTACCTGCTGTGGTTCGCGGTCTTCCCCGAGCAGCTCAACTTCAACGAGCCCGTCGCCGAGGCTGCCAACTCTGTCTCGGATTGGATCACCGACAATCTCAGCTTCCTCACCGTCACGGGCAGCGAGTTCTTCACCGTGTGGGTGCTCAACCCCCTCCAGGATGTGCTTGCGAACTCCCCGTGGTGGCTCACCCTTATCGCGATCACCCTGCTCGCCCTCATCCTCGCGGGTCGCACGGTGGGCATCCTCGTCTTCGCCCTCCTCGCCCTCGTCATGGCGACGGGCCTGTGGAACGACACCATGCTCACGCTGGCCATGACGCTCATCGCGACGGGATTCGTGGTTCTCATCGGCATCGTGCTGGGTGTCTGGGCCGGTCGCAGCGATCGCGTGGATCGCTTCCTCAGGCCCTTCCTCGATGCCGGCCAGACCATGCCCGCCTTCGTCTACCTCGTGCCCGTACTCGCGCTCTTCGGTCCGACCCGCTTCGCGGCCATCGTGCTCGGCGTCGTCTACGCCGCCCCGGTCGTCATCCGCATCGTCGCCGACGGCATCCGCAAGGTGCCCAAGGAGTCGGTGGAGGCGGCGGTATCCGCGGGATCGACCAACCTGCAGGTCATCACGAAGGTGCAGCTCCCCGTGTCACGCCGATCGATCCTGCTCGGCGTGAATCAGGGACTCATCTTCGTGCTGGCGGTCGTCGTCATCGGCGGCTTCGTGGGTGCCGGTGGTCTGGGCTATCTCGTCATCGTGGGCCAGTCCAAGCCCGAGCTCGCGGGCAAGGGACTCGCCGCGGGTATCGCCATCGTGCTGCTGGGCATCATCCTCGACCGAATTGCACAAGGTAGGCCACAGAAATCGCCCCAGGCACGTCATTGAAGCCCGCGTAGCGATACCCATCCGTTATGCGCATTCCCCCGAATCCCAGTACGTGCGCGCCTACGATGACGTCGACATCTACCTTCCTGGAGGAAGAATGAAGCGAGTAGGCAAGGGCGCTGGCCTGGTGGTCGCGCTCGCCACTGCCGGACTGGCCCTCGCGGCCTGTGGTGGCGGCACCGTCAATGAGGCTGCCTCGTCGTCAGCGGCGCCGGCCGAGAGCAGTGCCGCGCCCGAAGGATCGAGCTCGGCTGCCGCCCCCGCCAACACCGATTGCGGCTCGTGGGGCGTGGCGATGCACGCGTGGGTGGGATACACCGCCTCCGCGCAGGTGCTGAGCGACGTCGCCCGCGAGAAGCTCGGTTGCGACATCACGCAGACGCAGCTCGACGAGGCTGGCGTCACATACGACGCGATGGAGGCCGGCTCGGTCGATGTCATCATCGAGGACTGGGGCGGCGGCCGCTGGGCGGAGTGGGTCGACCGCGGCGCCATCGTCGAGGTCGGATACAACGGCAACATCGGCCTCATCGGCATGTACGTCCCGCAGTGGATGTGCGATGAGTACCCCGACATCACCGACGGCACCAAGCTCAATGAGTACGCCGACCTCTTCAAGACGCCGGAGTCCGGCGACAAGGGCGCCTGGCTCGAGGGCCCGCCCGGATACACCACCATCGGCGAGAAGCTGATCGAGGCCAATGGCCTGAACTTCAAGATCATCAACACCGGTTCCGAGGCAGCTCTCATCGAGGCCTTCACCAAGGGCAACGACAACAAGGAGGCCGTGCTCGGCTACTTCTACGAGCCGCAGAACTTCCTCGCGAAGGTCCCGCTGTGCCGCATCAACTTCCCGGCCAACGACTGGACCGACGCGGCCAAGGCCAGCGGCCTCACGGACTACCCCGAGACCCCGCTGGTCAAGCTCGCCACCGTCAAGCTCATGGACTCGGGCAGCCCCTTCGCCACCCTCGTCCAGAACTTCGAGTGGACCAACGAGGACCAGAACCAGGTCGCGCTCGACATCGAGAGCGGCATGACCCCGGAGGAGGCGGCCCAGAAGTGGATCGACGCCAACCCCGACAAGGTCGCCGCGTGGCTCGAGGGCACGGGAGCATCCTGATCCGCTGATGCTCTCCACCAGCCTGTAACGAGGGGCCCGGCCACATGGCCGGGCCCCTCGTCATGTGTGACCACTCTGCTGAGGGACGCCGCTCTCGCCATGTGATGGGATGACGGCATGCGCGAGGCGATCCTGCTGGTCGGGGGACAGGGCACCCGGCTGCGCCCCTTGACCCTCGGAACGCCCAAGCCCATGCTCCCCGTCGCCGGCGTGCCGGTGACCGTGCACCAGATCGAGCGGGCACGTGCTGCGGGCGTCGAACGCATCGTGCTCGGCACGTCGTACCGCGCCGAGGTCTTCGCCGAGCAACTCGGCGACGGAAGCCATCTCGGCGTCGAGATCGCCTATGCGGTCGAGGATGAACCCTTGGGCACGGGCGGTGCGATCCGGCACGCGGCCGCTCATCTCGTCAGTGGCGCCGACGATCCCGTCATGGTGCTCAACGGCGATGTCCTGAGCGGCGTCGACTACGCGTCACTGGTCGGGCAGCACGTGAGCGCCGGCGCGCTCGTCACCCTGCACCTCGTGCGCGTCGCGGATCCCTCCGCCTACGGACTCGTGCCGACGGACGACCAGGGTCGCGTGCTCGCCTTCCGCGAGAAGCCCTCGACCCCCGAGGAGATCGTGACGGACCAGATCAACGCCGGGTGCTACGTCTTCCGCAGGTCCGCCATCGACGCGATTCCCGTCGGGCGACCGGTGTCGGTGGAGCGCGAGACGTTCCCATCGTTCCTTGCCGAGGGGGCACTCGTCCGCGGCGTGGTCGATGACTCCTACTGGCTTGACCTCGGCACACCCTGGGATTTCGTGCGCGGCTCCGCCGATCTCGTGCTCGGTGTCGCACCCTGGGCGGGGCACTCTCCGGCGGAAGCACTCGTCCTCGACGGTGCGCAGGTCGACGGCGCGGCCGTGGTCTCCGGGGGCACGACCATCGGTCGGGGCGCGCGCGTATCCGCGGGGGCGCGCGTGCACGGTTCGGTGGTCCTCGACGGTGCGGACATCGCAGCGGGCGCGGTAGTGGAGGACTCGGTCATCGGTGCCGGCGCCTGCATCGACGCTGGCGCGGTCGTCGTGGGCAGTGTCATCGGCGATGGGGCGCGCATCGGCTCGGGCAACGAGCTTCGCGCCGGTGCGCGCGTGTGGCCCGACGTCGAGCTTCCGGCGACCGCGGTGCGCTTCTCCACCGACGCCTAACGCGCTCACCCTCGTTGTCCTTACCGGTGTGGTCGCATATTCCGGGCGCTGAACGACCATACGGGTAAGGACAACGCGGGAGGCGGGTCAGCGGCGCAGGATGAAGTCCGCGGGATCGCGCTCGGGGCGCGCGCCGGGCTCAGCAGCGGGTCTGCCGATCGCAATCGCGCCGAGAGGCTGCCACGACGCGGGTACGTCGAGCACCTCATGCACGACCTCCGGGCAGAACATCGTCGACGAGATCCACGCCGCCCCCCAGCCCTCGGCGGCGAGGGAGATGAGGAGGTTCTCGACGGCGGCACCACCCGAGACGAGGAAGAGATCGCGTTCGAAGCCCGCGCGGCGCGCATCGGGGTAGGCGTGCGGACCCTCGGCGAGATCGAGGAAGGGCAGCACGACCGCAGGTGCTCTCCAGAGGATGTCGCCGCGTGCGAGTCGTCGCGTGATCGCATCGTCGTCGAATCCATCGGCGGTGAGATCGGTGCGCCACCGCTCCCGCATCGCCGCGAGCAGGCGCTCGCGCTCCTCCTCCAGGACGACGAAACGCCACGGCGTCGTGTGGTGGGGTGCGGGTGCTGTGAGTGCCATCCCGATGGCCCGCGTGAGCATCTCGGGGTCGACCCGCTCGTCCGTGAAGTGGCGCACGGTGCGTCGTGCTGCCACCGCATGGCGCGCCCCCTCGCGTCGTGCCTCCGCTGTGCCGAGGGGGAAGAGGTCCTCATGCAGAGGCCTGACGCCCGACACGGCACCCGGTCCGTCGTCGATGCTCACGCGATGGGCAAGGCCGCGCACGAGCGCGACGGGCACCCCACCGGACTTGCCCTTGACCAGATCTGCGGCGGCCGCGACCTCGTCGGCGACGGCGATGACCGTCGCCTCCATCTCACGGCCCTGGGCATCGGGGAGACCGCGCAGGTCGTCGAGCACCGTGACGCCCGCGACGCCGATCGCGCAGTCGGTGAGGCCGTCGCGCCACGGCCGACCGAGAGTGTCGGTCACGACGACTCCGACGTCGACTCCGGTGGCCTCGCGCAGGGCGAGGCGCAGCGCACGGGCCGATGCGTCGGGATCGCGGGGGAGCAGGAGCACCTTCCCTGCCGGTGCATTGCTCGCGTCGATCCCCGCGGCCGCGAGGACCAGTCCGTGATGGGTGCGGACGATGCGCGTGGTGCCGCGCGGTGTCTCCTTGGTGGCGACGACCGACACCGTCTCCGCGTCGAGCGCGGCGTCGCGCTCGGACTCGGGCACGACTCGGTCCTCCGCCTTGCTCACCACCTTGCTCGTGATGACGACGATGTCGCCCGGGAGCAGTCCGGTCGTGCCATCCGGCCACGCCGCGGCGGGTAGTGCGCCCGCGATGATGGACGCGAGGTCATCGCCCGCGGTGATCTCCCCGATGCCCTCGAGTCCGATCGCCTGGAGGGTCATGCCTGCTGCCGCAGGCCCGAAGCCAGGTCGAGGGCGGCACCTGCGATGTCGGCGGTCGCAACGAGGTCGGTCATGAGGAGTGGGCGTGCCTCGCAGGCGATGCCGAGGGACCGCACGGCGGACACGCTCGCGGCATCGGCCGAGTCGATGAGCCAGCCGTCGAGGATGCCGTCGGCGGGTGCGCCCGCGGGGATGAGCGCTCGCCGCGGCCCGTAGTGACGCGCGACGGCGGCAGCGTCCGTCTGCACGCCGATGGCGGTGAGGCAGGCGTCGGCCATCCCGCGCACGGGTCGCCCGCCGACGATCGGCGAGACGCCGACCACCGGCGCCGACGTGCGCTGGACAGCCTCGCGGATGCCAGGTACCTGCAGGATCGTGCCCACCGACACGACGGGATTGGACGGCGGGAGCACGACGACATCGGCTGACTCGATGGCCTCCACGACGCCGGGGCTGGGCTTGGCGTCATCGGCACCGACCAGCACGATCGCGTGGGCGGGCAGTTCGGCCCGGTAGCGGACCCACCACTCCTGGAAGTGGATGGCCCTGCGAGCGGGTGCCCCGGTGTCGTCGATGCCGCCGTCGGGATCGTCCACGACGACATGCGTCTCCGCGCGCTCGTCGGACATCGGGAGCAGGCGCACGCCGGGCTGCCATCGCTCGCAGAGTGCCTCGGTGATCGCCGAGAGGGGATAGCCGGCGTTGAGCATCTGCGTGCGGACCAGGTGGGTGGCGATATCGCGATCCCCGAGCCCGAACCACGACGGCTCCAGCCCGTACGCCGCCAGCTCGTCCTTCACGGTGAAGGTCTCACCCTCGCGGCCCCACCCGCGCTCCTCGGAGATCCCGTTGCCGAGCGTGTACATCACCGTGTCGAGATCGGGGCACACGCGCAGGCCGTGGATCCAGATGTCATCGCCGGTGTTGCCGATGACCGTGACCTCGGCATCGGGCGCGGCCGCGAGGAGGCCGCGCAGGAACCGGGCGCCGCCGATCCCTCCGGCAAGGACGGTGATCCGCCGTACGGCCTGAGACATGGACATAGAGTGTCACGGTGCCGTCCACGCCGTCGGGGGTCGTCCGGGCGCTGGCCCGTGCCCGCAGGGGAGCGACCCTGGCGCCGGACGAGGCAGCATGGCTGGTGAGCGCCCGCGGCGATGCCCTCGAGGAACTGCTCGACATCGCCGGACCGCTGCGCGATCGCGGTCTCGAGGACGCCGGGCTGCCCCGTGTCATCACCTACTCGCCCAAGGTCTTCATCCCCCTCACGCGACTGTGCCGGGACCGCTGCCACTACTGCACGTTCGCGACGGTGCCGCATCGCGTGCCGGCGGCGTACCTCTCCCCGGACGAGGTCCTCGAGATCGCTCGTGAGGGAGCCGCGCTCGGCTGCGCTGAGGCGCTCTTCACCCTCGGCGACCGACCCGAGGATCGCTGGCCGGCCGCGCGGGAGTGGCTCGAGGAGGCGGGGTACGCCGACACGCTCTCCTACGTGCGGGCGATGGCCATCCTCGTGCTCGAGGAGACCGGCCTGCTGCCCCATCTCAACCCCGGCGTGATGTCGTGGGAGGAGATGCGTCGACTTCGCCCGGTCGCGCCCAGCATGGGCATGATGCTCGAGACCACGTCCGAGCGCCTGTGGTCGACGCCGGGAGCGCCGCACTTCGGCAGCCCCGACAAGGAGCCGCGGGTGCGCCTGCAGGTCCTCGAGGATGCGGGGCGCTTGGCGATCCCCTTCACCACCGGCATCCTGGTCGGCATCGGAGAGACCGACCAGGAGCGCGTCGATGCGCTCTTCGCGATCCGCGCGGTGCACCGTCGCCACCGTCACATCCAGGAGGTGATCGTCCAGAACTTCCGTGCCAAGGACGACACCGCGATGCGCGGCGAGCCCGATCTCGACGACCAGTCCTATCTCGCGACGCTCGCGACCGCGCGCATCCTCCTCGGCCCGGGCGTGCGCCTGCAGGCGCCGCCCAATCTCTCCGACGATCTCGTCCCCCTCCTACGCGCCGGCGTCGACGACTGGGGCGGAGTGAGCCCGGTGACCCCGGATCACGTCAACCCCGAGCGGCCGTGGCCTCATCTCGACGCGCTGCGGACGAGCACGTCCGCCGCCGGCTTCGAGCTGCGCCCGCGACTTACGGCGCACCCGCGCTACGTGCTTTCCGGGGAGTGGATCGACCCGCGCGTCCGACCCCACGTCGATGCGTGGGCGGACACCCAGGGCCTGCTCAACCCCCGCGCACTCCCCACCGGTCTGCCCTGGCAGGAGCCCGATGCCGATGCGGGCGGTTACGCGGACTTCGCCGCACGTGCCGCGGGCGGCCGCGTCGACCTGCACGTCGACATCGACGTCGCCGGGCGCGGGGCCGATCGACGCGCGGATTTCGCCGACGTCTACGGCGACTGGGATGAGGTGTCCGAGCGAGCCCAGCGGGTGAGCGCGGGTTCTGCGCATCTGCCTTCGGATGTGCGCCGCGCCCTCGACATCGCGCACGCCGATCCCGCGCGACTCGCCCTCCCCGAGAATGCCGATGCCGCGATCGCGCTGATGTCGGCGACCGATGATGCCCTCGAGGCTCTCGTCGCGCTCGCGGACGACCTGCGACGCGAGACCGTGGGCGATGAGGTCACCTACGTCGTCAACCGCAACATCAACTTCACCAACGTCTGCTACACCGGCTGTCGCTTCTGCGCGTTCGCGCAGCGAGCCACCGACGTCGATGCCTTCACCCTCTCCCTCGAGGAGGTGGCGCGCCGGGTGCGCGAGGCGGTCGATGCAGGGGCGACCGAGGTCTGCATGCAGGGCGGCATCCACCCCGACCTGCCCGGTACGGCGTACTTCGACCTCGCCCGTGCGGTCAAGGCGGAGGCGCCCGGGATCCACCTGCACGCCTTCAGCCCGATGGAGGTCGTCAACGGCGCATCGCGGACCGGGATGTCCCTGCGCGAGTGGCTCATCGCCGCTCAGGAAGCCGGTGTCGACTCCCTGCCGGGCACTGCGGCGGAGATCCTCGACGACGACGTGCGCTGGATCCTCACCAAGGGCAAGCTTCCCGCCGCGACCTGGATCGAGGTCGTATCCACCGCGCATGAGATCGGGCTCCCCACGACGGCGACGATGATGTACGGCCATGTCGATGAGCCGCGTCACTGGGTCGATCACCTGCGTACCATCCGCTCCGTCCAGGAGCGCACCGGAGGATTCACGGAGTTCGTGCCGCTGCCCTTCGTGCACCACAGTGCACCCCTCTACCTCGCCGGGGTGGCCCGACCGGGGCCGACGGCGCGGGACAACCGCGCGGTCCATGCGATGGCCCGGATCCTGCTGCATGGGGCGGTCAGGCATGTCCAGTGCTCCTGGGTCAAACTCGGCGATGACGGCTGCCGAGTGATGCTCGCCGGAGGGGCTGACGATCTCGGCGGCACCCTCATGGAGGAGACGATCAGCCGCATGGCGGGCTCGGAGCACGGGTCGGCCAAGTCCGTCGAGGACCTCCGGGAGCTCATCCGCTCGGCCGGGAGGGTCCCCCGGCAGCGCACGACGGGGTACGGCGTACCCGTGCATGCCGTCCCGGCGTGATGCCCGCCGGGGAGGGGGGCGGCGGGATTATGCACGGGCAGAGTTCCCTCACGGGCTTGACGCGCGGCCTCACGACCTATGTAATGACACCGTTGTCATTTCGGGACGCAGGGTCAGCCTGCGCCTCAGGAGGGGAGGTCGGCAGTGGGTGATCCCGTACTGCTGCCGTTGACCACCGCGGAGGCTGCCGAGGCCATGGAGTGGCAGGAGCGCGCGCTGTGCGCTCAGACGGACCCCGAGGCGTTCTTCCCAGAGAAGGGCGGCAGCACGCGCGAGGCCAAGCGCGTGTGCCTGTCGTGCGAGGTGCGCGGTGAGTGCCTCGAGTATGCGCTCGCCAACGACGAGCGCTTCGGCATCTGGGGTGGCCTGTCCGAGCGCGAGCGGCGCCGGCTGAAGAAGCAGGCGGTCTGAGCGGACGCCACCGCGTCACGGCCGTCATCGTCGCATCGGATGGCGCGGTTTGGCTTCCCGCGGTCCTCACGGTCCTTGGCGGACAGACACGTCATCCCGATGCCGTCGTCGGTGTCGATGCCGGTTCCTCCGATGCGAGTGCGCGCATCCTCACCGAATCCCTCGGCTACGACCGCGTCGTCGTCCTCGATCGCAGCGACTCTGCAGGCGGATTCGGGGCGTCGGTCAATGCCGGCCTGGCATCCGGCGTCCTGAAGTCCGATAGCGACGAGGCCTTCGACGGCGAGACCACGGAGTGGGTCTGGCTCCTCCATGACGACTCCGCACCGGCCGACACGTGCCTGGAGCACCTGCTCGCCGCGGCAGACGCGCACCCTCGGGCGGCGATCCTGGGGCCCAAGGCACTCGGGTGGCACGACCGCCGGCTGCTCCTCGAGATGGGCTTCAGCGTCACCGGGGCGGGGCGGCGGGTCACCGGTCTGGAACGCCGAGAGCACGACCAGGGTCAGCATGATGAGCGCAGCGAGGTGCACGCCGTCGGCACCGCGGGGATGCTGGTACGCCGCGATGTCTGGGACGCTCTCGGCGGGTTCGATCCTCAACTGCCGCTCTACCGCGACGACCTCGACCTGTGCTGGCGCGCGTGGCGCGCCGGTTACGAGGTGCGCGTGGTGCCCGAAGCGGTCGTCCACCACCGCGAGGCGTCGTACCACGGCAGGCGCGAGGGCTCCAGCCTTCCCGGACGCGGCCATCGACTCGATCGCCGATCCGCGCTCTTGGTCCTGCTCGCACAGGCGCCCGGGTGGCGGCTTCCCTTCACCGCGATCCGGCTGACGCTGGGATCCCTGCTGCGATCACTCCTCTACCTCCTGGGCAAGGACCTGCGCCGCGCGGGCGATGAGATCGCTGCTATCGGATCCCTTCTGACGCACCCGGGGCGCATCATGGCGTCGAGGCGCCGCGTGGCCGCGACCTCGACCCTCAGCTCGCGCGAGGCTGTCCACGACCTACGACCCGGTGCGTGGTCGCAGGCGCGCGCAGCGATCGAGGCGCTCGGAGGCATCGTGGCAGCGGGCCGTGCCGGCGGTGCGTCGTCGGTTGGCGCCTTGGAGTCGGGCCCGGTCTCGGACGACGCCGACATCTTCGAGGACCCCGCCGACGGATTCGTCCGGCGTGCCCTCTCCCGGCCCGCAGTCGTGATCGCCCTGGTGCTGCTCGTCGCTGCCGCCATCGCGGGGCGCTCCCTGTGGTGGGGTGATGGCGTGCTCTTCGGCGGTGCACTGCTGCCGAGCCCCGAAGGTGCCGGCGACCTCTGGGCCGCGTACACCGACACGTGGCACGACGTCGGGCCCGGATCCACCGTCCCCGCGGCACCCCTGACGGCGCTGCTCGCCGCGCTTGCCACGCTCGTGCTCGGCAAGGGCGGTCTCATGGTCGGGCTCCTCCTCTTGCTCGCGGTACCCGCGGCGGGACTCAGCGCGTGGTGGTCACTGCGCGCCGTCATCGTCGCGCGCGGACCACGCACCTGGGCTGCAGTCGCCTACGCGTTGCTCCCGGCGATGACGGGCGCGATCGCGAGCGGTCGCCTCGGGGCGATGGTCGCGATCGTCCTCCTTCCGCCGCTGGTGCGCGTCGTCGTGCGCCTCCTTGGTATGGCCCCCGGCCTGGCGCCGGTGACCGGGCGCACCCCGTGGGGTGCATCGCTGCTCGCCGCGCTGGTCGTCGCCTGCGCGCCGGTCACGTGGGTGGGGCTGTTGCTCGCAGTCATCGGCGCTCTCGTCGCTGCCGGCCTTGCGGGACGCCTGGGACGCGACCTGCTGTTGCGCAGCGCGGCGCTGCTCGTCGTACCCCTGGTCCTCCTCGTTCCCTGGTCCCTCCGACTCCTCGCGCATCCGTCGCTGCTCTTCTCCGACCTCGGCGTACTCACGGACGTCGACGTGCCGGGGGCACCCTCGCTGCTGCTGGTGGATCCCGGTGGACCGGGCACCCCACCCGCGTGGGTGATGGCAGGTCTCGTCATCGCCGCCCTCCTCGCCGTGCTGCGCCCGGCCACTCGACCGGCAGTGCTCACCGCGTGGGGCGTAGCCCTGGTTGCGTTTGCCCTGGCGCTTGTATCGACGCGCGTGCCGCTCACCCCACCCGGATCCGAGGAAGCTGTCGTCGCGTGGGCGGGACTCGCGACGGCGATCATGGGCGCTGCGCTCATCCTCGCCGCCGCGCTCGCCGCCGACGGTCTGCGCGCCAGCATGGCGGAGTCTGCCTTCACGTGGCGACAGCCGGTCGCCGGTGTCACCACGATCCTCGCGCTGCTCACCCCGCTCATCGCGCTGCTGTGGTGGCTGCCCGGCGCGGGGGATCCGGTGCGCCGTGGCGACCCCGTCGTCCTGCCGCCCTTCGTCATCGCGGAGGCGATCGGACCGGAGGCCCCGCGCACCCTGCTCCTGCGACCGCAGGATGCCGCCCGCGTGGACTACATCCTCGTCAACGGCACCGGCCCGACACTCGGTGATGGCGAGGTTGCGCCGCCCGCTGAGGACTGGGCCGAGCTCGATCGCCTCGTGGCGGGTCTGGTCTCCGGTCGCGGCGGAGACGAGGTGAGCGGACTCGCCGCCTACGCCGTCCGCTACGTCGTGCTCGAGCAGGCCGATGCCCAAGGAGTCGAGCTCGCGAGCAGCTTGGATTCCGTCCCGGGACTACGCCGTGTCGCGGGCCAGGAGGGCGAGGTGCTGTGGCGCGTCGAGGCCGAAGCGAGTCGCGTGGTGCTCGTCGATGGCGCGACCCCGCCCGCCGAGACGCCACTGCCGCTCGTGCGCCTCTCCTCGGCCGAGCCGTTCGTCGACACCACGTTGACCCAGACCGGTGTCGCCGTGCGACTCGCCCAGACGGCCGACCCTGCATGGCGTGCGTCTCTCGACGGCGCCACCCTGGCCGCGTCGACGATTGCCGGCGAGGCAGAGGGAGCCCTGCTGCAGGAGTTCACGCTGCCCGCGGACGCGCAGGGATCGCTTGTCATCACGATCGATGACGGTCCTCGCACGCTGTGGCTGTGGGCGCAGGCGATCGCGTGGCTGGTCATCGCCGTGCTCGCACTGCCGGCCCGTCGTTCGGCAGGCGATGATGATGCCGACGGCGACATCGATCCCGATGCCGGGCCCGATGACGAGCATGACGACGTGACTGGCGACGAGGAAGTCCCCCCCGATCCGCGCGCGGAGGTGACGTCATGACCGATCAGCCCCCCGTGGATGAGCGACGACGGGTACGACGTCGCCGCACCCGCGCTGACGCCGCGCCGCCACCGGATCCCGGTGCTGGGCGCGCGATTGGCGTCGTTGCGGCGATCGCGATCGTCCTCACGCTCGTGGGGCTGCTCGTGCCAGCACCCGATGCCGGCGGCGAGCAGGCAGGCGAAGTGCAGCCGGTCGACTCGTCCACCGCCGTGTGCCCGGAGCCCGGGTCGGTCGATGGCTCGCGCACGACATCGGCCATGACGGTGGTCCCCGGCCTGCCCGGACAAGACCGCGACGGCGAAGCCTTCATCGGCTATCTCGAGGGCGGGGACGGCACCGGTGACGGGTCGGGTGAGACCGTCGCGGCCGACCCCGAGGCCGTGGCCGCGGACGGCGAGCCCCAGGGCACCCTCGCGCAGCCGGGCGACGCGGCCCAGGTGGTCGCGGAGGAGTCACGGCTCCCGGCGCTCGAGGTCCGCACGATCGGCGGACTCGCTCCGGGCCTGGTCGCCGCGCAGACCACGCAGGACTCCTTCAACGACGGGCGCGGCCTGGCCAGTCAGCCCTGCCTGGGACCGGACACGACCTGGTGGTTCGTCGGTGGCGGCTCGACCGCCGGGCGCGAGTCCCAGCTCGTGCTCGTCAATCCCGAGAGCACACCCGCCGAGCTCGAGGTGGCCATCAGCGGGCCCGACGGCCCGGTGTCCACCCCCGCACTGCGCGGCATCGTCGTCGAGCCACGTAGTCGCGTAGTCGTGCGCCTGTCGCGGGAGGCACCGCGCCTGCCCGCGGCCGCGTGGCGCGTGACTGTGCGCCAGGGACGCGTGATGGCCGCGGTCTCCGACCGGGAGACCGAGGGCTTCGTGCCGCGGGGAGCGGATTGGATTCCTGAGTCCGTCGATCCGTCGACCCGCGTGCTCATCCCAGGAGTGGCCGGTGGTCCAGGAGGGCGCCAGTTGCTCATCCATGCGCCCGGTGACCTGTCGGCGACCGTGCGCGTCCGGCTCATCACGGCGGCCGGATCCTTCGTCCCCGCGGCCACTCCGGAGATCGAGGTGCCCGGCGGATCCGTCGTGTCGGTGGATCTCGACTCGGCCCTCCAGGGCGATGACGCGACCGTCGACCTGCAGTCCGACCAGCCGATCGTGGCTGGCGTGCGCCAGCGGCACCCCGGGGTGGATGCCTCGGCGGCCTCGCTCGAAGAACTCTCCTTCTCGGCGGGGGCGCCGCTCATCAGCGACAGCGCCGCGGTCACCGGACTACCCGCGGAGCGCAGCACCGGCGTCACGGTATGGCTCACCGCACCCGACGACGTCATCACGATCGAGCGGATTCCCGAGGGCGACATGGCCGACATGGCCGACATGGAGGGCGAGACGGAGCAGTCCTCCGCATCGCCCGATCCGTCGGCCACGGTCACTGCCCCCGCCGCTGCCACCGACGACTCCGCGGCGGCCACGGCCGAAGTAACGCTGCGCATCCTCGCGGTGACCGCGGAGGGAGACCCCCTTCCCGCCACGGAGGACATCACCGTGACGGTGCCGCGCGGACGACTCGTGGCCGTCGAGATCCCGCGCCCCGAAGGCGCTGCCTGGTTCACGGCTCTGGCCACGGTCACCGACGGCGAGGTCGTCATCGCCCACAGTGCGGTCCGGCGCAACAAGGACGGGTCGCTGGTGACCGGTTATCCCTGGCGCCCACTGCGGACCACCGTCGTCGTGCCCCGCGCCGTACCCGCGCCGGGCCTGGCGATCTCGGGCGACTAGACCGACCGTCAAGCCCGGTCAGTCGGCGGAGCTGCCTCTCTCGGGTTCCTACGGCGTGGCACCGCCGAGCGCACGCGATAGCGGGGTAGCGTCCCGGCTCGTGGGCTACCGACGCCGCTGCTCCCGCGTGACCTGCGGACGCGCTGCCAATTCGACCCTCACCTACGTCTACGCCGACTCGACCGCGGTCCTGGGGCCCCTGTCCTCCTCGCCCGACCCGCACGGCTACGACCTATGCGAGATCCACGCCGCCCGCCTCACCGCACCGCTCGGATGGCAGGTCGTGCGCATCGAACCCGATGCCGAGAGCCTGCGCCCCTCCGGCGACGACCTCGAGGCCCTGGCCAACGCCGTCCGCGAAGCCGCAGCCGCGAGCGAGCGCAGCGCGACCCTCTTCGATGAGTTGGAGTCGCGCACGGCCGTCGGTGCCGAGGGCACCCGCCGTGGGCACCTGAGGTCGCTGCCCGCCGGTCACGACTCCGAGGGGTGACGTCGGTGGCCGGCTCCTCCGGCGACCCCTTTCCCCGGGACCCGTCGGCACTCGATGCGGTGATCAAGGCCTACGACGTGCGCGGCCTCGTCCCGGAGCAGTTCGATGCCGACCTCGCCCGTCGCCTCGGTGCGGCCTTCGTCGAGGTCCTGGGGATTCGCGCCGACACCGGCGGTCCCGGTGCCGTCGTGATCGGACAGGACATGCGCCCCTCGGGCGACGAACTGGTCGCGGCGTTCGCGGAGGGTGCGTGCGCCCAGGGCTGCGATGTGGTCCTCATCGGACTCACGAGCACCGATGGGCTCTACTTCGCGTCGGGCGATCTGGGCCTGCCGGGGGCAATGTTCACGGCGAGCCACAATCCCGCGGACTACAACGGCATCAAGCTCTGCCGCGCCGGCGCGTCACCGGTGGGCACGGAGACCGGCCTGCGCGAGATGCGCGACCTGGTCGCATCCGGCGTACCGGCCTACGCCGGTCCCGCCGGCTCGGTGACGACCTCCGACACCACGCCGGCCTATGCGGCATTCCTGCGCTCACTCGTCGACCTGTCGTCGGGACGCGAGCTGTCGGTCGTCATCGACGCGGGCAACGGCATGGCGGGGCTCACGGCACCCGCGGTGCTGGGCACCGACGCCGGGCTCCCGGCGCTGCCCCTGCGCATCACCCCGCTCTACTTCGAGCTCGATGGGACCTTCCCCCATCACGAGGCCAATCCCATCGAGCCCGATAACCTGCGCGATCTGCAGCGCGCGGTCCTCGCCGAGAGCGCCGACATCGGCCTGGCCTTCGACGGTGATGCGGATCGTTGCTTCGTCATCGACGAGCGCGGCGTCGCCGTCACACCCTCGGCGATCACGGCGCTCATCGCCGAGCGGGAGCTCGCACGACGACCCGGATCCACCATCATCTACAACTGCATCAGCTCGCGTGCCGTGCCCGAGGTGATTGCCGAGTCCGGTGGGGTCGGCGTGCGCACGCGTGTGGGCCACTCGTTCATCAAGGCGCGCATGGCCGAGACGGGCGCGATCTTCGGCGGCGAGCACTCCGGCCACTTCTACTTCACCGACTTCTGGCGCGCGGACTCCGGCATGCTCGCGGCGATGCATGTCCTCGCGGCTCTGGGCTCCGCACCCGAGGGGACCACCCTCTCCAGCCTCCTCGCCCGCTACGACCGGTATGTCGCGAGCGGAGAGATCAACTCCGTCGTCGCCGACACGGCAGCCGCGACCCAGAGGGTCCGAGCGGCGTTCGCCGGGCGCCCCGGGGTCTCGTTGGATCACCTCGACGGCATGACCGTCTCCGCACCCGACTGGTGGTTCAACCTCCGGCCCAGCAATACCGAACCCCTCCTCCGGCTCAATGTCGAGGCAGTGGATGCTGGCACCATGGAGGACCTACGCGACGAGGTACTCGCCATCGTCCGTGAGGGGTGAGGAGGACGAGCATGTCGACGACCCTGGGCCTGGACCCACTGCTGCTCGAGATCCTCGCGTGCCCGTGCGAGGCGCATGGGGCGCTCGAGGTCGATGCCCCGCGCGCGCTGCTCGTGTGCACCGTGTGCCACCGTGGCTTCCCCGTCCGCGACGGGATCCCCGTGATGCTGCTCGACGAGGCGATCCCGCCCGGCGAGGCGACCGCACCGCGGGGCGCGGCAGAGGCCTGATGCCGCACATCGTCGCGGGGGCCGTCAAGGACTACGACTGGGGCATCGTCGACGGGCTGGCCCGCTGGAATGGCCCGACCGGCGCACCCCAGGCGGAGTTGTGGTTCGGCACGCATCCCTCGGGCCCGACACCTGTGGTCACCGGACCCGATGCGGGTCTGCTGCTCGCGGATCTCGTCGAGCATCGCGGCATGCCACTGGTGAAGTTGCTCGCCGCAGGCACGCCACTGTCGATCCAAGTGCATCCCGACGGAGCTCTGGCCAGCCAAGGCTGGGCCTCCGGCTCGCCGCTGTATGCCGATGACGCTGAGAAGGCCGAGATGCTCGTCGCGATCGAACCTTTCGACATCCACGCCGGGTGGCGCGATCCCGACGACGCTGCCGGCCTCTTCGCCGATGCCGGAGCCCCCGCAGATGTCGTTGACGTGGTCCGCGCGGGCGACCCCGTGGCATCGGTGCGCCGCGTCCTCGACGTGGATCCCCATGAGCGCGCGGCCCTTGCGGCTCGTCTCGTCGACGCCGCGTCTCGGCGTGGATGGAGTCCCGAGGCGGTCAGGGCGCTGGAGCGCGTGATCGCATCCTTCCCCGGGGACCCCGGCGTACTCGTGAGCGTTCTGCTCGAGCACGACGTCCTCCAGCCCGGGGAGGCGATCGCCGTGTCTGCAGGCATCGTCCACTCCTATGTTGCAGGCCTGGGCATCGAGGTGATGACCAGTTCGGACAACGTGCTGCGCCTGGGCCTGACGAGCAAGCCCATCGCCGTCGACGAGGCTCTCGACGCCGTGTCGCGCGATCGCGTGCCCCAGCGCTTGAGTGCGTCGCCGGACGAGCCGCTCGCTCCTCCCGGCATGCCCTTCGACCTGCTCGTCTCCGCAGCGCCGTGCTCACTCCCGCAGGGGAGGCATCGCCTGGTCCTGGCCCTGGAGGGCGACGTGCGCATCACGGGCGGCCCGGGTGCCGGTGAGGTCGTGGGCGAGGGTCGCGCCGCAGTGTGGGCGCCGACGGAGGCGGACGCGGTCATCGAGCCCGCGGGCCGGGCCGTCATCGTCACCGGCGACTGAGCGCGGGTCGTTCAGCTCCCCGGATAGGCCGGGCTGGATCCGCGCGGTCCCAGGCGCCAGGGCCCGGAGGTGTAGGTCCAGATACGACGGTCCTGCGTAGCCGCGAGGATCGGCGAACCGGGCGCCGCCGTAATGCGCACGGCCCCGGGCGGGGCACCCAGCGCACGCACCTGCCACCGGCTGAGGTCGACCTCGAAGATTCCCGAAGACCCTGCGCCCTCGACGCCCAGCATGATGAGCCGATCATCGTCCGCCCACGCGACATCGCTCACCGTGGTGAGCCGGTTGTCAACGCGCACGGGTGACTCGATCCTCTGCGCCTCCTCGCGCACGGTGACGATCGCGAGCATGACGAAGGTGCGGGGACCGCGTCGGATCGTGAGTGCCGCACGTGTCCCATCGCGGCTGATCGCAATCGACTCGAGTTCGGCCTTGGGATGCAGGCCGTCAACGGGGACGACGATGGCATTGCCGTCGGGGTCGATGCGCCGGAGTGTGCCGTCGGGGCCTACAACCCACGCATCGTCACCCCGACCGAAAGACGGTCGTGACTGCCCGGGATCAACGGATGCCTCGACGAGTGGTGCACCGGGCACGAGCGAGCCCAGCCATACGCGCGCGTCGGCGTCGAGTGCGGCGATGCGCTGACCCGTAAGCGACACGGCGAGGCCGTCGAGGGGTGGACTGCCCAGTCCCGCGGCACCGGTCACGGGGAGAGGCGGGGTGCGCGCGAGGTCGATGACGCGGCCGCCGAAGATCCCGAGCGCCCCCTCGCCCCCGGGCATGGCATTGGGGTCGTACGACGGCCAGGAATCCATGGGCTGGGGATTGGGCACGAGGCCGACGTCGAGCACCTGTCCGCCGGCATTGAGATCGAGGAAGCGAACACCCGGCACCTGGCGCAGGGTCCAGGTGAGCTGCGCCGAGAAGGCGCGCCGCGTCTCCTCGTCGGCGAGCCTGACCTGCGGGTCGAGATCGACCCGCGCCACTCCGTCGATGACCGGCACGGCGTCGACAGCGAGCGTGGTGCCGTCCGGGAAGCCCGTGCGCACCGCGGGAGCAAGCCACTCGGTGGGGCCGCGCAGGAGCGCTCGCGTGAGTGCCGTCGCCGGGGTCGGTCCGTCGACCGGGAAATAGCGCGGGTCGGGCACGAGCGTGGTGAACGTCGGGTCGAGGAAGTAGACCTCGAACGCCCGGAAGGCGCGCTCCACGTCCGAGCGCGACAGGAGCAGACCCTGGGGGGGTGTGGCAATGCGCCAGTTGCCGTCCACGAACTCCATGCGGAAGGAGTCCTCGATGAGACCGCCCGGAGGCTCGACCTCATAGCGACCTTCGTCGTCGATGGACCCGACGCGCGTGGCGGTCATGTCGACGTTCGTGACCCCGTCGGGGACGATCGTGGGGACGCCGTCGTACACGCTCACGCTGCGGGATGGATCCCACATGGTCGCGGCCTGGGAGGTGAGGTACTGCCGGGCGACCGCGTGATCGTCCTCGAAGGATGCCGATGCCTGCAGGAAGCCCGACACGATCTGCGTCGGCGTCATGTCCGGCTGAGGCGGACGTGCGATGACGCGAATGACCTGATCGGTCGACTCGACGCCGACCTCCACACCCTGCTGGATCGGGCCGCTCGTGGGGATGGAGGCGCAACCCGCCAGGAGTGGCAGCGCGGTCAGTGCGATGAGCGCGATCAGCGCGCGTGTGCGACTCATGCGCGGGCCTCCGCCGTATCGGACTGCGCCGCGTCCCTCGCGTCATCGGCTTCCGCGGGGTCGGGTGCACTGGCGTCGACCGGCACGAGGGGAAGAGGTGAGTGCTCGAGTGTGACGTCGGCTCGGCAGGGGAGCGTGAGGCGGAAGCATGCGCCCTCGCCGGGTGCGCCCCACGCCTCGAGCCATCCCGCATGCAGACGGGTGTCCTCCGATGCGATCGAGAGGCCGAGTCCGGTGCCGCCTGTGGTGCGCGCCCTCGCCGGGTCCGCCCGCCAGAAACGGTCGAAGACGTGTGCGATGTCGTCATTCGAGAGTCCGACGCCGTAGTCGCGCACCGTGACGGCTACCGCCGAGCCGTCTCCCGCGATGGTGACGTCGATCGGACGCCCTTCGCCGTGCTCCACGGCGTTGTCGACGAGATTGCGCAGGATCCGGTCGACGCGCCGCGGATCGCACTCGACCGGGCAGGGGTCGAGGAGTGCCGTGACGATGAGTTCGCTCCCGCGGCGCTCGGCCAGGGGACGCGCGGAGTCGACCGAACGCCGTACGAGCGAGACGAGATCGATGGTCTCCAGATCGAGGACAGCGGCGCCTGCGTCGTACCTCGAGATCTCGAGCAGGTCGCCCAGGAGGTTCTCGAAGCGATCGAGTTGGTTCTGGAGCAGCTCCGTGGACCGCGCGGTGGGCGGATCGAGCTCTCCGCGGCTTTCGAAGATGAGGTCGGCGGCCATGCGGATGGTCGTGAGTGGCGTGCGCAACTCATGCGAGACGTCGGAGACGAAGCGCTGCTGCACGGCGGAGAGTTCCTCGAGGCGGTGGATCTGCTCCTCGAGGCTCGCCGCCATGTCGTTGAAGGCCATCGCGAGGCGTGCGAGGTCGTCCTCGCCGCGCACAGCCATGCGCTCACGCAGGTGACCCTCGGAGAACTGCTCGGCCACCCGCGCTGCGGACCGCACGGGCGCGACGACCTGGCGCGTGACAATGGCGGCGACCGCGCCCAGCAGGACCACGAGCAGGACGCCGGTGCCGACGACGGTACTGCGGACCAGGTCGAGGGTGCTCGCCTCATTGGTGAGCGGGAAGAGGTAGTAGAGCTCGTAGGTGCCCACGTCGGTGACAGCCAGGGGTGCGCCCACGACGATGCCCGGTGCACTGCGCCCGTCGAGGTATCGGATCTCGGTGTAGGTCCATGACTGCCGTTGCGTCAGCAGCACGGTCTCGCGCAACTCCGGGGGGACGCTGGCATCGGAGACGAGGTTGGTACCGCGCTCGGGTGCGGTGCCTTCGGTCTCGCCGGCCAGGAGCAGGACGTCGTACTGGGGCGGCGAACCGGCTCGCGCGGCGAGCGAGGCGACGATCGTGTCGACGATGCTCGCGGGTGAGGCCGCGCTCGTGCCCGACGCTGCGGCCGCCGAGATGCGCTGCGCGTCGATCAATCCTGCGCTCGCCTCGGTGACAGCCGTGCGCTCGGCGGAGTCGAGGAGGCCCGTGGTCACGCGGGAGAGGAGCAGGAATCCGAGGATCGTCATGACGATGATCGACAGGATGAGGGTGGTCACGGTCACCCGGAGGAGCAGGGATCGACGCCACAGGGTGATGAGGTGCATCGGGGCCGAGGGAGCCCTCGGAGTCGTGGGACTCGTCGGGCCGACGGTCATGGCGGGCCGGCCTTGTATCCCACGCCGCGCACGGTGAGCACGATCTCGGGGTGCTCCGGATCGTGCTCGATCTTGGCGCGCAGTCGCTGCACGTGGACGTTGACGAGACGGGTGTCGGCGGCGTGCCGGTATCCCCATACCTCCTGCAGGAGGACCTCGCGCGTGAAGACCTGCCAGGGCTTGCGCGCCAGGCACACGAGGAGGTCGAACTCCAAGGGCGTGAGCGGGATGATCTTGCCGGCCCGGCGCACGACGTGACCGGCCACGTCGATGGTGACGTCGCCGATCTCGAGCGTGCCCGCGGCGGGCTCGTCACTGCGGCGTACGCGCGCGCGCAGGCGAGCGACGAGCTCCTTGGGCTTGAAGGGCTTGACGACGTAGTCATCGGCGCCGGACTCGAGCCCGAGGACGACATCGACCGTGTCGTTCTTGGCCGTGAGCATCACGATGGGGACGCCGGACTCGAGGCGGATCGCGCGGCACACATCGATGCCGTCCATGCCCGGGAGCATGAGGTCGAGCAGGATGATGTCGGGCCGGGAGTCGCGGAAGGCCTGCAGGGCCTCGCCGCCGTCGGCGCAGAAGACCGGATCGAAGCCTTCGCCGCGCAGGACGATGCCCAGCATCTCGGCCAGCGCGACGTCGTCATCGACGACCAGGACTCGTCCCCTCACGGGATCATGGTGTCATCCCAGGAGCAGGAATGCTGCTCCTGGCAGGTTGTTGACGGCGTGGGCCACGATCGGTGCCCCGAGACTGCGCGTCTTCCACCTCAGCAGGCCCAGCACGAGCCCGCTTGCGAGGAGGATCGGGGCCCGCATGGGCTCGAGGTGGAAGAGGCTGAAGGCCACCGTCGTGATGGCGATGACCCAGGCTGCGCTGAGCCCCCGCTTCGCCAGGGCGTTGTACGCCATGCCGCGGAAGGCGAGCTCCTCGGCGATGGGGGCACCGATGGCCAGGCACAGGGCGAAGGCGATGACCGCGAGCAGGGGTCCCTCGGCGCGGATCTGCTCACCCACGTCCCCCGCCGCCGACGTGAACTCGCCGAAGATCGCCTGGAGGACCAGGGCGATCGTGCCGCCGGCCATGAGTGCGGCTATCCCGCCGATGACCCCCCAGCCCGCGTCGCTCCACGTCAGCCGGATGCCGAGGTCGATGCGTGGCCCGTTGCCCTGGAACGCCGTCGTGATCAGCGGCCAGCCAGCTAGCGCGATCCAGGGGATGGTGAGGCCGAGCAGGAGGAGCCACGGCAGCGGCAGCGACAGGAAGGACCCGGCGAGGGCCACCGCGACGGAGAGCAGCACGAAGCCGAGCAGCGGGATGATCGCGTCAGGGATCCCCCACCGGGGGGCGATGAGGGTGCGCCCCTGAGCGAGGGCGATGTCGACGGTGACGGGGCAGCCCGGATAGTCGGCGGGTGCGCGGCGGGGTCGAGCCACGGTCGGCACGCTCGCCGGCGGTGGAGGCTGCTCGTCGGTCACCACGTCAGGCTAGGTCAGTCGGCTGCCCCTACACGCACCAGCGCCTCGAATTCCGCGTTCGACGCTCGGTCGCGCGCGGAATTCGAGGCGCTGGTGACGTGCTCGTTGCTGATGAGCAGCGGTGCTGATTAGTACCGGTAGTGATCGGGCTTGTACGGACCGGCGACGTCGACGCCCATGTACTCCGCCTGGTCCTTGGACAGCTCGGTGAGGCGGACGCCCAGCGCGTCGAGGTGAAGGCGTGCGACCTTCTCGTCGAGGTGCTTGGGCAGCGTGTAGACGCCCAGCGGGTACTGGTCGAGCTTGGTGAAGAGCTCGATCTGCGCGAGGACCTGGTTC
>JBJOJS010000082.1:0-3773 GCA_046046455.1 Actinomycetota bacterium | reverse complement strand
ATGCGCCCCATGTGAATGCGCGATGGGCTCCCTTGGCGGTACGCGTGGTCTGGAGGTGGGCCGCGTCGAGGAATGTGCCGTCCGCGGTGCGCACCCGCATCGTCAAGGTGGCGTGTCGATGATGCCCCTTCTTGACGGTGACGATGATCCCCTTCGCGGTCGCGCGAGCACTGAGCGTGCCGACTCCGCGGATGGCTGCGGGCTTGGCGGGTGCCCGGGACGCCACGACGGCGGGAGTGGTGAGGGGTTCGTTCGGGTCCTGCCAGGAGGCCCCGCTCGTTCCTGCCGATGCGACGAAGGAGCCGATGGCGATGAGGGAGTCGTTGCTTGCCGGCACGGCGGTGTAGGCGATGACGGAGCCGTCTCCGGAGACGGTGACCTCGCCCGCGACGTAGTCCACCCACGTGGGCGCGGGGAGTATCTCCTGCTGCCACGTGCCGTCGGAGAGAGTGAGCACCAGGATGGTGTTGAGGCAGGGATCGCTCGCGACGACGACCGTGCCGGATGCCGCCACGTCGACGCTCGCACCCAGGCACGAGTCGGAGCTGTCGAGCGTCACCGCGATGTCCGACGCCCAGGCCGATCCGTCCCAGGTGGATACCTGGACGGAGGCGGCTGAACCGTCGCCCGTCGCCAGCACCGAGCCTCCGACCGCGACGGAGGGGGTGTAGGCCGCGGGCAGGCCGCCCGGCTCGAGGGTCCAGGTGGAGGTCAGCGGGCTGCCGAATGACGAGTAGCCGGTGGCGTTGAGGGTCGACACGTAGACGGCTCCGCCGTACGGGACGTCGGTGTTGAGAGTGTCGGAGGTGCTGCACACGGCGATGACGTCGTTGTCGCCGATGAACCCGATCTGCTGGGCGAAGTCGCACGAGCCCGGCAGGTTGATCGTGCCGGTCAGGGTGGTCCACGAGCCACTGGGTCCCTGGGTGACCTCTACCGCAGGGGTGCACATCCACTGGGAGCCGTTGTAGTACGTGTTGCACCCCTGTGCTGCGATCAGGGTGCCGTCATTGCTGATGACTCCCGAGGTGTCAGCCTCATCGAGCATCAGCACCTCGTAGAACTCATCCGTGACGGCACCGTCCGCGACGGTGAAGAGTGCTGGTCCGGTGGCGACCGGGACCTCCCACGCGCCACAGTCCATCGAGGAGACCAGGAGGTCATCGTTGGCGTCGAACTGCACCCCGTCGCCGAAGCCGTTCAACATGCCGGAGCATGGCTGATCCTCGCCTTGCGTGACGGTGATCGCATCGCTCCATGCGCCGGCTGCCCCCGAGTAGACATACGCGGCGTTGTCGTCCGGGTCGCCCACCGCGAGGAGCGATCCGTCGTCGTTCAGATCCAGTGAACTCGCGAACGTCCAGTCCGATGAACCGCTGCTGGTGATGCCCGGATCCGTGGCGGCCCAGTCCGTCGTGGTGGCCGAAGCATTCGTGGTGGGCACCAGTGTCGCGCCGAGGATGATCGCGCCGGCGACGGCAACGCGGAACATGCTCACTCCTTGTCCGGGGCTTGCCAAGTTACTTTCGGCGGCGATGCCTCGCAACACAGCGTCGTGGCTCACCGACGACCTCGAGCCGGCGCTCGAGGTGGACGCTCCAACATCGGGCCGCTCCGAGGCCGAGACCATGCGCGAGGCGATCGGCGCCCGCGGGATCCGTTGAGGCTAGCAACGTCCGTGGGCGGCAGCGAGGGCTAGTGTGGGGGCTTCGTCGCGCACGGGGTGGGGCGCTTGACCTAGGGGAGTAGCCGTGCCGTCGTACCCGCCCGCGCCGGTGCCGGCATCTCGATCGCGCCGACACGCCCTCCCTCGCCTGGGGACGAGCGCGGTGGTCGCTGCCGTCGTAGCGACGAGCCTTGCTGCCTCCGGCATCACGGCGGTGTCTGCCGCGCCGGTGCAGGTCATGACCAGCACGTCGCCGTCAGGTGCCTACGCCGTCCTCAAGGTCATCTCCACCGGCACTGGCGCGCGTGATGTGGCCGTCAACGATGCGGACGACACCGTCTACGTGTCCAACACCTTGGCCAACACCCTGTCGATCATCAGCAGCACGACTGGACCCACGGTGCTGAGGACCATTCCCGTGGGAAGCGCCCCTCGTGGCGTGGCGGTCCACCAGGTCGATGACACCGTGTACGTCGTCAACACGTCGAGCAACTCGATGTCCGCCATCAATGGCCGCAACGTGGATGACTCCCGCGTGGTGCCTGTGGGTGCCGGCCCGCAGGGGGTGGCGATCAATGTGGCTGACGACACCGTCTACGTGGCGAACTCGTCGAGCAGTTCCCTGTGGGCGCTGAGGGGCGCATCACTCGATGATTCGGTCGCGGTCGGCGTCGGCCTGGCGCCCGAGAGCGTCGCGGTCGATCAGGGCGACGACACCGTCTACGTCACTAACTCCGGCAATCCCGGCACGCTGTCGGTGCTGAGCGGCCGGCCGCTCGCTGTCACGAGCACGGTCACCGTCGGCCAAGCACCCGCGGGAGTTGCCGTCGACAACGCCGACGACACGATCTACGTGGCCCGAGGCTTCGGGTCATCCATCGCGGTGGTCCCAGGTCGCTCGCTCGTGGCGTCTTCGGTGGGCGTGGGTTCCGGTCCGCTGGACGTCGCCGTCGACCAATCCGATGACACGATCTACGTCTCCAACTACAACAACGACTACGTGTCGGTCATCAACGGCCGCAATGCCGATGACTCCGTCGCCATCACCGTCGGCAGCACTCCCGCTGGCATCGCCGTGGACCAGGCCGGCATCAACGCCGGGCTTGCCTACGTGACTCGCTTCATGGGCAACACACTGACGGTGATCGGGCGTGCGACGCCTTCAGCATCTCCTTCGTCCGGGCAGGCCGCGGCGACGGTGACCATCGCGCTCACCGTGCCCCACCTTGCGCCTGGCTTCGTGATGGATGACACGACGGTCCAGTCCGTCAGCTTCGGTGGTGTGCCCGGGACGGGCCTCGTCGCCGGCGCCGGCGATACGTGGAGCGTGACCGTGCCGGCGGGATCCGGCACGGTGCCGATCACGGTCTCACTCAATGGCGGCCAGACGGCGGGTGCAGGCTCCTTCACCTACGTGAGCCCGACTCCGCCGCCTGTCTTCCCGCCCTCGGCACCCCTCGGGGTGACTGCTGTGAGTAGCGATTCCTCTGCCGACATCAGTTGGGTGCCCCCGACCTCGGCCGGCTCCTATCCGATCTCGACGTACCAGGCGACCGCCGCCCCGGGTGGTGCGACATGCCTCGTCGCGGCTCCGGCTACCTCGTGCCGCATCACGGGCCTGACCAATGGCGTGGCGTACACCGCGACCGTGCGCGCGCTCAATGGTGCGGGCTGGGGTCCGGAATCGAGTCCGTCGGCACAGTTCACGCCGGGGATTCCCTCGATCGTCATCAGCGGCACGCGGGGCACCGTGCGGGGCAAGCCCGGCATCATCGTCACGGGTGTCAGCACAGGGCTCGCCAAGGATGCGGTGCTTCGCCCGTGGTTCAGGTTCGCTGGTGCGAAGGCAGACACCGAGGGCGTGGCCGTGATCCGCGTCGGCGAGGACGGCAGCTTCACCTGGAAGCGGAGCACGGGCAAGACGATCTACGTCACGGTCAAGACAAGTGACGCCACCGTGGTGTCGAATCGCATTGTCATCAGGCGGTAGTCGACAGCCTCCTGGGATGAAGGAGAGCCCGAGGGCTCCAACCGCTCATCTGCTAATCTGCACAGATGCGCACGACACTCGTCATCCCCGACGACGTATATAGAGAGGTGAAGGTCA
>JBJOJS010000037.1:0-5933 GCA_046046455.1 Actinomycetota bacterium | reverse complement strand
GGTCGGGTGATGCACGATGCCCGCAGCCCCCAAGAAGCCAACGCCGCCGGCGTCGATCGCAGCCACGGCCGCGACCGGCGACCGCACGAAGACGCTCGAGGCCGTGCGCGACAAGCTCGCCGCCGACCTCGACATCGCACCACCGACCGTGACAGCGCAACTCGCGTCGCAGCTGTCGAAGGTGCTCGCCGAGCTCGCCGAGCTTGGCGCAGGCCGAGAGGTGTCCCCACTCGATGAGCTCGACCAGCAGCGCAAGAAGCGGATGTCAGAGGCCGGCATTCCTGACACTCCCCGCCGACAGGCGAGCAAGCGCAGGTGAGGAGGCGGTAGCGCTCGCCGAGATGGCGGGCCTGCGCCTCGATGACTGGCAGAAGTGGCTGCTCGTAGAGATGTTGCAGGTGAACGAACGCGGACGCTGGTCGGCGTTCGAGGCGTGCGTGGTCGTGCCGAGGCAGAACGGCAAGGGCGGCCTGCTCGAGGCTCGTCAGCTGTACGGCCTCTTTCTCGGCGGCGAGCAGCTGGCGCTGCACACTGCCCACGAGTTCAAGACCTGCTACGAGCACTTCCTGCGCGTGCGTTCTCTGATCGAGAACACCCCCGAGCTGATGTCGCGCGTCGCCATGATTCGCACTGGAGCGGGCGAGCAGGCGATCGAGCTGAAGTCAGGTGCCCGCCTACGCTTCGTCGCTCGGTCGAACAGTTCCGGTCGCGGGTTCACCGGCGACACGATCTACCTCGACGAGGCGTTCGCCCTCACTCCCGAGATCATGGGCACGCTGCTGTTCACCCTGTCGGCCGTCCCCAACCCACAGGTCGTCTACACCTCGTCGGCCCCGACGTACGGGCAGCGCGTGCTGTTCGACCTGATCCAGCGCGGCCGGGCCGGCGATTCGGACAACCTGCTCTACGCCGAGTGGGGCAATCCGCAGGGCGTCACGATCGACGACCGCGACGCGTGGTACCGAGCGAATCCCGCGCTCGGCATTCGAATCGACGAGTCGTCGGTGCTCGCCGAGATGAACGCGATGCGTTCCTTCCCTGAGGAGTTCCTGCGGGAGCGCCTCGGGGTCGTGATCGAGGCGGATGACGCTGGCGTCATCCCGGCCGGCACGTGGAACGCACTGCACGACATCGACTCGCTGGCCCGTCCGAGGGCAGCGGCGCTCGCCGTTGGGCCCGGCATGACGTGGGCGGCGCTCGCAGGTGCCGGCGAACGAAGCGACGGCCGCATTCACCTCGAGGTGGTGCGTCACGCCCGCGGCACTGCATGGGTGATCGACTCGTGTCGCAGGGCCTATGAAGAGACCGGCAGGCCGATCCTCGTTGATCCCAAGTCGCCGACCGGTGGCCTTCTCCATGCGCTGCGTGCCGCCAACGTCCCGCTGCAGGAGGTCGCTCCTGCGCAGTTCGTGCGTGCCTGTTCAGGACTTCAGGACGCAGCCCTCAATGATCGCATCCGCCACCTCGACCAGCCTGAACTTTCCGAGGCGGTGCGCGGTGCTGACGTCCGTCCCGTCGGGGAGGCGTGGGCCTTCTCCGCGAAGTCGTCGTCCACCGACATCACCCCATTGCTCGCGGCGACGCTGGCACTGTTCGGCCTGGCTGAAGCCAACGAGCAACCAGCCGAGGCGATCGCGATCGTCCTGTAGGAGGACCCCAGATGGCAGCTTTCGTCGAGCGCGTGGCAGAACAGGCGACCACCGTGCGCCCCCTGAAGGTGCTCCTCACCCTCCTCGCCGTCCCGTTCTACGTCGTCGGCTGGGTGCTCGGCCTCCTCTGGGTGGCCGTGCTCTTCGCCGTCGGCGCCGTGAAGGTCGGCATCGCCGACGCTCGCGAGCGTGCGCATCGCACGCCGACCCCTGACGTGCCCGTCGAGGTCGACGGCTGATGGCGCTCCTCGATCGGATCGCCGCAACGACGGTGCCGAAGGACCGTGAACTCCAGCGCGCCGACCCGGTGACGATGGAGGAGTTCGGCTACCTCCTCGGCCAGGGCAATGCGAACTCGACGAGGACGAAGGCGGGCACGACCGTGAGCGCGAAGCGCGCCCTCGGGATCACCGCCTGGTACTCGGGTGCTCGCTACCTGTCCGAGTCCGTCGCCGGCCTGCCGTGGCATCACTTCATGCGCCTGCCCGGCGATGAGCGTCAGCGGCGCGCGGCGTTCCCGTGGATGGAGCAGCCCGACGCGGAGCAGACGTGGTTCGGCTTCGTCGAGCACTCGGTGATGTCGATGATCCACAAGGGCAACGGCTTCGCCTTCAAGCTGCGCAACGCTGCCGACCAGGTCGTGGGCCTGCGTGAGATCCACCCCGAGCGGGTGACGAGCGGCATCGGCCCGGACAACCGCAAGTACTTCCTCGTCGACCGCGACCCGACGGTCTACACGTCCCGCGAGATCCTCCACATTCCGGGCCTTGCCTACGGTGGCCGCTTCGGCATGAACCCGATCGCCACCTTCGGCGACGCCCTCGGCGCCGTGGCTGCCGCCGACGACTACGCGCAACGCTTCTACGCCGGCGGCACGCACCTGGGTGGCGTCATCTCGGTGCCCCAGGAACTCAACAACACCCAGGCCGCTGCACTGCGCGACGAGTGGGACACCTTCCATCAGGGCCTCGTGAACGCGCACAAGACGGGCGTACTGTCGAAGGGCGCCACCTACCAGCGCATCAGCCTGTCGGCCGCCGACTCGCAGCTGCTGGAGTCCCGCCAGTACGGCGTGCTCGAGGTGTCGCGCATGCTGCGCATCCCGCCGCACAAGCTGTACGAGCTCACGCGTGCGACGTTCTCCAACATCGAGCACCAGGCGATCGAGGCGGTCACCGACTCGGTGAAGCCGTGGGTGGTGCGCATCGAGGAAGCGATCAATGCCGACCGCGACCTCGTGCCAGCCGGCCACTACGTCGAGGCGTCGCTCGAGGGCATGCTCCGCGGCGACTCCGCCGCACGTGCCTCGTTCTACAACCAGGGCATCACCGGCGGCTGGCTCACGCCTGGCATGGCGGCGCGGATGGAGAACCAGCCGTCACCGCCCGAGCTCGAGTACTACCTGCGCCCCCTCAACTACGCCGTCGTCGGCGACGAGGCGGCCACCGACTCGACGAGTGATGCATCGTCCAACCCTGACGCATCGAGCGACGCGGGCCAGACGCCCGCCGAAGTGGCGCAGAAGGTCTACCTCGCCGTCCAGGCCGGCGTACTCACGAAGGCCGAGGCGCGCCAGATGGTGGCCGCTGCCGGTGCCGAACTGACCCCCGGCGTCCCCGCCGAACTCTCCACCGCACCAGGAGGTGCTGCATGACCGATCGCACCGTGATCACGCGCACCGTGCCACTGCTCGACTTCGAGATCAGCCGCGCCGGCGACGGTCGCACCGTGACGGCCTACGCCGCGACGTTCGGCGACCCGTACGAGGTGAACGACGACGAGGGTCACTACGACGAGACCCTGAACCCGGCGGCGTTCAACCGCACCATCTCCAACGGTGCGCTCCGCTCGACGCGGGTGTTCTTCAACCACGGCCTCACGCTGTGGGGGACACCGTCCGACCGCTACTCCATGCCGGTGGGTGTCCCCGAGGAGATCCGCGCCGACGGCCGCGGCCTGCTCACGGTGACCCGCTACGCGAAGACCGAACTCGGCGACGAGATCCTCGAGCTGTGGCGCGACGGTGCGATCCGTGGTCAGTCGTTCCGCGGTGCGGTCTACGAGTCGCGCCGCGTGACGAGCATCGGACCCAACGGTCGCCCCGTGATCGAGCGGATGCAGCTCGGCCTGCGCGAGTACGGCCCAACCCCTCACCCCGCCAACCAGGCCGCCGGCCTCGTGGCGATCCGTTCTCAGCTGCTCGCCCAGGTGGGCGAGCTCACCCCGGAGGAGCGCCGGGAGCTGGCAGCGCTCCTTGCCGAGGCACCAGCACTCGGCGACGACACCCGCGAGGACACCGCGAACGGCACCGCCCCTGAGGCGCCCGCCGACGCGCCCGACCCCGGCCCGTCGATCGAACTGCTGGAACTGGCGAACGCCGCCCGGCGTCGCCACTGATCCCCCCAACCCCTCACAAGGAGCATCCCGTGCCCATCACCACCCAGGAGCTGCGCGACCAGCGTGCCGCCCAGCTCAACATCATCGACGACATCATCCGCACCGCCAAGGAGGCGGGTCGCGGCCTGACCGACGACGAGCGCGCCCGCCACGATGCGGCCGTCGCCGCGGTCGAGGGCCCCGACGGCCTCGACGCCCAGATCGTGCGCTCGGAGCAGTCCGAGGGCGACATCGTGCGCTTCGAGCAGGCCGAGGTCCGCCGCGGCCGCTACGCCGCCCCGAACGTCAACCTCGGCCACAGCGAGGCCGTGCGCGGCGACCACAACCTCGACGCCCTCCTGTGGGCGACGAGCGACGACGTGGCCGCCGGCAGCTACGACAAGGCCGGCAACTTCCGCCAGCACTCGGTGGCCCGCAACGCCGTCGAGCAGATCGTCGTGCGCAACGACGACGGCTACGCCGTGCACGCCCCGCGCATCGCGGCGTTCCGCCCCGAGGACCGCAGCGTCGTCCGCAACTTCCAGAAGACCGTCGCCGACATGGCGCTGTTCGGCCTGATGATCGACCGCTCGGCGAAGACGAGCAAGGACGGTTTCGAGGTCGCCCGCAACCACAAGGCGATGAAGAGCCGCTGGCAGGAGATCTGCCGTGCCCTCGACGTCGACACCAGCGGCGAGGGCGGCACCTGGGTGCCGACCGGCATCGGCGCCAACCTGCACGAGAAGGTGCGCGCGGCCGGCAAGGTCTCGGCGCTGTTCTCCCGCATCGACCTCCCCACCAACCCGTGGAAGTGGCCGATCGAGGGCAGCGACGCCACCGCCTACCGCGTGGCCGAGCCGACCGGCGACACCGAGACCAAGATCACCGTCTCGACCCCCGGCACCGTCGCAGCGACGTTCGACGCCGAGATCTTCGGCGCTCGCACGCTGTTCAGCCGCTCGCTCGAGGCCGACTCGGCGCTCGCCATCCTGCCGTTCGTGCAGATGAAGCTGGTGCGCGCGTTCGTCGACGCCGAGGAAAAGGCGATCCTCGACGGTGACACCGACGGCACCCACCAGGACTCGGACATCGGTGCGTCGACCACGGCCGCCGTGACCGCGTGGGACGGCCTGCGCAAGCGTGCGCTCGCCAACGCCAGCGTCGCCACGACCTCGACCTCGGTGGCGAACCTGCTGTCGATCCGTGCCCTCATGGGCAAGTGGGGCGTGAACCCGCAGGACGTCGCGTTCATCGTCGGCGTGTCGGCGTACCACGACCTCATCGCCGACACCAACTTCCTCACCGTCGACAAGATGGGGCCGAACGCCACCATCCTCAACGGCCAGGTCGGTGCCCTCGGCGGCGCCCCGGTCGTGGTGAGCGAGTGGGTGCGTGAGGCCCTCAACGCCAGCGGCGTGTACGATGGGATCACGACGACCAAAACCTACAACCTGTGCGTGAACCGCAACGAGTGGGTCATGGGTCAGCGCATGGCGCTCGACATCGAAGTCGATGACTCAATTTACCGGGAAACCTACCAGAGGGTCATGGTGGGCTTCATGCGGGAGGACTTCCAGAACATCGGCGACGCCTCGGGCAACGACGACACCGCCATCGGGTATAACGTCACTCCCTGACGTTGTGACACCTCCGGTGTAACGTGTGAGTGCCCGGGTGCGGAAACACCCGGGCACCCATGCCGAACACTCGTAGAGGGAGTGCCAGCGATGGAAGATCGTATCTGTCTCGACTGCGCTGTGACGTTTCAGGTTCCCAGCAATGGCGCTGGTCGCCTGCGGAAGTACTGCTCCGTGAAGTGCAAGGACCACCACTGGCGGTCCCTCAACTTTCCGAAAGCCGCCCCCACGGAAGTGAGTTGCGTCGAATGCGGAGCGCGATTCACGCAGG
>JBJOJS010000019.1:0-13202 GCA_046046455.1 Actinomycetota bacterium | reverse complement strand
GGCGAAGAAGGCCCCCGCTAAAGAGGCGCCGGCCAAGAAGGCCGCCTCCCGCAGGCCTCCCGTCAGTCCACCCGCTCCAGCGCCGTCACCGGTCTCCGTGCCCGCGGTCCTCGCCGGACGTATCCCCATCATGGATGTCTGGCCCGTCGTGGAGTCGGGGCGCATGCCGGCCAAGGCCGTGATCGGTGAGCAGGTCGCCGTGCGCGCGACGGTCTTCCGCGAAGGGCACGGCTCCCTCGGTGTCGAGGTCGTGCTCCGTGACCCCTCCGGCCGCGAGCACTCGCGACGACGCATGCGCGATCTCGGGACCGGCGTCGATGTCTGGGGTGCTGATGTCGTGCCCGACGCCCAGGGCCGATGGAGCTTCTCGATCGAAGCATGGGATGACCCCTGGGGGACGTGGTGGCACCGTGCCAGCATCAAGGTGCCGGCCGGTGTCGATATGGAAGTCGAACTCGAGGAGGGTGCTCGCCTCATCGAGTCGCTGCAGGGCGGCGGCAGCGGACGACTGGCCGAGATCACGCGCACGGTGCGCGACACCGAGTTGCCCCCGGAGGTGCGGCTCGCCGCTGCCGGCGATCCCGACGTTCTTGCCGTCCTCGACGCGCAGCCGCTGCGTGCGGGCGTGACGGTCTGCGGGCCCTGGCCGCTGCTGGTCGAGCGCCGCCGGGCACTGGTGGGGTCGTGGTACGAGTTCTTCCCGCGCAGCGAAGGCGCCAAGGGAAGGCCCCTGAAGTCGGGCACCTTCGTGACCGCGGCCAAGCGCCTTCCCGCCATCGCGTCGATGGGCTTCGACGTCGTCTATCTGCCGCCGATCCATCCCATCGGAATGACGCACCGCAAGGGGCGCAACAACACTCTCGAGCCGAGGGCGGGAGATCCTGGCTCTCCGTGGGCCATCGGATCGCCGGCGGGAGGCCACGATGCGATCCACCCCGATCTCGGCACCGAAGCCGATTTCGCCGCATTCGTCGACCAGGCGCGAGGCCTCGGCATGGAGATCGCGCTCGACCTCGCGCTGCAGGCATCGCCCGACCACCCGTGGGTCCGCGAGCACCCCGAGTGGTTCACCGCTCGCGCGGACGGCTCCATCGCCTACGCGGAGAATCCACCCAAGAAGTACCAGGACATCTATCCGCTCAACTTCGACAACGACCCCGAGGGCCTGTACGCCGAGGTTGCGCGCATCGTCCGCCACTGGATCGCGCGGGGCGTGTCGATCTTCCGCGTCGACAATCCGCACACCAAGCCCCTGTGGGTATGGGAGCGGCTCATCGCCGAGATCAACGGCGACCATCCGGACGTCATCTTCCTCGCGGAGGCGTTCACTCGACCCCCGATGATGCGCGCCCTGGCTGAGGTCGGCTTCCAGCAGAGCTACACGTACTTCACCTGGCGCAATGACAAGCCGGGGCTCGAGGACTACTTCGCCGAGCTCGCCGGCCCCGCATCGGCGTACATGCGGCCCAACGCCTTCGTCAATACGCCCGACATCCTGCACGAGTACCTTCAGACGGGCGGGCCCTCGGCCTTCGCCATCCGCGCGAGTCTCGCCGCGACATTGTCGCCCACCTGGGGGGTCTACTCCGGCTTCGAGCTCTACGAGGCAGTGCCGCTGCGCGAGGGCAGCGAGGAGTATCTCGACACGGAGAAGTTCGAGTACCGACCGCGCGACTGGTCGGCGGCGGAGAAGGAGGGTCGCACCCTCGCGCCGTACCTCACCCTGCTCAACGATCTCCGGCGGCGCTTCACGCCTCTGCAGGATCTGCGCAGCCTGCGCTTCCACCGGACCGAGGATCCCGAGGTCATCGCCTACAGCAAGCGAGTCGGGGACGAGATCGTGCTCGTGGTGTGCACCCTCGATCCGCATCGTGTGCGCGAGACGACCGTCTGGTGGGACATGCCTGCATGGGGAATGGACTGGCACGAACGCTTCATCGCACACGATCACGTGACCGACCAGTCCTTCACCTGGGGACAGTCGACCTACGTGCGCTTCGATCCGGCATCCACGGTCGCGCATATCGTCACGGTCGAGCAGGCGCTATGAGCAAGGACTCGAGCAAGGAATCGAGCAAGGCCACCAAGCCGCCACGCGCGGTGAAGGTCGACCGGTCCGAGCTCGACCGAATCGTCGACGGAGCCCATCACGATCCGCATGCGATCCTCGGCCCGCATCCGGGGAAGGACGGTGTGACGGTCCGGGTCTTGCGTCCCATGGCCGAGGCCGTGGTCGTCGTGCTGGACGATGGACGTCGCGTCGCCCTGCGACATGAGCACCGGGGAGTGTGGGTCGGGGTCCTGCCGGTCAAGAAGGTCCCCGACTACCGTCTCGACGTCACCTACGGCGGGCGAGTGATCCCGGCCGACGACCCCTATCGATTCCTCCCGACACTCGGCGAGCTCGACATGCATCTCGTCACCGAAGGACGACACGAGGAGTTGTGGCGCGTCATGGGTGCGCATGTGCACACCTACGACACGCCCCAGGGTGAGGTGACGGGCGTGTCCTTCGCCGTGTGGGCGCCCAATGCGCGCGGCGTGCGCGTCACGGGCAGCTTCAACCACTGGGACAGCCTGGCCCACCCGATGCGCAGCCTCGGGTCCACCGGCATCTGGGAGATCTTCATCCCCAACATCGGTGATGGCACGGTCTACAAGTTCGCCATCCTGGGTGCTGACGGCGTGTGGCGCGAGAAGGCCGATCCCTTCGCGTTCGCCACCGAGGTGCCCCCGGCGACGGGTTCGGTCGTCTACACCTCCGACTACTCATGGGCGGACGATGCGTGGCTTGCCCGGCGTAACGCCACTGATCCCCTGCACGCGCCTATGTCGATCTACGAGGTCCACCTCGGCTCGTGGCGACCGGGTCTCGACTACCGACAGTTGGCGGAGGAGCTCACGGCGTACGTCACGGACCAGGGCTTCACCCACGTCGAGTTCCTCCCCGTCGCTGCCCATCCCTTCGCCGGGTCGTGGGGCTACCAGGTGACGTCGTACTTCGCTCCGACCCCGCGCTTCGGCAGCCCTGACGACCTGCGCTATCTCATCGACCGACTGCACCAGGCGGGGATCGGCGTCCTCGTCGACTGGGTCCCCGCACACTTCCCCAAGGACGACTGGGCCCTCGCACGCTTCGACGGCACCCCGCTCTACGAGCACGCGGATCCACAGCGCGGCGAGCACCCCGACTGGGGCACCTACATCTTCGACTTCGGTCGCACGGAGGTGCGCAACTTCCTCGTCTCCAACGCCGTCTTCTGGTGCGAGGAGTTCCACGTCGACGGCCTGCGGGTCGATGCGGTTGCCTCCATGCTCTACCTCGACTACTCGCGTGAGCCCGGCCAGTGGACGCCCAATGCCTACGGCGGCCGCGAGAATCTCGATGCCGTCGCCTTCCTCCAGGAGATGAACGCCACGGTCTACAAGCGCGTCCCCGGGGTGGTCACTATCGCCGAGGAGTCCACCGCCTGGCCGGGCGTGACCCGGCCGACCTATCTCGGCGGCCTCGGCTTCGGGCTCAAGTGGAACATGGGATGGATGCACGACTCGCTGGGCTATATGCAGCGCGAGTCGATCCATCGCCAGTACCACCACAATGAGATGACCTTCGCGATGATGTACGCCTACAGCGAGCATTTCGTGCTTCCGCTGTCGCACGATGAGGTCGTCCACGGCAAGGGGTCGCTCATCGGCAAGATGCCCGGTGACCGCTGGCAGGAGCTTGCCAATCTCCGTGCCTATTTGGGCTACATGTGGGCGCATCCCGGGCGCAAGCTCCTCTTCATGGGGAGCGAATTCGCCCAGTCCGCCGAGTGGAATGCCGACTCAGGGCTCGAGTGGTGGCTCATGCAGTTCGCCGAGCATGAGGGTGTCGCACGTGCCATGAGCGACATCAACGCCGCCTACCGAGCGACTCCAGCACTGTGGCAGCGCGATGACGATCCCGGAGGCTTCGAGTGGATCGATGCCAACGACGCGGAGTCCAACGTCTTTAGCTGGATCCGGTGGGATGATGCCGGTCGACCTGCGGTGAGCGTCTCCAATATGTCGGCCCTTCCGCGCGAGGGCTACCGCCTGGGGCTGCCGCTTGCGGGAGAGTGGCGGGAGATCCTCAACACAGACGCCCACGAGTACGGCGGAAGCGGCGTGGGCAATCTCGGTGCTGTTACTGCCGTCGATGAGCCATGGCACGGACGGACGGCGAGCGCGCAGGTCACCCTGCCACCCCTGGCCACCATCTGGCTCCGCCCTGCCTAAGCCCCTAGTTCGTTGTACTTACCGGTGTGGTCGTTGACGGGCACCGTCGGACGACCACACCGGTAAGTACAACGAAGACAGGGCTAGGCTGCCACGCGGATGGCGTCGAGGAGGCGCCTCATCACCGCCTTGGGATCCCGCGCTAGTTCATCCCAGGTCCACCGGATCACAGTCCAGCCCGCTTCCTCCAGGGCACGTTGGCGGTCGAGCTCACGGCGCTTAGCTTCGCGCACCTGCGCAGGCGTATCCCCATACTTAGTCAGGCCATCGGCCTCTCCGATCACCTTGAGGCCCGGCCAGCAGAAGTCCACACGATAGCCGTGGCCATCCGCGCCGGTGACCACTTGCTGAGTCAGGGGTGCGGGTACGCCGTAGACGATCATGTAGCCGCGCGACCATGACTCAAGCGGCGACTCAGCAAGCGGATCGACGTACGGCATAGCTTCGTCCACCGCCCGGATTCCCGTGCAGTGCCAGAAGCGGGGACGCACGGATTCAAGCAACGAAATGGCCTCGCTCGCCGAGCGTGCGCCTGCCATGTTCGTCGCGGCATCCAGCAGCACCAGCGCCTCGGGTATGGGTAGGGCCTCAGCCCGAACTCGATGGCCCGGTCGAATTCCCATACGGACGACGTCAATCGCCGAGTGCACAGCGGATGTCACCGTGATGCCACTGATCACGGCGAGGTCATCCGGCCAATCCGAGCAGGGACGCAGGATCGCACCAGTACTGATGCGCCCAAGTCTGGCTACGTCGTCGACGTGGACGAGTACTTCGACACCATGGCGGTCGTCATTCCGGCCTCGGGGCTTGATGAATGGCACTTGGTGCAGCTCCGCTCCCGCCCGTCCCGTGACAGCCGTCCGCGCCGAGTCGAGTCCAGCCAGAGCCCTTCTCGCCAGGGCAACAGGAGAGCCATCGGGGAAATGGAGCGGCATCACCGCGTACGCATCTCGACGCAGTCGATGAACGCGGCCAGCACTCATTGCTGCGCGTAACCTGCCACGAGAGACCCCGGCGGCCTCAGCGTCGACAAGGCTGAACGTGGATTCGCCAAATACGCGCTCAAGGTCGCGAGCAGTCCTCTCGGCCTGGACACTGACTCGGTTAGGCATGGACGAACCATGCCGCGACTCAGGGATCCGTGCCGTCGCCCATCCACAGCCCCGACTTCGTTGTTCTTACCGGTGTGGTCGTTGACGGGCACCGTTGGACGACCACACCGGTAAGAACAACGGGTGGAAGGACTAGAAGAGGGCGGAGGCCAGTGCCACTCGGGCCGGTGGCACCGCGGGATCGTCACCCGCGATGGCGAAGAGCTCGATGAGTCGCTCGCGTGAACGCTCGCGGTCGTCACCGGAGGTGGCCTTGACCTCGGCGATCAGCGCAGCGAACGCCGTCGCCCAATCGCCCGCGGCCGCGGCGACGTCGGCGTCGCGCAGGGCACCGGACTCCTCCGCCCGCTCAAGGCGCAACTGCAACTCGCACAGGGCGACGCCCGCCTGCGCATCGGCGTCGCCCGGGGAGGCGGACAGCACGGTCCGATAGGCATCCGCGGCCGTCGCCCAATCGCCCGCCTCGATCGCATCGAAAGCCGCGACGAAGCGAGGATCCACTGCCTCTTCCGCGGGTGCATCCTCCGACTCACCCGGAGCGGGGGCGCCTGCAACGGTGCCGTTGATTCCGTTCTCCCCCGCCACGCGCAGCAACTCGTCGATGTAGGCACGCACCTGCGGCTCCGGAAGCGCACCCTGGAAGAGCGGCAGTGGCTGGCCGGCCAGGACGGCGAAGACACTCGGGATCGACTGCACCTGGAAGGCCGCCGCAATCTGCTGCTCGGCGTCGACGTCGACCTTCGCCAACACGAAGCGGCCGGCGTACTCGGCCGCGAGAGTCTCGAGGATCGGCGAGAGCGTCTTGCACGGTCCGCACCAGCTGGCCCAGAGGTCAAGGACTACCGGGACGGTCTGGCTCTGGATGATGACATCGCGCTCGAACGTCGCCGTCGTGACATCGATGACGACACCCGCGGGCGCGCCCGCCATCGCCGATCCACGGCGTTGCTCTGCTTCCCGCTGGCTCGCGAGCGCCCCCAGGTCGACAGCACCACGCAGGGGCAGTGATGGCTGACTCACGGGCTCATCCTCGCATCCACGATCATGGCTGCGAGAGGAGCCCGTCGGCGGCTACGAACGAGCTCATCCGGCCTTCGGCCACGGCATCGATGGTCTCCGGCGAGAGGCGCTCGGTCAGCAGCAGCCGGGCACGGCCTCCGGCGAGCGCGAGGATCTCGGCGGTCGCGCGGGCACGCCGGCGCTGCCAACCGCGGTCCCCCTCGGCCAGCCACTCGCGCCGAGCGTCCAGCGCGCCCATGAGGTCGTCGATCTCGCCTCGGGCCGCGATCGACGTGACCACCTGGGGTGCCCATCCGTCGAGGGTGGTGCCCAAGCGGAGCATCTGGCGTACGTCGCGTGCCGTTGCCTCCGCTCCCTCGCGATCGGCCTTGTTGACGCACACGATGTCGGCGATCTCGAGGATGCCGGCCTTGGCGGCCTGCACCCCATCACCCATGCCGGGCGCGAGAAGCACCACCGTGGCGTCGGCTGTCGCGGCGACGTCCACCTCGGACTGCCCGACGCCCACGGTCTCGATGAGGACGACATCGCAGCCGGCCGCCTCGAGGACGCGCACAGCCTGCGGCGTCGCCGCCGCCATGCCCCCGAGGTGACCGCGCGAGGCCATCGAGCGGATGAAGACCCCCGGGTCCGTCGCGTGCTCTTGCATGCGGATGCGATCGCCGAGCAGAGCCCCACCGGTGAAGGGCGAGCTCGGGTCGATGGCAAGCACTCCCACGCGCAGCTCTCGCGCGCGGTAGGCACCGACGAGTGCAGACGTGACGGTTGACTTGCCCACCCCGGGCGAACCCGTGAGCCCGATGACATACGCGGGTGGCCTCGCGGGCAGGGAAGCAAGTGCATGGGCGAGCTCCGGTGCACCGTCCTCGACCCATGAGATGAGTCGGGCGACGGCGCGGGCCTCCCCCGCGCTGACGCGGGCGACCAGCTCGTCGACCTCCATCAGGCAGGCACGCTGATGATGAGCGCGTCCCCCTGGCCGCCACCACCGCACAGGGCTGCAGCGCCCAGGCCGCCGCCTCGGCGACGAAGCTCATGGGCCAGGTGGAGCACGATGCGCGCACCCGACATGCCGATCGGGTGCCCGAGCGCGATGGCACCGCCGTTGACATTGACGATGTCCTCCGACACCCCCAGCTGGCGCGTCGACACGATGCCCACTGCTGCGAAGGCCTCGTTGATCTCGACGAGGTCGAGATCGCTCACGCTGATGCCCTGCTTTTCGCACGCCCGCTGGATGGCGCGGGCAGGCTGCTCGTGCAGTGACGCGTCAGGTCCGGCGACGACGCCGTGAGCGCCGATCTCGGCAAGCCACGAGAGGCCGAGCTCCTCCGCCTTGGCCCGGCTCATGACGACGACGGCCGCAGCCCCGTCGGAGATCTGCGACGCAGAGCCGGCGGTGATGGTGCCGTCCTTGGCGAAGGCCGGGCGCAGGGCCGACAGCGACTCCACCGTCGTGTCGGGCCGGATGCCCTCGTCTCGAGTGACGGCGATGGGATCGCCCTTGCGCTGCGGGATCTCGACGGCGACGATCTCGTCCTCGAATCGGCCGGCTTCCTGCGCTGCGGCGGCGAGCTGATGGGATCGGGCAGCGAACGCATCCTGCTCATCGCGCGTGAGTCCATATCGGGAGTTGAAGCCCTCCGTCGCCTCGCCCATGGCGCACTGGTCGAAGGCACAGGTGAGTCCATCGAAGGCCATCGAGTCGACGAGGGACCAGTCGCCGTACTTCACGCCCTCCCGCGAGCCGGTGAGCAGATGCGGGGCATTCGTCATCGACTCCATGCCCCCCGCGACGACGATGTCGAACTCGCCCGCGCGGATGAGCTGGTCGGCGAGGGCGATCGCATCCAGTCCCGAGAGGCACACCTTGTTGATGGTGAGGGCGGGGACGTCCATGCCGATGCCGGCCTTGACGGCGGCCTGACGCGCGGTGATCTGTCCCGTGCCGGCCTGGAGGACCTGGCCCATGATCACGTAGTCGACCTGGTCGGGCCGCACGCCGGAGCGCTCGAGCGCGGCCCTGATGGCGACCCCGCCGAGGTCGGCGGCGGAGAGCCCCTTGAAGGCTCCGAGGAGGCGACCCATGGGGGTCCGGGCCCCCGCGACGATGACGGACATGACACCTCCGAGCGCGCCCTCACCGGACGCTTGCGACGATGGGGTCACCCTAGCGAGGGCCGTGGGCCCGCACCCCCTGGAGGAGCCATGGCGACCGACCCGGTGATCACCCGTATCGACCATGTCGGCATCGCGGTGCCGGACCTGGACGAGGCCATTCGCTTCTACGCCGACGCCTTCGGGGTCGAGGTCGTGCATGAGGAGGTCAACGAGGAGCAGGGCGTGCGCGAGGCGATGCTCGCCGTGGGCGACTCGCACATCCAGCTCCTCGCCCCGCTGCGCCCTGACTCGCCGATCGGCAAATTCCTCGACCGTCAGGGGCCGGGCATCCAGCAGGTCGCCTACGCCGTCGACGACATCGAGGTCGCGGCTGACCGGCTGCGCGCCGCGGGGGTGCGCATGCTCTATGACACCCCCAAGACGGGTACGGCGGGATCCCGCGTCAACTTCGCCCACCCCAAGGACTGCGGCGGCGTTCTCGTGGAGCTGGTTGAGCCCGCGACAGGTGCCAGTACCGGCCATTAGCATGAACGATCGTTAAGCGTCGCCACCGACGCGGTCCGAGGGGAGCACCATGGAGCAGATCCGCGACGCCATCCTGGCCGGAGCCGGCGCCGAGATCGGCGGTCTCCCGCTCCCCGAGTCCTACCGCGGGGTGACGGTCCACAAGGACGAGGCGGGAATGTTCGAAGGGCAGGCCACCTGGGACAAGGACCCACGCGCATCCCTTCACATCGATGATGTGCCGCTGCCCGAGCCCGGTCCCGGTGAGGCGCTCATCGCCGTGATGGCGAGCTCGATCAACTACAACACGGTGTGGTCCTCGATCTTCGAGCCCGTGTCGACCTTCGGCTTCTTGGAGAAGCTCGGTCGCACGGGCGAGCTCGGCGAGCGCCATGACCTGCCGTATCACGTGATCGGCTCCGACGCGTCGGGCGTGGTCCTGCGCGTGGGGCCGGGGGTCAACGCATGGAAGCCCGGCGATGAGGTGGTCGCCCACTGCCTGTCGGTCGATCTCGAGAGCCCCCTCGGGCACAACGACACGATGCTCGATCCCGAGCAGCGCATCTGGGGCTTCGAGACCAATTTCGGCGGACTCGCGGAGATCGCCCTGGTGAAGTCCAATCAGCTTCTACCCAAGCCCGCGCACCTCACCTGGGAGGAGGCCGCCGCACCGGGACTGGTCAATTCGACGGCCTACCGCCAACTGGTGTCCCGCAATGGCGCGGGGATGAAGCAGGGCGACATCGTCCTCATCTGGGGTGCGTCCGGCGGCCTGGGCTCCTACGCCACGCAGTACGCCGTCAACGGCGGAGCGATCCCGATCTGCGTCGTCTCGAGCGAGGACAAGGCCGACCTGTGCCGTGCGATGGGGGCCGAACTCATCATCAACCGCCGCGATGAGGACTACCGCTTCTGGAAGGATGAGCACACCCAGGACCCCAAGGAGTGGCAGCGGCTCGGCAAGCGCATCCGCGAGCTCACGGGCGGCGAGGACGTCGACATCGTCTTCGAGCATCCCGGGCGCGAGACCTTCGGGGCCAGCGTCTACGTCACCCGCAAGGGCGGCACGATCACCACCTGCGCATCCACGTCGGGCTACATGCACGAGTACGACAACCGCTACCTCTGGATGAATCTCAAGAGCATCGTCGGCTCGCACTTCGCCAACTACCGCGAGGCCTACGAGGCGAATCGCCTCATCTCACGGGGCCTGATCCATCCGACCCTGTCCAAGACGTTCCCGCTCGAGGGCGCCGGGCAGGCGGCCTACGAGGTGCACCGCAACGCCCATCAGGGCAAGGTCGGTGTCCTGTGCCTGGCTCCCGAGGAGGGCCTGGGGGTCCGGGACCCCCAGATGCGTGAGCGACACCTCCCCAACATCACCCGTTTCGCGGGGGCTTGAGCGCGGTCGCCCACGTACGATGACCCGGGCGAGCAGGTCGGCATCGCTCCCGTGGGACCAGGAAGGGGCGACGGTGGCGACGAGCCAGATCACCGACCGCCAGCCCTGGCATCTCGATCGCGGTCGCCGGGCCGGCGAGATGGGCTACCTCCCGGGCCTCGACGGGATCCGCGCCCTTGCCGTCCTCGGCGTCCTCCTCTACCACGGTGATCTCACGTGGATGCGGGGCGGCTTCCTCGGCGTCGACGTGTTCTTCGTGCTCTCGGGCTTCCTCATCACCACCTTGATCGTGGAGGAGTACAACCGCTCCGGCCGCATCGACTTCAAGCGCTTCTACCTCGCCCGAGCCAAGCGACTCCTCCCCGCGCTGATCCTCATGCTCGTCGTGGTGGGCATGCTCGCGGCGTTCATCTACCGGGACTCCGCCGCGCAGTTCCGCGCCGACGCCATCGCCTCGCTCTTCTACGTCACCAACTGGTGGTACATCTTCTCGGACGCGTCCTACTTCGAGGCGATCGGCAGGCCGCCATTCCTGCAGCACCTGTGGTCACTTGCGGTGGAGGAGCAGTTCTATCTGATCTGGCCGGCGCTGGTCCTCATCCTGCTGCGATGGCGCGGGCGTCGCGGTGTCTTCTACGTCGCCCTCGCGGGCGCCCTGGCCTCGACTGCCTGGATGGCCTACCTCGCCATCACCAATGGCTACCCGCTCGAGGCCGATCCCAGCCGTGCCTACTTCGGCTCCGATAGTCACATCATGGGCCTGCTCCTCGGAGCGGCTCTCGCGATCGTGTGGCGGCCCGGGCGCCTCTCGACGCGGCTCACGATGGGCGCCAAGGCGGTCGTCACCGCCGTGGGTTTCGCGGCACTGCTCATCGTCCTCTACTTCTTCTGGCAGGTCGGCGAGTACTCGAGCTTCCTCTACCGCGGCGGCTTCCTCGCGCTGTCCGCCGTCGTGTGCGTCCTCATCGCGGCGGCCAGCCATCCGGGGGCGCCCTTCGGCCGGATGATCGGGTCGCAGCCGTGGCGTTACATCGGTCAGCGCTCCTACGGCCTCTACCTCTACCACTGGCCCATCTACGTCATCACTCGCCCCGAACTCGACATCCCGCTCGACGGACCTGCGCTTCTCGCTCTCCGGCTCGGGCTCACCTTCCTCGTCGCGGAGATCTCCTACCGCTACGTCGAGATCCCCATTCGTCGCGGTGCCATCGGCGCCTTCATGACCCGCTGGCGGGAGGCCGAGCCCGACGAGCGCGCCTACCTCGGCCGTCGCATCCTGGCCAGCAGCGGTGTCGCCATCGCCGCCCTCGGCCTCATGGGTGCAGGACTCGCCACGGCCAAGCCCGCTGACCAGGCCATCCCCGACGACGTCGCCGCGGCGATCGGCATCGCCGACGGCGGCCCCACGGAGATCCTCATCGACGAGCCGAGCACGACGCCGAGCGACGGCGCCTCGCCCGCGCCCTCCCCCGACGCATCGGCGAGCGCGGATCCGAGCACGCCATCTGCCGACGGATTGCCCACCAACGCCAACGGCGCGCTCACCGCGATCGGCGACTCGGTGATGCTGGGCGTGGCCAGCCAACTCACGGAGAAGATCGATGGCACCCAGGTGGACGCTGAGGTGAGCCGCCAGGCCTCCGGTGTGCTCGAGCGCGTGCAGAAGCTGTCCAAGAAGGGGCTGCTCGCACCGACCGTTGTCCTCCATACCGGCACCAACGGCATCGTCACCGAGGAGCAACTCCGCGAGATGCTCGACATCCTCAGCGATCGCGAGCGTGTCGTGGTGGTCAACACCAACGTGCCGCGACCGTGGATGGAGCCCAACAACGAGCTCATCGCCCAGGTGGTGCCCGAGTACCCCAACGCCGTCATCGCCGACTGGTACTCCGTGTCGGTCGACAATCCGGAGTACTTCGTCAGCGACGGCACGCATCCGCAGTGGCCGTCGGGGATCAAGGCCTTCGTACGCGAGATCATGCGCGCCGTCGGCATGGATCCCAACGCTGCAGGCTAGTCCCCCTGCCCTGCCGCCATCTGCATCAACGCGGCCGCCACGGCCTCGGGTGCCTCCATCGGCGTGAGATGACCGGAGCCTGGCACAGGCACCCAGCGCGCGTGGGGCACTGCCTCGAGGATGAGCTCCTGCTCGGCCAGGGGACTCATCGTGTCCTCCTCGCCCATGATCACGGTGACGGGTGCGGTCAGCATGGCCAGTGGCTCGCGGGAATCGGGTCGGGCTGCCATTGCCCTCTGGGCCCAGGCGACCGTGCGCGGCGAGGCCGTCTCCAGCACTCCCTCCACACGTGCCACGAGATCGGGCCGCGTGCGCCGGGTGGTCTCACCCAGTAGGCCGTCCACCATGCCGGCCCACCACGCCTCGCCTGCCTCCGCCGCCTCGGCGATGCGGAGCCGGTGCGCCCGGGCCTGCTCCGGATCGGCCGTCGCCTTCGTGTCGACGAGGGCGAGGGCTGCCACGAGATCAGGCCGTCGTGCGGCGATGCCGAGGGCGACGTACCCGCCCATGGAGCATCCCGCGATCACCGCGGGTCGCTCCCCCATCACGTCGAGCATGTCATCGACGAGCGCGCCGATCGCGGGTGCCCGATCTCCCAGAGGAGCCTGCCCAAAGCCGCGCAGATCAGGGGCGAGCACCTCATGCCCCTGCGCGCGGAGCTGATCGGCTACGTCGTCCCACATCGCGCCGTCGAAGGGGAACGCGTGCAGGAGCAGGTAGCGTGCCATCACCGCTGCCTACGGCATCGCGGAAAGGCCGCCGT
>JBJOJS010000018.1:0-4203 GCA_046046455.1 Actinomycetota bacterium | reverse complement strand
TGATGGCTTCTGCGGGAACATTCACCTACGGGACCGTGGCTCCTCTGGCGCCTGCTTTGGCGCCCCTTACCGCTGGGGACGACACCATCGGCTTGACGTGGACCGAGGGCTTCAACGGCGGAAGCCCCATCACAGCCATGCAGTACGCGACAAGTCCCAACTACATCTGGCGCAATCTTGATGACTCGGTGTCCCCTTCCGTCATCAGCGTGGACAGTCAAGGCAATGTCCTTGTGCCGGGTCAGACCTACACGGTCAAGCTGCGCGCCGTGAACTCCATCGGGACGGGCGCGGACTCGAATTCGCAAACGGTCACGCTGACAACTCCTCCCGCGCCTCCGACTCCCCCCACCCCACCCCCGACGAATCCGCCGTCTCCTCCGCGTGACGTGACGGCAGCGGCGGGTAACGGCCAGATCATTGCCTCCTGGGAACCCTCGGCGTCCCCCGGTGATTACCCGGTGACTAACTACGAGGTGCGCACCAGTCCTGGGGGGGCGACCTGCGTGGTCCCCGCGCCCACCACGACCTGCACGATCGGGGGCCTGACCAACGGCACGGCGTACACCTTCGAGGTCCGAGCGCTGAACGGTGCGGGCTGGGGTTCATGGTCCGGCGCGAGCTCACCGGTCACACCCACTCCTAGCGCCGCCAAATCGATTCTCATCACGGGCAGCCGCACGACCGTGAAGGACCGGCCCGGGGTGAAGGCGACCGGCACCACGGTCGGACTGGCCGGCACGACCGTCCAGGCACGGGTCCACGTAGCGGGAGAAGTCGACTACATCAATGGTTCGCTCCGCACGGTCGCGCCCGATGGCAGCTTCACCTGGCAGCGGAAGACGGGGAAGAAGGTCTACGTCTACTTCCGATCCCTCGACGACGTGGCCGTGCGATCGAACCGGGTGGTCATCCCGGCGTCGTAGTTCGAAGAGCTTCGGGGCCGGCGGCTGACAGGCTGATTGCTGGGTGTGCGCCGCTGGGTGTCTTGGGGCTGTCACGTCGCAATGACCGACCATTTGACATCCCAGTAGTGCCCTGGGCGAACACGGGTCATCTCGTATGGGCGGCCCCGGCCCATACTCCCCGAACTGATCAAGGTCATTGATGGGAGTCGTCTCCCGATCACCGACCATCGCGGTGAGAGGGGTTGCAGGCGGTATGCGTAGATCACATCGCCGAGGCGCTGTTGCGCGCCGTTGGGCTGCTGCCGCTGTCAGTGTCGTCGCTCTCGCGCTGGCTGGGGCGGCGCTCGTCTCGCCAGCGGCTCCTGCGCCGGCGGCCCAAGCCGCCTCGGCGAGCACTTTCGGAACTGACCGGGCCGCGGGAGAGGGGATGGACGAGCGCACGGCGGGCCGCTCTCGTCCGGTGCGACCGGCCGCGGTCGCCAGCAGCCCCGTCCTCGGCCGCTTCACCCCCCTCGATGACGGCCTCAATGGCGCTGTGAACGCTCTCGCCTGGGAAGAGACAGCCTCTGCGCTCTACGCTGCCGGGGACTTCGACGACACGGGTGGAGTCGCGTATAACGCGTGCGGCCTAGGGCTAGGGCGCACGGGTTGCATGGCCACGTGGGATGGGTCCACCTGGTCGGGGCTGAACGGCGGCGTGGACGGGGTCCCGAACGCTCTCGCCTGGGACCAGGACGACACCCTTTATGTCGGAGGCAACTTTCAACATGCCGGCCCTTCCGACGACGTGGTCGCCAATCATGCCGTGGCCTGGTCGACTGCTGACGATACGTGGACAGGCCTTGGCGCCGGCCTGAATGATGTCGTCTCCGCTCTCGCAGTCGATCCCCAGGACGACACCCTGTACGCCGGAGGGGAATTCTCCACCGCGGGCTATGTCGCCGCCTGGGACGGTTCCTCATGGTCGTCCCTTGGCACTGGCCTGAACAATGACGTCCTTGCCCTTGCGCTAGACGCTCAGGACGACACCCTCTACGCGGGAGGGCGATTCGTCAATGTGGCAGGCAATCCGCTGGGGGACGGCATTGCCGCCTGGAACGGCTACACGTGGTCGCCCCTGGGCGCTGGACTGAACAGCAGAGTGACTGCCCTCGCATTCGACGCCCAGGACGACACCCTGTATGTCGGTGGGTCCTTCGACGACACGGCCGGAGCTGGGGGTACTGTCGATTGCCTCAACTCTCCAGGTGCCCTCAACTGCGTTGCAAAGTGGAATGGCTCGTCCTGGTCGGCTCTCGGCACTGGCATGGACGCGCGCGTCCTCGCCTTCGCCGTGGATACGGCACGAGATCTCCTTTATGCAGGTGGGTTGTTCACGAGCGCCGGAGGTGGTAACGCGAGACGGGTCGCGGTGTGGGATGCAGGCATCGAGTCATGGATTCCGCTGCGATGGGGGTCGGCGGATGACAGCAACGGTGTGGGCCCTAACGGCGTAGACGGAACTAAGGTCGGCGCTCTAGCGGTCGATGACTCGACTGTCTATCTAGGCGGCAACTTCACCGATGCCGGCGGAGACTCCAATGGTGACGCCGTTGCAAAGTGGACGTGGGACGAGCCCAGCGGATCCCTTTCGGCCGCATCGGGTAACCCGGGAATGCAAGTCGATATCGAGGGGTGGGGGCTCATCGGTGTGACCGGTGTGACCTTCAATGGCGCGGCGGCTGCGTCGTACACCCGCGATGACTCCACGACCATCAGCGACGTCGTCGTGCCAACCACGCCGGGCACCTACACGGTGTGGGTGAAGGCGGTCGGCAGCGCTTCGGCGGTCGGCACCGCCGTCGGTACCTTCACCGTCAACGGCTCGACCCCACCTAACCCACCCCCGACGTACCCTCCCTCTGCTCCGCGTGATGTCGCAGCAGCCGCAGGTGACGCGCAAGCCAGCGTCTCCTGGCAGTCGCCGGACAGTTCAGGCTCCTACCCGATAACGAACTTCGAGGTGCGCACCAGTCCTGGGGGGGCGCCCTGCGTGGTCCCCGCGCCCACCACGACCTGCACGATCGGGGGCCTGACCAACGGCACGGCGTACACCTTCGAGGTTCGAGCGCTGAACGGTGCGGGCTGGGGCTCGTGGTCGGCCGCGAGCGCGCCGGTGACGCCCAATCCCAGCGCGGCCAAGTCGATCCTCATCACGGGCAGTCGCACGACCGTGAAGGATCGACCCGGAGTGAAGGCGACCGGTGCGACGGTCGGCCTTGCCGGCACGACCGTCCAGGCACGGGTCCACGTGGCGGGCGAGGTGGACTACATCAATGGCTCGCTCCGCACAGTCGCACCTGACGGCAGCTTCACCTGGCAGCGGAAGACGGGAAAGAAGGTCTACGTCTACTTCCGATCCCTCGCTGACCCAGGTGTGCGCTCGAATCGGGTGGTGATCCCGGCGGCGTAGTTGGCCGGCACTGAGGGTTCACACCCTGGCATGCTGACCGCGTGACGTGGGTCGTGCCGTTTGCCATTGCCGCGGGGATCGCCGTCCTCGACTGGTGGGCGGTCGGCACCGACCGGCGTGACATCGAGCGGTGGGCAAAGCCGGCCGTGATGATCTTCCTCATCGCGGCCGCCATCCTCATCCCCGCGGAGTCTGACTGGATCCGGTGGTGGATCGTCACCGGTCTCGCCTTCGGACTCATCGGCGACGTACTGCTCTTCCAGGATCGCTTCATCCCCGGCGCCGCGGCTTTCCTTGTCGGGCACCTCGCCTACGTTGTGGGGCTGCTGCTCGTACCTCAGGAGCCACGTGGCCTGCTCGTCGGGGCAGTCATCGTTGTGCTCGTCGCCATCATCGTGGGACGCAAGATCGTCGCGGGTGCCTGGAGCCGGTCTCCACTCCTCGGCGCCATTGTCGCTACCTACATGGCCGTGATCGGTCTCGTCGTCATCCTCGCGGTCGGTTCGACGTCGATCGTTGTCGAGATCGCCGCCCTGCTCTTCCTCACCTCCGACGCGCTCCTGGCATGGGCGCGCTTCGTCGGATGGACCCAGGGCGGGCGCGTCGCGGTGATGGTGACCTATCAACTGGCGCAGGCAGGTTTCGTGCTCGCTATTCCGACGCTGGTCGTGCTCTAGTCTGGCGCAGATTCAAGGAGAGGTCATGTGCACGAACTTCAAGGCTCCGGTCGCGGAGGACGGTAGCGTCGTCGTCGGCCGCGGCCTGGACTACCCGGCGCTGACCGGCTTCCAGCTCTGCGTGTTGCCCACCGGCATGGAGCGGACTGCACTCGGTGTTCCGGAT
>JBJOJS010000017.1:0-5406 GCA_046046455.1 Actinomycetota bacterium | reverse complement strand
AGGTTGGCGAGATTGGGCACCAGGCGCGGATCGATGGGCTCCAGCAGGCCCGCCTCATTGAGCGCCTGTGCGTACTGCCCCGAGACGAACGCGACATCGATGCCGGGATCACCGCCGGCCGTGAGCTTGCCGACGATCTCCTCGTTGGTGGCGTGGTTCGCCACGGTCATGCTCGCCTTGGTCGTGTCAGTGAACTTCAGTGCGGCATCGGGATCCATGTAGGCATCCCAGTTGCTGACGACGATCGACTGCTTGCTCAGGTCAGCATTGGGATCCAGCGAGGCTGATGCCTCGCTGTCGCTTGATCCCCCGCCGCAGGCAGCGAGGAGTACGGCGATGACCGCTCCCCCGACGCCGACTGCGACGCCCCTTCGCGGGTGCTTCAGGTGTGCTCTCATGCGGGTTCCTCCTCGGTTGTCATGCCCCGGCCTGATCGGGCCTCACGGCGGCTCAAGTGGATCTCCGGCAGGTCGGCGGGGGCAACGCCGAGCTGCTCGCAGGCAAAGGCGCGGATCATGTCGCGGACGTGGTCGAGTGGCGTCCATGAATAGCCGACGACACTACGGAAGCACAGCCCGTCGACCATGGCGCTGATGCGCTCGGCGACCGTGTGCACGTCGGCGACGGGATGGAACACCCCGGCCGCCGTGCCGTCGCGGACCAGGCGCACCATCTCCTCGCGGTACTCGGCGGCCAGCTCCTCGCAGAGCGGCTGCAGCGAGGAGTCGTGCGTCACCGCGGTCCAGAACTCGAGCCAGAGAACGTACTCGTCAAAGAGCACTCCCGGATGCGGCAGGCTGACCTCGAGGAGCGCAGCCAGGACACGCACATGGTCGCCATCACGTCGAAGCTCGGCGAATCTCTCAGTCGGCTTGCCGATCGCCCAGCGCAGCGCATCGACGAGCATCTCGTCCTTGCTGCCGAAGTAGTAATGGACGATGCCCGTTGAGACTCCGGCTTCCACCGCCACGTCACGCACTCGCATCCCAGCAGATCCGTCCCGAACGAGTACCCGCGCGGCTGCAGCCATGAGCTGCTCGCGCCGATCAAGGGCATCTTCCGCCACGAGATTCACCGGAATCGCTACCGACGCGTCAGCCAAGGCCATACCTTGGGAGGGTACTGACTGGACGTCCAGTTGGGAGTGATTCCGGGAAAGGAGCCGAGCGTGCGGATCGGAGTCGTCGGGGGCGCGGGGGCCATGGGCTCGGTGACCTCAACCGATCTGGCGCGGTCATCCGGCGTCACGGAGGTCGTCATCGTCGACCCTGATCGAGCTCGAGCCGATGAGCTCGCCACACGGCTGAGTGAGCTCGTGGATGTCCAGGTCCACGGGGCAGATGGGGACCTCGCCAGTGCTCTCGAGGGTTGCTCCGCGGTTGTCAACGCGTCGGGCCACGCCCGCAATATCGAGGTGATGCGCGCGTGCCTCCGGATCGGATCCCACTACACGGACCTCGGAGGGCTCTTCCACGTCGCCGTTCAGCAGTACGAACTGCACGGTGACTTCGAGGCGGCCGGCCTCACAGCCACGCTGTCCATGGGATCCGCGCCAGGCTTGACCAACCTGCTTGCGGCTCGGGGAGCCCAACTCGGTCACATGGACGTCGTCACGTCCATCGAGATCGCGGATGCGGTTGTTCCCGGACGCACTTACCACCCGTCCGAGACTTACGCGCCTCCCTACGCCGCGAGCACGCTGATTGAGGAGTACACGGCACCGGCGCCGCAGTTCATCGACGGGCGGATCGCCTTCCATCCTGCAGGCTCGGGAGCAAGGACGTATTCGTTCCCCGGCGGCGAGGTCGAATGCGTCTACACCATCCACTCCGAGCCAGCCACGCTTCCCAGGTCGTACGCCGATCGCGGCATCGAGCGCGTCGAGTGGAGGCTGGGGCTGGCTCCTGCCGACCACGTGCGGCTGCTGTCCTTCGTGGCGGCCGGTCTCGCCAGCGAGGAGCCCGTGCAGGTCGGCGACCGGGAGGTCGCTCCCGCCGACGTCCTGGCCGCCGTGCTCGCTCGCCAGGCACGTTCCGATGCCGCGACGCCCGACCCCGGCGCGGTCGAGTGGTTCCGGGTGATCACATCAGGTGCCGCGCAGGGCCGCCCGGTAACAGTCACCTGCGATGTCGAAGTCGTCGACCCCCCCTCGGGGGATTTCCCCGGTGGCGCGTGGGTGACCGGCGTTCCGCCGTCGATCGCCGCGCAGATCATGGCGGAGGGAGCGGCACTGCGCACCGGTGTGCATGGCCCGGAGTTGACGATGCCGCTCGACCGATTCTTCACAGCGCTCGCCCAGCGGGGCATGATCCCGCTAGACCGGATCGACAACTGACAGCGGAGGCACCATGCCCGATCGACCCCTGACTGTGCTCCTCGCCGCGGAGAGCGCATACGGCCCTACCAACAACTGCATCGGCATTGGTGCCGAGCTCCTGCGGATGGGCCATCGCGTCGTGTTCGCCGCCGAGGAGTCCTGGGCAGGCAAGATCGAGCCCCTCGGAATCGAGGAGAGACTCGTCGCGATGGCCCCTCCGCCGGCGGAGGAGGCCGCCGCCGGGCAGTTCTGGATCGACTTCATCCGGGAGACGGCCCCGGAGTTCAGCAAGCCCACCTTCGAGCAGATCACGACGTTCATCGAACCTGTCTGGCGCAGTTTGATGGACGGGGCCAAGTACGCCAATCCCCAGTTCGCGGCGATCGTCGAGGACGTCCAGCCCGACATCATCGTGCAGGACAACGTCTCCGCCTTCCCCGCGCTGAAGGCGGCGGGTCGCCCCTTCGTCCGCCTCGTCTCCTGCCAGCCCCTGGAGATGGGCGGACCGATGCTCCCGCCGGCGCTCTCGGGCCTGCCGGCCGACGACCCAGCACGGTGGCAGGCATGGAGGGACGAGTACGACAGGGCCACCGCGGCTATCTGGACCGAGTACAACGACTTCTCCCTAGCATCGGGCGCCGGTGCGCTCCCGCCGGGTGAGTTCAACTACGTCGGGGACGCCAACATCTACATCTACCCCGAGGTTGTCGACTACGTCGACCGGCGGCCACTCGATGCGACGTGGCATCGGGTGCAATCGTCAGTGCGCCGTACCGAGCAGCCGCTCGAGTTGCCGGGGCACATCGCCGAGGGCGAGGGCGCGCTCATCTACTTCTCGCTCGGATCGCTCGGCGGAGCCGACGTCGATCTCATGAAGCGCCTGACCGGCTTCCTCGCGGACAGCCCGCACCGCTTCATCGTCAGCAAGGGACCACGGGCGGACGAGTGGGATCTGCCCGACAACATGTGGGGCGCCTCGATGGTCCCGCAGACGACTCTGCTCGACAAGGTCGACCTCGTCATCACGCACGGCGGCAACAACACCACGTGCGAGTCCTTCCACTTCGGCAAGCCGATGGTCGTCCTCCCGCTCTTCTGGGACCAGTACGACAACGCCCAGCGCGTCGACGAGACCGGCTTCGGGCGCCGACTCGACACCTACCGCGTCGAGCGGGATGAGCTGATCGGTGCCATCGACGGGCTGCTCGCGGACACGGCGCTTCGGGAGCGCATGGCCCGGATCTCGCAGCAGATCCGCAGCGAGGACGGCGTGCGCCGGGAGGCGGAGATCATCGCCAAGGTCGGCCGCGCCGCCGGATGAAGCCCGACGCATTCGAGCAGGACGTCCACGAAGTCCCTCGCCGCCTGCGCCAGCTGGCCGACCGTCTCGAGCACGGTGAGGCCTGGCCTGCGCGCATCGCCTCCGGTCCCCTGCTCACCGGCATGGGATCGTCCGGCTACGCAGCGCGCACCACGAGCGGCTGGCTGCAGGCTGCGGGCGTCGCAGCGGTCTCGGAGGTCGCATCGGCCGATCCCGGGTGGCCAGGCGGTCCGGGGACCAGCGCCATTCTCATTTCGGCATCCGGAAACTCCGCGGAGACGCTCGATCGCTCCCGGCGACTCGGTGCGGGGACGCAGCGCATCGCGCTCGTCAACTCCGCCGACTCCGCCCTTGCCCTCGAGGCCGATGCGGTTGTGGAGATGGGAGCCGGCATCGAGTCAGGAGAGGTGGCCTGCCGGACGTACCGCCACACCCTGGCGCTGCTGCTCGCCCTCGGCATCGAGCCCGCCGTGGTGGTGAGCGGGATCCGCGCAGCCGCGGACCGGACCCAGCAGCTCCTCGATGACCAGGGTTGGCTCGCGGAGTTCGACGCGATTCTCTCGCCCGCCGCCGCGACGTTCTGGATCGCGCCCGAAAGCCGGATCGGCTCGGCGCAGCAGTCAGCGCTGATGGTCCGTGAGATACCCCGCCGTCTCGCCGTCGCCTGCGAGACCGGCGATTGGAGCCATGTCGACGTCTACCTGACCCTGACGATGGACTACCGCTGCGTGATGTTCACCGGATCCCGATGGGATGGGGCGGCCGCGACGTGGATGACGCAGCGGCGTGCGAAGACGATCACCATCGGCGAAGCGCTGGACATTCCCGGAGAGGTGAATATCCCCCTGGTCGACGACCCCATCGCGCGCATGCTCACCGAGCCACTCTTCGCGGAACTGCTCGCCCTGGCATGGTGGCGCCGCCATCCGGTACACGTGCCGTGACGCTCATCGACGAGGTGCGCGCGGACCTCAGGCACGCTCCAGCGGACGGCTTCCTGCCACCTCTGCGGCGCGAACAGGGCCTTGCGGCCGTCGATGTGCTCGACGTCGCTCCCGTCCGCGACGACCTGGCCGCGGGCACGCTGCGACTCCATGACGGGCGCGAGGCGATCGTGCCCCTCACGCGGGACGCCGGACGCTGGCGCCGAGCAGAGCCGGAGGATGCGGTGAGCATGGCCTTCCTCGAGGCCCCCGCACCGCTGAGCATCACTCTCCTCGAGGAGATCGATGCACGGGGGCAGCACCGGGAGCGGGCGATCACCGGGGACATGTCCAACGACGCCCGGGTGATCGACGATGCGGTCGTCGTGAAGTGGCAATTCCTCCGCGAGGCCGGATCGCTCGCGGGACCCCGTCTCGTCGCCCACCTGCGGGAGGCAGGCTTCGACGAGATGCCGGCACCTCTCGCCACGATCTCCTGGGATGGCGAACTCATCGCCTCGTACGCGCAGTTCCTGCCTCAGGCGAGCGATGGGTGGGACTGGATGCTCGAGGACGTCCGTGCCTACCTGGTCGGAGAGAGTCCCGCACCCGAGTGGGCCGCCTCTCTGGGCAGCCTCACCGGCCGGATGCATGCCGCGAGCGCGACGGGCACGGCCATCGTGCCGACTCCACTCACGCGGGGCGACATGGTCACGCTCGCCCGTCACTACCGAGCGCTGATGCAGGTCGAGCTCGATGGCGAGATGTCCGCGGCGCTCGGTCCATGGCGCGAGCGCTTCGACGATGCCATCCGCACGCTCGAGACGACAACGACAACGCTCATG
>JBJOJS010000084.1:0-2642 GCA_046046455.1 Actinomycetota bacterium | reverse complement strand
GCGGGGATCTCGGGGAAGACCCACTTGCGGTACGACCAGAAGCGGAAGAGCGTGCCGAGGCCGAGGCCGATGACATTGGCACTGATGTTGTCGGCGATGGGGCTGTCCAGGCCGAGTGCGTAGTGGCTGATCCACAGGCAGGACAGCGCGATGAGCATCGCCACGCCGTTGAGGGCGAAGAAGAGGATGTACTCGCGGCCCATATTCGTGCGGCCGCGATGCCGGAAGGTCCAGAAGCGGTTGCCGAAGTAGGCGAAGGTCGTCGCGGCAATCACGCTGACGGCCTTCGCGGTGAGCGGCTTGTCCTGGAGGGGACCGACGTACAGCAGGAAGTTGAAGAGACCCACGTCGATGATGAAGGCGAAGGAGCCGACGATGCCGAACTTCGCGATCTCGCGAAAGAGCATGCTCACCGACCCGCGCACCCGGTCGATGAGGGAAGGGCGGCGCGCGTCAGGGACGGGGCCCGCCTGCGACATGGGGGGATGCTATCCCGGCGACCCCCGGGCGCGTGGGCCGAGCACGGTCACCTCGGTAGGGTCGCGGTGTGACCCAGGCCACCGGCGCCCCGCGTGTCGGCATGGTGGGCGGAGGGCAACTGTCCCGCATGACCGCGGCGCCGGCGGCGGCCCTGGGAGTGGGCTTCCGGGTGCTGGCCCTGGACCCCGATGAGTCGGCGGCCCAGGTCAGTGCTGATGTCGTGCTCGGTCGCCATGACGACATCGAGTCCCTGAGGCGGCTCGCCGATGGCGCATCGGTCATCACCTTCGACCACGAGCATGTGCCACCGGAGCACCTACGTGACCTCGAGGCCGACGGCATCGCCGTGCGACCGGGACCGTCCGCCCTGGTGCACGCGCAGGACAAGATCGCCATGCGCGAGGCGCTGGACCGGGCGGGCCTGCCCTCGCCCGCGTGGCGACATGTCACCTCCCCGGATGATCTCGAGGCCGTCGGCGCCGCGCTGGGCTGGCCCCTGATCCTCAAGGTCTCCCGCGGCGGGTACGACGGCCGCGGGGTCTGGGTTATCGACGATGCCGAGGCCGCTCGCACGGTGATGGCCGAGACATCGCTGGTCCCTGGCGCGCGCTGGCTGGCGGAGGAGCGCGTGCCCTTCACGCGCGAGCTGGCCGCGCAGGTCGCGCGCAGCCCGCACGGCCAGGCGGTGGCGTATCCGATCGTGCGCACGGTGCAGGTCGACGGCATGTGCTCCGAAGTAGTGGCACCGTGCCCTGACCTCGCTGAGGACCGAGCTCTCGAGGCGCAGCGGATCGCCCTGGAGATCGCGCGTGCGCTCGACGTGACAGGCATGCTGGCCGTTGAACTCTTCGACACACCCGAGGGTGTGCTCGTCAACGAGCTCGCCATGCGGCCGCACAACTCGGGCCACTGGACGATCGACGGTGCGGTGACGAGTCAGTTCGAGAACCACCTCCGCGCGGTCCTCGATCTGCCCCTGGGCGATCCCTCGAGCCGCGCCCCGTGGGCGGTGATGGTCAACATCGTCGGTCCGCGTGACGCCACGGGCCTTCCTCCGCTCGTGGAGGCGTACCGTCATGTGCTCGCCCGGGATCCGGGTCTCAAGGTGCACCTGTATGGCAAGGAGGTTCGCCCGGGGCGCAAGCTCGGCCACGTGACCGTCGTGGGCGACGACCTCGCTGACCTCCTGGCCCGTGCCCACCATGCAGCCGACTACTTCATGGGAGTGATCGATGAGTGAGTCCGCACCCGTCGTCGGCATCATCATGGGCAGTGACTCCGACTGGCCCGTCATGGAGGCCGCGGCCACCGCTCTGTCGGAGTTCGGCGTGCCCTACGAGGCGGACGTCATCTCCGCGCATCGCATGCCCAAGGAGATGGTCGCCTACGCCGAGTCCGCTGCGTCTCGGGGACTGCGCGTCATCATCGCGGGAGCCGGTGGGGCCGCGCACCTGCCCGGCATGGTCGCCTCACTCACGCCTCTGCCCGTCATCGGCGTACCCATCCCGCTCACGCACCTCGACGGACTGGACTCCCTGCTCTCCATCGCGCAGATGCCCGCCGGCGTGCCCGTGGCGACCGTGGCGGTGGGCAATGCGCGCAACGCGGGACTGCTCGCGGTGCGCATCCTCGCCACATCGCATCCGGAGTTGCTCTCCGCGATGGTCGACTTCCAGGCGTCCCTGCGTGAGATAGCGATGGAGAAGGGCGCACGCGTCCGCGACCATGGCTGAGCGCGATCCTCGTCTCTACGGAACGCGCGAGATCGCTTCGCATCTGCTCGAGGACACCTCCACCTGGTTCGTCGTCGGCCTTGGCAACAACCCCGATCGCGATGCGTATGGGATCGCACGCCTGCTGCAGTCCCGCGGCAAGCGCATCGTCCCCATCTATCCGCGCGCCGAGGTCGTGCACGGTGAGCAGGGCTACACCACGATCGCCGAGGCTGCGGCGGCCGTGGGCGCCCCCGACGTCGTCGACTTCTTCGTGCGCTCCTCCCGCGTGGGAGCGCTGGTCGACGACGCCATCGCCGCCGGTGCCCGGGCCGTCTGGATGCAACTCGGGGTCATCGACGAGGCCGCGGCCCAACGCGCGATCGGCGCGGGCCTGGAGGTCGTCATGGACAACTGCCCGGCGATCGTCTGGCGGGCCGGCTAGCCGAG
>JBJOJS010000032.1:0-4062 GCA_046046455.1 Actinomycetota bacterium | reverse complement strand
TGGGCCTGGGTGGCCTGGGTCAGGCCCTCCTTGATGGCGGTGACCATCGTCGGGAAGCCGTCGATGCCGACCGAGATGATCTCGCGACCCTGGTCACGGGCGGCCTTGGCGGCACCGATGCCCATGGCGTCGGACTCGCCAAAGATGGCCTTGATGCCGGGGTTGGCCTGCAGCATGTTGGTCGCTGCGTTGTAGGCCTCGGTCTCGTCCCAGTTGGCGATGTCGGTCGCGACGACCTTGATGCCCGGCGTCTTGTCGAGCGCCTGCTGGCAGCCCTGCGAGCGCTCGACCTCGGCGGTCGAGCCCTTGACACCCTGGAGGATGCCGATCTCGCCCTCGTTGCCCATCTGCTCGAACATCCAGATGCACAGCGCCTCGGCAGCCTTGACGCTGTCGGTGGCGATGTAGGTGGCGAGCAGTGCCGCGTTGTCGTCCTGCGGCTTCTGGTCGACCGCGATCACGGGAACACCCGCGTCGCTGGCGGCCTTCACACCGGCGGACGCAGCGGTCGCGTCCTGTGCGGTGAAGATGAGCGCGTCGATGTCCTGCGCGAGCAGGTCGTTCACCTGCTGCACCTGACGCTGCGCGTCGTTGTCAGCCGAGAGCACGACGCACTCGACGCCGTTCTCGTCGCAGGCCGTCTTGATGCCGTCGGCCTCGGCGATGTAGAAGAGCGACTTCTGGTCGGCCAGCGAGACGCCGATCTTGATCGACTCGGCACCCTCGGCTGCTTCGGCCGCGGCGGAGGTGGCAGCGCCACCCTCGGCCGGCGCGGCCTCGTCAGCCGACGAGCTGCCGCAGGCGGCGAGCAGGCCGGCGGTGGCGATGACGGTCGTGACCGTCAGGGCAATCCGCTTCGTGTTCATGTGGACCTCCGTCCGCCGTGGCGGAACTTGTTCGTAGGGTGATGTGCATATATATTTATGAGTAGCATGCCTACTCAGTAGGGAGTAGTTAGTCAGGTAACACGGACGTCGTCAAGAGTTTCCAAGAATTTTTTTTCACACTGTGATTCTCTAGTCAGGGAGGTGGCGCCATGCCCACGCAGCAGACCGCACAGGTCGATCCGGACCAGCTGCGCGTCATCACGCGCGTCGCCTGGCTGTACCACGTGCGCGGGCTCAAGCAGAGCCAGGTCGCCGACACCCTGGGCCTCTCGCAGTCCCGGGTGTCCCGGCTGCTGGAGTCCGCGGTGTCCCTCGGCATCGTGCGCACCACCGTGCGCGTACCGACCGGACTGCAGCTGGAGCTCGAGCAGGCCCTCGTGGAGACGTACGGGCTCCGTGACGCGCACGTCTTCGACGTGCCGGGCTACGCCGACGATCACGGACTGCTGGGGGATCTGGGCCGCGTGCTCGCCGACTACCTCGTCGAGAAGCCCCTGACGGGTGAAGTCGTCGGCTTCACGAGCTGGAGCCGAACGCTGCGCGAGACCATCAGGGCCCTCGAGCCGCCTGCCACCCCCCAGACGAGCTACGTCGTCGAGATGCTGGGCGACGTCGGTCCGCCCGAGGCCCAGCATGAGGCCGCCGAGGTCACCCGCCAGCTGGCCCGCCTCGTCGGCGCCCAGCCCCGCTTCCTGCGCGTGCCGGGCGTGGTGCCGTCGGCTCGTATGCGCCGCACCCTGCTCGAGAACGACGCCCATGCCCGGGAGGCACTCACGCTGCTCGACCGGGTCGACGAGGCCCTCGTCGGTATCGGCAGCTGCGCCATCGACCCTCCGCTGCGCGCCGGCGACAACTTCTTCACCATGGAGCAGTTCGCCCAGGCCCAGCGTCGCGGCGCGGTGGGCCAGGTGAACCTGCGGTTCATCGACGCCGACGGGGCGGCAGTGACGAGCGCGCTCGACGACCTCGTCATTGGGGTCACACTGGAGCAGCTGCGCTCCTGCGCGCGGACGATCGCCGTCGGCGGCGGCCCCGCGAAGGTTCCCGCAATCCGCGGGGCCCTGCGTGGGGGCTGGGTCAACACCTTGGTCACCGACACCGCCACGGCCGAGGAGCTCATCCGCCAGCAGGGCTGAGATCGATCGTCCGTCGCGCATGGCAGGAGCCTGATGCGACCGTCACACCGGGCGACCAACGGTTCATCAACGGATGATCAACGCCGCAGCCGCCGACTCTGTGGCGCGCCCCTCGGCGACCCGGCATCATGGGCGCGCGAGGCGGGTCGGTGATTGGGGCGGGATGAGCGAGGACGAGCGGCGGATCCTTGTCGTGGACGACGATGAGGGAATCCGCCTGCAACTGGCCTGGCAGCTCGAGGCGGACGGCTACCAGGTGGCGACCGCCGAGGACGGAGGAGCGGCCCTGGAGGCCCTTCGCTCCGGCCACTTCGACCTGTTGGTGCTCGACCTCACCCTTCCCGTGGTCGCCGGGCTGGACGTGCTGCGCACGGTGCGCGCCGCAGCGAGCACGCAGCGGCTGCCCGTCATCATCCTCAGCGGCCGCAGCGCCGAGGCGGACCGCGTCACGGGTCTGGACACCGGAGCCGACGACTACCTCGTCAAGCCGTTCTCGCCCAGCGAGCTCGCCGCCCGGGTGCGCTCACTGCTTCGCCGGACGAATCCCCCGCAGGAGCCGGTCACCGGCGACCTCGTCGTCGATGCCCGCAGCCGCGAGGTCTGGGCCCACGGCCGGCCGGTCGACCTGACCGCCAAGGAGTTCGACCTGCTCGCCTTCCTGACGGCGCATCCGCGCCAGGTGTTCACTCGCACGCAGCTGCTGCACCAGGTGTGGGACAACTCCGGGTGGCAGAGCGAGGCCACCGTCACCGAGCACGTCCACCGACTCCGCGGCAAGCTCGAGGCGGCCGGCTGCACCAGCGCCATCGCCACCGTGCGCGGCGTGGGCTACCGGTGGGACGGCTGAAGTGTCTGACATGGCCCCCGACCGCGCCGACGTCTCCCCCGCCGTCGACGTCGTCGACGCGTTCGAGATGCTCGACCGCCAGACCGAGGTGCTCGAGATGCTCGCCCAGGGGGCGCCCCTGGAGCAGACGCTGACAGCGATCCTGCGCTCGCTCGAGGACCTGATGCCGGGGGCCCGCTGCTCGGTCCTCCTCTACGACCCGGACACCGGGACGCTCCACAGCGGAGCGGCCCCGAGCCTCCCGCACACGTTCACCGACCGGATCGAGGGCATGTCGATCGGACCCATGGCAGGCTCCTGTGGCACCGCGGTGTACGAGCAGGGCCCGGTCGTCGTCACCGACATCGCCACCGATCCCCGCTGGTCGGAGTTCGGCGCCCTCGCCGTCGCGCATGGTCTGCGCGCCTGCTGGTCGACGCCGATCCGCGGCCGGAGGGGCATCACCGGCACCTTCGCGGTCTACCGCTTGGAGCCGGCCGCTCCCTCGGATCGCGACCGCCTCCTCGTCGAGCGCTACACCCACGTCACGTCGATTGCCATCGACCAGGCGGCCCTCATGGAGGCTGAGGTCGCCCGTCGCGCCGCCGAGGTCGCCAGCCAGAACAAGTCGGAGTTCGTGGCCGCGCTCAGCCACGACATCCGCACGCCGCTGCAGGCGATCGCGGGCCTCACCGAGATGCTGCGGTCGGTTGACATGCCTGCGGAACGGCGGCAGACCGCGCTCGACCTGATGACGAAGGCGGCGCGCCACATCACCGAGCTGGTCGACGACGTGCTCGACCTCGCCCGCATCGAGGCGGGCTCACTGCCCCTGCGGCTGTCCGACATCGACCTCGACCCGCTGCTGCAGGAGGTGCGGGATGTAGTGGCCGCCCTTGCCGCTGCCGACCGCAACGTCGTCGTCGCCGTCGAGGCCAGCGGCCTGCACGTGCGAGCGGACCCGCGTCGCCTCCGCCAGATCCTCATCAACCTCGCCACCAACGCCGTCATCCACAACGACAGCGGCGGGCGTGCCTGGCTCACGGCTCACGGCGATGCGCAGGTCGTGGTGATCGAGGTGCGCGACTCGGGGCCTGGGATCCCACCCGAGCGGCTCGAGCGGCTGTTCGTCCCGTTCGATCGGCTCGGCGTTGACGACCGTGATGTCCCTGGGGCTGGCCTCGGCCTCGCCCTGGCGAAGGCACTGACCGAG
>JBJOJS010000136.1:0-22634 GCA_046046455.1 Actinomycetota bacterium | reverse complement strand
CGGACAAGTATCCCCGACGAGGGCCGCTTCGACATCCCGGCGTCAACCCAGGGTGATCGGCTTCACCAGGTCCGCGAAGATGACGATCGCCCCGACGGCCACCAGGGCGATGGCGACGACGTAGGCCACCGGCAGGAGACGGGCGACATCAACCGGGCCGGGGTCGGGCTTGCGACGCACGCGGGCCCACTGGCGACGGGCGCCCTCGTAGAGCGCGCCGGCCACGTGACCACCGTCCAGCGGCAGGATCGGCAGCAGGTTGAAGAGGAAGAGGAAGAGGTTGAGCGAGGCCGCGAGGCTGAGGAACATCGCAAGCTTGGCCTGGACCGGCTCCTCGGACGCGACGACCTCACCACCGAGACGACTGACTCCGACGACGCTCACCGGGCTGTCGATCTGACGCTCGCCGCCGCCGACGAGGGTCTCGGTGACGAGTTCGTAGACGCGTACGGGCATCGACACCAGTGCGACCGCTGAGCGCGCGGTGAGATCCCACATCTGCGCGGGGACGGCCGACCATGGCTGCGCGACGTACTCGATCTCGGGCCGCACGCCGAGGAAGCCCGTCGTCTCGGTCGCGCCGGTGGGCTCGCCCGCATCGTCATAGACCGGGCGGGTGACATCGACGGTGCTCACGGGGATGTCGACGGTCGTGCCGTCGGCGCGCTGGACGGTGAGCACGCCGTCCGCTGCGCCCTGCTCGCGGATCTGCTGGGTCAGCTCATCCCACGACGCGGGTGCACTGCCGTTGTAGGCCGTGATGACGTCACCCGGCTGCAGTCCGGCCACGGCCGCAGGCGACTCTCCCGTGGGGCATGCGCCGGAAGCATCGGGCTGGCCCGCGGGTGCATCGACGGTGGGGACGCAGGGCACGACCGCGGAGACGGTGAGGCTCGGCTGGGGTACGCCGATGCCCACGAGGACGGCGGCGAAGAGGAAGAAGGCGAGCAGGAGGTTCATGAACGGGCCGCCGAGCATGATGATCACGCGCTTGTGCACCGGAAGCTTGTAGAAGACGCGATTCTCATCGCCCGGCGCGATCTCCTCCAGCGACTGGCGGCGCGCGTCCTCGACGAGCAACGCGAGGCGACCGGTCGACATGGAGCGGGCTGTGCCCTCGGGGGCGTCCTTAGGCGGGGGCAGCATGCCGATCATGCGGATGTAGCCACCGACGGGGATGGCCTTGACGCCGTACGACGTCTCGCCCTTGCGCTTCGACCACACGGTGGGCCCGAACCCGACCATGTACTCGGTGACCTTCACGCCGAACTTCTTGGCCGGGACGAGGTGGCCGATCTCATGTAGGGCGATGGAGGCGAGGATGAGCAGGAAGAACGCGATGATGCCCACGATCTCCCACATCAGCGGCCCCTCCCCTCGATCGACTCCACGGCAGCGGATCTCGCCCACGCATCTGCGTCAAGGACGTCCTGCACGGTCAGGGGGTTCCCTGCCGCTCCCCGATTGTCGCTCTCGAGGTGGCGCTGAAGCACCTCGGCGATGACCTCCGGGATCCCCGGGAAGTCCAGCCGACCCTCGAGGAAGGCTGCGACGCAGGCCTCATCGGCGGCATTGAAGACCGCGGGCGCCGTGCCACCCGCCTCACCAGCCCGCCGGGCGAGCCCGAGCGCCGGGAAGGCCTCGTGGTCGACGGGCAGGAACTCCCAGGTGGCCGCCGTGGACCAGTCGCAGGAGGGCGCAGCGCCGGGCACGCGCTCGGGCCAGCCGAGGGCCCAAGCGATGGGCAGGCGCATGTCGGGGGGACTCGCCTGGGCGAGGGTCGACCCGTCGACGAACTCGACCATCGAGTGGACCACCGACTGCGGGTGGACGACCACGTCGATGCGCTCGAATGGGATGTCGAAGAGCAGATGCGCCTCGATCACCTCGAGTCCCTTGTTGACCAGGGTCGAGGAGTTGATCGTGACGAGCGGGCCCATCGACCATGTCGGATGTGCGAGCGCCTGCTCGGGAGTGACGGTCGACAGCCTCTCGCGCGACCATCCGCGGAAGGGCCCTCCGCTCGCGGTAAGGATGAGTCGCGAGACCTCGGCGTGCGTGCCGCCCATGAGGCACTGCGCGAGTGCCGAGTGCTCGGAGTCGACGGGTCGGATCTGCCCGGGGCGCGCACGCTCGCGCACGAGTGGGCCACCGATGATGAGCGACTCCTTGTTCGCGAGCGCCAGCGCCGTACCCGCCTCGAGCGCACGAAGCGTGGGCAGGAGGCCGGCAGCTCCGGCGAGACCGTTGAGGACCACGTCGCAGGGGCGACCCGCGAGCTCCGCCGACTCGACCTCGCCCACCGCGACATCGGCCACGCCGTGTCGGCTCGCCTGCTCCGCGAGGAGGTCCGGCTGGCCCCCGCCCGCCGAGAGGCCGACCACGCGGAAGCGCTCAGGATTGCGCTCGATGACATCGAGGGCCTGGCACCCAATCGAGCCCGTGCTGCCGAGGATGATGACATCTCGTCTCTCGGCCACGCCCTGATTGTCCTACGCTCATCCCTATGACCGACACCCTGCTGCCCTCCGTGACCGAGCTCCCTCAGGAGCGACGCCTCGTCACCGAGCTTCCCGGCCCCCGCTCGCGGGCCCTCATGGAACGGCGCACCGCCGCCGTGTCGGCCGGTGTCGGCGGCACCATGCCCGTCTTCGTCGAGCGCGCCGGTGGCGGCGTGATCATCGACGTCGACGGCAACTCGCTCATCGACCTCGGCTCGGGCATCGCCGTCACCACCGTGGGCAACGCACATCCGCGCGTCGTCGAGCGCGTGCAGCGCCAGGTCGCCGACTTCACGCACACGTGCTTCATGGTCACGCCCTACTCCGGCTACGTCGAGGTCTGCGAGGCGCTCAATCGCCTCACCCCCGGCGATCACGCGAAGCGCTCGGCGCTGTTCAACTCTGGCGCGGAGGCGGTGGAGAACGCCGTCAAGATCGCGCGCGCGTACACCAAGCGCCAGGCCGTGGTCGTCTTCGATCACGGCTACCACGGACGCACCAACCTCACGATGGCGCTCACCGCCAAGAACATGCCCTACAAGCAGTCCTTCGGGCCGTTCGCGCCCGAGGTCTACCGCATGCCCATGTCCTACCCCTTCCGCGACGGCCCGCACTCGGGCGCCGAGGTCGCCTCCTGGGCCACGACCAAGATGGAGAAGGAGATCGGCGGCACCAACATCGCCGCGATCGTCATCGAGCCCATCCAGGGCGAGGGCGGCTTCATCGTCCCGGCCCCGGGCTTCCTGCCCGCACTGAAGGCATACGCCGAGCAGCACGGCATTGTCTTCGTCGCCGACGAGATCCAGTCGGGCTTCTGCCGCACCGGCCAGTGGTTCGCCAGCGAGCACGAGGGCGTCGTCCCCGACATGATCACGACGGCCAAGGGCATCGCCGGTGGCCTTCCGCTCGCTGCCGTCACCGGCCGCGCCGAGATCATGGATGCGGTGCACGTCGGCGGACTGGGGGGCACCTACGGCGGCAACCCCATCGCCTGCGCTGCGGCCCTCGGCTCGATCGAGGCCATGGAGGAGGAGCACCTCAACGCCCGTGCGCTGGAGATCGAGGGGATTATGCGCGAGCGTCTCGGTGCGCTCCAGGCAGCGCACCCTGAGGTGGGCGACATCCGCGGACGCGGCGCCATGATCGCGATCGAGTTGGTCAAGCCGGGCACGCTCGAGCCGGACCCCGAGTTGGCCGGGCGCGTCTCCAAGGCCGCGCATGCGCAGGGCGTCGTCACCCTCACCTGCGGCACCTACGGCAACGTGATCCGATTCCTCCCGCCCCTGACGATCCCCGATGACCTCCTGCGCGAGGGCCTCGACATCGTCGCGGCCGCCTTCGACGCCTGAGCCATCGACGGCTCAGGACTGCTCGCGCAGGCCCCACTCCTGGCCGTAGCCGTCGCGCATGAGGTCGAGGTAGGGCACGGCGTCGAACGCCTCGGGGCCGAGTACGCCGACACCTGACCAGGTGCCGGAGGCGAGCAGTTCGAGCGCGATGACGGGGTTCATGGCCGTCTGCCAGGTCACCGCCTGGGTGCCGTATTCGCGCATCGTCCACTCGTTGTCGGCGACGTGGTAGAGGTACACCTCGCGAGCCTTCCCGTCTTTCCCCGTCCCTGTCACCCAGGTGCCGGCACAGGTCTTGCCCGACATCCTGTCGCCCAGCGTCGCCGGGTCGGGCAGGCAGGCGGCCACGACGTCGCGCGGGCTCACGCGGCCGCCGCGGACGTCGACGGGGTTGGTGCGATCGAGGCCGAGCTTGTGCAGGGTCTTGAGGACCTCGATGAACTCATCACCGAGGCCGTACTTGAAGGTGACCCGATCGCACTCGATCCAGCGCGGCACGAGGAGCACCTCCTCGTGCTCGACGTTGACGCACTCGACGGGCCCGATGCCCTCGGGGAAGTCGAAGACCTCCGGCTCGGAGAAGGGTGCGGTGGTGAACCAGCCGCGATCGCGCTCCCAGATGACTGGAGGGTTGAGGCACTCCTCGATGGTCGTCCAAATGGAGAAGCTCGGCGCGAAGTCATAGCCCGCGACGAGGAGGTTGGCGCCGTCGCGGACGCCGACCTCCTCGATGCGGTCGAAGAGGTGGTCGGCGGCGTAGCGCGCGAAGATGTCAGCGAGACCCGGCTCGACGCCGATCCCGCACAGGGCCAGCAGTCCGCGCTCGGCCCACGCATCGGACTTGTCGAACTGCTCGTCACCGAGTTTGACGAAGGTGTCGGAGTGCGGGCGCTCCGGATGCGGGCGCGACAGGCTCATCGCCGTGTCGAGGTAGTGGGCCCCCGCGGCATACGCGCCGTCGAATATCGGCATGTTGAATCTCGGGTCCACGACGTTGAGGACATGGCTGATGCCATGAGCACGGCAGGCCTCGGCCACGGCCGACTCGTCGGAAGCATCGAGCGCGATGCCGCTGAAGCGCGCATCACCCACGCGATCGGCGAGACCGCGCGCCCGGCCCTCGTCGTAGTCCGCGCAGATCCACGTCTCGAAGAAGTCGCGCCGCGCGGCGATGAGCGCTGCCGATGTGCCCACTCCCCCGGATCCAATGGCAAGGACGCGCATGCCCGTCACTGTGGCAGCTCCCAATCGGCGAGCAGGGGCCGGCTCGGATCCCAGCGGGTGCCCTCCGCCGCATCCTTGCGGCGTCGTGCGATCGCCGAGAGCGCCTCGAGCACCACGCGGTTGCCGAGCATGGCGGTGATGTCCGCGTGGTCGTACGGGGGCGACACCTCGACCACGTCCATGCCAAGGACGGGGAGCTCCAGGCAGATGCGGCGAACGGCGTCGAGCAGCTCCCGGGCGCTGAGACCGCCCGGCTCCGGGGTGCCTGTGCCGGGTGCATGCCCGGGATCCGCCACGTCGATGTCGACGGAGAGGAAGATCCCGTCGCACTCGTCCATGGCGATGTCGAAGGCCTCGGTGAGGCACTCGTTGAGGCCGCGCGTGACGATCTCGGTCATCTCGTAGGAACGCATGCGCTGCTGAGCCATCCACTCCAGGACGTCGGGCGGGGGCCAGTAGCCGCGCAGCCCGATCTGCAGGAAGCGGTCACCGCGGGCGGCACCGGACTCGATGAGTCGACGCATGGGCTGTCCATGGCCGATGAGGGATCCGAACTCGATGTCGCCGGTGTCCGCGTGCGCGTCGAAGTGCAGTACGGCGACGCGCCCCCAGCCGCGCGCCCGCGCGACACCCGTCACATCGGGCCACGTGATCGTGTGGTCCCCGCCGAGGATGAGCGGCATGGCTCCGGTCTCGGCAACTCGCTGTACGACGACCTCGAGATCGGCGCATGAGCGTGCGGCATCACCACTGAACATCTCCACATCGCCGCCATCCACCACGCGCAGGTCCTTCAACCCATCCGTGTGCAGGGCGAGGGAGGGCCGCGAACCGTCGTGGGCCAAGTAGCAGGCCATGCGCAGGGCCTGGGGGCCGAAGCGGGCACCGCTGCGGTACGACGTACCTCCATCGAACGGCGCCCCGATGATCACCACGTCGGCGCCGGCATAGGTCGCCGGATCGTCGAGGTCGCACGGGGGGACTCCGAGGAAGGTGAGATCCGGGCCGAACTGGCCGCCGTAGCGCGTCATCCCACCACCCTAGGGGTCAGCTGTCGAAGCCGAGGCCGATGCGGTCGAGGGTGCGCAGCCACAGATTGCGTCGGCCCTCGTTGCGATCCGCCTTGTCGATCGCCCGGCGGGTCACCCGGATGCCGAAACCGCGGACGGGCTCAGGAGGGAAGGGCAGGGGCTTCGCGCGCACCATCTCGAGGCGGGTGCGCTCCGTCTGCTCGCCCGACAGCAGGTCGAGCATCACCTGGGCTCCGAATCGGCTGGCCCCTACGCCCAGGCCGGTGAACCCGACGCTGTAGGCGACGGACCCCCCAAGGGCCGTGCCCCAGAAGGCGCTGAACCGCGAGCACGTGTCGATGGCACCTGCCCACGCGTGCGTGAAGCGCACGTCGGCAAGCTGGGGGAAGGTGTAGCGGAAATGCTCGGACAGCCGAGCGAAGGGGGTGCCCACGCGCTCGTGCCGTGGGCTGAAGTCGCCGTAGAAGGAGGCGTCGTACCCGCCCCAGAGAATGCGCGCGTCCTCGGTCATCCGGTAGTAGTGGAACTGGTTGCCGGCGTCGCTCAAGCCCTCGCGGGCGGACCACCCGATCGCGGTGCGCTGCTCAGTCGTCAGCGGCTCGGTCATGAGGACCGAGTCGTACACGGGCACGACGTAGTGGCCGAGGCGCCGTAGGAGCGGCGGATAGGCACTGGTGCCCAGGGCCACGCGGGCCGCGCGCACCGCCCCGAAGTCCGTGCGCACGCGCACCCCGGACCCGTCACGATCCAGGTCGGTCACGCAGGTGCCTTCGTGGATCTGCACACCGCGGCGCTCGCACGCCGCTGCGAGGCCCCACGCCAGTCGAGCCGGGTCGACCATGACCACGCCGCGGGCATCGAAGGCACCGGCACGGTACGTCGGAGAGTCGATGCGCGCGCGCACCTGCTCGCGATCGAGGAATTCGAGGTGCGCTCCGGCGGCGCCACCGAGCTCGACGAGTTCGCGTAGGTCGTCGACCTGGTAGTCCTCCACGGCCACAACCAGCTCACCACTCCGCACGAGGTCGCACTCGATTCCCTCGTCCGCGATGGTCGAGACGATCCCGTCGAGATTGTCCTGCCCCAGGCGGGTGAGTTGCCGCATGTCCTTGGGCCAGCGCGCAAAACCATTACCCAACCCGTGGGTGAGAGACGCCGCCACGAAGCCGCCGTTGCGGCCGGTCGCACCGTCAGCCAGTCGATCGGCCTCCAGCAGGACGACCCGCCAGCCGGGGAAGCGGCGGGTCGCCTCGTACGCCGTCCAGAGGCCCGAAAAGCCACCGCCCACGACCACCAGGTCTGCCTCGATGTCCTCCACGAGGACCGGTCGCGGCTCCGGGCGATGCGGCGAATCGAGCCAGTAAGGCTGGAAGCGCACGTCGACAAGTGCCGCTCGTGCTTCTGGCGTGACTACCGACGGGAAGGGCATTCGCGATCAGCCTGCTGCGGCGCTCTCCATCTTGCGCCGCCTCCGCGAACTGATGACCTGAGCGGAGACGACGATCACCAGTGCCAGGACGAAGACAAGAGTGGCAAGCGCGTTGACCTGCACGGGGATACCGCGCTGGGCCGCACCCCAGATGTAGATCGGGAAGGTGACGAGCGTCCCGGCATTGAACGCACTGATGATGTAGTCGTCGAAGGACAGACTGAAGCCGAGAAGCGCAGCTCCGAGGATGCCGGGCAGCACCAGCGGGAAGGTGACGTAGCGGAAGGTCGCCTTCGGATCGGCGTAGAGGTCGCGCGCCGCCTCCTCCAGTCGCGGGTCCATGCCTTGGAGGCGCGCCTTCACCGTCACGACGACGAAACTGATGATGAACATGATGTGCGCGATGGTGACGGTCCAGAAGCCGAGCGGGAAGGCGAGGTTGAGGAAGAGGGCCAGGAGGCTGGAGCCGAGCACGACCTCCGGGGTGGCCATGGGCAGGAAGATGAGCAGGTTCGTCGTCGAGCGACCGCGGAAGCGATAGCGCACGAGAGCGAAGGCGATCATCGTGCCGAGGATCGTGCCGAAGAACGTCGCGATCAGGCCGATCTGGATGCTGGTCACGAAGGAACTGCACACACCCGGCACCCCGCAGATGTTCTGCCAGGCCTCGAGGGAGAACTCGTTCCACGAGACGTTGAACTTGCCCGCGGGCTTGTTGAAACTGAGGATCGCCACAACCGCGATGGGAATGAAGAGATAGATCAGGACCAGGATCCCGATGATGGGGATGAGGTTCCTCCGCAGCCAACGCATCAGACGAGATCCTCCGTGCCGGCACGCCGGATGTAGACGAACACCACGGTGAGGATGATGGCCATGAGGATGAAGGACAGTGCACTCGCGATCGGATAGTCGCGGAACTGCAGGAAGTTGGTCTGGATCGCGTTGCCCACCATGCGGTCGCTCGGGGCGCCGAGCAGCGTGGCATTGATGTAGTCACCCGACGCCGGGATGAAGGTGAGCAGCGTGCCCGCCACGACACCCGGCAGGCTCAGCGGCCAGACGACCTTGCGGAAGCCGGTGAACGGAGAGGCATAGAGGTCGCTGGCAGCCTCGATGAGGCGCGGGTCGATGCGCTCCAGGGCGGCGTACAGCGGCAGGATCATGAAGGGCAGGAAGTTATATGTCAGGCCCAGCACCACGGCGATCGGCGTGTTGAGAATGCGGTTTTCCGGCAGCAGGTGCAGCGCATTGAGGAAACTCGTGATGAATCCCTCGTCGGCCAGGATGGTGCGCCAGGCATAGGTCCGCAGGAGGAAGGATGCGAAGAACGGCGCCACCACGAGCACAAGGAGCAGCGCGCGCCACCGACCCGCACGGAAGGCGATGAAGTACGCCAGCGGGTACGCGATGACGAGCGCCAGCACCGTCGCGATGCCGGAGTAGATGAAGGATTTGATGTAGACCGGCCAGTACTCCTGAAGAGCGGTGACGTAGTTGCCCACCTGGAGCGCAGGCTGGTAGACGCCCGCCTGATCCGTCGGTGCCTGAAGGCTCGTGAAGAAAAGCGAGACGAGCGGGACGATGAAGAAGATCGACAGCCAAGCGATGCCCGGCAGTAGCAGTAGGTACGCCGTGCGGGGCCTGCGCTGGGCGGCCGCACCGGAGACGACCGCCCCGGATCCACCGGTCGTGGGGGCGAGTGCCGGCATGTCAGGCCGCCGGCGGGACGTCGAGGCCGAAGGTGTGCTCCGGAGCCCAGTGGATGACCACCTCGTCACCGGGACGCAGGATGTCGGCGGCCCGATTCTGCTCGAAGACCATCCACTCGTCACCCCAGCTGGTCATCACGAGGTACTGCGTCGACACACCGGTGAACGACGCGTCCGTGACCTTGCCGGAGACGCGATTGTGGCGATCGGGGACCGCGGCTCCCGCTGTCGTGATCGCCAGCTTCTCCGGGCGAACGCCGACCAGAATGGCACCGTCGGTGCGTGTCGAGCGTTCGGCGGGCACCGTGAAGGACGCGCCGTATGCCGAGACGACCAGGTCATCGCCGGACCTACCCGACACGGTCCCCTCGACGGTGTTGGACTGACCGAGGAAGTTGGCCACGAAGGCCGTGCGGGGCAGCTCGTAGATCTCCACGGGCGGACCCATCTGCTCGATACGGCCCTTGTTCATCACAGCCACGGTGTCGGCCATCGTCATGGCCTCCTCCTGGTCGTGCGTGACGTGCACGAAGGTCGTGCCCACCTCGGTTTGAATGCGCTTCAGCTCGATCTGCATCTGGCGACGGAGCTTGAGGTCCAGCGCACCGAGCGGCTCATCGAGGAGGAGCACCCCCGGCTGATTGATGAGAGCGCGCGCGACGGCCACGCGCTGCTGCTGTCCACCGGAGAGCTGAGCGGGCTTGCGACGCGCCATGGGCCCGAGCTCCACGAGCTCGAGCATGGCGTTGACCGGCCCCGTGACGTCCTTGACTCCGCGACGACGCAGCCCGAACGCGACGTTCTCGAAGATGTCGAGGTGCGGGAAGAGCGCGTAGGACTGGAACACCGTATTGACGTGGCGCTTGTAGGGCTTCTCGCTGGTGATGTCGGTCGCGCCCAGCATGATCTGCCCGCTGGTCGGGTCCTCCAGGCCTGCGACCATCCGCAGAGTCGTCGTCTTGCCGCAGCCCGACGGGCCGAGCAGGGCGAAGAACGATCCCGCGGGGATCGTGAGGGTGAGGTCATCGACGGCGACGAAGTCGCCGAAGGATTTGACTAGGTTGACGAGGTGCAGGTCCTGCACGCTGTCGGTTGCCGCCACGCGGACTCCTCTCGAACGGGTCGGCAGCCTACGCCGTCAGGGTTACATCCCGATGGCCTTCTGGAACTCCCGCTGGTAGGCGACATCCTGCTCGGGGGTGAGCGTCATGAAGACGTAGGAATTGGACAGCGTGGCCTCGTCGGGGAAGATCCACTGGTTGTCCACGAGGGCCGGGTCGATGTCGGCCATTGCTTCCTTGGCACCCTTGACCGGCGAGACGTACTGGACGTAGGCCGCGACCTCGGCCGCGACGACCGGGTCGTAGTAATAGTTCATGACCGTCTCAGCGTTCTTCTTGTGCTGGGCGACCGAGGGGACGAGCATGTTGTCGGTCCAGAGCATGCCACCGGTCTCGGGCAGTCCCACGCCGAAGTCGTCTCCGAGCTGGAACATGTCGCCCGACCAGCCGATGACCGCGATGACGTCGCCCGTCTCCAGGGCGGCAACGTAGTCATTGCCGGCCACCTGGCGGATCTGACCGCTATCGATCTGCTTCTGGAACTCCGCGATCCCCGCCTGGAACTGATCGTCGGTGAAGTTGGAGGGGTCCGCGCCCTGCCAGGCCATGATGATGCCCATGGTGTCGCGCATCTCGGACAGCACCGTGATGCGGCCCTTGAGCTTGGGATCCCACAGCTGGTCGAGCGACGTGAGCGTGTCGGTGCCCAACGTCTCCTGCAGCAGCGCCTTGTTCCAGCCGAAGGCACCGAAACCCGAGAACCACGGGAGCGTGAAGTTGCGCTCGGGGTCGAAGGAAACGCCGAGGTAGGACGGCTCCAGGTTGGCGGCGTTGGGGATCACGGCCTTGTCGAGCGGAGCCGCGAAGCCGCTCTGGATCCACAGTGCTGCCATCCAGTCGGTGAGGACGACGATGTCGCGGTCGATGGACTGCCCCGCCTCCAACTGGGCACGCACCTTGGCGAAGAACTCGTTGTTGTCGTTGACATCCTCGGTGTAGTTGACGGCGATACCCGTGGCCTCCGTGAAGGCATTGAGCGTGGGGTACTCGCCCGTCTCATCGTTGACGTCGATGTAGAGCGGCCAGTTGGCCCAGTTGACGAACTTCTCCGTGTCGGAGAGGTCGGTCGCCTGGGTGGGCGAGGGAGCTGCACTCGAGGAACCCGTGGAGCCACCTCCTCCGGCGCCGCATGCTGCCGCGGTCACGGCCACCCCGGTGATGCCGGCGGCCTGGAGGAGACGGCGGCGCGAGAGCCCTGCCTGGGACATGCGCACGATGGCTGCTGCCTGGGGTGAGAGCGGGCGCTTCGTCATGGTGACTCCTCAATCTCCTCGTGAGCGGCGGTGACGGGTGGTGCGGCGGTGATGGGTTCGATGCTAACGGTTGACTGGTGAGCGGTCGGCGAAGATCGTGCGGTGCCATTCCTTGCGGACGTCGCCCGAGATGTCCCAGGAGACGTGCTTGACGACGGTGTACTCCTCCAAGGAGTACTTCGACATGTCCTTGCCGAAGCCCGACTGCTTCATTCCGCCGTGGGGCATCTCGCTCACGATCGGGATGTGGTCGTTGACCCAGACCGTTCCCGCTCGGATCGTGCGCTGGGCCGTCTGTGCGCGGTACACATCGCGCGTCCAGACCGATGCCGCGAGGCCGTAGCGCGTGTCGTTGGCGAGGGCAAGCCCCTCCTCGTCGGAGTCGAAGGGCAGCGCCACGAGGACCGGTCCGAAGATCTCCTCCTGGACGATCTCGGCGTCCTGAGTCGCGCCGGTCACGAGGGTGGGGGCGAAATAGGCCCCCTTGGCCAGCTCGCCTCCCGGCACCTGTCCCCCGGTGACGATGCGCGCCCCCGAGCCGCGGGCGCGGTCGACGAAGCCGGCCACGCGGTCGCGCTGGGCGAAGGTGACGAGCGGCCCGAGGTCGGTGTCGGGATCCCGGGGGTCGCCCACCCGGATGCGCGCGAGTACGTCGGCGACACCCTCGACGATGGCATCGAAGGCGGGCCGCTGGGCGTAGATGCGGGTGGCCGCGGTGCAGTCCTGGCCGGCGTTGATGAGGGCCCCTGCGACGGCACCCTGGATGGCGGCCTCGATGTCGGCGTCGTCGTACACCACGAACGGCGCCTTGCCTCCGAGCTCGAGGTGGACCCGAGCGGCGCGCCCAGCAGCGATCTCCATGACGCGACGGCCCACGGGGGTGGAGCCGGTGAAGGACACCATGGCCACGTCGGGGTGGCTCACCAGCGCCTCGCCGGCCTCGGGACCGCGGCCCACGATGACGTTGATGACCCCCGCGGGGATGCCGGCGGCCGCCGCGTCCTCGGCCAGCATGAGGGTCGTGAGGGGGGTGATCTCCGCGGGCTTGAGGACGATCGTGTTGCCGGCGGCCACGGCGGGCAGCACCTTCCACATGGCCATCTGGAGGGGGTAATTCCACGGGGCGATGGAGCCCACGACCCCGACGGGCTCACGGCGGATGACCGAGGTGTGCGTCGCGTCGTACTCCCCTGAGGCCAGGCCCTCGAGCTGCCGGGCGGCGCCGGCGAAGAAGACGACGTTGTCGATGCTCCCGGGGACGTCGAACTCCGTGGCCAGGCGCAGCGTCTTGCCCGTCTGGCGGGACTCCACCTCGGCGTACTCCGCGGCTCGGGCGGTGAGGCGCTCGGCCAGCGCCAGCAGGGCGGCGCCCCGCTCACCAGGAGTGGTCGTGGCCCATCCGGGAAGCGCTCGCTGGGCGGCGGCCACCGCCGCGCCCACCTCTGCGGCGCCGGCAAGCCCCACGGTTTGCACGACCGTGCCATCGGAGGGGTCGATCACGTCGAAGGTCCCGGCCGACCCCTGGGCGAGGGGCGCGCCGTCCACGAAGCCCGCGATCACCGGAACCTCCCGCAGCCGCTCATGACGATCTGGACACACTAGCCACCCCGCTCCGGATCGCCAATCGACGTCGGCGGGTCGAGTCGTGATCGTGATCCGCGACCGATTCGCCCAGACTCTCCCGCGAGCCCCGTGGCCGGGTCTAGGGTGAAACCTCATCCCGGGGATTCCGGGATCTCGGAGCGATCCGAGCAGCCGGTGGAGGTGTCATGTCCGTGGTTCGGGCAGCCCTTGTCCAGACCAACTGGACGGGCGACAAGGAGTCCATGATCGTCGCGCACGAGGAGTATGCGCGTCAGGCAGCGGCCCAGGGGGCCAAGGTCATGTGCTTCCAGGAACTCTTCTACGGGCCGTACTTCTGCCAGGTTCAGGACGCCAAGTACTACGAGTACGCCGAGAGCATCCCCGGGCCGACCACGGAGCGCTTCCAGGCCCTCGCCGCCGAGCTCGGCATGGTGCTCGTGCTCCCGATGTACGAGGAGGAGCAGCCCGGCGTCCTCTACAACACCGCGGCGGTCGTCGACGCCGACGGCACCTACCTCGGCAAGTACCGCAAGCATCACATCCCGCAGGTGAAGGGCTTCTGGGAGAAGTTCTACTTCCGCCCCGGCAACCTCGGGTTCCCCGTGTTCGACACCGCGGTCGGCAAGGTCGGCGTCTACATTTGCTACGACCGCCACTTCCCCGAGGGCTGGCGCGCGCTGGGCCTCAACGGCGCGCAGATCGTCTTCAATCCGTCGGCCACGCACCGTGGCCTGTCGGCCTACCTCTGGAAGCTCGAGCAGCCCGCGTCGGCCGTCGCCAACGAGTACTTCGTCGGCGCGATCAACCGTGTAGGCATCGAGTCGGAGATCGGCGACAACGACTTCTACGGCACGAGCTATTTCGTGGACCCCGAGGGCAAGTTCGTGGGCGAGCCCGCCGACCCCTACAAGCCCGAGCTCGTCGTGCGCGACCTCGACATGGACCTCCTCGCCGAGGTCCGCAATCGCTGGGCGTTCTACCGCGACCGTCGTCCGGACGCCTACGGCGACCTCACCCGGGCCTGATCCCCATCTGACAGGAGGCTGACATGAGGACCCTCATCCGCAACGGCTCCGTCGTCACGCCCCAGGGCGTCTCCACGATGGACGTCCTCGTCGACGGCGAGACCATCTCCGCGCTGCTGGCATCCGGCGCAGCCTCCGATGAGCTCGCCGGCAGCGTCGATCGGGTTATCGACGCCCAGGGCAAGTACGTCATCCCGGGCGGCATCGACGCCCATACGCACATGGAGCTGCCCTTCGGCGGCACCTTCGCCTCCGACACCTTCGAGACGGGCACACGCGCAGCCGCATGGGGCGGCACGACGACGATCATCGACTTCGCCGTGCAGCGCTACGGCGAGCGCGTGCAGGACGGCCTCGCCGCATGGCACGCCAAGGCGGACGGCAACTGCTTCATCGACTACGGCTTCCACCAGATCATCGGCGGAGTCGATGACGACTCGCTCAAGGCCATGGACGAGCTCATCGACGAGGGCGTGACGAGCTTCAAGCTCTTCATGGCCTACCCCGGCGTCTTCTACAGCGACGACGGCCAGATCCTGCGCGCGATGCAGCAGGCCAAGAGCAATGGCTCGATGATCATGATGCACGCGGAGAACGGCATCGCCATCGACGTGCTCGTCGCCCAGGCACTCGCCCGCGGCGAGACCGCCCCCATCAATCACGGGCTCACGCGACCCTGGGAGACCGAGCAGGAGGCCACCCACCGCGCGATCATGCTGGCGCGCATCACGGGCGCGCCGCTCTACATCGTGCACATGTCCGCCAAGCAGGCGGTGCAGACGGTCCAGGAGGCGCGAGACCTCGGACTCAACGTCTTCGGCGAGACCTGCCCGCAGTACCTCTACATGTCCCTCGAGGAGCAGCTCGGCGCACCGGGCTTCGAGGGAGCCAAGTACGTCTGCTCAACTCCCCTGCGCTCGCGCGCCGAGGGCCACCAGGACGAGCTCTGGCGCTACCTGCGCACCAATGACCTCTCGATCGTGAGCACCGACCACTGCCCCTTCTGCTTCAAGGAGCAGAAGGAACTCGGCATCGGGGACTTCTCCAAGATCCCCAATGGAATCGGCTCGGTCGAGCACCGCATGGACCTCATCTACCAGGGCGTCGTCGAAGGCCAGCTCAGCCTCGAGCGCTGGGTCGAGATCACCTCCACGACTCCGGCACGGATGTTCGGCCTCTACCCCAAGAAGGGGGCCATCGCCCCCGGCTCGGACGCCGACATCGTCATCTACGACCCGAACGGCCACACGAGCATCGGGTACGAGAAGACACACCACATGAACATGGATCACAGCGCGTGGGAGGGCTACGAGATCGACGGCCACGTCGATGTCGTCATGTCCCGCGGCGAGGTCCTGGTCGATGAGCAGGGCTTCCACGGCACCAAGGGTCGCGGGCGCTACCTCAAGCGCGGCCTCTCCCAGTACCTGATCTGACCACCCACACAGAAGACGAGCGGAGCACCACGTGTACACGATCGACCACTGGATCAACGGACAGCGCGTCGCCGGAGCCTCGGGCAACACCGGCCCGGTCTTCAACCCGGCGACCGGACAGCAGCAGGGTGCGGTGGCACTGGCGAGCGTCGCCGAGGTCGACAAGGCCGTCGCCGTGGCCAAGGAAGCCTTCGCGACCTGGCGGTCATCCTCGCTCTCGAAGCGCGCCGACATCCTCTTCGCCTTCCGTCAGATCGTGCACTCGCGGCGCGACGAGATCGCCAATCTCGTGTCGCAGGAGCACGGCAAGGTGCCGTCCGACGCAGCGGGTGAGTTGGCTCGCGGCCTGGAGAACATCGAGTTCGCCTGCGGTATCCCCCAGATGCTCAAGGGCTCATACAGCGAGCAGGTGTCCAGCGGAGTCGACGTCTACTCCCTGCGGCAGCCCCTCGGCGTCGTCGCCGGCATCACGCCCTTCAATTTCCCCGCGATGGTGCCGATGTGGATGTTCGCCAACGCGATCGCCACGGGCAACACCTTCGTGCTGAAGCCGAGCGAGAAGGACCCCTCGGTCTCGCTGCTCATCGCCGAGATGCTCGCGGACGCGGGCCTGCCGCCCGGTGTCTTCAACGTCGTCCACGGCGACAAGGTGGCGGTCGACCGGATCCTCGAGCACCCCGACATCCAGGCGGTGAGCTTCGTCGGCTCGACCCCCATTGCGAAGTACATCTACTCGACCGGCACCGCCAACGGCAAGCGCGTCCAGGCGCTGGGCGGGGCCAAGAACCACATGATCGTCCTGCCCGATGCCGACATCGACATGGCGGCTGACGCGGCCGTGAGCGCGGGCTTCGGCTCGGCCGGCGAGCGCTGCATGGCGATCTCGGTGGTCGTGGCGGTCGGCGGCGTCGGCGACAAGCTCGTCGACGCGATCGCGGCCCGCATGCCCAAGGTCAAGGTCGGCCCGGGCACCGATCCCGACGCCGAGATGGGCCCGCTCATCACCGGCGAGCACCGCGACAAGGTCGCGTCGTACCTCGCGGGCGCTGCAGGCGAGGGCGCGACGGTAGTCGTGGACGGCCGCGAGGCGGACCTGCCCTCCGAGGGCTTCTTCCTCGGAGTGTCGCTCGTCGACAAGGTGACGCCGGGCATGAAGGTCTACGACGACGAGATCTTCGGCCCCGTGCTGTCGGTGGTACGCGTGGACACCTACGAGGAGGCAGTGGATCTCATCAACAGCCACCAGTACGGCAACGGGACCGCGATCTTCACGCGCGATGGCGGTGCTGCACGCCAGTTCCAGTTCGACATCCAGGTCGGCATGGTGGGCATCAACGTGCCCATCCCTGTCCCCGTCGCCTACTACAGCTTCGGCGGGTGGAAGGCCTCGCTCTTCGGCGATGCCAACATGTACGGCCCCGCCGGCGTTGACTTCTACACCCGCACCAAGACCGTCACCTCTCGCTGGCCCGACCCCTCGACCTCCTCGGTCGACCTGGGCTTCCCCCGCACCCGCTGACGAAGGGCACATCACAGACATGGATATCGGCGTCGTCCTGCAGTGCACTCCCCCGGCATCGCGCGTCATCGATCTCGCTCGTCGGGCGGAGACGCTTGGATTCGACTACGTGTGGACCTTCGACTCGCACATCCTGTGGGAGGAGCCCTACGTCATCTACTCCAAGATCCTCGATGAGACGCGCAGGGTCATCGTGGGACCGATGGTGACCAACCCCGCGACCCGTGACCTCACGGTGACGGCGTCAGTCTTCGCCACGCTCAACGAGATGTACGGCAATCGCACCGTGATCGGCATCGGTCGCGGTGACTCCGCCGTGCGCGTCACCAACGGCAAGCCGGTCAGCGTGGCCGAACTCCGGGAGTCCGTGGTCCAGCTCAAGGACCTCACCAACGGGCGTGCGATCGAGTACAAGGGAAGCAATATCCGCCTTCCCTGGGCCACCGACGGACACACGGGCATCTTCGTCGCGGCGTACGGACCCAAGGTGCTCGCTGTCACCGGCGAGGTCGGCGACGGCTTCATCCTCCAGCTCGCCGATCCTCAGATCGCCGCCTGGACCATCGAGGCCGTGCGCAACGCCGCCGCCGCGGCGGGCCGCAACCCGGATGACGTCTACATCTGCGTCGCAGCTCCCGCGTACGTCACCGACGACGTGGCGCATGCGCGCGATCAACTGCGCTGGTTCGGCGGGATGGTGGGCAACCACGTCGCCGACATCGTCGAGCGCTACGGCGAGGGCGGTGGCGTGCCCAAGGCCCTCACTGACTACATCAAGGGCCGGCAGGGCTACGACTACAACGAGCACGGTCGGGCCGGCAACTCGCATACCGACTTCGTGCCCGACGAGATCATCGACCGCTTCTGCATCATCGGGCCCGTCGAGGAGCACATCCGCCGCATCGAGGAACTCAAGGCCCTCGGGGTGGACCAGTTCGCCGTCTACCTCCAGCACGATGACAAGGACCACACACTCCTGGAGTACGGCGAGCGGATCATCCCCGCTATCCAGGACACCGTGCTGGCGAAGAGCTGACCCATGGCGTCTGGCACTTCCACCGCGAGCAGGAGGGTGAAGCAGGGGCTCATCTCCCTGGGCTGGGCGCTGGCCGGCGTCCTCATCGCCATCCTGCTGTGGGAGGGCGTCAAGCTCCTCGGGACGGTGATCACGCTTCCCTTCGAGACGTCCGATCAGGCGATGCCGCACGTGTGGACGATCGCGCAGGGAGCCCTGCAGCCCGAGGTGCGCGGATCCGACACCGCGGTGTGGGTCACGGTGCTCCGGGCCGCGATCTACACCCTGATCATCGCCTTCGGAGGCTTCATCATCGGCGTAGCCGTGGGCCTGCTGCTGGCGATCATCATGCAGCGCTTCGCCTTCATGGAGCGCGGACTCCTCCCCTTCGTCATCGCCTCGCAGACCGTGCCCCTCATCGCGCTTGCCCCGCTCATCGTGGGTATCGGCAATCGCATCAGCTTCGGCCCGGTGCAGTGGGGTCAGACCCAATCGATCATGTTCATCGCGGCGTACCTCGCCTTCTTCCCCCTCTCCGTCGGTGCTCTGCGAGGACTGAAGGCTGCCACTCCCACCCAGTTGGAGCTCATGCGCTCCTACGCCGCATCGCCCCGATCCACCCTGTGGAAGCTGCGTTTTCCCGCGTCCGTGCCCTACCTCGTGCCGGCCCTCAAGGTCTCTGCTGCGGCGGCGGTCGTCGGCACGGTTGTCGCCCAGATCTCCACGGGTGACCGCGGCGGCATCGGCCGCCTCATCATCGAGTACGCACGCGAGGCCTCGGCCCAGCCGGCCAAGGTCTACATCGCTGTCATCGGCGCCATCATCGTCGGCCTCATCGCGGCCGGCTTGGTGGCCCTCATCGACCTGTACCTCACGCGCAACCTGCCGAAGGAGAGGCTCACGTGAGCGAGTTCGCCGTCCACGCCGAGGGCGTCTGGAAGATCTTCAACGAGGGAGCGTCCAATGAGGTGACCGCGCTCTCCGACGTCAACATCGACGTCCGCAAGGGCGAGTTCGTCTCCCTCATCGGACCCTCCGGCTGCGGCAAGAGCACCCTCCTGCGGGTCATCGCCGACCTGACGTCGGCCACGCGCGGCAACGTCGAGGTCGCGGGCATGACGCCGCAGAAGGCGCGCGAGGACCACCAGTACGGCATCGCCTTCCAGCAGGCCGCGCTCCTCGACTGGCGCACCGTGCGACGCAATGTGGAGCTCCCGCTTGAGCTCGCCGGCTGGGACAAGACCAAGCGCAAGGATCGCGCCCTCGAGCTCCTCGACATGGTCCAGTTGCACGACTTCGCCGAGAGCCGCCCCTGGGAGTTGTCCGGCGGCATGCAGCAGCGCGTCGCCATCGCACGTTCGCTCGCTACCGATCCCGAGATCCTCCTCATGGACGAGCCCTTCGGCGCCCTCGATGAGATGACGCGCGAGCGCATGCAGAACGAGCTCCTGAGGATCACCAAGGCGACCGGCACATCCGTCATCTTCGTGACGCACTCCATCCCCGAGGCCGTCTACCTCTCGAACCGCGTCGTCGTGATGTCTCCGCGTCCAGGTCGCATCACCCACGTCGTGTCGGTCGACATCGGCGAGCGCAACGAGGACACGCGCGAGTCCGATGCGTTCTTCGAGGCCGTCACGGCCGTACGGGAGGCCCTGCGCGGCCGAGCGGCCCCCGTGGGCGAGGGCGGCGCCCGTCTCGCGGAGACGTCATGAAGGCCAGGCTCAACCTCATCTGGCCGCCCCTGCTCCTCGGAGCGCTCTTCCTGCTGGCCTGGCAGGCGCTGGTCGTCATCCAGGACATCAAGCCCTACCTCCTGCCCGCGCCAAGTCTCATCTTCACCACCTTCACCACCAACCTCGGGCTCATGTGGTCCACAGGTCTCTATACGGCAACGACGGCCGCGTTGGGCCTCATCTTCGGCACCCTCGTGGGCATCCTCTTCGCCATGGTGGCGCAGCGGTTCTTCGTGATCCGCAACCTCATGCTGCCCATCGCCGCAGGCATCGCGGCCGTACCCATCGTGGCCCTGACCCCGATCCTCAACAACATGTTCGACATCACGAGCCGTACGCCGCGCGTGCTCATCACCGCGATCGTGGTGTTCTTCCCGATCTTCGTCAACGTCTACCGCGGTCTCACCGCGATTCCTCCGGTCCAGTTGGAGTTGCTGCGATCGCTGTCCGCGACACCCCGCACGGTCCTGCGCGTCCTGCGCATCCCCAACGCACTTCCCTTCTTCTTTACCGGACTGAAGGTGGCCGCTCCCCTCGCGGTCATCGCCGCACTCGTCGCCGAGTACTTCGGCGGACCCCAGGAGGGCCTGGGGAGCAAGATCGCGGCATCTGCCGCAAACACGGCATACGGGCGAGCCTGGGCGTATGTCGTTGTCGCGATCATCGTCGGGCTCGCGTTCTACCTCATCACCCTCGCCCTGGAGAGGGTGGCGACACCGTGGGCCGGTCGGACCCGATCTGCCTGATGCAACCCACTGGAGGAAACATGAAGACAGGACCGCGCGGTCGCCTTGCGGCGTCCGTCGGAGTCCTCGCCGCTGCTGGCATGGTGCTGGCCGCGTGCGGGGGCGGATCGAGCTCAAGTGAGTCCAGCTCGGCGGCGCCCGCCCCCGAGTCCTCGGCAGCACCGGCCTCGTCCGAGGCCGCTCCCAGCGAGGAGGCATGCGCCGAGCTCATGCCCGTGAACCTGCAGCTGCAGTGGTTCGTGCAGGCGCAGTTCGGCGGCTACTACGCCGCCAAGGACAAGGGCTTCTACGAGGAGCAGTGCCTCGATGTCACCATCCTCGAGGGTGGCGTCGACATCGTTCCGCAGACCCAGCTCGCCCAGGGCGCAGCCGACTACGCCATCGCGTGGGTGCCCAAGGCACTCGCTTCGCGCGAGCAGGGCGCCGGCATCGTCGACGTGGCGCAGGTCTTCCAGCGCTCGGGCACGCTCCAGGTCTCGTGGGCCGACTCGGGCATCACGACTCCCGCTGACCTCAAGGGCAAGAAGGTCGGCAACTGGGGCTTCGGCAACGAGTACGAGCTCTTCGCCGGCCTCACCCAGGCGGGCCTCAAGCCCGGCAAGGACGTGGAGCTCGTGCAGCAGCAGTTCGACATGCAGGCGCTGCTCAATCGCGAGATCGACGCCGCTCAGGCCATGACCTACAACGAGTACGCGCAGGTCCTCGAGGCCGTTAACCCCGACACGGGCGAGCTCTACAAGCCGGAGGACTTCACCGTCATCAACTGGAACGACGTCGGCACCGCGATGTACCAGGACGCCATCTGGGCATCCGAGGAGCGTCTTGCCGATGCGGCCTACCAGGACATGACGCAGCGCTTCGTGACGGCGTCGCTCAAGGGCTGGATCTACTGCCGCGACAATGCACAGGAGTGCGCCGACATCATCACGGCCAATGGCTCCAAGCTCGGCGCGAGCCATCAGCTCTGGATGATGAACGAGGTCAACAAGCTCATCTGGCCGTCGCCGCTGGGCGTCGGCGTCATCGACCCCGCCCTCTGGACGCAGACGGTGAATGTCGCACTCAACACCCTGAACGCCGATGAGGTCACCATCATCACGGCGGATCCGGGCGAGGCGGCCTACACCAACCAGTACGCCGAGGCTGCGAATGCAGCACTCACCGCGGAAGGGCTCAACACGACCGGCGACGACTTCGCGCCGATCACCGTCGAGCTCAAGGAGGGCGGCGCCTGATCGGCGACGCTCCCCGCTAGCGCAGAAGGGGCCCCGGACCAATTGGTCCGGGGCCCCTTCCTTACGAAGGGCACTAATCGAGGCTGGCCATCACGTGCTTGATGCGGGTGTAGTCCTCGAAGCCGTACATCGACAGATCCTTGCCGTAGCCGGAGTGCTTGAAGCCTCCGTGCGGCATCTCGGCGACGAGCGGGATGTGGGTGTTGATCCACACGCAGCCGAAATCGAGGTACTTCGCCATCCGCATCGCACGGCCGAAGTCCTTGGTCCAGACCGATGAGGCAAGGCCGTAGTTGACGCCGTTGGCCCAGGCCAGCGCCTCGGCCTCGTCGGAGAACTTCTGCACGGTAATGACCGGGCCGAACATCTCGTTCTGGATCATTTCGTCGTCCTGGCGCAGGTCGGCGATGACGGTCGGCTCGATGTAGAAACCCCGGTCACCCTGACGCTTGCCACCGGCCACGACCCGGGCGTGCGAGGGCGCCCGCTCGATGAAGCCGAGCACGCGCTCGAGCTGGTTGACGTTGTTGACCGGGGGCACGAGCGCCTCTCCGCCGGGACCCTCCTCGAAGGTCGTCGCCGTCGCGGCCGCCTGCTGCCCGAGGGCTGAGACGAAGTCGTCGTAGATCCCCGGTGCCACGATCATGCGCGTCGCGGCCGTGCAATCCTGGCCTGCGTTGAAGTAGCCGGCGACGGCGAGCCACTCGGCTGCGGCCTC
>JBJOJS010000113.1:0-3928 GCA_046046455.1 Actinomycetota bacterium | reverse complement strand
TGGGTGCGCAAGGACGGCGAGACGGCGTACCACCCCTCCTGCACCGCGCGCATGGGCATCGATGACATGTCGGTGGTGGATCCGCTGTCGATGCGCGTCCATGGCACCGAGGGTCTGCGCGTCGTCGATGCGTCCGTCATGCCGTACGTCACCAACGGCAACATCTACGCACCCACGATGATGCTCGCGGAGAAGGCCGCTGACATCATCAAGGGCGCGACACCGCTCGCTCCCGAGCACGTGCCCTTCTACCGTCACCGCAAGGAGGCCAAGGCCGATGCCTGACCTCTACATCGACGGAGCGTGGGCCTCCGCGGCCGAAGGCGGCACACGCGAGATCCGATGCCCCGCTGACGGCGAGGTCGTGCGCGTCGTCGACGAGGCGACGGCTGTCGACACCGAGCGCGCGATCCTGGCTGCACGCCGTGCATTCGATGACGGCCGCTGGTCGAGCGTCCCCGTGGCCGAGCGCGGGCGCCTGCTCGCCCGTGTCGCCGACCTCCTCGAGCGCGATGTCGACGAGATCGCGCGCCTGGAGTCGCTCGACACCGGCAAGCGTCTCGTCGAGGCGGAGTACGACGTCGCCGACGTGGCGAAGTGCTTCCGCTACTTCGCCGGACTCGCCCAGGGCGACACGCTCGGTGGCCGCGTCGTCGATGCGGGCAACCCGGATGTGCGTTCGCGGATCGAGTACTCACCCGTCGGCGTGTGCGGACTCATCACGCCGTGGAACTACCCGCTGCTCCAGGCCGCATGGAAGGTCGCTCCGGCGCTCGCCGCCGGCTGCGCCTTCGTGCTCAAGCCGAGTGAGCTGACGCCGAGCACGACGATCCATCTCATGCGCCTGCTCGAGGAGGCCGGTCTCCCCGGTGGCGTGGGCAACCTCATCCTGGGCGCGGGTGCCACCGCGGGTGCACCGCTCGCCGCGCATCCCGCCATCGACATGGTGTCCTTCACCGGCGGTGTGGTCACTGGGCGCCGCATCATGGCTGATGCCGCCGCGACGGTGAAGAAGGTCGCCCTCGAGCTTGGCGGCAAGAACCCCAACATCGTCTTCGCCGACGCCGATCTCGACGCCGCCATCGACAACGCGCTCACCGCGGTCTTCCTCCACAGCGGTCAGGTCTGCTCGGCGGGCGCGCGCCTGATCGTGGAGGAGTCGATCCACGACCGCGTCGTCGACGAGATCGTGCGCCGCGCCCAGCGGATCCGCCTCGGCGGGCCCTTCGACCCCGATGCCGAAACCGGCCCGCTCATCTCCCCCCAGCACCGGGACAAGATCGAGAGGTACGTCGCAGGCGCCCTCGCGGAGGGTGCGGTGCTGCGGTGCGGCGGGAGTGCCCCGGATCCCGTCGAATTCCCGGCGCTCGCCGGCGGCTGCTACTACCTTCCGACTGTGCTCGATGGCTGCCGCACCGACATGACCTGCGTACAGGACGAGTCCTTCGGGCCGGTGCTCACGGTGGAGACCTTCCGCACGGAGGAGGAGGCGATCGCCCTGGGCAACGACACGGTCTACGGCCTCGCCGGGGCCGTGTGGACCTCCGATGCGGGCAAGGCGGAACGCGTGGCCTCCGCGCTGCGTCACGGAACCATCTGGATCAACGACTACCACCCCTACCTCCCGCAGGCGGAGTGGGGAGGCTTCAAGCAGTCGGGCGTCGGGCGCGAGCTTGGGCCCACCGGCCTGCACGAGTACCTCGAGGCCAAGCACGTCTACCGCAATCTCTCACCAGCCCCGAGCGGCTGGTTCGCCGAGGAGGCATGAGATGACGAGCCCGACCACCACGAGCGCATCGACCGGGGCACCGGCCATCTCGGTGCGCAACCTGTGGAAGGTGTTCGGCCCGCAGGCGGACAAGATCGTCGGCACTCCGTACGCCGATCTGCCGCGTGATCAGCTGCTTGCCGACACGGGGTGCACCGCAGCCGTCCGCGACGTCACCTTCGACGTAGCCGAGGGTGAGGTCTTCGTCGTCATGGGCCTGTCCGGCTCGGGCAAGTCCACGCTCGTGCGGTGCCTCACGCGCCTCGTCGACGCCACCGCAGGCGAGGTGATCATCGAGGGCGAGGACATCCTCAAGGCCAACGACAAGCAGCTGCGGCAGTTGCGGCGTACCGAGTTCAGCATGGTCTTCCAGCACTTCGGCCTGCTGCCGCACCGCAAGGTCATCGACAACGTCGCCTATCCGCTCGAGATCCAGGGTGTGAAGAAGGACGACCGCTACGCGCGGGCCGAGGAGGTCATCCAGCTCGTCGGACTCGCAGGCTATGCCAACTCCTACCCCGAGCAGCTCTCCGGCGGCATGCAGCAGCGGGTGGGCCTCGCGCGCGCCCTCGTCGTCGATCCCGACGTGATGTTCCTCGACGAGCCCTTCAGCGCCCTCGATCCACTCATCCGCCGCGACATGCAGGACGAGGTGATGCGCCTGCACCGCGAACTCGGCAAGACGATGGTCTTCATCACGCATGACCTCGCCGAGGCGATGAAGCTCGGCGATCGCATCGCCATCATGCGCGACGGCGCCGTGGTCCAGATGGGCACGGCCATGGACCTCGTCCTCCACCCGGCTGATGCCTACGTCGAGGACTTCCTGCGCGACATCCCCAAGAGCCATGTGCTCACGCTCGAGACCATCGCGCGACCCCTGCGCGACGGGGAGTCGGGTGATGGGCCGGCAGTCGCGGGCGACACGATCATCAAGGAGGCGACGCACCAGATCATCGCGTCGGTGGCACCGGTGAGGGTCATGCGCGACGGCGCCCTGGTGGGCTACGTCGGCAGCGATGACGTCCTCACCCTCATCGCCGGTGATCGCGACTCGGAGCTGGGCGACTAGCCGTGGACGTCAAGGCCGTCCTCCGACTCCGCTGGGTCCAGGCCCTCATCGTCCTCGTCGTCTGGGCCGTGACGGCGACGGCACTCAAGGGCGTCCAGACCCAGGAACTCTCGACGGCGACCGACTCGCCGTTCACGGCGATCATGCGCGACTTCGCGGCGTCCATCCGCGGCAACCGCACGGAGAGCTTCCTCTTCGTCTACGTCTTCAACCCCATCCGGTCCGCCATCACCGGCTTCATCGAGCTCTTCATGGGTGTCATCGCCGTGCCCGCCGAGGGCAATCTCATCCCTCTGCTCGGATGGTTCGGGACCTTAGCTCTCATCGGTTTCATCGTCTACGCGACGTCGACCCTGCGCATGGCGTTCTTCAGCATGTTCATGATGCTGCTGTGCGGGATGCTCGGCATGTGGCTCCTCACCATGGAGACCCTCGCCATGACGATCGGGGCGGTCGTCCTCTCGCTGGTGATCGCGCTGCCCCTCGGCGTGTGGGCCGGTCTCAACGACCGGGTGATGAAGGTGCTGCGGCCATGGCTTGACCTGGCCCAGGTCCTCCCGACCCTCGTCTACCTCGCACCTCTCGCGCTCGTCTTCCTCATCGGCATCGCCTCCGCCACGATCGCGACGATGATCTACGCGATCCCCATCTGCATCCGCATCACCGCCCACGCGATCAAGAGCCTCAAGCAGGGTCCGATCGAGGCGGCGGAATCAGCCGGTTCCACGCGCTGGCAACTGCTCACCAAGGTGCAGCTGCCCATGGCCAAGAGCACGATCATCCTCGCGGTCAATCAGACGACTCTGGCTGCCCTGTCCTTCGTCGTCATCGCGGCCCTCATCGGCGCCCCCGGGCTCGGCAAGCCCGTGGTGGAAGCCCTCACCATCCGCGATGTCGGTGAGGGCGTGGTCGCGGGTCTCGCCGTGGTCTTCCTCGCGGTCATGCTCGACCGCTCGACCAGTGCGGCCGTCAACCGAGATCAATCGGGCTACGCCGCGGCCGATGCCGCCAAGGTGCGCAGGCGCATCGGTCTGGCGATCTTCGGTGTCCTCACGCTCATCGCGATCTACCTCTCGCGCTACCTGCTG
>JBJOJS010000068.1:0-5552 GCA_046046455.1 Actinomycetota bacterium | reverse complement strand
AGCCGTCGGGAGGTCCGACGGGGCCCTGCGGTCCGACCGGCCCCACCGGGCCCACCTGGCCGGGAGAGCCTGTCGGACCCTTGGCGCCGCGGGCCCCTGGAGGGCCGACAAGGCTCCACACGACGAGGGACTCGCCCGGGTCGCAGCCACCGCTGGTGATCATCCGCATGCGGCCGTTCTTCTTCTTGACGCACGCATAGAGCGAACTCGACGATGAACCACTCAGCGCGATGTCAGCCGACGACCGGTATGCCGTGCCATACGTGGGCCGCGCATGGGACGCACCCGTAGCGAAGACGAGAAATACACCTGCCGCGAGCGCCAGGGCGATCCATGTCGAGCGACCTGCGCTCCTCACCTCGAACACGCACCCGACACACTCCCAGGCTAGGTCCGCCGAGGCAGCGCGCCACCGCTCTCGTCGTCCATGACGAGGTCAGCAATGTGCCGCTCCAGCGAGCGAACCCCGGTCACACGCCGACGGTCTGACGCTCTCCGATTGCATCGGGGTCGGACTCGTCGAGCGGATCGTCCTCGACGATCTCGTCGCCGCCCTCCTCGACGGAGATACGCGGAAGGGCATTGGCGAGCCAGGAAGGCAGCCACCAGTTGGCCTTACCGAACATCGTCATGAGCGACGGCACAAGCACCAGGCGCACGATGAACGCGTCGATGATGACCGCTGATGCCAGCGCGATGCCGAAGAGCTTGATGGTGCCATCCGGTGACGGGACGAAGGCGAGGAAGACACTGGACATGATTGCCGCGGCGATCACGACGACCTTGCCGGAGCCCGCCAGCCCGCGGCGCACGGCGGCGCCGTTGTCCTTGGTGCGATCCCACTCCTCCTGCATGCGCGACACCAGGAAGACCTGGTAGTCCATCGAGAGTCCGAAGAGGATCGCGAAGACCATGACGGGAAGGAACGGGAAGATCGGCCCCGTCGCCGTCACTCCCAGCGGCCCTGCCAGCCATCCCCACTGGAAGACGGCCACGGTGATGCCCATGGCAGCGCCGAAGCTCAGCAGGCTGGTGACCGCCGCAGTGAGCGGGACGAGGAACGACCGGAAGAGCACCATGAGGGCGAGGAAGCCCAGGAGCACGACGATGCCGAGGAAGAGCGGCAGCACATTGATGAGCACCTGCGTGAAGTCCTGCGTGATCGCCTGGGCTCCGCCGACGTACATCGTCGCTCCGGTGTCCGCCTCGACGAGCGGGGCAGTCTCCGTCCGAAGCCTGTCCAGGAGCTCGCTCGTGGCGACGTCCTGAGGCGCTGTCTCCGGCGTGATGAGGACCGAGGTCACGATTCCGTTGTCGCTGAACGCGGTGGGATTGACGGCGTAGAGCGGCAGCATCTCCTCGTTGGGAAGCGTCGAGGCGACGCCGGGGGTCTCGTTGATGATGCGCACGGTCTCGGCAAGGGCCTCGACGTCACGCGGAGCCGGTAGGTTGATCGCGGCAAAGAACGGTCCGTTGACTCCCGGTCCGAATCCCTCGCTCATGAGGTCGTAGGCAATACGCGCGGTATTGGTTTCGGGCTTGCCGCCGTCGTCGGCGAATCCGAGTCGGAGGCCGAGGGTGGGGAGTGCCAGCACGATGACGACGCCCAGCGCAAGGATCGCGGGGATGATCGGGCGTCGCTGCAGGAAGCGCGCGTAGGCCATGAAGCGCCGGCCTTCAGGGTGCTTGGTGCCGTCGACCTTGGACTTGCGGGCCCAGGGCATGCGCAGCGCCAGGGCCTTGGTGCCCAGCAGCGAGAGCAGCGCGGGCAGCAGCCACAGCGCGGCCAGCATCACCGCCAGGACGGTGACGGCCGCAGCCACGGCCAGACCGTTGAAGAAGTTGATGCGCAGCACGAAGAGGCCGAGCAGCGCGATGATGACGGTGAGTCCGGCGAACTGAACTGCGCGCCCAGCGGTGCCGACCGCCTCGTAGGCGGCCCGGGTCTTGTCGTGGCCCGCAAGCAGCGCCTGCCGATACCGGTTGAGCACGAACAGGGCGTAGTCGATGCCCACGCCGAGGCCGATCATCGCGGCCAGAGTGGGCGCGAAGGTCGCCACGTCGAGGAAGCGCGCGACGACGAGGATGAGCATCTGCCCCACGGCCAGGCCGAGCAGGGCGACGAAAATCGGCATGCCCGCAGCGATGATCGAGCCGAAGGCGATGAGCAGGATGATGATGGCGACGAGGATGCCGATCGCCTCGCTCGAAGGCGGTGCGGAGTTAGCGAACTCCAGCACCTGCCCACTCGCCCCTACGGCGAGCTCCGGCGTGTTGGCCGCCTTGACCGCGGCCACGATCGCGCTCGCGTCAGCTCCGGAGATCTCTGCGCCATTGCCGGCGAGGCTGACGCGCGCGAAGGCGACGGTGCCGTCCTCGCTGATCGGTGACGTCGCCTTGGCAGTCGCCTCGAGAGCCGGACCGAGTTGCTCCGCCAGGAAGTCCGGGAGCGGCTCGTCTCCGCCCGTGTCGGGGCAGTCACGTCCGATCGGATCGCCGTAGGGGTTGGTCACGCAGGTCACGGACTCCAGCGCGGCAATCTCTTGGAGCACGGGTGTGATCTGCTCGGCCACGACCGGATCGGTGACGCTCCCAGCCGCGGGCGACCAGACGATCCGGACGGCAGCCTCCCCCGAGCCGCTGGGCGGCAGCGTGGAGAGCAGCTCCGTCGCGGTCGTGGACTCGGTGTCGGGAAGGGAGAAGGAGTCGTTGAACTCACCGCCGAGCTGGGTGCCGATGCCGATCACCGCTGCCATGGCGATGAACCAGGACACGAGGGCCAGGACAGGCTTGCGGACGGCCCACCGAGAAAGGGCACCCATGAGCGAACTCCTTCGTAGATTGTGCAACTGAACGGGGGCCACGCTACGGTATGTGTGTGACACACGCAAACGAGGCCGCACGGGCTCTATCGGTGGCCCGGGTGGACCACGCCATGCAGGGCATGCGCCGCATGGTCACCCGACCCCCGAGTGCGTCGGTGCCCATGCCCGGCCTGGGGCGTCCCGTGGACCTGTCCAAAGTATTGGCCTGCGAGGCGCTGGTCGAGCTCTCTCGAGGCGGTCCGGTCACGATCACTGACCTGTCAACGGCCATGCACCTCGAGCGCTCCACCGTGAGCCGACTCATCGGCGAAGCGGAGGCGGAGGGTCTCGTCGAGCGCGGCACCCATCCGGACGACCGCCGCATGGTGACCGTGACCGTCACTCCGCTCGGTCAGCAGGTGGTGGACTTCGTCCAGGGCCTACGCGTGGGCTACCTGCGACATGCCACCGGAGTCTTCAGCGATGAAGAGATCCAGACGCTCGCCGACCTGCTGGGCCGCCTGGCGGAGTCCATGCTGGAGACGTTCGAGCCATGGCTGCACGCGGTCATGGAAGCACCCGCGCATCAGACGACGGGCATCTCGCCCGGGTCGGACGAGACGACGTCGCGCACGACCGCACTTGCCAATCCCACGTCGTAGCCACGACGCGTGAGCGCGCCCATGAGCCTGCGCACCTGGGTGGCGTACGGAAGTCCCATCACCTGCGGGTAACGCGAACGCGCGAGTTGATACGCACGCGCCCGCTCCTGCTCGGGATCGATCGGATCAAGCGCCTCGGCGATGACGTCGTCGGCCACACCCTTGCGTCGCAGCTCCTGGGCAACGGCGCGCTTGCCGAGGCCGCGGGTGCCGTGGCGCGAACTCACCCAGCCCTGCGCGTAAGCGCGGTCATCGATGAGTCCCACCTCGGCGAAGCGGTCGAGCACCACGCAGGCGACGTCCTCGGGGATGCCGCGCTGCGCGAGGTAGCGCTCGAGCTCCACGCGGGTGCGCGGAGCGGCATCGAGCCGGCGAAGCACCAGGATCCGGGCGACGTTCTCCGGATCCGATGGCGCTTCGCCGGCCTCGATGTCATCCGGCCGTGGCGGGCGGAAGGCTGTGCTCACGAGTCGATCGGCACCACATCGATAGGCGCATCGATGTCGACCGGGAGGTCCACATCGGCTGGCGCATCGACCCGCGCATCGACGCCGTAGGTCTCCTTGATGCGCTTCTCGATTTCGTTGGCGAGGTCGGGGTTGTCGCGGAGGAAGGCGCGAGAATTCTCCTTGCCCTGGCCGAGCTGGTCGCCCTCGTAGGTGTACCAGGCGCCGGACTTCTTGACGATGCCCGCGTCGACACCGAGGTCGATGAGGCTGCCCTCGCGGGAGATCCCCTCGCCGTACAGGATGTCGAACTCCGCCTGCTTGAAGGGCGGGGCCATCTTGTTCTTGACGACCTTGACGCGCGTGCGGTTGCCGACGGCCTCGGTGCCGCCCTTAAGGGTCTCGATGCGACGGACATCCAGGCGCACGGACGCGTAGAACTTCAGCGCCTTGCCACCCGTCGTGGTCTCCGGCGAGCCGAACATCACGCCGATCTTCTCGCGCAGCTGGTTGATGAAGATCGCGGTCGTGCCGGTCTGGCTGAGGGCACCGGCCATCTTGCGCAGCGCCTGGCTCATCAGACGCGCCTGAAGGCCGACGTGGCTGTCGCCCATCTCGCCCTCGATCTCAGCGCGCGGCACGAGTGCGGCGACGGAGTCGATGACGATGAGGTCGACGGCACCGGAGCGCACGAGCGTGTCCGCGATCTCCAAGGCCTGCTCGCCCGTGTCGGGCTGCGAGACATAGAGGCTGTCGAGGTCGACGCCGAGACGCTGCGCGTACGTCGGGTCGAGAGCGTGCTCCGCGTCGATGAACGCCGCGATGCCGCCCTGGGCCTGGACGTTGGCGATCGCATGGAGCGCGACGGTGGTCTTGCCGCTGGACTCGGGGCCGTAGACCTCGACGATGCGGCCGCGCGGGAAGCCGCCGATGCCGAGGGCGACGTCAAGGGCGATCGAGCCGGTGGGGATGACGGCGACCGGGGCGCGTCCCTCCTCACCCAGGCGCATGACCGAGCCCTTGCCGAACTGGCGCTCGATCTGCGCAAGGGCCGTCTCGAGGGCCTTCTCGCGATCGCTCGCGGGGACCGCGGTGGGGTTGGGGGTGTGCTGCTTGGCGGCCATGGCCTCTCCTTCGTTCGCCGCCGGGGGCCCGGCGCCTGTGGTCTTGGGTGGAGCGACCGTAGGACGGGGGTCCGACAGTGGCTCCCGGCGCCGGTGGGGCTGTGGAGAGTGGCGCCACGGCTCACATTAGGACGAACAGGTGTTCGAACTCCAGCGACACGCCGGGGGTCGAGATGCCACACTCCCGCGCGCGCACGAGGTCATACACCATCTTGGTGTACGGTTTTCCCCATGTCGCGGACCAACATCGACATCGACGACGAGCTCCTTCACCGTGTGATGGTGCGCTACCACCTGACCACCAAGCGTGAGGCCGTCGACTACGCGCTGCGCAGCCTCGTCGGCAATCCCATGACCAAGGAGGAGATCCTCGCCATGGCCGGATCCATTCCGGATTTCGAGGTCCCGCCGGATGACGATGACGATGACTACCTACCTGGCTGACTCATCCGTCTGGATCGACTTCCTCCGGCGGCCTGCCGCTCGCTCGTATGACTTCATCGCGGGCGAGGAGGT
>JBJOJS010000111.1:0-9742 GCA_046046455.1 Actinomycetota bacterium | reverse complement strand
GTGTCGAAGGGCAGGAGGCCCTGCGACGGGTCAGGGATGTAGCGGGCGATGTCGTGCTCGGAGCACACGGCAGGGTGGCGCAATGACTCCACGAGCGGTCGCGCGAGGCGCCGGGGTACGGGTGTGACGAGGCCCACCCAGTGGCTGGACAGGCCGGGGGAGAGCAGGTTGATGGGCAGGATGAGCCGCTTCGGGAGGCCGGCTGCTGCGGCGTACCGCTGCATCATCTCCTGGTAGGTCATCACTTCCGGGCCGCCGATGTCGAAGGCGCGATTGACCTCCGGGGGCAGGTCGGCGGCGAGCACGAGGTAGCGCAGCACATCGCGGATGGCGATCGGCTGAGTGCGCTGGCGGACCCAGCGCGGCGTGATCATCGCGGGCAGGCGCTCGGTGAGGTAGCGCAGCATCTCGAAGGATGCCGACCCCGAACCGATGACGACCGCTGCGCGCAGCTCGCAGGTGGGGACGCCTGACGATCGCAGGATCTCGCCCACCTGGGATCGCGAGCGCATGTGCCGACTCATTTTGCCCGCGGGGATCTCCGGGGCGAGCCCGCCGAGGTAGACGATGCGGCCCACGTGCTGCTCGCGCGCGGCCTCGGCGAAGGTCTGCGCCATGCGCGACTCCTCCGACTCCAGCGCGGAGCCCTGCTGGAGGGAGTGCAGTAGGTAGTAGGCGACGTCGACGCCCTCGAGTGCCGCGCTGATGGCGGCCGGATCGCCCGCGTCGCCGACGGCGACCTCAACCTGGTCGGCCCAGGGCAGGTCGCGGATGCGGTCAAGGTGTCGCACGAGCACGCGCACGCGCATACCTGCTTCGAGGAGGCGGGGCACGAGGCGACCCCCGACGTAGCCGGTGGCCCCGGTGACCAGGCAGAGCCGGCTCATGGCTCCATCCTGCCGCCCTCGGGAGCTTCCCGCAGTTCGGCGAGGACGAGTACGGTGTCGCCGTGCCTCCCGATCCGAGCCTGCGCCCGGGCGATGCTGACCGGGATGCCTCGACCGCGGTGCTGCGCGAAGCCTTCGCCGAAGGGCGCCTGACCCAGTCCGAATTCGAGCGCCGACTCGATCAGGTCCACGCGGCTGAGACCATCGGCGAGCTGGCGGCGATCACCGCGGACCTACCGGCGGCGCGGAGCGCGGAGCTGCACCCCGTCTCCGACTACGCGGGCCAGGACCTCAGCGGTGCCCAGATGCGTGGCGCCGACCTGTCCCGGGCCAACCTCGCGGGTGCGGTCCTCGTCGAAGCCGACCTGGCGGGGGCGGACCTCAGCCACGCGGACCTGAGCGGTGCGGACTTGGGCATGGCCATCCTGACGGAGGCGAACCTCAGCGGGGCGTCGTTGGCGCGCGCAGACCTCACCGACGCGATCCTGCGCGGTGCGGACCTGACCGGGGCCGATCTCAGTGGTGCCGTGCTCTCCGGCACCGACCTCAGCAATGCGAAGCTGACCGGCGCGATCCTGACAGGAAGTGCGAGCGAGCGCGATGTGGCCCGCAAGGCCACCACACGTCGACGCAACCTCCGCGTCGGCTGGGCCACTTGGCTGGGCGTGGCGATCCTTGTCAATGTCGTGTGGCTCGCTTCATGGGCCGCCGGCGGTGGCTCCCCGACCTACTACTGGCCGATCTGGGTGATGGGCCCCTGGGGTGGGGCCATGATCCTCGCGAGCGTGACGCACATGGCTCGGCGCAGTCCGGACGAGGGGCGCGCTTAGCTCTGCAGACCGGTCCAGCGCGCGACGAAGGCGAGCGTGTCGGCTGCCTCGTCGATGGAGCGGGAGAGTGACCGTGCTCCGTGGCCCACGTCGCCCTCCCCGCGGAAGACGACGGGGCGATCCGAGGTGGTCGCATGCTGGACCGCGGCGCACATCTTGCGGGCGTGCATGGGATCGGTGCGTGTGTCGTTGTCGAAGGCGACGAACATCGTCGCGGGGTACGCCGTCCCCTCGGTGACGCGGTGGTACGGCGAGTAGCCGAGCAGCCAGTCGAGTTGCTCGGGAATCTCCGGATCGCCGTACTCCACCGTCCACGTGGGACCGAGCTCCGACGTGGTGTAGCGCACCATGTCAAGCAGTGGCGCGACGCACACGACGGCCTGGAAGAGATCGGGTCGCTGCGTCATCGCTGCGCCGACGAGCAGGCCGCCGTTGGAGCCTCCCTCAATCGCGAGTTGCTGCGCGGTGGTCCATCCCTCGGCGATGAGGTACTCCGCTGCGGCGTGGAAGTCGTCGAAGACGTTCTGCTTATTGCCGAGCATGCCGTCGCGATGCCACTCCTCACCCTCCTCTCCGCCGCCGCGAAGGTTGGCGATCGCCCAGACGCCACCCGCCTCGACCCACGACAGGATCGACGCGGAGTAACCGGGGGAGAGGGGGATCCCGAAGCCGCCGTATCCGTAGAGCACCGTGGGGCGGGGCCGATCGGGCCCGTCCGCGGGCGAGAGGACGAACATCCGCACCTCGGTGCCGTCCTTCGACGTGTAGGTCACCTGGCGTGAATGCACGCGCGGGACATCGACGATGCCGGGCGGCTCGGCGTATAGCGAGAGTTCCTCGGTGCGCCCGTCGAAGGAGTAGATGGCCGGCACCGTGGTGTGGTCGGTGTAGACCAGCCACGCGATGGGACCGCCGTCGGGTCGCTCGACCGGGCCGCCGAGTGTGCCGGCGCCGGGCAACGGGATCGTGCGGAGGAGCGCCCCGGTATCGAGGTCATGCACGCTGAGCTCGCTCACGACGTGGCGCGTGCGGCTCACCAGCAGCAGCGGTCGCATCATCTCGGGCCCGTCGAGGATGGCGTAGCCCTCGAGGACGGAGTCGGGCTCCTCGGGGAGCAGCGTGCGCCACGGCTCGTCCCACAGGTGCTCGGGTGCACTCACGAGGAGTTGCCCACGCGGGGCATCGCGGTCCGTCGAGATGTAGAAGAGCCCATTGCGGCCCACGTGGAGGCTTGTCTGCGCATCCACATCGCCCTGCACGAGCCGGAAAGCAGGCGAGTCGGGTGGTGAAGCGTCGAGGTCGGCGATCCAGAGGTCATTGCGCGGCTCGGTGCCCTCGGACGCGGAGACCTGCAGCCACCGACCGTCGCGGCTGACCTCCACGCCGTAGTAATTGGTCATCGTCATGCCCGCACCGAAGACAAGGGTGTCTCCGTCGGGGTCCTGTCCGACCGTGTGCAGGTAGACGCGTCGATGGAACTTCTGCTCCGTCTCCGGCAGGAGCTCCGGAGCGAGACGGCGTACGCAATAGAAGCGCTCGCCACCGGGGAGCCACGCGATGGGAGAGTAGCGACAGCGGCCGATGCCATCCTCGAGGCGCTCCCCGGTCGCGGTGTCGATCACGGTGAGGATCGACTCCTCGTCGCCGCCGATGGAGTACTGCACCGCGACGCGATCGCCCTCCTTGCTCGGCTGCCAGGAGTCCATCGTCGTGACACCGGTGGGGTCGATCGCGATGGGGTCGAAGAGCGCGCGCTCCGCACCGTGCGCATCTCGGACGTAGAGCACGGGGAACTGCTGCCCGGGCTCGCGACGGGTCGTAAAGGTCCAGTCTCCGCGGATGTACGGCGGCGAGATGGACCCGGCACCCATGAGGGCTTCGATCCGCTCCGCGAAGTGATCGCGCATCGTCCAGCCGGACCGCTCGGACTCCATGAGCGCGTCCTGCTGCCCACGCCACTCCGAGGTTCGGGGATCCTGCCCGTCCTCGAGCCAGCGGTAGGGGTCCGGGACGGCTCGGCCGTGCAGGTCGTCGATGAGATCGAGGCGCTCCGCGCGCGGATAGTCAGGCACTCCCCGACCCTAGCCGCGCCTCGCCGGGGCGCGACCTAGGCTCTGGCAGGTGACCGCACTGCACAACCTCACCGCCCTCGAGCAGGCGGCCGCGATCCGCGCCGGCGAAATCTCCTCCGTCGAGCTTGCCGAGCACTATCTCTCCCGCACTGAGGCTCTCAACGAGGCGGTCGGCGCCTTCATCACGATCACGCCTGAGATGGCCCTCGAGCAGGCCCAGGCCGCCGACGCGGAGGTGCGTGACATCGCCGATCGCGACGATCTGCCCGTGCTCCACGGTGTCGTCGTACCGGTGAAGGATCTCAATTTCCAGGCCGGCGTGCGCTGCACCCTTGGATCACGTGCCTACGACATGACGCCCTTCGGCGACGACAACGTCGTCATCCGCATGAAGCAGGGCAACCTCGTCATGACCGGCAAGACCAACACCCCTGAGTTCGGACTGCCCTGCTACACCGAGAACGACGTCGCGCCCCCCGCGCGCACCCCGTGGGATCTCAGTCGCTCGGCGGGGGGCTCCAGTGGAGGTGCGGCTGCGGCCGTCGCTGCCGGACTCGCTGCGGCCGCGCACGGCTCCGATGGCGGCGGTTCGATCCGCATCCCGGCGAGCGTGTGCGGACTCGTGGGCATCAAGACCTCGCGCGGGCGCATCTCCAACGGCCCTCTCCGCGATCCCGTCGGGGAGTTCCCCGTGAGCGGACCCATCGCCCGCACGGTTCGCGATGCGGCCGCGCTCCTCGATGTCATGGCCGGAGCCTTCCCCGACGATCCCTACCCTGCGCCGGCCCTTCCCGTCGGTGAGACCTTCCTTCGGGCGGCGGGCCGCGAGCCGGGTGTCCTGCGCATCGGTCGCTTCGCGACCCCCGTCATCTCACATGTCGAGGTCCATCCCGATTGCCTGGAGGCCTACGAATCCGCCTCCGCGCTGCTGGAGCAACTCGGTCACGTGGTCGAGGACATCCCGTCGCCGATGCCCGACGCGATCGTGCCGGTCTTCGAGACCATCTGGTCCGTGCTCTCGCAGCTCACGCCGGTGGAGCCGGACAAGGTCGAGCTGCTGCAGCCGCTCACTCGGTACCTGCGCGAGCGCGGTGCACAGGCGAGCGGCATCGACCTCGCGGGTGCGGTGTCCTTCGCGCGGGTGCTCGCCCGGGGTGCGATCAATGCCACCGCGGCGTACGACGTCCTGCTGACGCCGACTCTCGCGAAGCCCCCGGTGCCCGTCGGCTACTTCACCGAGGGCGGAGATCCCGCAGACAACTTCGCCCGGCAGAAGGACTTCACCCCGTTCACCGCGATCTTCAACCTCACCGGACAGCCGGCGATCTCGCTGCCCCTCCACTGGAACGGCGACGGCCTGCCCATCGGCGTGCAACTCGTGGGGCGCCCTTACGACGAGCCGACCCTGATCTCGCTGGCGGCGCAGCTAGAGCAGGCGCGCCCCTGGCTCGGGCGGCATCCGGAGATCTGGTGACCGCGGAGCTCGACGATCTCGCCCGCGCCCATGACGTCGCCGTCGACTACTGGGACCAGGCCGGGATCCTGCGTCGATCCTCCGACACGGCCATCGCGGGAGTCCTGCGTGCGCTCGGAGCCGACCCCTCGGATGACGCGACGATCACCGCGAGCCTCGAGGAGCGTGCGCTACGCGACTGGCGTCGAACTCTGCCGCCCGTCGTGGTCGCGGTCGGCGGGAGATGCGCGCACATCTGGGTGCATGTCCCGCACGGCTCGCCCGTGCGGGTGTGGATCGAGCTCGAGGACGGTGGCATCGTCGAGCCCGCCCAGAGCAATCGCTGGGTGGATCCACGCGAGGTCGACGGCCGGCTCATCGGCGAGGCGACCTTCGTCGTCCCGGCGGACACGCCGCTCGGCTGGCATGCCATCAAGGCGCTGAGTGACGACGGACTCAGCGAGTCGACACTCGTGGTCACCCCAGAGCGCCTCCACCCACCCGCACTCGCATCGGGCGACCGCCTCTGGGGGCTCATGGCCCAGATCTACTCCGTGCGCTCGCGACGGTCGTGGGGCATCGGCGACCTCGCGGATCTCGCGGATCTCGCCGCATGGTCAGGCCATGAGCTTGGCGCCGACTTCGTGCTCGTCAACCCGCTGCACGCCGCGGCGCCGATCCTCCCGATGACTCCGTCGCCGTACCTGCCCGCCACACGGCGTTTCCCCAACCCGATCTACCTGCGGGTCGAGGCGATCCCGGAGTACGCCTATCTGAGCGGCACGGACCGCAAGGCGGTGCGACGACTAGGCAAGCCGCTGCGCAAACTCACCGCCGACCTGCTCGACCGCGACGCTGTCTGGGCGGCCAAGTCTGCGGCGCTCGACATCGTGCGTCGCATCCCACTCACCCCGGGGCGTCAGGCGCGCTACGACGCCTACGTCGAGCGCGAGGGCGCGGGCCTGGTCGACTTCGCGACCTGGTGCGCGCTGGCGGAGGAGTGGGGACCGGCGTGGAGGGAATGGCCCGAGGGCCTGCAGCATCCCTCGTCGGAGGAGATCGCCACCTGGCGCGTGGAGAACGCCGATCGCATCGAGCGGCATCTGTGGATGCAGTGGCTCCTCGACGAGCAGATGGAGCAGACGCAGGAGTCCGCGATCGACGTCGGGATGCGCGCGGGAATCATCCACGACCTTGCTGTCGGGGTCGCGGGCGAAGGCGCCGACGCCTGGGCATTGCAGGATGTGCTCGCGAGCGGTGTGACCGTGGGGTGTCCGCCTGACATGTACAACCAGCTCGGGCAGAACTGGGCGCAGCCGCCGTGGCGACCCGACGCGCTCGCTGACGCGGCCTACGTGCCGTATCGCGACATGCTGCGCACCCTGCTGCGTCACTCCGGCGGCATCCGCGTCGATCACATCCTCGGGCTCTTCCGACAATGGTGGATCCCCGAGGGAGCGCCCGCGTCCGAGGGCGCCTACGTCGGATTCGACCACGAGGCCCTCGTCGGCATCCTCGCTCTCGAGGCGCACCGGGCGGGGGCGCTCGTCATCGGCGAGGACCTCGGGACCGTCGAGCCGCGCGTGGAGGAGTTCCTGCAGGAGCGTGGAATCCTCGGGACGTCGATCCTGTGGTTCGAGCGCTGGTCGGGCGGGGTGCTCAAGGCTCCGGAGCAATGGCGTGGCGACGTGCTGGCCAGTGTGTCGGTGCACGATCTGCCACCCACCGCCGGATATCTCGCCGGTGAGCACGTGCGCATTCGCGCGGAACTCGATCTGCTCACGACATCTGTGGACGACGAGCGCAGGTCCGATGAAGCGGCGACCCGGGAGTGGCTCGACCTTGCCGTCGAACGCGGCTGGCTCGATGACCTCGACGCTGACGTCGATGTGCGTGTCGTCGCGCTGCATCGGATCGTGGCGGCCTCGCCCGCGCGCCTCATCGGCATCGCCGTACCCGATCTCGTCGGCGATATCCGCGCGCAGAACCAGCCGGGCACCGACCAGGAGTACCCCAACTGGCGGGTGCCGCTGGCCGATCGCACGGGAGCGCCCGTCGCGCTCGAGGACCTTTCGCGCGCACCCCTGCTCGAGGACATCATCGCGACGGTGCGGCCCACGCGGCACCGCCGCGGGGACGCTCCCCTAGGCTGACGACATGCGTTCCCTGCTTGCCTCGGCGGCCTCGGTGGCCGTCCTCGCGGTCACCTCGCTGGCGCTGGCCGGCCCCGCGGCTGCCCAGAGCGGTGTGGTCTACGACGGTGACGATCCCGGCCCCGGCTACACACCGGTCCAGGCCCTCGCACTCTTCGTCGGCATACCGGCCCTGTCGATCATCATCATCGTCATCGCGGTCTACGCCCCCGGCTGGGTCAAGGGGCGCTCCGGAGCCGGCGATGTCGCGGTCGTGGGTGAGCCGGTGTGGATGTCGAGCCCCGCGGGCACGATGTCCGCTCCGAGCGGTCCCGGGATGATCACGCCGGGGGGACCGACCGATCACGAGGAGAGGGGTGGGGCCAGTGCCCGCTGGTGACCTCACGCCCGCGCAGCGCGCGGAAGTCCAGCGCCTGCTGGAGCATGCCGAGAGGCAGTCGGGCCTGACCTTCAGTGCCTATGTCGGAGCCTGGTCGGGCGGCCGCACGGGTGCCGAGGCGCTGCTCGAGCGGCTCTCCGATCCTGACCGCAGCGTCCTCGTCGCCGTGGATCCCGCGGGCCGTCAGCTCGAGATCGTTACCGGCCGGCTCGCGCGCATCCCCCTGGATGACCGCGCATGCGGGCTCGCTGCCCTGTCGATGACGAGCTCCTTCACCACCGGAGACATCATGGGTGGGCTGCGCGACGGTCTCTCCGTGCTCGGCGAGCAGGCTCGCCGCATGCGCGTCGAGCACGTCGACCAGCCGTAGCGCTGGTCGGTCCCGGTCAATTGCCCGGTCCTATCGAGAGTTCTGGTCCCGGGGAAGTGTCGATAGGGCCGTCGAAATGACGGGTCGCTGCCCCGCTGGGCTCCGTTAGGCGTCGGCAGCGCGGGCGCGCAGAGAGCGGCTCACGCCGTCGCGACCCTCGATCACGAGCCTGCGCAGTGCGGGATTGAGATCGTCGCGTGCGAGGAACTCGTCGGTCTCGCGCACCGTCTTGGCATCGACGATGAGGCTCGGGTAGAGCCCCATGGCCAGCGACTGGCCCATCTCCATCGTCTGCGCGTCCCAGGCCCGCACGATCTCCTCGAAGAAGCGCGGCCGGAAGTGCGTGAGCAGATCGACCTGGTCGGGCTGGACGAATCCCGCGATCGTCGCCTCGAGGATCGCATTGGGGAGGTCGGTGCGCTCCATCATCTCGGCCCAGGCGAGGTCCTTGGCCTCCATCGACGGACGTGCCGCGCGCGCGATGGCCGCCTGACGGCGTCCCGTCGCGGTGTCATCGCGCTGCAACTCGGACTCGATGGCGTCGAGCTCGACGCGCCCGGTGGCCGCGAGACGCTGGAGCAGGCTCCAACGCAGGTCGGCATCGACGGCGAGTCCCTCGAGTACCACGGATCCGTCGAGCAGGCCCGCGACGGTGTCGAGGTCGGAGTTGCTCGTCGCGAGCGACGTGAAGGCGCGCACGAAGGCGAGCTGGTGATCCGAGCCGGGCTCCGCAGAGCGCATGAGGCCGTCGAGTGCTGCGGCGAGCCGGGCGACGTACGCCGGTCGATGCTCGGGGGTAGCGAAGAGGTCGACGGCGGTCTTGACCTGGCGCAGCGTCTGCTGGACGACGCCGATGTCGCTCTCGCGCGGCAGCCCGGCGATCACGAGGTCGACGTACTCACCCGTGGGGACTTCGGCGTCGCGCACCATGTCCCATGCGGCGCCCCACACCAGTGCGCGGGGCATCGAGTCGACCAGGTCGCCCAGGTGAGCGACGGCCGTCTGCCAGGAGCGGTCGTCGAGGCGCACCTTCGTGAAGGTGAGGTCGTCGTCATTGAGCAGCAGCAGGTCGGGCTGCTTCGCGCCCACGAGCTGCGGCACCTCCGTGCGGGGGCCGACGACATCGAGCTCGATGCGCTCACGCCGCACAAGGCCGGAGTCCGTGAGGTCGTAGAGGCCGAGCGCCATCCGGTGCGAGCGCAGTGTGGGCGCGACCCCCTCGGGCATCGCGGGGGGCTCCTGCACGATCGTCACCGACCGGTAGGTGCCGTCGTCAGCGATCTCAAGGTCGGGGCGCATGAGGTTGACGCCGCTGGTCTGCAGCCACTCCGCCGTCCAGCCCGAGAGGTCACGACCCGAAGCGGCCTCGAGCTCGCTGAGCAGGTCCGGGAGCTCGGTGTTGCCCCAGGCGTGCTTGGTGAAGTAGGCGTTGATGCCCCTGCGGAAATTGTCCTCGCCGACCCAGGCGACGAGCTGGCGCAGGGCGGAGGCTCCCTTGGCGTAGGTGATGCCGTCGAAGTTCACGCGCACCGCGTCGAGGTCGACCATGTCGGCGGCGATGGGATGGGTCGAGGGCAGCTGGTCCTGGCGGTAGGCCC
>JBJOJS010000107.1:0-38466 GCA_046046455.1 Actinomycetota bacterium | reverse complement strand
GCCATCGATGGGGTCCAGCTTGCGTACGCCGTGACCGATGGCTACCGGCGGAGTGAGTTGAGTGTCGGCTCCACGCGCGACAACCGCTCCCAGACACTGACAGCCGACGATGCGTATCTGCAGGATCGGCGCGTCCACGACTACTTCCCCGCAGACCCCGAGGCTCGACAGTCCCTTGCCGTCTACGAGGGAGGTCTCGTGACGGCATCGTCGAGCGGCAGCGAGGTCACGGCGTTGCGAGGCCGTTCGAGCGCGGCGCAGCCCTGGGCAGCACTCGACGGTGACCCGGTGACGGCATGGGTGTCCGGTGACTTGGAGAGCGGCGTCGGTCAGTGGTGGCAGGTCACGACAGAGGACCCCTTCACCGCGCCCTGGGTCACGGTGCGATTGGTCGTGGGCCAGATCGCGGGCATCGAGCCGGCGGCGGTCACGGTCACGACGGATGCCGGTGAGATCACCGTGGCGGTGGAGGCGACCGACCAGGCGCAGCGCCTGCCCCTACCCGATGGACCCACGCGCACCCTGCGACTGACCCTCGAGTCCGTCGTCGATGGCGGCCCTGGAGAGGCCTTCGGCTTGAGAGAGGTAGACATCCCGGGCGTCGACGTGACGCGCCTCGTTGCCGCCGCGGGCGTCGCTGACGGGGGTCCCATCGTCCTGACCGCGCGCAAGGGTGAGCAGACCGGCTGCGCCGCCGTCGCGGGGCAACTCATCTGCTCGCCCCAGCTCGGCCGCGTCGGTGAGGAGCGCACGGGCATCCAGCGCATCGTCGAGGTCGGGGCGCCGGGGGAGTATCGGGTGCGCATGTGGGTGCGACCGCGGGCGGGCAGTTCACTGGACCGACTCCTGACGCCTACCCTGCCCGTTTCGCCGCGTGCGGAGGCGACGAGTGTCTTCACCAGCGACCCGGCAGGTCGACCTCAGGCCGCTGTCGATGGCGTCCTTTCGACGGCGTGGCTCGCATCGCCGCTGGACGACCGCCCCGAACTCACGGTGAGTTGGGGAGAGCCGCGCCGCGTCCGCGGAGTGCGGCTGGACATCGCCCCGGACCTGGTCGCAAGCCGACCCCTGCGCGTCACGGTGACGGTCAATGGCCGGGAGACGACCGACATCGTCTCGGCGCGTGGCACCATCACCGTCCCGGCTCAGGAAGCATCCGCACTGACCATTCGATTCGACAACGCCGATGTGGTGCGAAGCCTCGATCCCGGGACGGGCAGCATCACGGCTCTCCCCATCGGTGTCAACGAGGTGCGGATCCTCGGCGCCGAGGACATCGTCAAGGGCCCCCGACTCGTGGATGACGTCGGCGTACCCTGCGGGTTCGGCCCCGAACTGGCCGTCGACGGCGATGCACGCGTCGAGACGGCAGTGACGGCGACCGTGAGCCAGACGCTCACCGACTCCCTCCTACCTGTGACGGCGTGCGGAGGTCGAATCGTCGACCTGGAGGCCGGGCGGCACGTCATCGAGGCTCAATCCACCGCGCAGTACGCCGTAGAGGCGATCGTCCTCGAACCCGTCGACTTCTCCGTGACCGACGCGGAAGGTTCACCCGAGGTCCTCGAGTGGGAGTCGACTCAGCGCGTCGTGGAGGTCCCGGCATCCGACGTGCCGCGGATCCTGGAAACGACGGAGAATGCCAACGCGGGCTGGCGAGCGAACGTCGGTGGCATCGAGTTGCAGCCGATCCGCGTCGATGGCTGGCGGCAGGGATGGGTCGTGCCAGCCGGTGTCTCCGGGACTGTGGTTCTGGATTTCGCGCCGCAGTCCGCCTATCTCGGGGGTCTCGCTCTCGGGGGCCTGGCGGTCCTTGTCCTGGTGGTGATGGCACTCGTGGGCCGCGGTCGGGCCGGCACGCCGGCACCGGGGCTTCGCCGCGGTCGTGGGCATCTGATGGCCGCATCCGCCGTCGTGGTCGGTCTCCTCGTGGGCGGGTGGCCCGGGGTGGCAGCAGCGGGGATGGGGGTCCTTGTCGCCTGGCTGCTCCCGCGACCGTATGTCGCCGGGATCCTGGCGCTGGGTGCTGCGGTGGGTGCCGCACTGGCTCCCTGGCCGGGTCGCCTCGATGCTCCCGACGCGATGCTCATCGCTACGGGTCTGCTGGCGATCGCAGCGCTGGGTGCGCTGGCGTCTCCCGCTGCGATGCGCCGGACGTCCGGCGGTGCGCCCATGCAAGAACCGGCTTCTCGAGAATGAACCACGACGCCGTGGCGACGATGATCGATGCGAGTACGACGAGTGGCCAGACGATCCAGAAGCCTCCCGCGAAGACCTGAAGTCCGAGCGCGTTCTGGATGAACCTCAGCAGCACCAGATGCCAGAGGAAGACCCCGTAGGAGATCGTTCCGAGGTAGACCACGATCGGATTGGCGAGGATGCTGGCCCACCACGATCGCTCGGTGGGAGTCTCGCGCGTGTCACCGACGCCGAGGAATCCCGGCAGCAGGAGGAAGGCTGCGATCGCGCCGTACAGCAGGTGCTTGATCACGAGGCTGTTGGGTTGGGCGGGGTCGAAGGTGAGCGGTCCGGCGATCGGGGTAGCGGCGATCACCGCGAGACCCGCGGCGATGAGCAGGCACCAGCCGGTGGCACGGGCGATCTGGCGGAGGGCGAGCATCCACGGGGGAGCTCCGTGCATGCCGAGGCGGACCTGGATCACGGCAGCGGCCATGCCCAGGGCGAACCAGTCGAGGAAGCCGGGGAGCCAATACCCCGTGATCGTCGATGTGCCAAGGCCTCCGGTCACGCGCAGGAACGTGAAGATCCACGCGATGGCGATGGCGCCGGCGAGGATGCCGAGTTGGTACCGCGCGCTGGCATCGGGTCGGCCGCGGCCGCGCCTCCCGGCGATCCACGCGAGCATGGGAAGGACGATGTAGAAGGAGATCTCGGTGGCCAGGCTCCAGGTCTGCGTGAGGCCCTCGAGGGTGAAACCGGGGACGTAGATGTGCAGGAGCCCCAGGTGCACCGGCCAGGCCTGCCAGCGCACGGGCTGGATCTCGGGAAGGAGAAGCAACGTGAAGGCGACCATGACCCAGTAGGCGGGCAGGATGCGCGCGGCACGTCGCACGGCGTAACTCCCGACGGCTGGCCCTCGCGTGTCCACCATGGCCGCGCGGGCCCACGGGCGGTAGAGCAGGAACCCGGAGAGCAGGAAGAAGAGCGTGACCCCGAAATCCATGCGTCCGAGGATCGGGCCGATGACGGGAGTGCGGATCTCACCGGTGTTGAAGGCCACGTGAGTGGTGAGGACCATGAAGGCCGCGATGGCGCGGTAGCCGTCCAGGAGGGGGAAGGGGCGCATCGACTCCCTCCCTCTCGGGTCCGACGGTTTCGGCGGACCTCCGGCGCGAACTCCGCGCCGGAAGGCTCAGTATCCGCTACGGTTCCCCCAACGCACCCTGTCCTGTGGGGGCGGCATGGCGACCGGAGGGTGGCATGAGACGAGGCATTGGCATCGTCCTAGTGGGTCTCGGCGTGTTCCTCGTGGTGCTCGGGGCACTCCTGCGCTTCAGCGTGGTTCCCGCCGTTGCCAAGGCGCCGCTGTCCCCGGGTGAGGACTCCGGCGGGGTTACCCAGACCGATCAGAGCGGTGTTGCCGCCAAGCTCTTCGATCCCGCGACCCTCACCGAGCGCACGGACGTACCCCTCACCGTGACCCGCTTCACCCGAGGCGATGTGCCCGCCAGCCAGACCAACGAGGCCAAGGCCGGCGATCTCGCCGTCTACGACACCTTCCAGAGGGTCGAGGACAATGCCGGAGTCGTCGTGCTCGCCGATACGGCGCGCTTTGCGTTCAATCGGGTGACGTCGGAGCTGTCGAACTGCTGCGGTGCCAACATCGATGGCGAGAACGTCGAGATGAGCGGCATCGTGCCCCTGAAGTTCCCGATGTTCACGCAGCAGCAGACGTACCCCTATTTCGATACATCCCTTAACGAGGGCGTCGATGCTGTCTTCCAGGGCGAGGAGACCCTCGAGGGCCTTCCGGTCTACAAGTTCGTCGTGACCGTCGAGCCCACGCAGACCGGCACCATCGAGGTGCCCGGGGATCTCGTAGGCTCGCCGCTCCCCAACTTCGTCGCCCCCCGCTACTACAGCAACACCCTCACGCTCTGGGTGGAGCCGACCACCGGGGCCATCGTCAAGGGGGAGAGCGTCCAGTTGCAGACCCTGCGCGGTCCCGACAACCAGGACAAGATCACCATCATCGATGCGGTCATCGGCACGACGCCGGAGGAGGCGACCGAGGGCATCGCATATGCCAAGTCCCAGGCCTCCCTGCTGGCCCTGCTCAACAACACGGTGCCTCTCATCGCGGTGATCCTCGGCGTGATCCTTCTCGTCATCGGGATCGTGCTCGTGGCCTCCGGGGGCAAGAAGCGCTCCGGCGCCCACGCCGGGGGCTCGGCAGCGGCCTAGGCCCTCGGGCAACCGCGAGTCTCCCGGCCCGCTCCCGGTGTCGGGGCGCCCAGCGGGACTGCGCTATCCTCCCTGGGCACGCCGAGCCCGCACGTGTCCCGGACCGAGTGGCCTCGTGACGTTCCACGCGGCCCGCGGCTCGCCCGCGCACCACGTTGATCACGGACTCGCACGTGCGCAGGCCGACATCTATCCGTATCGGAGTCCGCGTGACCTCCCAGACCATCGCACCCCAGGTAGCCATCAACGACATCGGCGATGCCGATGAGTTCCTCGCCGCTATCGATTCCACCATCAAGTACTTCAATGACGGCGACATCGTCGAAGGCACCATCGTCAAGGTCGACCGCGACGAGGTCCTCCTCGACATCGGCTACAAGACCGAGGGTGTGATCCCCTCCCGCGAGCTGTCCATCAAGCACGACGTGGACCCCCATGAGGTGGTGTCCGTCGGTGATGCGGTCGAGGCCCTTGTCCTGCAGAAGGAAGATAAGGACGGCCGTCTCATCCTGTCCAAGAAGCGCGCTCAGTACGAGCGCGCCTGGGGCACGATCGAGCGCGTCAAGGACGAGGACGGCGTCGTCGAGGGCACCGTCATCGAGGTCGTCAAGGGTGGCCTCATCCTCGATATCGGGCTCCGCGGCTTCCTTCCGGCGTCACTCGTCGAAATGCGGCGCGTGCGCGACCTGCAGCCGTACGTCGGCAAGACGCTCGAGGCCAAGATCATCGAGCTCGACAAGAACCGCAACAACGTCGTGCTCTCGCGTCGCGCCTGGCTCGAGCAGACTCAGAGCGAGGTCCGTCAGACCTTCCTCAACAACCTCCAGAAGGGCCAGATCCGCTCCGGCGTGATCTCGTCGATCGTCAACTTCGGCGCCTTCGTGGACCTGGGTGGAGTCGACGGCCTCGTGCACGTCTCCGAGCTCTCCTGGAAGCACATCGATCACCCGTCCGAGGTGGTCGAGGTCGGCCAGGAGGTCACCGTCGAGGTGCTCGACGTCGACATGGATCGCGAGCGTGTGAGCCTGTCCCTCAAGGCGACCCAGGAGGATCCCTGGCAGCACTTCGCCCGTACGCACCAGATCGGCCAGGTCACTCCGGGCCGCGTCACCAAGCTCGTGCCCTTCGGTGCGTTCGTGCGCGTCGAGGAGGGCATCGAAGGTCTCGTGCACATCTCCGAGCTCGCCGAGCGTCACGTCGAGATCCCCGAGCAGATCGTCCAGGTCGGCGACGAGATCTTCGTCAAGGTGATCGACATCGACCTCGAGCGTCGCCGCATCTCGCTCAGCCTGAAGCAGGCCAATGAGGGCGACGGGGACGTCGCGGACGAGTTCGATCCCTACCTCTACGGCATGGCTCCCGCCTTCGACGAGGCTGGCAACTACGTCGGTCCGGACGGCTTCGATCCGGAGACCGGCGAGTGGAAGGCCGGCTTCGAGGGCCAGCGCGCCGAGTGGGAGAAGGAGTACGCCGAGGCGCACGCCCGCTGGGAGGCGCACCGCAAGCAGGCGGCCGAGATGCGTACCGCGGATGCGGAGCAGGCCGTGGCCGAGGGCACGGCGACCGAGTACTCCTCGACGTCGGCTGAGGGAGCGGGCGCGGGTGCGCTCGCTTCGGATGAGTCCCTTCAGGCGCTGCGCGACAAGCTCGCCGGCGACTCCTGACGCTAACGGGTCGCCGTGGGGACAGCGACCGAAGTTTCTGACTCTGTGCACCTGGAGGCCCCAGGGCCTCCAGGTGCACAGAGTTGGTCGCGGATCTACGCGGCCTTCGGTACGGCGATCGTGCTGCTCTCGCTGCTGCTCAAGTTGTGGGCCATGCGGCAATGGAGTTGGTTCCAGGACGACTGGTCCTACGTCGAGAGGACGGTCGGGACCGACTTCGCCGGCTATGTCTTCCAGGAGTACAACGGCCACTTCATGCCACTGCAGTTCGTGGGTGTGTGGCTGATTACCTGGCTGGATCCGCTGAATTTCCAACTGGCGATCGCCCTCCTCGCCGTCCTGATCCTGGGCGGAACGCTGACCTGGTGGGCGCTTCTGCATGCCATCTTCGGCACTCGACCTCAGGTTCTCCTGGGCCTGTCGATGATCGCCTTCTGCCCGCTCCTGCTGCAACCCACGCTGTGGTGGGCTGCAGGTTTGCAGACGTACTCACTGATCTGGGGCACAGCGGCGGTGCTCTTCTGCCAACTGCGCTACCTCGAAGGTCGTGGCGGTCTGTGGCTAGCAGCCGCCCTCGGCGCATTCGTCCTCTCCTTAGCGTCCTGGCAGAAGTCGCTCCTCATCATCATCCCGATTGCCATGCTGGCCTTCTTCCTCCCCGGAGTCGCGCACGCAAGCACGCATCAGGCGCGGCGGCGCGCATGGATTGCCGTGCTCGGCCTTGGCGGATTGGCTGTCGCATACGGGTGCGTCTTCTTGCTGGTCACTGCGCAGCCGACGCCGGGCGAGGCTCAGTTGCAGATCCCTGGTATCGAGCCGATGCTCGGCTTCGCCTTGACGGCCGGTCTCGGCGTCGTACTTCCGGCAATGCTCGGAGGCACGTGGGAGCAGGTGTCGAGCCTGCAGGGTGCATTCCCGCTTGCGACCACGTGGGTGCAATGGGCTTGCGCTCTGATGGCCTTCGCTCTCGCTGCCGCCTGCATTGCCGTGCGCCGCAAGGGTACGTGGGTGGTGCTCCTGCCTGTCGCCTATGCGCTGGCGGCCTGGGCCCTGGTGGTGGGGAGCTCTCGATTCGCGACCCTGGGGCAGTACGCCTCGATGGACTCCCGTTACAGCGCCGACATCATCCCCATCGCGTCCCTGGCCTTCGTGTACGCGCTCACGTCGACGCGAGCTGAGCGCGTGAGTGACGGTGCGTGGCTTGTGCCACTACCTCGCCGAGTCGTCCGCGGTTGGCACCTGGGCAGCGTTGCCGTGAGCGGCACGGTCATCATGAGTGCGCTGGTCACGTGGTCGGTCCAGATGGATGGACTTGGTCCGGTCTCTCCGCGATCCTGGACGGATCGCCTCATCGCGAGCGCTCAGAGTCTCGGGCCCGCCACGATCTTCGACTCGAATGCACCGGACAACGTCGTCTACCCCGCCTTCCTGCCGGAGGATGCGCGCGTCTCTCGGATGCTCGCGCCGCTGGGGCTGCCGCTGGCCTTCAACGCGCCGACCCAGGACCTGCGCGTTGTCGCGCCCGATGGGAGCATTCGTTCGGGACGGGTGGCGGTGCAGTCACGATCTCTGCCCGGACCCATACCGGGGTGCGGCTACCTCCTGGAGCCGGGTGGATCGGCCGTGACGGTTCCCCTGAGCAAGCAGATGTACAACTGGGACTGGGGTCTTGAGATGGGTTTCCTCGCGCAGGGACCCGCGGAGGTCGTGCTCTCCACCGATCTCGCGGAGCAGTCGCTGGAGCTGCCTGCGGGCCTGGGCTCCATCGAAAGCGTGATCGTCTCGTCTCTCAGCGTCCTCACATTGAGCCTGGGCCCTGGGAGTTCGACCGTGTGCGTCGACTACGTCGGCTTTGGCCCGGTCGACCCAGTGGAGTCGTCGTGAGAGTCGCACTCACCGGCGGCATCGGTTCGGGCAAGAGCACCGTGGCACGGATGCTCTCCGAGCGCGGTGCCGTTGTCGTCGATGCCGATGCCATCGCGCGGGAGATCGTGGAGCCCGGCCAGCCGGCACTCTCCGAGATCCGTGACGTCTTCGGTGATGGGGTCATCGCTGCTGACGGCAGGCTCGACCGGGCCGGTCTTGCGGGGATCGTCTTCAAGGACTCCGAGGCGCTGGCGAAGCTCAACGCGATCACGCATCCGCTGATCGCCGAGCGGAGCGCCCAACTGCTTGCCGAAGCCCCAGCAGATGCCGTCGTCGTGTACGACATGCCGCTGCTGGTCGAGCAGGGCGAGCAGGCGCTGCGCGGCTGGGACGCCATCGTCGTCGTGGATTGCCCGGACGCCGTTCGCCTGGATCGGCTGGTTGCCCGTGGACTCGACGTCGAGGACGCTCGGCGCCGGCTCCAGGCCCAGGCGACCCGAGAGGAGCGCCTTGCAGCCGCGGATGTCGTCGTAGACAACTCAGGCGGCCTCGCGGCCCTCGAGTCACGCGTGGACGGCCTCTGGAGAGAGCTGACCGGCCGGGACACCTAGGCTGGCCCGATGCGTCCCGTCACCGACCTCGTGCGCACGGTGGCGCCCTTCGAGGTAGTGGCCGACTACTCGCCATCGGGCGACCAGCCCAAGGCCATCGAGGACCTCGCTGCGCGGATCGAGGCGGGGGAGCGCGACATCGTGCTCCTGGGTGCGACCGGCACCGGCAAGAGCGCGACGGCAGCATGGCTCGTGGAGCGGGTCCAGCGACCGACGCTCATCATGGCGCCGAACAAGACCCTGGCGGCGCAGCTCGCCAATGAGTTCCGAGAGTTGCTCCCCAACAACGCGGTCGAGTACTTCGTCTCCTACTACGACTACTACCAGCCCGAGGCGTACGTCCCGCAGACGGACACCTACATCGAGAAGGACTCCTCCATCAACGAGGAGGTCGAGCGATTGCGCCACTCGGCCACGAACTCGCTGCTCACCCGGCGGGACGTGGTCGTGGTCGCGACGGTCTCGGCGATCTACGGGCTCGGCACGCCACAGGAGTACGTCGACCGCATGCTGCGTCTGCGGGTCGGCGAGGAGTACGACCGCGATGCCCTCCTGCGGCGTCTCGTCGATATCCAGTACGCACGCAATGACACGAGTTTCGAGCGCGGGACCTTCCGCGTGCGCGGCGACACCCTCGAAGTCTTCCCCGTCTATGAGACGCATCCCGTGCGCATCGAGATGTTCGGCGACGAGATCGAGCGCCTCATGACCCTGCACCCGGTCACCGGGGAGATCGTCACCGATGACGAGGAGCTCTACATCTTCCCGGCCACGCACTATGTGGCCGGTCCGGAGCGCATGGCCCGGGCCATCGGGGACATCGAGGCCGAGCTCGCTGAGCGTTTGGCCGAGCTCGAGGGGCAGGGCAAGTTGCTGGAGGCTCAGCGACTGCGCATGCGCACGACGTACGACATCGAGATGATGCGTCAGGTCGGCAGCTGCTCCGGCATCGAGAACTACTCTCGGCACATCGACGGCCGCGAGCAGGGATCACCGCCCAACTGCCTCCTCGACTACTTCCCCGAGGATTTCCTCCTGATTCTGGATGAGTCCCACGTGACGGTCCCGCAGATCGGGGCGATGTACGAGGGCGACATGAGTCGCAAGCGCACGCTCGTGGAGCACGGTTTCCGCCTGCCCAGCGCGATGGACAACCGTCCCCTGCGCTGGGAGGAGTTCCGGGAGCGCACGGGGCAGACGATCTATCTCTCGGCGACGCCCGGATCCTTCGAGCTCACCGAGTCGGGCGGGGAGTTCGTCGAGCAGGTGATCCGGCCGACGGGCCTCATCGACCCCCAGGTCGTCGTCAAGCCCACCCAGGGCCAGATCGACGATCTCATGGAGCAGATCCAGTTGCGCGCTGCCCGCTCGGAGCGCGTCCTCGTGACCACCCTCACCAAGCGGATGGCGGAGGACCTCACCGCCTACCTCGAGGAGCACGGTGTGAGGGTGCGCTATCTCCACAGCGAGGTCGACACACTGCGTCGGGTCGAACTCCTCCGCGAGCTCAGGCTCGGGGAGTACGACGTCCTCGTGGGCATCAACCTCCTGCGCGAGGGGCTCGATCTGCCCGAAGTCTCGCTGGTGAGCATCCTCGACGCCGACAAGGAGGGCTTCCTGCGCTCGGAGACATCCCTCATCCAGACGATCGGTCGCGCGGCTCGCAATGTGAGCGGTGAAGTCCACATGTACGCCGACACAGTTACGGCATCCATGGCCCGCGCGATCGACGAGACCAATCGGCGCCGCGAGAAGCAGATGGCCTATAACGCCGATCACGGCATCGATCCGGCACCCCTGCGCAAGAAGATCGGTGACATCACCGATCTCCTCGCACGCGAGGACGCCGACACGACGGAGTTGCTCAAGGAATCGAGCGGCATCGTGCGTGCGCGGTCGCTTGCGGGTCAGGACCTGGTCTCCCTCATCGAGGAGCTCACCCAGCAGATGCATCAGGCAGCGGCTGAGCTGCAGTTCGAGCTTGCGGCGCGGTATCGCGACGAAGTCTCTGAACTCAAGCGCGAACTTCGTGGGATGCAGGAGGCGGGCCAGGCATGAACGTCCCCACCTGGATGTGGATCGCGACGATCGGCGGGCTCGTCGGGATCATCGCCCTCGACCTCATCCTGGTCGACAGTCGGCCTCACGTCTTCGGTCCGCGCGAGGCGACCCGATGGGTGATCTTCTACATCGCCCTCGCGCTCGCCTTCGCTGGCTTCATCTTCTGGTACTTCGGCGCGACGTACGCCGGACAGTTCCTCGCGGGGTACATCACGGAGTACTCCCTCAGCGTGGACAACCTGTTTGTCTTCATGGTCATCCTCTCCGCCTTCGCCGTACCCGCGGAGCACCGCCACCGGGTGCTGCTCGTCGGCATCGTCATCGCCCTCGTCCTGCGCGGCATCCTCATCATCATCGGTGCCGAGGCCATTGCGCGCTTCGCGGGGACGTTCTTCCTCTTCGGGGCGCTGCTGCTCTACACCGCGGTCAAGGTGTGGCGCAGCCATGGGGAGGAGCCGGATCCCGAGGGCAATGCGCTCATTCGCTGGCTGGAGAAGCGGGTGCCCACCACGCGTGAATACCACGGCACACGCCTCACGGTGCGGCTCGACGGGCGCAGGCATGTGACACCCATGCTCCTGGTGATGCTGGCGATCGGGACGACGGACCTGCTCTTCGCTATCGATTCCATCCCCGCGGTATTCGGCCTCACGCAGGAGGCCTATCTCGTCTTCACGGCGAATGCGTTCGCGCTCATGGGCCTGCGGCAGCTCTTCTTCCTGCTGGACGGGCTCTTCTCCAAGATCATCTACCTCAACCGGGGCCTGGCGATCATCCTGGGCTTCATCGGCGTCAAGCTCGTCCTGGAAGCCCTTGCCGAGACCACCGACCTGCCGGTACCCCACATCTCCATCCTCGTGTCGCTGGGCGTCATCGTGGGCGTCCTGGCGGCCACCACGGTGGTCAGCCTCATCGCCGTCAAGCGCAATCCCACCCTCGTGGCGACATCGCCCGAGTCCGAGGCCGAGGTCATCGCCGCCGCGGACAAGGGTGTCGCCCTCGAGGACCTCGATCCGGAGGAGGAGCCGCCCGGGGACCGAGAGGCGGGACCGCAGACGTCCGGATAGCGTGGAGGGCCTAGTCCCGACGGTCGGCTGTCCTATCCCTGGAGGAGTGCGTGAACGTCTCGCTGACGATGTGGCTGGTGACCGTCGGCGCCATCCTCGTCCTGGTCGTCATGGACTTCCTCACGGTGAGCCGCAAGCCCCATGAGGTCTCCTTCCGCGAGGCCGCCCTCTGGTCGACCTTCTATATCGCCGTCGCTGTGGCCTTCGGAGTCTTCATCTGGGTATGGCAGGGAGGCGACTACGGCACCCAGTACTTCGCGGCGTATCTCGTCGAGAAGTCCCTCTCGGTCGACAACCTCTTCGTCTTCGTCATCATCCTCGCCCAGTTCGCCGTCCCCAGCATCTATCACCAGAGGGTGCTCCTCGTCGGCGTCGTCCTCGCCCTCGTCCTGCGCGCGATCTTCATCGCGATCGGTGCTGCCGCGCTCGCGGCGTTCTCCTTCACCTTCGTGATCTTCGGCGCGATCCTGATTTGGACGGGCATCCAGCTCTTCCGGCACCGGGATGCGGACCCGGAACCCAAGGACAACTTCGTCGTACGCACCGTGCGCAAGTGGTATCCGATCACCCCGGACTACCACGACACCAAGCTCTTCGTGAAGATCGACGGCAGGCGCATGGCGACCCCGCTGCTCCTCGTCATGGTGGCCATCGCCTCGACCGATCTGCTCTTCGCCCTGGACTCGATCCCGGCCACGTTCGGCGTCACGCAGGAGCCCTACCTCGTCTTCACCGCCAATGCTGCTGCGCTTCTCGGCCTGCGAGCCCTGTACTTCCTGCTCAAGGGCCTGCTGAGCAAGCTCATCTACCTGTCCACAGGGCTCGCGCTGATCCTCGTGTTCATCGGATTCAAGCTGATCCTCACCTTCGCCCATGAGGTCAACAACGACATCCCGAAGATCCCGACGGTCTTCTCGCTCTGCGTCATCGCGGCGATCCTCGTCATCGCGGCCCTGGCCTCGTGGATCAAGGTGCGCAAGGACCCTTCGGCGACGGCGCACGCGGGTACAGTGACCAAGCCCAAGCCGCAGGAGGGTGACGCGCCGCCGGCGTAGTCCTGCAACACTCGTGCCGTGCTCATCCGCGAAGCGACTGTTGACGATCTCGAAGGGATTGTCGACGTGCACGTCGCATCGTGGGATGCGGCGAAGGACGGGCTCGGGATCACGTCACGTCGAAGTCGCGAAGATCGTGTGCGCCAGTGGACCGAGGCTCTGACCTCGGGTCGCACCACCCTCATCGCCGAGGACTCCCACGGCGTGGTCCTGGGATTCCTGTGCTTCGGTCCCTCGCGCGATGAGGATCGGCAGGGAGAGGTCGAGATCCACACGCTCTACGTCCACCCCTCCCGGTGGCGACAGGGCGTGGGATCGGCCCTCATGGACCAGGTGCCGGATCCGGGCGGGCCGATCAGCCTGTGGACATCCGAGGGGAGCGCTCAGGCTCGCGGCTTCTACGCCCGGCACGGCTTCGAGCCCGACGGGGCGACCGAGGCTGGCCACCACGTGCCGCAGATCCGCCTCGTGCGCGGGGCGTGAGTCGAGAGCCGGCGTCGAGATGGCGATGTCGGCCTACCAGCCGCGGGCGGCCCATTCGTCGAGGGATCCACGCTCGCGCCCGACGGTCGTGTCGTCGCCGTGACCGGGGTAGACCCACGTCTCGTCCGGCAGGACATCGAAGACCTTCGCCACGACATCGCCGTACAGGCTCGCGAAGTCATCGGAACCTGCCGTCTTGCCCACACCGCCCGGGAAGAGGCAATCGCCGGTGAAGAGATGCGGTTGCCCCTCCGGGTCGTCGTACAGGAGGGCAATGGATCCGGGCGTGTGCCCGACCAAATGGATGGCGCGCAGGACGATGGACCCGAAGGCGAGTTCGTCACCGTCATCGAGGAGCACGTCCGTCGCCACGGGAATGCCCTCTGCGTCGTGCCGACCCGCCACCGTCGTGGCGCCGGTCGCGGCCACGACGGCTCCCAGAGCCTGCCAGTGGTCGGCGTGACGATGCGTGGTGACGACGGCCTCGATCCCGTCATCGCCGATGAGGTCGAGGAGGACATCCGGCTCCGCCGCGGCATCGATGAGGACCTGCTCGCCGGTGTCCCGGCACCTCAGCAGGTAGGAGTTGTTGGACATCGGTCCCACGGCGATCTTCGATAGCACCAGGCCGGGCAGTTCGCGCACGTCAGCGGGGCCACCGACCCGCACGTCTCCTGAGTAGGTCACTGTCTCAGCCTACGGCTAGCCTGCCCCTGTGTCGGACCGTCTGATCGTGCGCGGCGCGCGCGAGCACAACCTCAGGGATGTGTCCCTCGACCTGCCCCGGGATGCCCTCATCGTCTTCACCGGGCTCTCGGGCTCCGGCAAGTCGAGTCTCGCCTTCGACACGATCTTCGCCGAGGGTCAGCGGCGCTATGTCGAGAGCCTGTCGGCGTACGCCCGACAGTTCCTCGGCCAGATGGACAAGCCCGACGTCGACTTCATCGAAGGGTTGTCTCCAGCCGTCTCCATCGACCAGAAGTCCACGTCGCGCAACCCCCGCTCGACCGTGGGCACCATCACGGAGGTCTACGACTACCTGCGCCTGCTCTTCGCGCGCATCGGCAAGCCCCACTGTCCCGAGTGCGGCAAGCCCATTGCGCGGCAGACCCCCGGCCAGATCGTCGATCGGCTCCTGGAGCTGCCCGAGGGCACGCGCTTCCAGGTGCTCAGCCCCGTCGTGCGCGAGCGCAAGGGGGAGTACGCCGACCTCTTCCGCCAGCTCCAGGCTCAGGGATACGCGCGAGTCCGGGTGGACGGTGTCGTGTACGCGCTGGAGGAGGTGCCCACCCTCAAGAAGCAGGAGAAGCACACCATCGAGGTCGTGGTCGACCGGGCAGTGGCCAAAGCCTCCGCCCGTCGTCGTCTCGCGGACTCCGTCGAGACAGCTCTGCGGCTGTCGGGGGGCCTCGTCATCGCGGAGCTGGTCGACCTGCCGGAGGGGGATCCGGGCCGCGAGCGCACCTACAGCGAGCACCTCGCATGCCTGGACGACGATCTGTCCTTCGAGGAGCTCGAGCCTCGCTCCTTCTCCTTCAACTCGCCGTTCGGGGCGTGTCCCGAATGCACCGGACTCGGCACGCGCATGGAGGTCGATCCTGATCTCGTCGTTCCCGATCCGAGTCTCACCCTCGACGAGGGTGCACTGGCTCCGTGGTCGGGAGGTCACGTCACCGACTACTTCCAGCGCCTGGTGGAGGCGCTTGCGGACGAGATGGGCTTCGATACCGAGACTCCCTGGTCCAAGCTGCCTGCCAAGGCGCGCAAGTCGCTCCTCTACGGCCATCCCACCGAGATCCACGTGCGCTATCGCAATCGCTACGGGCGCCAGCGCAGCTACTACACGACCTTCGAAGGCGTCGTCCCCTACGTCGAGCGCCGTCACGCGGAGGCTGAGACCGACACGAGTCGCGAGCGCTTCGCCGGCTACATGCGCGAGGTGCCCTGCGAGGCGTGCGGGGGAGCGCGTCTCAAGCCGGTGAGCCTCGCCGTGACGATCGGCGGTCGGTCGATCGCGGAGATCGCGGGCTTGCCCATCGGGGAAGCGGCCGACTTCCTGCGCGAGCTCACCCTCGACAAGCGGGACACGCAGATCGCTGAGCGCGTGCTCAAGGAGGTCAACGAGCGACTGCGTTTCCTCACGGACGTGGGTCTGCACTACCTCTCGCTCGACCGGGCAGCGGGCACGCTTGCCGGGGGTGAGGCGCAGCGCATCCGGCTCGCGACGCAGATCGGCTCGGGCCTCGTCGGCGTCCTCTATGTCCTCGATGAGCCCAGTATCGGCCTGCACCAGCGCGACAACCAGCGTCTCATCGAGACCCTCGTGCGTCTGCGCGACCTGGGCAACACGCTCATCGTCGTCGAGCACGACGAGGAGACCATCCGCATCGCCGACTGGGTCGTCGACATCGGTCCAGGGGCGGGGGAGCATGGTGGTCGCATCGTCGTGAGCGGGCCGGTATCCGACCTCATGTCGAGCAAGGACTCCCTCACGGGTGCCTATCTGTCCGGGCGCCTCGCCATCGAGGCCCCGCTGGTGCGCCGGCCCGTCGATCCCAAGCGCGCGCTGCGCGTGGAGGGAGCGGCAGAGCACAATCTGCGTGACGTGTCCGTGTCGTTCCCGCTGGGATGTCTCGTCGCCGTGACGGGAGTAAGTGGATCGGGCAAGTCGACCCTCGTCAACGACGTCCTCTACGCCTCGCTCGCGCGCGAGCTCAACGGCGCCCGCGTCGTGCCGGGACGGCATAAGCGCGTGACGGGTCTGGATCATGTCGACAAGGTCGTCCACGTCGACCAGAGCCCGATCGGCCGCACCCCACGGAGCAATCCGGCCACCTACACCGGTGTGTTCGACCACATCCGCAAGCTCTTCGCCGAGACGCCCGAGGCCAAGATGCGGGGCTACCTGCAGGGTCGCTTCTCCTTCAATGTCAAGGGCGGTCGCTGCGAGGCGTGCGCCGGCGACGGGACACTGCGCATCGAAATGAACTTCCTCCCCGACGTCTACGTGCCGTGCGAGGAGTGTCACGGTGCGCGCTACAACCGTGAGACGCTCGAGGTGCACTACAAGGGCAAGTCCATCTCCGAGGTGCTCGACATGCCGATCGAGGAAGCCCTGGAGTTCTTCGCTCCCGTGCCCGCGATCGCACGTCACCTGCGCACCCTCGTCGATGTCGGTCTCGGGTACGTCCGGATGGGCCAGTCGGCCCCAACCCTGTCAGGTGGTGAAGCGCAGCGGGTCAAGCTCGCCGCAGAGCTCCAGAAGCGATCTACGGGACGCACGGTCTACGTCCTCGACGAGCCCACGACGGGGCTTCACTTCGAAGACATCCGCAAGCTCCTGGGGGTCCTGCACAGCCTCGTGGACAAGGGCAACACCGTCATCGTCATCGAGCACAACCTCGATGTCATCAAGTCCGCGGACTGGATCGTGGACATGGGCCCGGAGGGTGGCTCGGGTGGCGGACGCGTGGTGGTCGAGGGCACCCCGGAGGAGGTCGCGGATTGCGACGGCAGCCACACCGGGCGCTTCCTCCGCCCCTATCTCGGACTCCCCGACACAGCCGCCAAGCCCGCTCGACGGGCCAGGCGTCCGCGGGCGTCGTAGCCTTGGCCCATGACCGCCAAGCCCCTTGCCCGCAGGACCGTCCTCGTCACCGGAGGTGCGCTGGGTGCCGCGGCCGCACTCGCTGCCTGCGGCGGCTCCGGCGACGATGGCGCTGCGGCCTCGTCCTCGGCCCCTGCTCCTACGGTCGAGCCTTCGGGCTCGTCACCTGCGCCCGAGTCGAGTGGAGCGGCGCCGGCGGGCGAGGTCCTTGGCCCCGTCGACCAGGTGACGGTGGGCTCTGGTGTCGTCTACGACGGTCCGAAGGTCGTGGTGACCCAGCCGGCCGAGGGCGATATCCGTGGCTTTACCGCGGTGTGCCCGCACCAGGGTTGCCTGGTGAGCGAGGTCACCAACAACGAGATCCTCTGCCCGTGTCACGGCTCGCTCTTCTCCGCCCAGGATGGTGCCGTGATCACCGGGCCAGCTACTTCGGGCCTCGCACCCGTAGACATCACCGTGGTGGACGACCAGGTCGTCCTCGGCTGAGAGCGACCGGGCGGTGAGGACCCGGATCGCCCGGCCCAAGGGCATCCCGGATCAGCCCGGGGTCTATCGCTTCCGCGACGCGGAGGGCCGGGTCGTCTACGTCGGCAAGGCCAAGTCGCTTCGCGCGCGCCTCGGCTCGTACTTCGCCGATCTCCGCAGTCTGCATCCCCGCACGCGCTCGCTCATGGAGGCTGCCGCCGACGTCGACTGGACCGTCGTCGGGAGCGAAGTGGAGGCTCTCCAGCTCGAATACGCGTGGATCAAGGAGTTCGACCCGCGATTCAACGTGCGCTACCGCGATGACAAGTCCTACCCCTACCTTGCGGTGACCCTCGGTGAGGAGTTCCCGCGGGCCCTCGTCACGCGTGGTGCTAAGCGACAGGGCACGCGATACTTCGGGCCGTACGCACACGCGTGGGCGATCCGCGGCACGCTCGACGCACTGTTGCGCGTCTTCCCCGTGCGCACGTGCAGCCGGGGAGTCTTCGATCGAGCTCGCCGATCCGGACGGCCCTGCCTGTTGGCCGATATCGACAAGTGCTCTGCGCCCTGCGTCGGACGCATAAGTCCGGAGGCTCATCGCCAGATCGCCGACGATCTGTGCGCCTTCTTGGGCGGTAGGTCGAAGGACTTCCACCGTCGACTGACCGACGCGATGCTGGCGGCATCGGCAGCACAGGACTACGAGCGCGCTGCTCGACTTCGCGACGACATCGGTGCGCTCGAGCGGGCCATGGAGCGCAATTCCATCGTCTTCGACGAGTCCGTGGACGCTGATGTCGTCGGCATGGCGGGAGACGACCTCGAGATGGCGTTCGAGGTCTTCCACGTGCGCGACGGCCGCATCCGGGGACAGCGCAGCTACGTGGTCGAGCGTGTCGATGACTCCGATGAGGCCGAGTTGCTGGGACGACTCCTCGTGTCGCTCATGGATGATGCGGGGGAGTGCCCCCCGGAGATCCTCATTCCGCACCCGGTCTCCGCCGACGTGGACGCCTGGCTCGAGTGGCGCAGGGGTCGCCGTGTGGATGTCCGGGTCCCGCAGCGTGGCCCGAAGCGCGACCTCCTGGAGACCGCGCGCGCCAACGCCGAACAACGGCTGGCATTGCATAAGGCGCGCCGATCCGGCGACCTCACCTCCCGAAGCCGTGCGCTGCGAGAGATCCAGGAAGCCCTCGGCCTCGCCGAGGCACCCCTGCGCATCGAGACCATCGATGTCTCCCATCTCGGCGGGGAGGGAGTCGTCGCGTCCCTCGTCGTCTTCGAGGACGGCGCGGCACGTCCCCGCGAGTACCGCACCTTCGCCATCTCCGAGGAGGGCTCGCGTGACGACACGGCCGCCGTGGCCGAAGTCGTCCTGCGTCGCTTCCGTCCGACGACCGCGGAGACCGAGGAGGTGCAGCGGAAGGCCTTCGCCTATCGCCCGCAACTGCTGGTCATCGACGGAGGTTCACCCCAGGTCGAGGCTGCCGCGCGTGCACTGAGGGAGCGCGAGGTCGCGGGAGTCGCCGTCATGGGCCTGGCCAAGCGACTGGAGGAGGTGTGGACGCCCGGGCAGTCGGAGCCGATCATCCTGCCGCGCGGGAGCGAGGGCCTGTACCTGCTTCAGCGCATGCGCGACGAGGCTCACCGCGTCGCCCTGCGTTACCAGCAGCGCACGCGCAAGCGGCGCACGCGGAGCGCACTCCACGACGTGCCCGGACTCGGGCCAGAGCGCGCGAAGGCACTCATGCGCACCTTCGGCTCCGTGGCCGGCGTGCGCCGGGCGACCGCGGACGAGTTGCAGGTGGTCCCGGGCATCGGCCCTCAGCTCGCCGACCGGATCGTCGCCACGCTGTCCGGTGCGGCGGCGACATCGGGTGCGGACGCGAACCCGGGTGAGATGCTGGCATCGGAGGTAGTGGAATGAGCATGGGACAGCGCGGCGGTGGTGTCTCCGAAGTGGTCCTCGTCACCGGGATGAGTGGCGCGGGCAGGTCGACCGCAGCCCGCGCGCTCGAGGATCGCGGCTGGTTCGTCGTCGACAACCTGCTGCCAGGCCTCATTCCCGAGACGGTGCGTGCACTGGGCGAAGACGGTGCCGTAGCCCGCGTGGCCGTGGTGGTCGACGTGCGCGGTGGACGGTTCTTCGACGACACCGAGCGCGCCCTGTCCGAGTTGCGTGACCAGGGGCGCGACGTACGCATCCTCTTCCTCGAGGCCTCCGACGAGAGCCTGGTACGCCGGTTCGAGAGCAACCGCCGCCCCCATCCGCTTCAGCAGGGGGAGCGGCTGGTCGACGGTCTTCGCCGAGAGCGGCTCGCGCTTGCGGGCCTGCGCGCGGATGCTGATCTGGTCATCGACACCAGCCAACTGAACGTCCACGAGCTGCGGCATCGGGTCGAGGCGGCCTTCGGCGGAGAAGCGTCCCCTTTGCGCGCCACCGTGATGTCCTTCGGGTTCAAGTACGGCATCCCGGTCGACGCTGATGTCGTGCTGGACGCGAGGTTCCTGCCCAATCCCTTCTGGGTCGACAGCCTGCGCGAGCACACAGGCCTCGATCCCGACGTGCGTGACTACGTCGTCGGCACACCCGCCGCGGCTTCCTTCCTGGCTGAGGCATCTCGACTGCTCGAGACGATGGCGGACGGGTATCTCCGCGAGGGCAAGCGCTATGTGACCGTCGCCGTGGGCTGCACGGGAGGCAAGCACCGAAGCGTGGCACTGGCCGAGGAGGTCGCGGCTGCGCTGACGCGCCAGGGCGTCGAATCCGTGGTCGTGCATCGGGACCTCGGCCGGGAGTGAGCGTGGACGTCGTGGCCCTGGGAGGCGGGCACGGTCTCGCCGCCTCCCTCCGGGCCCTGCGCATCCTCGGGATGGAGCCCACGGCCATCGTGGGCACGGGTGATGACGGCGGCTCGAGCGGACGCCTGCGGACCCACCTGGGCGTGCCGCCCCCCGGGGACCTGAGGATGGCGCTCGCCGCATTGGCCGAGGAAGGGCTGTGGACTCGTGTGCTGCAGCATCGTTTCGGCGGGTCGGGGGACATCGAAGGCCACGCCCTGGGCAATCTCATCCTCGTCGCGCTCTGGGAGGAGACGGGCGATCTGGTCGCGGGGCTCGACCGGCTCGGACTCGTCCTGGGAGCGCGGGGTCGCGTCCTGCCCAACTGCCTGGAGCCGGTCGAGCTCATCGCCGATGTGGAGGAAGCGGACGGTCAGGTGCGTGTCGTTCGTGGGCAGGCGCGGCTGACGATCTCGCAGGGGCGCATTGCTGCTCTACGCCTCGAGCCCGTCCGACCCCTCGCGTGCCCGGAGGCGGTCGCGGCCGTGCGCGAGACATCACGCGTCGTCATCGGTCCGGGGTCATGGTTCACCAGTGTGCTCAGTCACGTGCTCGTGCCCGATCTGGCAGTGGCGCTGCGGGACACCTCTGCGCAGCGTGTCCTGGTGCTCAATGCCGGTCCCCAGCGAGGGGAGACGCAGGACTTCACGGCGGCGCGCTACCTCGAGACGTGGGCGGCGCTCGCGGAGGGCATCAGCCTGGACGTCGTGGTCGCCGACCGGCGCAGCGTTGACGACGTCGTGGGCCTTGAGCGCGCTGCTGAGGGGGTCGGGGCCCGCGTGGCCTACGCCGACGTCCTCGCCGGACCTGGCCATCACGATCCCGCACTCCTCTCGGCAGCGCTCGAGGGCGTCCTCTAGCGGGACGCATGCCATGCGGCCGGTGCCCTAGGGCAGGCCGGTGCCCCATGGCAGGATGGCGCGGTGGCCATGACCGCTGAGGTGAAAGACGAGCTGAGCCGGCTCCCCGTCACCAAGTCGTGCTGCCGCAAGGCCGAGGTCTCCTCGCTCCTGCGTTTCGGCGGGGGTCTCCACATCGTTGCCGGCCGGATCGTCATCGAGGCCGACCTCGACACCGGCGCCACGGCACGGCGCCTGCGCAAGGACCTCACCGAGGTCTACAACCAGGACAGCGAGATCGCGATCGTCCAGGCGGGCGGACTGCGCAAGGCTCAGAGGTACGTCGTACGCGTCGTCTCCGGTGGCGAGCACCTCGCCCGCCAGACCGGACTCATCGACGGATCGGGCCGGCCGGTGCGCGGACTTCCACCCGCCGTGGTTTCCGGGGGAGTGTGCGACTCGGAGTCGGCGTGGCGGGGAGCCTTCCTCGCGCACGGGTCGCTGACGGAGCCGGGACGTTCCGCCGCGCTGGAGATCACCTGCCCCGGACCGGAGGCTGCCCTGGCTCTCGTGGGTGCCGCGCGGCGGCTGGGGATTCCGGCCAAGTCTCGCGAGGTTCGTGGTGTCGATCGCGTGGTCATCCGTGACGGCGATGCCATTGGGGCGATGCTCACCCGGATGGGCGCGCACTCCTCGGTGCTCGTGTGGGAGGAGCGCCGTATGCGCCGAGAGGTGCGTGCGACGGCGAATCGTCTCGCCAACTTCGATGATGCCAACCTTCGACGTTCGGCGCGTGCGGCCGTCGCGGCGGGTGCACGTGTGCGCCGTGCGATGGAGATCCTGGGCGACGAGATTCCCGATCACCTTGCCGAGGCGGGACGGCTGCGGCTGGAGCACCGTCAGGCCAGCCTGGAGGAGCTGGGGGCCCTGGCTGACCCGCCCATGACCAAGGACGCGGTCGCCGGCCGGATCCGGCGCCTGCTGGCCACGGCCGACAAGCGGGCCGCCGAGCTCGGCATCCCCGGCACCGACGCGGCCTTGGCCGAGGCGGATATCGACGCCCTCGAGGCGGAACTCCACGCCGAGCTCGAGGCCTGAGGGTCTGTAAACGTGTACGGTAGGCTCACGCCGACCGCTGCACGGCGTCGCTAGGCGGCGCCCCGTCCTCAGGAGTACCTCGTGAGCATCACCGTGGGCATCAATGGATTCGGCCGTATCGGCCGCAACTTCTACCGGGCCCTGGTGGCCTCCGGGGTCACGGACATCGAGGTCGTGGGCATCAACGACCTGACGGATACGGCCACCTTGGCGCACCTGCTCAAGTACGACAGCGTGCTCGGTCGCTTCCCCCAGGAGGTCACGTACGGGGAAGGGACCCTCACCGTGGGTGGGCGCACGATCACGGTGACGGCTGAGAAGGATCCGGCGGCGCTTCCCTGGGCCAAGCTCGGCGTCGACATCGTGATCGAGTCCACGGGCCACTTCACGGATGCCACCAAAGCGCGCGCGCACATTGATGCGGGTGCCAAGAAGGTCATCATCTCGGCGCCCGCAAAGAACGAGGACATCACGATCGTCATGGGTGTCAATGAGGGTGACTACGACCCTGCCAAGGACGTCGTGATCTCCAACGCGTCCTGCACCACCAACTGCCTCGCGCCGATGGCGAAGGTCCTGGACACTTCCTTCGGCATCGTTCGCGGCATGATGACCACGATCCACGCCTACACCAACGACCAGCGCATCCTGGACTTCCCCCACTCCGACCTGCGCCGCGCGCGTGCAGCGGCGATCAACATGATCCCGACGACGACCGGCGCGGCCAAGGCGATCGGACTCGTCCTCCCGCAACTCAAGGGCCGCTTGGATGGCTACGCCATGCGCGTCCCGACCCCCACCGGCTCGGCGACGGATCTGACCGTCGAGTTGGCTCGTCCGGCAACCGCTGACGAGATCAACACGGCGATGAAGGTGGCGAGCGAGGGCGCGCTCGCCGGCATCCTGCGCTACACCGAGGACCCCATCGTCTCCTCGGATATCGTCACCGACCCTGCCTCCGTGATCTTCGACGCGGGCCTCACCAACTCCATGGGCACGCTGGTCAAGGTCGTCGGGTGGTACGACAACGAGTGGGGCTACTCGAATCGCCTCATCGATCTCACGCAGTACGTGGGCGCGCGCCTGTGAGCGAGCGACTCGCGCAGCTCGACGTCGCCGGACGCCTGATCTTCGTACGCAGTGACCTGAATGTCCCGCTCGCGCGGGATGGCGAGACGACGACGATCGCCGACGACGGTCGCATCCGGGCGAGCATCCCCACGATCGCTGCCCTGCGCGATCGTGGCGCGCGGGTGGTCGTCGCCGCCCATCTAGGTCGTCCGCGGGGCACGGTCGACCCTGCCCTCTCTCTGGCGCCCGTGGCCGCGCGCATGGCGGAGCTCCTCGGAAGCCCGGTGGGCTTCATCCCGGAGGTGACTGGGCCGACAGTGGCGGAGGCCGTCGCGAGACTCCGCGACGGCGACGTCGTGCTGCTCGAGAACGTCCGCTTCGACGCACGAGAGACCAGCAAGGATGAGGCCGAACGCGCAGCCCTGGCCCAGGAGTGGGCCTCCTGGGCGGATGCCTTCGTCATCGACGGCTTCGGTGTCGTGCATCGCGAGCAGGCATCAGTGACCGATCTCGCGCGCCTGCTTCCCAGCGCCCCCGGCCTGCTCGTGGACGCGGAGCTGGCCAGCTTCGCGCGTGTGCTCACCGACCCAGAGCGCCCGTACGTCGTCATCCTGGGTGGCGCGAAAGTCTCCGACAAGCTCGCTGTCATCGGACACCTGCTCGATCGAGTCGATCGCATTCTCGTCGGCGGTGGCATGGCCTACACCTTCCTGAGAGCAGAGGGCTTCTCTGTCGGCGACTCCCTGCTCGAGGAGGAGCTCGTGCCCACCGTGCGCGAGATCATGGAGCGGGCACGTGAGCAGGGCGTCGAGATTCTGCTGCCTGTCGACGTGGTCATCGCCCAGGAGTTGTCGGGCGACGTTCCCACCCGCGTCGTGAGTGTCGGCGAGATCCCCGCGGGCTGGAAGGGCCTGGATATCGGTCCCGAGACTGCGCGCATGTACGCCGCCTCCCTGGGTGACGCCCGCACGATCGTCTGGAACGGCCCGATGGGGGTCTTCGAGATCCCGGCGTTCGCCGACGGCACCAGGGTCGTCGCTGAAGCCATGGCCTCGTCACAGGCGTTCACCGTCATCGGCGGTGGCGACTCTGCCGCTGCGGTCCGAGCTCTGGGCATCGGCGAGGATCGCTTCGGCCACATCTCGACCGGGGGCGGGGCCAGTCTCGAGCTCCTCGAGGGCAAGATCCTCCCGGGCATCTCCGCACTCGAGGAAGGCAGGGCATGACCGAGGGCCGACGTCCGCTGATGGCGGGTAACTGGAAGATGAACGTCAATCACCTCGAGGCCATCGCGCTGGTGCAGAAGCTGGCCTTCGCGCTCAAGGATGCCGACTTCGACGCCGTCGACGTCGCGGTCATCCCACCCTTCACGGACCTGCGCTCGGTACAGACGCTCATCGATGGCGACGGCTACCGGATCGCCTATGGCGCCCAGGATCTCTCGATCCACGATTCGGGAGCCTTCACGGGTGAGATCTCCGGCGCCATGCTGGACAAGCTCGGCTGCACCTACGTCCTCGTGGGACACAGCGAGCGTCGTGAGCACCACGATGAAGGCGACGACGTCGCCGCGGCCAAGATCCGCGCCGCACGGCGCCACGGGCTCGTCCCGATCCTGTGCGTGGGCGAGGGCCTGGAGGTTCGCCAGGAAGGGCGCCAGGTGGAGCATGTCCTCGCCCAGGTGTCCGCGGGTCTGGACGGACTCGCGGCAGATGCCCTCGGTTCGGTTGTCATCGCCTACGAGCCCGTGTGGGCGATCGGCACGGGCGAGGTGGCGACGCCCGCGGATGCTCAGGAGGTATGCGGTGCCATCCGTGGACTCCTGCGAGAGACCTTCGGGGGAGTGGCCGACGACGTACGCATCCTCTACGGCGGCTCAGTCAAGGTGTCCAACGTCGCCGCGATCATGGCGGAGCCCGACGTCGACGGATGCCTGGTGGGCGGAGCGAGCCTGGACCCGGATGAATTCGTGGGGATCGTCCGCTACCGGCTCCTGGGAGCGGCGGAGGAGGGGTCCTGAGCACCGTGCGTGATAACGTCATCGCCGGCCGCCCGGCCCTTCCGGGCCCGTCCGATCCGCGGAGAGGGGAGTGCTCGTGACGACCGTCCTGGTCATCGCGCTGGCGATCCTGCTCGTCATCACGAGCGTGCTTCTCGTCGTCCTCATCCTGCTGCACCGAGGCAAGGGTGGAGGCCTGTCGGATCTCTTCGGCGGCGGCGTGAGCTCGTCCATCGGAGGGTCCTCCGTGGCTGAGAAGAACCTCGATCGACTTACGGTGGGGATCGGTCTCATCTGGGCGGCGTCGATCGTCGCCGTCGGCCTGCTCGTGCGCACCGGCTCGTGATGACGGTGCCGGCACTGCTCGTTCACTCGCGGAGTACTGGGAGGTCCTGTGGCAGGCGGTAGCGCGATCCGGGGCAGCCGTGTGGGCGCAGGTCCCATGGGCGAAGCCGAGCGCGGGGAGACCGCACCGCGCATCTTCGTGACGTTCTGGTGCGCACGTGGTCACGAGACCACGCCCAGTTTCGCGGCAGATGCTCCGATCCCCGACACCTGGGACTGCCCCCGGTGCGGTTGGCCGGCTAGCCAGGACGAGCAGGCGCCTCCGGCGCCGCCCAAGATCGAGCCCTACAAGACCCACCTGGCGTACGTGAAAGAGCGTCGCAGCGACGCCGACGGTGCTGCCATTCTCGAGGAAGCACTCGAGAAGCTCCGCAAGTCCTGAAGTCCTAGCGCTGGTCCCCGATGAGGGAGGCAGCGCCGCGATCCAGCCAGAAGACGGTTTCGTCGCGTCCGCGCGCACCCGCGGCTGGCCACTGATCGATCGACGTACCCTCCTGAACCGCCGCTGCCGCTGCCTCGGCCTTGGCCTGGCCCGTCGCCACGACCCAGACACGTCGTGCCGAGCGCATCGCCGCCAGCGTGAGGCTCACCCGCGTGGGCGGAGGTTTGGGGGAATCCTCGACAGCAACCGTCGCTCCTGCGGCGTGGAGCTGGGGCATTCCCGGGAAGAGCGATCCGACGTGGCCCTCGGGTCCCATGCCGAGGATGACCAGGTCGAAGTCCGGCACGAACCCGTCGGTCGACGCTCGGGCGAGTTCATCGGCGTACGTCGTGGCCGCCTGGGTGACTCCCTGGCCCAGATCCGCGGGCATCGCATGGACGTGATCGGGCGCGATGGGGATCGCATCCAGGAGTGCGTCGTAGGCCCCGGTTTCGTTGCGATCCGGGTCCCCGGGTGGGAGGAACCGCTCATCACCCCACCACACGTGCACGCCCGTCCAGTCGATTCCTGCGTGAAGGGCGGCGAGTTCGCTGAGTACGCGAGTGCCGACGCCGCCGCCGGTCACGACGACATGGTGGGTCCCGGGAACGGCAAGGATCTCGGTGAGCGCGAGGGCGACGGCGCGAGCCACCGCCTCATCGTCATCGTGGACGGCCACGCGAGGTGTCGTCATGCGGTGGTGCCGGAGTGATCGCCGATGGAGCGCAGGACGTCGCCGTAGACCTCATCGGGGTCGAGTCGACGGAGCTCTTCGCTCAGGAGGTCGGGCAGCCCGCGTCGCGGGAGCGCAATGGTCGAGTCGGGCACTCCTGGGCGTGACAGTGTGGCGACGGCCCCATCGGGGCGATCGAGCACGATCGTGCCCTGATCGGTGTCGAGCTGCACGCGGGTGATTCCCGGCCCGATCACGGGCGCGAGTTCGACGGGCACCTGAAGTGCCCAGTGGAGCCAGGCGGCCAGCAGGATCGCACTCGGGTTGTCCGCCTCAGCCTCGACCGAGGCTGCGCGCACACGCGTCGACCCATCGTCCAGCAAGGAGGCGAGGGCGCTGCGCCAGGACGTCAGGCGGGTCCACGACAGATCGGAGTCCCCCGGGACGTACCCCGCCTGGCGTTCGAGCAGCGCCGCCCGTGGATCCGGCGCCGTGGCGAGGTCGGTGATGCGGCGCTGGCAGTGCCGACCGATCGGGTCATCGGCGGGGACAGGGGGAGGGTCGGTCGGCCACCACGACACCACGGGAGTGTCCGGCAGGAGCAGGGGGATGACGACCGAGTTCGCATGCCCGGACCGATCCCCGCGCAGTCGGACGATCGCCACCTCTCCCGGGCCATCGTCACCACCCACCATGACCTGCGCGTCGATCTGGTTGGGGCCTCGGCCCGGGCGGGGGATGAGGGTGAGGATGCGCATGGGGTGCTGTCGTGCGGAGAGCACAGCGGCCTCCGTCGCGTCGGAGGCGTACTCCTCGTCGCTCATGATGAGCATCGTGAGCACCATGCCGGTGGCGGGTGACCCCATGCGGTGGCGCTCTTCGGCGATGGCGCGAGCGATATCGCCGCCGCTGGTGTCCTCGAGTCGGATCATGGCCGCCTCCACTGGCGTCCGTCGCGGGCGATCATGTCGTAGGCGCACGCGGGCCCCCACCCGCCCGATGCGTACTGCTCGGGCTGTCCCTGGGCGGCCCAGACATCGAGGATCGGGTCCAGGATCCTCCAGCTGAGGTCGACCTCGGCGCTATTGGGAAAGAGGGGAGGTTCGCCGAGGAGGACGTCCAGGATGAGTCGCTCGTAGGCCTCGGGACTCGTGTCGACGAAGGAGTCGCCGTACTGGAAGTCCATGGTGACGTCGCGCACCTCCATCCCCGCGGTGCCCGGGACCTTGGAGCCGAATCGGACCGTGACTCCCTCGTCGGGCTGGATCCGGAAGACGAGTGCATTGTCGGACAGTTCTCCCACGGATGCGGATTCGAAGGGGAGGTGCGGGGCTCGCTTGAAGATCACCGCCACCTCCGTCACGCGTCGCCCGAGCCGCTTGCCGGTGCGCAGGTAGAAGGGGACTCCAGCCCAGCGCCGATTGTCGACCGTGACGCGGATAGCGGCGAAGGTCTCCGTCGTGCTGTCAGGAGGGATGCCCGTCTCTTCGAGGAAGCCCTTCACGGGTATGCCGCCCTGCCACCCCGACGCGTACTGTCCGCGCGCGGTGTGCGCCGCGATATCCGAGGGCAGGGTGACGGCGCGCAACACCTTCTCCTTCTCCTGCTGCACCTCGTGAGGGCGGAAGGAGAGTGGCTCCTCCATGGCGGTGAGAGCCAGGAGCTGCAGCAGGTGGTTCTGGATGACGTCGCGAGCGGCTCCGATGCCGTCGTAGTAGCCGGCTCGACCGGCGATACCGATGTCCTCGGCCTGGGTGATCTGGACGTTGTCCACGAAGTTGGAGTTCCAGATCGGCTCGAACATCGTGTTGGCGAAGCGCACCGCCAGGATGTTCTGGACCGTCTCCTTGCCGAGGTAATGGTCGATCCGGAAGATCTCGTCGGGGGCGAATGCCGAGCTGAGCACGCGATCGAGTTCCTGTGCGCTCGCCAGATCGTGCCCGAAGGGCTTCTCGACGACCACGCGCCGCCACTCGCGACCGTGACTCTCCGTGAGGCCGCTCTCCTTGAGGTTCTGAACGACGACGGGGAAGAGGCTGGGCGGGATCGACAGGTAGAACGCGTGATTGCCGAGCGTGCCGCGGCGCTCATCCACCTCCTCGACCACTCGACGCAACTCGCGGTAGGCCGCAGGATCGGCGATGTCGCCTTCCACGAAGCGGATGCCCTCCGCCAGTTGGGCCCACACCTCCTCCCGGAAGGGAGTGCGTGCATATTCGCTGACCGCGTCGTGCACCTCCTGCGCGAAGTCCTCGTCATCCCACCGACGGCGCGCGAAACCGACCAGCCCGAAGCCCGGAGGCAGCAGGCCGCGATTGGCGAGGTCGTAGATCGCGGGCATGATCTTCTTGCGAGCGAGATCCCCCGTGACGCCGAAGAGGATGAGCGCGCACGGTCCGGCAACCTTGGGGAGCCGACGATCACGCGGATCCCGCAGCGGATTGGTCATGGGTGCCTGGCGTCGTCCAGCGCCTGCTGCACGGTCTGCAGGAGTTCGGCCCATGACGCCTCGAACTTCTCCACGCCCTCGTCCTCCAGTTTGTCGCACACCTCGGGCTCGCTGATGCCGAGCGCCGAGAGCTGGTCCCATATCGCCTGCGAAGCCGCCTGGGTGCCCGTCACGGTGTCGACGACGGGACCGTCGTAATCAGCCGACGCCTGGAGCGTCGCCGCCGGCATGGTGTTGACGCAGCCGTCCACGACGAGACCCATCACGTAGAGCGTGGGAGGCAAGGACGGATCCTTGACTCCCGTCGAGGCCCACAGCGGTCGCTGGCGACGTGCACCGAGTGCCTCGAGGACCTGCCAACGAGGCGATGCCATCGCCTCCTCGAAGACGCCCCAGGCGAGGCGAGCGCTCGCGAGTCCCGCCGAGCCGCGCAGGCTGAGTGCCTCGGGAGTTCCGATGGCCGTGAGGCGCGCATCGACCTCGGTGTCCATCCTGCTCACGAAGAATGACGCGACGGACTCGATGGTCGAGAGGTCATGGCCATGGGCGTGCGCGCGCTCGAGGCCGGTCATCCACGCGTCGATGACCTCGGCATAGCGTTCGATGCTGAAGATCAGCGTGACATTGACGCTGATTCCCGAGCCAAGCGTCTCGGTGATCGCAGGGAGGCCCTCCGCTGTCGCGGGGATCTTGATGAGGACGTTGCCCCGATCGACCAGGCCATGCAGGAGTCGGGCCTGGAGAATCGTGCCGGCGGTCTCGCGAGCGAGACGTGGATCGACCTCGATGGAGACCCGGCCGTCGACCCCGTCCGATGACCGCCACAGGGGTGCGAAGACATCGCAGGCATCGCGCACATCGGTCGTCGTGAGGGCGCGCACCGCATCGTCCACGGAGGCGCCAGCCTCGGCGAGCTCGCGCACCTGGTCGGCGTAAGCCGATCCTGCCCCGGCCAGCGCCTTGGCGAAGATCGTGGGGTTCGTCGTCACCCCTCTCACTTCATCATCGTCGATGAGATGGGCGAGATCGCCGGAGGTGATGCGGGCGCGGTCGAGGTCGTCGAGCCAGATCGACACGCCTGCCTGCGTAAGTGCGACGAGCGAGCGGGGCGTGGTCATGAGCGTCCCTCCGATGACAGCAGGCCGCGAGCGGCAGCCGCGACGGCCTCGGCCGTGATGCCGAATTCCGTGAAGAGCAAGGCCCCGTCGGCACTGGCACCGAAGTGGTCGATGCCGACGACGGCTCCGCGGCCTCCGACGTACCTCCACCAGCCGTAAGTGGCTCCCGCTTCCACGGCCACGCGGACAGCGCCGTCGTCCGGCAGGACGGACGCGCGGTAGGCCTCGTCCTGGTCGTCGAACCACTCGAGGCAGGGTGCGGACACCACCCTCGTGGAGACGCCCTCGGACTCGAGGATGTCCCGGGCAGCGAGGGCCACCTGCACCTCTGACCCCGTCGCGATGAGGATCGCCCGGGCCGCCGAGGAACCCTCGGCGAGGACGTAGGCGCCATGAGCTGCGCCGGTCGCGGGCGCGTAGGTCGAGCGATCGAGCACGGGGAGTCCCTGACGGGACAGGATGAGGCCCGTGGGTGTGGCACGCCGGAGCGTCTCGAGCCACACCTGCGCCGTCTCGTTGCCATCGCACGGCCGGGCGATGGCGAGTCCCGGGATCCCGCGCAGCGACCAGAGATGCTCGATGGGCTGGTGGGTGGGGCCGTCCTCGCCGAGCCCGACGGAGTCGTGCGTCCAGATGAAGACGACCGAGGTCTGCATGAGAGCCGCGAGACGCACCGACCCCCGCATGTAGTCCGAGAAGACCAGGAAGGTGCCGCCGAAGGGCCGGGTCAGGCCCTCGAGGGCGATGCCGTTGAGGATCGCTCCCATGGCGTGCTCGCGGATACCGAAGTGGATCACCCGGCCGTAGGGGGAGGAGTCGCGGCTGCCGCTTCCCGCGGGCAGGAAGGAAAGTCCGCCTTCGATGGTCGTGTTGTTGGACTCCGCGAGGTCGGCGGAACCGCCCCAGAACTCGGGCATGACCCCTGCGATCGCATTGATGACCTTGCCCGATGCTGCGCGCGTGGCAATGGACGTTCCCGGCTCGAAGGTGGGCAGCGCGCTGGCGAGATCGGCGGGCAGGTCCCTCGCGAGCAAGCGGTCGAGGAGAGCCGCGCGAGCAGGGTGAGCGCGACGCCACGCGGCGTAGGAGACATCCCATGCGCGATGGAGGGCGGCACCGCGATCCACGACGCCGCGTGCGTGGTCCAGCACCCCGTCCGGCAGCTGGAAGTCGCGCTCGGGATCCAGACCCAGCATCGACTTGGTCGCGGCGACCTCATCAGCGCCCAGCGCCGCACCGTGGGCCTTCGCAGTGTTGCGGGCGTGAGGTGCCGGCCAGGCGATGGTGCTGCGCATGGCGATGAAGGTGGGCCTCTCCTGCTGATCGACGGAGGCTTCGAGCGCCGCCGCCAGGGCAAGGATGTCGATATCGCCGTCCGGGGTCATCCCGACGTAGTGCACATCCCAGCCGTACGCTTCGTAGCGTCCCATGACGTCCTCGGTGAAGGCCACGGCCGTGTCGCCTTCGATCGAGATGTGATTGTCGTCCCAGATGACCGTGAGGTTGCCCAGTCGCTGCACGCCCGCAAGCGAGGACGCTTCGCCTGAGACGCCTTCCTCGAGGTCGCCGTCCGACGCGATGACCCAGACGCGGTGGTCGAAGGGGCTGAAGCCCCACGGGGCCGTGGGGTCGAGCAGCCCGCGCTGGTAGCGCGAGGCCATCGCCATGCCCACCGCGGTGGCGATTCCCTGTCCGAGTGGACCGGTCGTCGTCTCGACGCCGACCGTGTGACCGTGCTCGGGGTGGCCGGGGGTGAGGCTGCCCCAGGTGCGGAAGGATTCCAGATCCGAGAGCTGCAGGCCGTAGCCCGACAGGAAGAGCTGGATGTAGAGGGTGAGACTCGAATGCCCGCACGACAGCACGAAGCGGTCGCGGCCCAGCCACGACGGATCGGCAGGGTCGTGGCGCAGGAAGCGCTGGAAGAGCAGGTAGGCGGCCGGGGCAAGGCTCATGGCGGTGCCGGGATGTCCGTTGCCGGCCCGTTGCACGGCATCCATGGCGAGGCCTCTGATCGTGGCCACGGTGAGCCGGTCGGCGTCGTCCCAGGTGAGGGGACCTTCTCCGATGAGGACGCTGGGCTGGGGGGCGAGGTCGCTGTCGGTCACGCGGGCAGCCTAGCGACGGGACCCGCGGGGGCGGGGGGCATCGTTAGACTGCCGAGAGAACTTCCGATTGCCTTAGCCCGCCGTCCACCGGACGCGGCCCACCGAGGGGATGCCATGGCCCAGGTCGAGCAGAGGCCGGGCAGTGGCGATCTCGAGCGCTCGGCATGGCGCACGATGCGCGACTACGTCGCCATCACCAAGCCCCGCATCATCGAGTTGCTCCTCGTCACGGCGATCCCCACGATGATCCTGGCGGCTCGGGGCTGGCCCGAGCCCGTGACGGCGGTGGCTGTCATCGTCGGTGGGATGCTGGCCGCGGCGGGCGCCAATGCTTACAACAGCGTCTACGACCGCGACATCGACGCCCTCATGGCGCGCACGCACTCACGTCCCGTGGCCACGGGTGCGGTCTCGGTACGCGGTGGCCTCATCCTGGCGACGACGCTCTCGATGGCGAGTGTCGTCGTTCTTGGCGTCTTCGCCAACCTCCTCGCGGCCGCGCTGGCCATCGTCGCGATCGCCTTCTACGCGGTCGGCTACACGATGCTGCTGAAGCGTCGGACGTCTCAGAACATCGTGTGGGGAGGCGCCGCGGGGTGCATGCCGGTGCTCATCGCCTGGGCTGCGGTGACGGGTGGACTCACGTGGACGCCCGTCGTGCTCTTCCTCATCGTGTTCTGGTGGACACCCCCGCACTACTGGCCGCTCTCGCTGCGCTTCCGTGACGACTATGCCGCCGCGGGTGTGCCCATGCTCCCCGTGGTGACGGATATCCGGTCCGTGACCAGGAGCATCGTCGTCTACGCATGGATCATGGTGCTTACGTCACTCGCGCTCATCCCCGTCGCACCCATGGGCTGGGTGTACGCCGCGGCGGCGGTGGCGCTCGGTGCGGTATTCCTCGTCGAAGCACACCTGCTGCGCAGGCGCGCACTCGCGGGTAGGGAGGACGTGCGGCCCATGCGCCTCTTCCACTGGTCCATCACCTACCTGGCGCTGCTGTTCCTCGCGGTGGCGGTGGATCCGTTCGTCGCAGGCTGAGCCGCGTCCCTACACGGACGCGGGAACGACGGCACGCGACCTCATGCTGAGTGCTACGAAGACGGCGAGTGTCCACACGAGGCAAGCTCCGAGCATGTGGATGGCGACGAGCACCCACGGGAGCCCACTGAAGTACTGGGCGTAGCCGATGGCACCCTGGATGAGGGCGACGGCGAGAAGCGCTGCGGTGAGTGCGGTGGTCCGAGCGGGAGCGTGGGTGACACGGACAGCGACGAGCATGCCGATGGTGAGTCCGAGGAAGAGCAGCACGGCATCGGCGTGCAGCCACGAAACCGTGCGCGGATCCACGCCGAATCGCGCCTCGGTATCGGCATCACCGGAGTGGGGGCCGCTGCCGGTGACGATGACGCCGAGGACGACGACGACCAAGGTCACCCAGACGAGGGCCCAGCCCAGGACGCGGACCTCGGGGCGCACCAGTCGCGTGAGGGGCCGGTCTCCGGGCTCACCCGACCTCACGACCAGCAGAACGCATCCGGCAATGATCGCGATGGACACCAGGAAGTGAGCGGAGACCGCCCAGGGATTCAGTCCGGTCAGGACGGTGATGCCCCCGAGGACCGCCTGGACGACCGTGCCGATGAGCGGGATGGCCGCGAGCGCGAGCACCGGGCCGCGGGTGTCGGCACCGGCGCGACGCTGACGGCGCCACCACGCAAGCGCACCCACGATGGCGGCGACGGCGAGTGCCGCGAGAACGAAGGTGAGCAGGCGATTGCCGAACTCGACGTACTTGTGCCAGGCCTCCTCCTGCCGCGTAGTGGGGACATAGGACCCCTCGACGCACTCGGGCCAGGTAGGGCAACCCAGTCCCGATCCCGTGAGGCGGACGATTCCGCCCGTGACGACGATGCCGATCTGGGCAATGAGGTTCGCGATGAAGATCCCGCGCAGCCAGCGGGGGGCGCGAGCACCCACCTCGCTCGAACTCACGGGGCGCTCGGTGGTCTCCGCCGTCATGACTCGAGCCTATGCCGGAACGCGCCATTCAGCGCCAGCGGAAGGTGCGACCCGCAATGAGCGCGCCCGCGACACCCCAGGCGACGAGCAGGAGCCCATCGATCATCAGGTCCAGCGGCTCCACGGCCGATGCCCCTGCGCTCCATCGCAGGAGGTCGGCGAGCGCCGACGAGGGCAGCCATTCCACGACGGCCGACAGGGGCCCGGGCAGGTCGGAAGCAGGGAAGGTCGTGCCGCCCACGACGAGCAGGACGAGGAAGATCGCGTTGGCGATGGCGAGGGTCGCCTCGGCGCGGACGGCACCGCCGAGGGCGAAGCCCAGGGCCGCGAAGCAGACGGTGCCCAGCATGGCGATGGGCACGAGGGCGACCGCAGTGAAGCCGGGGCGCCAGCCGAGTGCCAGCGCGGTGACGACCAGAAGCGCCGCCTGGACCGCCACCATCGCCATCGTGGCCAGTGCTCGAGCCCCGAGGATGGCCTGACGCGACAGCGGCGTCGTGGCCAGCATGAGCAGTGCGCCGGACCTGCGGTCGAAGCCCACGCTGATGGCGAGCGACGTGAAGGCACTGGCGATGATGGCGACAGCGAGAACGCCGCCGAGAGCTTCGGGCACGCGGTCCGCTCCGGCCGCGGCATCGAGGGGTACGGCGGGGACGAGCGTGACGCCGACGAGCAGCACAACCGGGATGATGATCGTGAGAAGCAGTTGCTCGCCGTTGCGCAGCAGGAGCTTGAGTTCGAAGCCCGCCTGGGTGATCACGCTTGGCCCCCTGACTCCTCGGTGAGCCGCCAGTACACGTCCGAGAGGGACTCGGTGCCGACGCTCAGGTGGCGTGGCTGGACGCCGTGCTGCGCACACCAGGAGGCCACTGTGGCGAGCATCTGAGGCGAGGCGCCGCCGTCCACGCGGTAGCGACCGGGGGAGATCTCCTCGACGCGGGCACCCTCGGGGAGCGCCTGCATAAGGCTCTGGACATCGAGATGCAGGGGTCCGTCGAACGTGATCTTCTCGTCGCCATCGGGGAGCAGGGAGGCGAGCGGACCGCTCGCACGCAGCCGTCCGCCGGAGATGATGGCGATGTCATCGCCGAGAGCCTCGGCCTCGTCCAGCAGGTGCGTGCACAGCAGCACCGTGCAGCCGCGTTCGCGCAGCGATGCGATCGCCTCCCACACGATGGCGCGGCCACGTGGGTCGAGTCCTGCCGTGGGTTCGTCGAGGATCACGAAGTCGGGATCGCCGACGAGGGCGCACGCCAGACTGACACGACGTCGCTCCCCGCCCGACAGCCTGCGGATGGTCGTGCGACCGAACTGCTCGATGCCGAGTAGGTCGATCACCGGTTGGGCAGTGGCGGGAGCGCGCCGCAGCCTGGCGACGTGACGCACGACCTCCGCCCCGTGTGCCCCCGTGGGCAGCCCGTCGTCCTGCACCATGACATGGACGCGGGCGCGGGCCTCGCGTCGCCCGGGTGCGCCCCCGAGGATCATGGCCCGGCCGGCATCCGGTCGGATGAGCCCGGCCAGCACGCCCACAGCGGTGGACTTACCCGCCCCGTTGGGCCCCAGCAGGGCGGTGACGCGTCCTGAGGCCATGTCCAGGTCCAGTCCGGACAGACCCCTGCCTCCTCCGGAGTAGGAGACCACGATCCCCTCGAGAAGCGCCGCCCTCACGGGGGCAGTCTCCCGCAGGCACCTCCGACGCACCCCCGGGGTTGCGCGTGCGCGGATTTGCGACACACTAGGGGTGTGAAATTCCCCAGCCCCGGCGCCGAGCGTGTTGCCCGGTCCCTGCGCGACGGTGGACCTGCCACCGCATCGGAGCTTGCCGGTCGGCTGGGTCACAGCCCGACGGTGGTGCGCCGGCATCTCGACGCGCTCGTCGCCGAGGGATTCGTGCAGGCAGACGACCAGCGTCCCTTCGGTCCCACTCCCGTCCGAGGGCGTGGTCGCCCCGCACGCGTCTTCTCGCTGACGGACGCCGGGAGCCATAGTTTCGACGTCGACTACGACGATCTGGCGGTGTCGGCGCTTGCCTACATCGAGCAGGCATACGGAGAGCAGGCCGTCCTCGACTTCGCGCGATCACGTGCGCAGGCGCTTGTCGCCCGGCATGAGGCCGATCTGACGGATGCACGCGATGTCGGCGGCCGTCTCACGCTCCTCGCGTCGGGTCTTGCCGAGGATGGCTACGCCGCGTCCACCGTCGACACCGACGCAGGGCCTCAGCTCTGCCAGCACCACTGCCCCGTGCGGCATGCTGCCGTGCGCTTCCCTCAGCTGTGCGAGGCCGAGACCGAGGCCTTCGAGCAATTGCTGGGCACCCATGTCCTGCGCCTAGCCACGATCGGACGTGGCGATGGCGTATGCACCACCCTTGTACCCGCTCTCATGAACCGGAGGACGTCCGCATGACGACCGCAGCGCATCCTGAGCTCGAAGGCCTCGGCCGTTACGAGTACGGCTGGAGCGACCCCGATGTGGCGGGAGCCAAGGCCAAGCGAGGTCTCAACGAGGACGTCGTCCGCGAGATCAGCGCGCTCAAGAACGAGCCGCAGTGGATGCTGGACCTTCGCCTGAAGGGCCTGAGGCTCTTCGAGAAGAAGCCCATGCCCGCGTGGGGATCCAATCTCAGCGGCATCGACTTCGACAACATCAAGTACTTCGTGCGGTCGACGGAGAAGCAGGCGACGAGTTGGGATGAGCTCCCCGAGGACATCAAGTCGACGTACGACCGCCTGGGGATCCCCGAGGCCGAGAAGCAGCGACTGATCGCCGGCGTCGCGGCTCAGTACGAGTCCGAGGTCGTCTACCACAAGATCCGCGAGGATCTCGAGGAGCAGGGTGTCATCTTCCTCGACACCGACACGGGTCTGCGCGAGCACGAGGATCTCTTCCGCGAGTACTTCACGTCGGTCATCCCCGTCGGCGACAACAAGTTCGCGGCCCTCAATACCGCCGTGTGGTCCGGTGGCTCCTTCATCTACGTCCCGCCGGGGGTCAATGTCGAGATCCCACTGCAGGCCTACTTCCGCATCAACACGGAGAACATGGGTCAGTTCGAACGCACACTCATCATCGTCGACGAAGGTGCTTACGTGCACTACGTCGAGGGATGCACGGCGCCCATCTACTCTTCCGACTCGCTGCACTCGGCCGTGGTGGAAATCGTCGTCAAGAAGGACGCACGCTGCCGCTACACGACGATCCAGAACTGGTCCAACAACGTCTACAACCTCGTCACCAAGCGCGCGGCCGCGCATCAGGGTGCCACGATGGAGTGGATCGACGGCAACATCGGCTCCAAGGTCACGATGAAGTACCCGGCCGTCTGGATGCTCGGCGAGCACGCCAAGGGCGAGACCCTGTCCGTCGCGTTTGCGGGCGAAGGGCAGCACCAGGACGCTGGGGCCAAGATGGTCCATGCTGCACCGCACACCTCATCGACCATCGTGTCGAAGTCCGTGGCGCGCGGGGGAGGGCGCACGTCGTACCGCGGTCTCGTCCAGGTGCTCGAGGGATGCCATGGCGCCAAGAGCACGGTCAAGTGCGATGCGCTCCTGGTGGATGACATCTCCCGCAGCGACACCTATCCGTATGTCGATGTGCGCGAGGACGACGTGTCCATGGGCCACGAGGCCACCGTCTCCAAGATCAGCGAGGATCAGCTCTTCTACCTCATGTCTCGCGGCATGACCGAGGACGAGGCCATGGCCATGATCGTCCGTGGCTTCGTCGAGCCGATCGCGCGCGAGTTGCCGATGGAGTATGCCCTCGAGCTCAACCGGCTCATCGAACTCCAGATGGAAGGAGCCGTCGGCTGATGTCCGTCACCATCCCGGCGAGCGACCACTCGCCGCGCGTCCGATCGCGCTCCGTCGCCGATCATCCGGTCCCCACCGGCCGCGAAGAGGAGTGGCGTTTCACACCGCTCGCCCGTCTCGGCGGCCTGCAGTCAGGTGCTCTCGATCTCACGGGGGAACTGTCGGTGAGCGTGGACGCCGAGGGATTCGACGTGGAGAGGGTTACGCCCGCCGACCCCCGGGTGGGTGCCACCCTGGTGCCGACGGACATCGTCGCGGCGCAGGCCCTGTCGCATGCCTCCAACGTGACGGTGATCTCCCTGGCGGCGGAGGCGCTCGGGCGCGCTCACGTGCTCATCACCGGTTACGGCGCACCGG
>JBJOJS010000061.1:0-2669 GCA_046046455.1 Actinomycetota bacterium | reverse complement strand
TGCCTGATCACGGCGAGGAAGGACTCCGAGACACCCGTCCTGCTGCGCACGAGCAACCGCACGGCCCGCACGATCGCGCTCCCGAGCGGCCCCGGTCGCCCCTTCGAGTTGCGGTCCGTGTCGTGCGATCCGACGGGCACGTGCTTCGCTGTGGGAGCGGTCATGCAGCAGGCCAACGACCGCGCCACCTCATCGATTGCCCGGATCTCTCCGAAGGACCACGTGACGCTGTCCAGGCCCTACCGCAATTTCACGCAGGGCAGCGCGCTCATGGCCATCGACTGCGACGTGCGATGCGTGGCGACCGGCCAAGGGGCGTCCGGTGCCGATCCCTTCACGACCTTCGCGCTGATCCAGCGACCCACGCCGGGGCGCTGAGAGCGTCGGGCTACGCCCCGTCAGCGAGCCTCCGGAGTGCCTCGGCGAAGTCCGGCGGATCGGGCGACTCGACGGCGACGAGTACACCGTTCGCAGGGTGCTCGATCTCCAGGCGCGCGGCGTGGAGCGCGGGGCGGCTGAGTCCGACGCGCTGCGCGAGGGTCGGATCGGCGCCGTACGTCGTGTCACCCACGAGCGGATGCCGCATCGCGGCCATGTGCACGCGGATCTGGTGCGTGCGACCTGTCTCGAGGTCGATCTCGAGCAGGCTCGCGTGCGGGAAGGCCTCGAGCGTCTCGTAGTGGGTCACGCTCGGACGCCCGCCCGTGACGACGGCCATCTTGTAGTCCGCGCTCGGGTGGCGCGCGATGGGCGCGTCGATGGTGCCGGTGAGCGGATCGAGGTGGCCCTGGGCGATCGCGCGGTAGATCTTGGTCGGCGTGCGCTCCTTGAACTGCCGCTTGAGGTCGGTGTACGCCGACTCGCTCTTGGCCACCACCATGAGGCCGGTCGTGCCGACGTCGAGGCGATGCACCACGCCCTGGCGCTCGGCCGCACCGGAGGTGGAGATCCGGTAGCCCGCGGCGGCGAGGCCCCCGACGACGGTGGGACCGTCCCAGCCCGGGCTCGGGTGTGCGGCTACGCCGACCGGCTTGTCGATGATGACGATGTCGTCATCGTCGTAGACGATGCGCATGCCATCGACGGGCTCGGGCTCGCGCGGCGCCGCTGCCTCGGGCAGTGTCACCTCGAGCCAGGCATCGGCCACGAGCCGATCGGACTTCGCGGCCACGTGCCCGTCGACGCTGACCGCGCCCGCGCTGCACAGGTCCGCCGCGGCCGAGCGCGACAGACCGAGGAGACGCGACAGGCCGACGTCGATCCGCTCCCCCGCGAGGCCTTCGGGCACGGGGAGTCGGCGGATGTCAGGCATCGACGGTGGCGCGCGGTTTGCCCGACATCTCGACGCCGCGGATCGTGAGGATCACCATGAGGATGGCCGAGCCCACGATGGCCATGTCGGCCACATTGAAAACGGGCCAGTTGGGCAGCTGGAAGAAGTCCACGACGTAGCCCTGCCCCGGGCCGGCGTACTCCTCGCCGAAGCCGGGCGGGCGAGTGAGCCGGTCGATGAGGTTGCCGACTGCGCCGCCGAGGAGTCCGCCGAGTGCGATCGCCCACGGCATGCTGCCCAGGCGCGTCGCCGTGCGGATGATGACGATGGCCACGACTACGGCGATGATGGCGAAGAGCCAGGTGAAGCCCGCGCCGATGCCGAAGCCCGCGCCGGTGTTCTCCACGAAGGTCAGTTGGAACCAGGTCCCCACGACCTGGATGGGTCCCTCGCCCGCGGCGATGCGGGGCTGGAGGACAGCGAGGGCCCAGGCCTTGGTGGCCTGGTCGATCAGGATGACGACGGCGGCCACGGCCAGGGTGACCCAGACGAGGCGGCGACCGGGTCCCTCAGCGGTGTCGGGGGCATCGCTCACCCGGACAGGCTACGGGGCGCGGCAGTAGCGAGCACCGCCGGACTGCGGGACCGGACTAGTAGGCCCGGCGCTCCTCGATCTCCTTGCAGGACAGGCACATGGTCGCGCGCGGGAAGGCCTGCAGCCGGAGCTTGCCGACGGGCTTGCCGCAGATCTCGCACATGCCGTACGTGCCGTTGTCGATGCGAGCAAGGGCATGCTCGGTCTGCTGGAGCATGTCGCGGGCATTGTTGGCAAGCGACATCTCGTGCTCTCGCTCGAAGGTCTTGCTGCCCGCGTCGGCCTGATCGTCGCCCGCACCATCGCCGGAGTCGGCGACGAGCTCGGCGATGTCCTGCTCCGTGATCGCGATCTCCTCGAGCAGTCGCACGACGTCGGCCTCGAGCGCCTTGCGCACCTCCGCGATTTCCGCGGGGGTCCACGGAGACTCGTCCTCGCGTACGGCGAGACGCTTCTTGGCAGGTGCGGCCTTCTTGACCGGAGCGGCCTTCTTCGCGGGCACAGCCGTCTTCGGCGGTGCGGCCTTCTTGGCAGGTGCCGCCTTCTTCGCCGGCGCAGCCTTCGCGGGCACAGCCTTCTTCGCCGGTGCGGCCTTCTTCGCGGGCGCAGCCTTCTTCGCCGGTGCAGCCTTCGTCGCGGGCGCAGCCTTCTTCGCCGGTGCAGCCTTCGTCGCGGGCGCTGCCTTCTTCGCCGGTGCAGCCTTCGTCGCGGGCGCGGCCTTCTTCGTGGGGGCGGCCTTCTTCGCGGGCGCAGCCTTCTTCGCTGGTGCAGCCTTCTTCGCGGTGGCCATTTCCCTCCCCC
>JBJOJS010000047.1:0-19902 GCA_046046455.1 Actinomycetota bacterium | reverse complement strand
GCACTGCGATCGACGGTCGTCGGCCAGTAGACGCCATAGGGCGTGCCCTCCGAGGGCGGCGCCGTGGGGAACATCCCCGGGTACGACGCGAGCGCCGACTCGACGACCGCGGTCGTGAACGGCTTCGCCACGGCCTTGGGATCCATGTCGCGCACGGTGAGGCGCAGCAGCGATTGGGCATCCGCGGTCGAAGCCGGATCCTCGGCGATCGCAGGCGCCCACTCGATGTCGAGTTCGCGGACAGCCAGGGCGGATCGACTCGCGCGCGTCACCGCCGAGATGCCCGGCTCCAGCGCCTCGGCGAGGGACAGACCCGTGATGGTGCGCAATGCGAGATCCGCCTTGGCCTCGGCATCGAGGCCGGTGACGACGAGCGTCATGGAGTTGCGGAATCCACCGAGGTAGTTGGCCGCCACCTTGAGTCTCTCCGGCGGAGACTCGCCGCGCACCCCGCTGATGCGCACGCGATCGGGGCCGTCCTGACTCAGGGTGATCGAGTCGAAGCGGGCGGTGGCGTCCGGATTGGCGTACGCGGCACCGCCGATCTCGTAGAGCAGTTGTGCCGTGACCGTGCCCACCGTCACCGCGCCACCCGTGCCGGGGTGCTTCGTGATGACGCTCGAGCCGTCGTCCGCGACCTCGGCGATCGGGAATCCGACGTGCTCCATGCCGCGCAGGGAGGTGAAGAAGGAATAGTTGCCGCCGGTGACCTGCGCTCCGCACTCGATGGCGTGGCCCGCCACAACCGCACCGGCGAGGCGATCCAGCATCTCGCGATCGCCCGCGGCGGCATCGGCGTACGACCATCCATGCCACCAGGCGGACGGCCCGACGACGAGCGCGGCGTCGGTGATGCGGCCGGTGATGACGACATCGGCACCGGCGGCGAGGGCGGCCGTCACGGGCTCGCCCCCGAGATAGGCATTCGCGGTGAGGAAGCCGATGCCCTCCGGAGCCTCGCGCGTATCCAGGTTGACCCACGGCTCATCGAGCTCGGCGATCCGCGGCATGAGATCGTCCCCGCTGACGACACCGATGCTCACCGGCCCGATGTCGAGTCTGCTGACGATCTCTGCGAGTGCATCGGCGCAGCCCTGCGGGTCCAAGCCTCCGGCGTTGGACACGACCCGGACGCCCCTGTCGCGACAGGTGCCGAGGACCTGCTCCATCTGCGTGAGGAACGTGCGCGCATAACCGGTGCCCGGACCGTGCTTCATCCGCTGCCGGGCGAGGATGAGCATGGTGAGTTCGGCCAGCCAGTCGCCCGTGAGCACGTCGATCGGTCCGCCCTCGACCATCTCGCGTGCGGCCGAGATGCGGTCGCCGAAGAATCCACTGCAGTTGGCGATGACGACCGGCCGATTCACGCGTCCGCCTCCGCGGGAGCCAGGACCGCGACCACCTGGTGCGCATCGACGGACTGACCGGGCTCGACGAGAACCTCGCTCACGACGCCGTCGGCGTCGGCGGTGATGCGGTGCTCCATCTTCATGGCCTCGAGGACAACGAGCGTCTGACCCGCCGTGACGCGGTCACCGGCAGCGACTTCGACGACGGTGACCGTGCCCGGGACCGGTGTAGATGGGCCCGCAGCCGCGGCACCCGCCTCGAGATCGGCGAAACGTGGGCGGATCCGCCACTGCGTGGACCACAGTCCGTCGTCGACACAGACGAGATCGGTGTACGTCGCCACGCCATGCGTCACACGCACGCCGTCGAGCGTCACCGTCACACGTGATCCCGCGACCGTCACCGTGGCCTCGGAGAGCTCGCGACCGGGCTCGAGGTGCGCGTCCGAGCCCGCGGGCACGATGCTCACACGCAGGCCATCGCGTGACTCGCGGTAGGCGATGGTCGGACCGTCATCAGAGCCGAGCGGAGTGACACCGACGATCTCGGGCACGCTCGGCACATTGCGCCAGCCGCGCGGGACGCCGGCCACATCATCGCTCCCCTGTGCCGCGATGGCTGTGAGGTGTCGATCGATGACGTCAGCAGGGACCCCCGGCGCGAGTGTGCCGGGTTCGTGGTCGAGGAAGGCCGTGGTCGTCTCACCCGCGAGGAAACGCTCCGACTGCAGGATGGCCACCAGCGAGTCGCGATTGGTGACCAGTCCGTGGATGCGGCTGGCCCGCAGGCCCCGGGCCAACTGCGCCGCCGCGGTCGGGCGATCAGCGGCTTGCGCGATGACCTTGGCGAGCATCGGGTCGTAGTACACCGACACAACCGATCCGGACTCGACACCGGAGTCGACGCGAATTCCCGGGGGGGTCTCGAAGTACTGCAGGGTGCCGGTGTTGGGCAGGTAGCCGCGCGAGGGATCCTCGGCGTAGAGGCGCACCTCGATCGCGTGGCCGCAGGGGGCGATCTCCGCCTGCGTGCGCGGCAAGTGCTCACCCCGCGCGACGCGGATCTGCCACTCGACGAGATCGAGGCCGGTGACCATCTCGGTCACCGGATGCTCCACCTGCAGACGGGTGTTCATCTCCAGGAAGTAGAACTCCTGGTCATCTCCCTCGCCCGCGACGATGAACTCCACCGTCCCTGCTCCGACGTATCCGATACTGCGCGCGAGCGAGACCGCAGCGGCGTACATCGGCTCGGCCAGATGGGGTGCGAGGCCCGGTGAAGGAGACTCTTCGACAATCTTCTGGTGACGGCGCTGGATCGAGCACTCGCGCTCGCCCAAGTGAACGACGCTGCCGTACGCATCTCCGAAGACCTGCACCTCCACGTGACGCGACTCGGCGAGGTAGCGCTCGAGGAAGACCGTGGCGTCGCCGAAGGACGCCTGCGCCTCGCGGCGCGCGGACTCCAGGGCGTCGGCGAGGTCCTCGGCTCGCTCCACGATGCGCATGCCCTTGCCGCCACCGCCAGCAGAAGCCTTGACGAGCAGCGGATAGCCGACCTCGGCAGCCACCGTGGCCGTATCGACGCCGTCGCCCAGTTCCGCGCCGGGCACCAGCGGCACTCCTGCAGCCGCCGCGAGGCGCTTGGCCTCGACCTTCAGTGCCATCGCGCGGATCGACTCCGGTGTCGGACCGATCCAGGTGACACCGGCTGCTGTCATGCGCTCAGCGAAGCCGGCGTTCTCCGAGAGGAAGCCGTAACCGGGGTGCACTGCGTCGGTACCGGAGCGGCGTACTGCATCGAGGATCTGCTCGACATCGAGATAGGTCTCGGCACTGGTCGCGCCGCGCAACGGGATGGCGATGTCCGCTTCACGGACGAAGGGCGCGTCAGCATCGGGCTCGGAGTAGACAGCGACCGTCTCGATGCCCATGGCGCGCGCGGTGCGGAAGACGCGGCGGGCGATCTCGCCGCGATTAGCCACGAGGATGCGCTTCATCGCGATCACATCCGGAAGACGCCGAAAGCATCGGCGCCGGTGACGGGGGCGGAGTGCGTCGCGGAGAGCGCGAGCGTGAGGGCGGTTCGGGTGTCGCGCGGGTCGATGATGCCGTCGTCCCAGATCCTGCCGGTGGCGAAGAGCGCCGTCGACTGGCTCTCGACCTGCTGCTCGAAGGCATCGCGCATAGGGGCGAACGCTGCCTCGTCGAAGTCGATGCCCATGCTCTCGGCCTTCTGTCGCGCGACGATCGTGAGCACGCCCGCAAGCTGCTTGGGTCCCATGACCGCGATCCGGTGGTTGGGCCAGGAGAAGACAAAGCGCGGATCGTAGGCACGACCCGACATGCCGTAGTTACCTGCACCGTAAGACGCACCCATCATCAGCGTGAGGTGCGGCACCGTGGAGTTGGACACGGCGTTAATGAGCTTCGCCCCGTCCTTGATGATGCCGCCCTGCTCGTAGCGCGTGCCAACCATGAAGCCGGTGATGTTCTGGGCGAAGAGGATCGGCACACCCATGCGATTGCACAACTGGATGAACTGTGCGCCCTTGTGGCTCTCCTCGCTGAAGAGGATGCCGTTGTTGGCGAGTACGCCGACTGCGTAGCCCCCGATGTGACCCCAGCCTGTCACGAGCGTCGTCCCGTAGAGCGGCTTGAACTCCTCGAATTCGCTGCCGTCGAGGATCCGGGCGAGCACCTCGCGTGCCTCGAAGGGCTGGCGCACGTCGGCACTGGGGATGCCGAGAAGTTCATCCGGGTCGTACGCCGGATCGATGGGCGAGCGATCGGGCCCGGGACCGGACTTGCGCCACCGCAGGTGCTCGACGATTTCGCGGCCGATGCGCAGGGCATCTGGCTCGTCGAGGGCGAGGTAATCGGCGAGGCCCGAGGTGCGCGCGTGCATCTCCGCGCCACCGAGCTCTTCCTCGTCAGCGTCCTCGTCGATGGCCATCTTCACCAGGGGTGGACCGCCGAGGTAGACGCGAGCGGCGTCCTTCTGCAGCACGACGTAGTCGCTCATGCCCGGCACGTAGGCACCTCCCGCGGTGCTCGATCCGAAGACGAGCGTGACGGTGGGGATGCCCGCGGCGGAGAGTTGCGTGAGGTTCTTGAAGCTCGCCCCTCCCGGCACGAAGATCTCCGCCTGCTTCGGCAGGTCCGCGCCGCCCGACTCGGTGAGACTGACGAGGGGCAGGCGATTGATGCGCGCGATCTCCATGGCGCGCAGCCCCTTGGCGACCGATGTCGGTCCCTGTGATCCGCCCTTCACCGTCGGGTCATTGGCCACGACCATGACCTCAGTGCCGTGCACGCGGCCGATACCGGTGACGACTCCGCCGCCGAGCGGGTCGTCGGTACCCCAACCGGCGAGCGGACTCAACTCGAGGAACGGCGATCCGCGATCGAGGAGGAGGTTGATGCGCTCGCGCGGCAGGAGCTTGCCGCGACCGCGGTGTCGCGCGACGGTCCTGGCGTTCTTCTCGGCATCGTCACTGCCACCCCCGGCGACGACCTTGGCCAGCAGGGCGTCGATCTCGGCGAGGGCATCGAGCATGGCCACACGATTGGCCGCGCAGGCGGCGGGATCGAGGCGGGAGCGCAGGATGGGCGCCATGACTTGACACTAGCGTCAACTTGACATGGGCGTCAACTCGTTGTTGTTACCGGCAATGTCGCGAACGACCCCGCTTAACGACCGCACCGGTGAGGACAACGAGGGGGGAGGATGGGGGCATGACCCATGACCCGCTCAGCCAGTGGACATCCGTCGCTCGCCAGGCCCTGGCCACCGATCTCGGCGTGGAGATCCCCGAGGTGGACGCGCAACTCCTCCTCGACGTGGCGCGTGACGCGGCACACGCAGTGGACCGTCCGGCCGCACCGATCACGACCTTCCTTCTCGGCTATGCCGTCGCCAAGGCCGGCGACGGCAAGCTCGACGAGGCCGCACACGCGCTCATGCGGCTCAGCGGAGAGTGGGATCTCGGCCTGCATCGCGGCTGACCGGCTGCGCGGAGCGTCGGCAGCCTTTGGCGCATCCGCGGTGGCACCCTGATCGGGTGAGTACTGCACTTCCCTGGGACCAGGCACGCCGCGTCGCCGTCGCCGCCGCGCGAACGCTGGACCCGGTTGCCGTGCGACTCGAGGCCGCACTCGGCTGCGCACTCGCCGAGCCGATCGCCGCACTCACCGACCTCCCGCCCTTCGACGCGGCGGCCATGGACGGATACGCCGTCGCAGGGCCGAGCCCATGGCTGCTCGCCGATGCCGACGTGCGCGCCGGGAGCGAATCCCTCTCCCGTCTCGACCCCGGCACCGCTGTTGCGATTGCCACGGGTGCAGCATTGCCCGAGGGCTGTGACGCAATCCTGCGCAGCGAGCAAGCGGGGATCGAGACAGCACTTCACGGCAATCGGCTCTTCCCCCTCGATCCCCTGACCGGGCTGCCCGACGACTCGGGCTCCTCCCTCCCTCCGGGCACGGACGTGCGACCACGCGGAGAGGAGTGCGCGGCGGGCGAGCCGCTCATACCTGCCGGCTCCGTCGTCACTCCCGCGATGCTGGGGCTCGCCGCGGCCGCCGGATACGACTCACTCGACGTGATTCCACCCCCCACCGTTGCCATCCTCGTGCTCGGAGATGAACTTCTCGAGCGCGGACTGCCGCGCCCCGGGCGCGTGCGCGACGCCCTCAGTCCACTCGTGCCACCGTGGCTCGCCGACCTCGGGGCACGCGCCAATCCGCCGATCCGCGTCCCCGACACACGACAGGCGCTACTCGAGGAGATCGAGGACTCCACCGCCGACGCCATCGTGACCACGGGATCCACTGCCGCTGGCCCCGTCGACTTCGTCCACGACGTACTCGACCATCTCGGAGCTCGCTGGATTGTCGATGGAGTGCAGGTGCGCCCCGGTCATCCCATGCTGCTGGCTGTCCTTCCCGACGGGAGACCCGTCGTCGGGCTCCCCGGCAATCCCCTCGCGGCCGTGAGCGGCCTCGTCACCCTGGCTGCGCCGGTCATCTCGACCATGCGAGGGGTCCCTCTCGAGGAACGCGCAGCGGTGCTCGGCGTCGACGTCACGAGTCACCCGCGCGACACCCGGATCATCCCCGTGGTCATCGAGGACGGGCAGGCCCGCCCACTGCGCTTCGACGGCCCGGCGATGCTGCGCAGTCTCGCGCTGGCGGATGCACTCGTGGCCATCCCGCCATCGGGCGGGCTCGCCGGGACCACGGTCACACTGCTCCCCGTCCCCGACGTCCGCTAGCGTCAGCGGTCGTGGCCGACAAGAGGCGACAGCGACCCGTCGCCGTCGATGACGATCCCGAGGCGCTCACCGCCCGGATCCTGCTGCCCAGCAGGCCGTGGAGCCCTTCTCGCAACATCCTCGTCCGCGTATTGATCGCCGTCGGCGCCTTGGTCATCGCCGCTGTGATCGTCTACTTCGAGGGCGATTGCTACGCCGACCGGGGGGACATCGGCGGCATCACGTGGGTGGACGCCTTTTACTACGCGACGGTCAGTCTCTCGACGACCGGCTACGGCGACATCGTGCCCGTGTGCGAGTCCGCACGCGTCGTCAACATCCTCGTCATCACCCCCCTGCGCTTCATCTTCCTCATCGTGCTCGTCGGCACGACCATCGAGGTACTCACCCGCAAGACGCGAGACGAGATCCGCACAAGCCGCTGGAGGCAGCGCGTGGAAGACCACACCGTCATCATCGGCTTCGGCGTCAAGGGCCGATCCGCCGCACGCATGCTGCTGGACAGCGGCATCTCTCCGCTCTCCATCGTCGTGGTGAGCATGGACAAGACCGCCGTCCAGGACGCCAACCGCATGGGACTCGCCGGGGTGCTGGGTGACGCCCGGCGCGAGGATGTCCTCCGCGATGCCGCCACCGAGCGCGCCTCCAAGATCATCGTGGCCACCGATGAAGACGACACCTCTGTCCTCGTGACGCTCACCGCACGTCGGCTCGCGCCCAAGGCCGAGATCGTCGCCGCAGCGCGCGAGGCGGCCAACGCGCAGATCCTGCGTCAGTCCGGTGCGAGCAGCGTCATCCCCACCGCAGAGTCGGCCGGACACCTGATGGCCCTGTCACTCCTCTCTCCCGTCGCGGGCACGCTCATGGAGGACCTGCTGGATTCGGGTCGTGGGCTCGAGGTGGTCCAGCGCGCGATCACCAAGGAGGAGCTCGGGGTGTCGCCCGCCGAGGTGGACGCCTCCGGCGAGATCGTGCTCGCCGTGATCCGTGATGACGTCGTACACCGATTCGACACCAGCGATATCCGCATCCTGCAGAAGGGCGACCAGCTCGTCGTCATCCGCCACTCCGAGGGAAACGGCTACCACGTGACCCCTCCGCCCACGTCCTGACATGCGCGCAATCGTCATCACCACTCCGGGGGACGCGGATGTGCTCGCCTGGCAGGAGGTGCCCGACCCTGTAGCCGGACCGGGGGAGGTGATCGTCGATGTCGCTGCAGCGGCGGTCAATCGCGCAGACATCCTCCAACGCCAGGGCCTTTATCCCCCGCCACCCGGCGCACCCGAGTGGCTCGGACTGGAGTGCTCGGGCACGGTCGCGGAACTCGGTCCCGGAGTGACCTCGCTGTCCGTCGGTGACGAGGTGTGCTGCCTTCTCTCCGGCGGTGGCTATGCCGAACGGGTCGCCGTGCCGGCCGGCCAAGCCATGCCGATCCCCGCGGGGGTCGATCTCATCACCGCCGCCGGACTGCCCGAGGTCGCATGCACGGTGTGGTCCAACCTCGTCATGACAGCACATCTGCAGCGCGGTGACTGGTTCCTCGTCCACGGTGGCGGCAGCGGGATCGGCACCATGGCGATCCAGGTGGCCCGGGCCCTCGGGGCACGTGTGGCGGTCACGGCGGGATCCGCGCAGAAGCTCGCTCGATGCGAGGAGCTCGGTGCCGAAGTGCTCATCAACTATCGCGAGCAGGACTTCGTCGAGGTGATCGCCGCGGAGACCGGTGGCCGCGGGGTCGACGTCATCCTCGACAACATGGCGGCGAAGTACCTCGAGCGCAATGTCTCCTGCCTCGCGCCCGGGGGACGCCTCGTCATCATCGGGATGCAGGGCGGGGTCAAGGCCGAGATCGACCTGGGCACGCTCCTACGCCGCAACGGCACGCTGCACGCGACCACTCTGCGGGGGCGCACGCCCGAGCAGAAGGCCGAGATCTGCACCCAGGTCGAGCGGCACGTCTGGCCATGGATCGCGGCCGGCATCGTGAAGCCGGTCATCGACCGTGTCATGCCTCTCACCGACGCGGCGGATGCGCATCGCGCGCTCGAGGCCGGCGAGGTGACCGGCAAGATCATCCTCAGCGTCTAGACCAACGTGACGCTCACTCCGGCCTTCCCGCTGCTTGAGGTTTCCTCGCGCAAGGAATGGAGGGATTGGCTCGACGCACACCACGCCACTTCGTCAGGAGTCTGGGTCGTCACGACGAAGAAGATGTTCGTGAGTGACGCGCAGGAGTACGTATCGGCGCAGGACCTGAACGAGGAGTGCCTGTGCTTCGGCTGGATCGACTCGAAGCCAGGCCGCATCGACGAGCAGCGATCAGCGCTCCTGTGCACTCCCCGCAAGGTCGGATCGTCGTGGTCGCGCGTCAACAAGGAGCGCTACGAACGACTGGCTGCCGCAGGACAGGTGACCGAGGCAGGAAGATGTGCGGCCGAGGCCGCGAAGGTGGACGGCGGGTGGGATCGCCTCAACGATGTCGACGCCCTTGTCGAGCCTGCCGACCTTGCTGCCGCACTCGATGCCGACCCTGCCGCTCGCACCTACTGGAACTCCTTCCCTGCGTCTGCACGGCGGGGCATCCTCGAGTGGATTGGCAATGCCAAGCGGGAATCCACGCGGGCACAGCGGATCACCACGACCGCGGATCTCGCGTCACGCAATGAGCGCGCACTCGCCTGGAAGCCGCGACGCAGCTAGCCCTCAGGCGGTGAAGCCGCGCGCATGCTCAGCGAGCACCGCGTCGATCAGATCCGCGACACCCTCATCGTCGTTGCTGGGGAGGACGTGCGTCGCAAGGTCGAGGACCTCAGGATGGGCATTGGCCATGGCGTAGGACGTGCCGGCCCAGGCAAGCATCGGCAGATCGTTGGGCCCGTCCCCGGCAGCGACGACGTGCAGTGCCCCGTGTCCCTCGGCTGCGGCTACGCGCGCCAGCGTCGTCGCCTTCGTCACCCCGGCAGCACTCAACTCGATCAGGGAATCGCCATAGCCCGAGTGCGTCACCTCGGCGAGGTCGCCGATCGCCCGGAGACCGCGCGCGTACAGCTCCTCGGGATCCATGGGTTCACCCTCGCCGGGTCGTGCCAGGATCTTGACGACATCGCCATCGGCCACGAGTTCCTCGATGGGTCCCACGTGGGTCTGCGGTGGCACAGGCCACCTCGGGGTGTAGCCATCGGCCAGCGCAAACTCCGTGGCGTCGGCAAGCGTCGCATCGAGTGCGTCGTACGACGCACCCCCGGTGGGAGCGAGTCGCCCCCCGGGTCGTGCTCGCTCCACGGCGAAGACCATCCCCGGCACCGCGCGGCGCAGGCGATCCACCGCCTCGAGTGCCGCATCCCCATTCATCGGGAAGACCTCGGTGACGTGACCATCGGCCAGATCGAGCACCACGGCACCATTGGCCGCGATGCCCACGCCCCGATGGCCGGTCATGTCGACGATGGGCGAGATCCACCGCGGTGGGCGACCGGTGACGATGATGAGGTCCAGGTCGCTCTCGCCGAGTCGGTCGAGGCTCTCCCGGGTCCGGCGCCCGACGGAGCCGTCGGAGAGCAGGAGAGTCCCGTCCAGATCGGATGCGATGAGTCGGACCCCCGAGGGGACCGGGACGGCGTACTGACCTGATGAATCCACGCACGTCATGCTGTCAGGTCGGGTACCGTCCGAATCCCCGGGATGTCCGGGTCGGATCCCCGCGGGGATAGTGCGTCCCCGCGGATCAGTGCGGAAGGCGGAGCCATGGACGACACCGTGCAGCAGCACAAGTACGTGCTCAGCGAAGATCAGATGCCCACGACCTGGTACAACCTCGTCGCCGACCTGCCGGCACCGCCGCCACCACCGCTGCACCCCGGTCGCATGGATCCCGTCGGGCCCGACGACCTGCTGCCGCTCTTCCCGATCGACCTCATCATGCAGGAGGTCACCGGCGAGCGGTACGTCGAGATCCCCGGCGGCGTACTCGATGTCTACCGCCAGTGGCGACCCTCGCCGCTCTTCCGCGCGCATCGCCTGGAGAAGCTGCTCGGCACGCCGGCGCGCATCTACTACAAGTACGAGGGCGTCTCGCCCGCTGGATCGCACAAGCCCAACACATCGGTGCCCCAGGCCTACTACAACAAGAAGGACGGCACCAAGAAGCTCACGACCGAGACCGGTGCCGGTCAGTGGGGCACGGCGCTCGCCTTCGCGTGCGCCCTCTACGGCCTGGACTGCGAGGTGTGGCAGGTCGGTGCGTCATACGATGCGAAGCCCTACCGCAGGCTCATGATCGAGACCTTCGGCGCGCAGATCCACCGCTCCCCCTCGGATGTCACGGCGATCGGACGCGAGCTCGCCAAGGATCCCAACAACTGGTCCGGCTCACTCGGCATCGCGATCTCCGAGGCCGTCGAGGTGGCCGCCACGAATCCCGACACGCGCTACGCACTCGGCTCCGTGCTCAATCACGTGCTCCTGCACCAGACGGTCATCGGCGAGGAGGCGATCCTCCAGCTGCAGATGGCAGGGGATACACCCACGCACATCGTGGGGTGCACGGGCGGTGGCTCCAACTTCGCCGGCCTGTCCTTCCCCTTCCTGCGCGAGAAGCTCGCGGGCAAGATCAACCCGCAGATCACCGCGGTCGAGCCTGCGTCGTGCCCGTCGCTCACGCGCGGTGTGTACGCCTACGACTTCGGCGACACCGCGGGCATGACGCCGCTCATGAAGATGCACACGCTCGGTCACGAGTTCATCCCCGATCCCATCCACGCGGGCGGCTTGCGCTATCACGGTATGGCGCCACTCATCTCGCACGTCTACGAGCTCGGCCTCATGGACGCGGTCGCGATCCCGCAGACGGAGTGCTTCGCGGGTGCGGTGAAGTTCGCGCGGAGCGAGGGAATCGTGCCCGCACCCGAGCCCACGCACGCCATCGCACAGGCGATCCGACTGGCGGAGCAGGCCAAGGAGACGGGCGAGGAGACAGTGATCCTCACCGCCCTGTGCGGCCACGGGCACTTCGACCTCGCCGCCTACGAGAGCTACCTGGCCGGATCGATGGTCGATGAGTCACTCTCCGACGAGCGCTTCGCCCCGGCACTCAGCAACCTCCCCACCGTGCCCGCCTAGACAGACCAGCCGAATGCCCTCCCCGCACACGGGGAGGGCATTCGCATGTGTGGGTCAGGACTCGACGAGCCTCTCGATCGCACGCCAGCGTCGCGCCGCGGCGGCGAGGAATGCGCCCGTGACCACGAGCGCGATCGCGTAGACGAGTGAACCGAGGTAGCCGGACACGAAGTGACTGGCGGCAAGGATCACGAGCGTCATCGCGAGATAGGCGTAGTCGAGTCGAAGCATCCGCGGAGTGAAGGCGAAGAGGCCCTTCGCTGACACCATCCAGGCCATGAAATCCACGAGGTAGATGAACAGCGTGAAGAGCACACTCAGCGTCACGACCGCGAAGGCGACGACCGTGGAGGTCCGGGTGCGAGCCGCCAGGATGATGACGAAGAGCAGGGCGACGGCAGTGGATGACCCGACGGCGATCCTGCCGACGTCGAAGATCATCGCCCAGATGCCTACGGGTGCGTCGTCGCCGTCTCCGTTGAAATAGTTGGACAGGACGTAGGCGCCGAGCCGCAGCGCTCCGATGATCCAAGAGACTGCGACGGCCCACCATGCCCACCACGCCGCTCGCAGGACGGCTCCGGGCGCCTCTCCCTCGATGCGGCTCAACTCCACGCGAGGAGCGTAGGGGACGTGAGCCCCCACGATGGCCGATCAGCGCGTGAGGGGGAGGCTCCAGCGAGCGATGACCCGGTCGAGAGGGGTCGTGGTGCCCGCCACGGTGAGACCACCGCTGACGCGCACCGTGCCGGGCTTGGACCTCTCCGGGGGTGTGAAGGTCACGACGGGGTCAGTCCACGTTGTGGCACCTGACGTCACGTCGAGCCAACTGTCGATCGTCGTCTGGTCTGATGACACGAAGGCTGACTCCACAACCTCGCCGGCCGCGTCGACCACCTGGATCACCGCCTGCTCACTGCGGTCACCGGTGACGATGACCCGCACGGTGAGCTCACCGAGCGTCGCACCCAGGTCGAGCACGCCGGGTGCGCCATCGAGAGTGAGAGAGACGGGGCCGTAGGACTCGACGGTCTCGGGCACGGGTCCGATGGGGCGGATGTCGAGGACGAGAGTGCCGTCGGCTCGGACATTGGCGCGCTGCACGGTGAAGGCCAGGCTTCCTCCGCCGAAGCTGAGCAGGCCATTGGGGCGCGGGTTGGGTAGCGACGCGGTTGTCCCGTCATCGGCGGGGCGCCAGCCAAGGGTGAGCAGGGCCTGCTCGGTCGTCATGGCGCCCGCGAGTTTCTGGGGCGGTGCGGTGAACCACGATGCGATGTTCCCCGTCCGCGCGAGGGTCAAGCGGATGGGCTGACCACCCGACACCAGAGCCGCGTCCTCTGCCTGCTGAACGACGACGAGTCGCCCGCGAGACGTCCCCGGCGCGAGCGGCGGCGGCGTGGGCGCGGGAGTGGGCGGGGAAGTCGGCGCGGCCGTGGGGCTGGGTGCGGGGGACGCGCTCGTCACCGTCGGGCTGGGTGTCGGCACGGACGTCGATCCGCCTCCGTCCACTCCACCCGTGCAGGCCGCAAGGAGACCAGCCGCCGCGACGAGGGCTGCGACGCCGCGCACACGCGACGCCAGGCTCATGGCAACTCGAGGACGTCTCGACCGAGGTACGGGCGCAAAGCCTGGGGGACAATGACTGAGCCGTCGGCCTGCTGATGGTTCTCGAGGATCGCCACGATGATGCGCGGCATCGCGCAGAGCGTGCCGTTGAGAGTGGCGACGGGCTGCACCTCATCCCCCGAGCGCATGCGGATGCCCAGGCGACGCGCTTGGAACTGCGTCGTGTTGGAGGTCGAGGTCACCTCGCGATAGGTGCCCTGCGTGGGAATCCAAGCTTCGATGTCGAACTTGCGCGCGGCACTGGAGCCCAGATCGCCCGTGGCGACATCGATCACGCGGTAGGGGATCTCCAGGGCGTCCATGAAGTCGCGCTCCCACTGCAGGATGCGCTCGTGCTCGGCCTCGGCGTCGGCCGGATCGCAGAAGACGAACATCTCGACCTTGTCGAACTGGTGGACCCGGATGATGCCGCGCGTGTCCTTGCCGTAGGAGCCGGCCTCGCGCCGGAAGCAGGAGGACCAGCCGACGTAGCGCAGAGGCAGTTTGCTCACGGGCAGGATCTCGTCGCTGTGCAGGCCCGCGAGAGGCACCTCGGCCGTACCGACGAGGTACATGTCGTCGGACTCGATCCGGTAGACGTTCTCAGCTGCCTGACCGAGGAAGCCGGTGCCCTCCATCGCGCGCGGCGACACGAGCACGGGCGGGATGACCGGGATGAAGCCATTGCGTGTCGCCTGGGCCATGGCGAGGTTGAGCAGAGCGAACTCCAGGAGGGCACCGACGCCGGTGAGGTAGTAGAAGCGCGAGCCGGAGACTTTGGCGGCGCGCTCGACATCGATGGCGCCGAGGAGCTCTCCGAGCTCGAGGTGGTCGCGGGGAGCGAAGCCCTCGGCGGTGAAGTCGCGAGGACTCCCCACCACCTCGAGTACGGCGAAGTCCTCCTCGCCGCCCACGGGAGCCCTCATATCGACGACATTGGAGAGCTCGAGCCACGCTTCGTCCAAGGCTCGCGTCGCTTCGCTGGCGGCGGCGTCCGCGGCCTTGACCCGGTCCGCCAGATCACCGGCCTGCGCCATGAGGTCGTCGAGTTCGGACTGGACCGAGGTGTCGCCCTTCTTCAGGGATCCCTGCAGGGGGCCAATGCGCTTGGATAGCTGCTTCTGCTCGGCACGCAGGTCGTCGTACGCCGTCTGCTTGGCTCGTCGCTCCACATCGAGGGCTGCGAGCCGATCCACGAGCGCAACGTCCTCGCCGCGACGTCGCTGCGACTCGCGCAGATCGTCAGGGGACTCCCGGAGCAGGCGAGGATCGATCACAGGCAAAGGTTAGAGGTAGAGACCGGGGCCAGAGCCCGGCTGTCCCTCGACGGGACCATCAGCGCCGCTGGGAAGCGCTCCGGGCATGGCCTGGCGCCTCATTTCCTCGAACTGGGCGCGCGCGGCCATCTGCTGCGCGAAGAGCGCGGTCTGAATGCCGTGGAAGAGCCCCTCGAGCCAGCCGACGAGCTGGGCCTGGGCGATGCGGAGTTCGGCCTCGGTCGGGACCACCTCGTCGGTGAAGGGAAGGGAAAGGCGTTGGAGTTCGTCGACGAGCTCCGGCGCGAGACCGTCTTCGAGTTCGCTGAGGGATCGCGCATGGATGTCGCGCAGGCGCGCCCGGGCAGCTTCGTCCAGCGGGGCGTTACGCACTTCCTCGAGGAGCTGGCGGATCATCGAGCCGATCCGCATCACCTTGGCAGGCTGCTGCACGAAGGCAGCCGAGGGCGGGTCGGCGCCGGCATCAGCCACCACGACCACCTGCTGCGGTGCAGCCTCAGCGGAAAGGTCGATCGGCGGGTCCTGCGTCATGTGTCCATGGTGTCACCACGATCAACGCCCCACGATCCCGACTGAACGTTCAGCCAGTCGCTCCGATTTCACAACCTCGCTTGCACATGTCACACTTCCCGTCCGCGCTCACGCGCGATGCGATCAAGGAGGTCTCGTTGGATTACAACTGGCTGACTCCCAAGGCCGAGGCTCGTCCCGCGGGGGACAAGGGTTGGGGCTCGTACGTCACGGAGCGCATTAGCGCGGGTGAGACCGTCGCCGGCTTCGGCGGCTGGGTCGTGGACAGCAGCCGGTTGGCCACTTTGTCGATCGATCGTCAGCACCGCTCGATCCAGATCGACACGGATCTCTTCCTCGTCTCCGACGACACGCCCGAGCCCGGTGACATGCTCAACCACTCATGCGAGCCCAACTGCGGTCTCGCGGGCTCCCAGCTCCTCGTCGCGATGCGCGACATCGAGCCGGGCGAGGAGCTCAGTTTCGACTACGCCATGTGCGACGCCAGCGACTACGACGAGTTCCGCTGCCTATGCGGGGCACCGACCTGTCGCGAGGTCGTGAGCGGCTCGGACTGGCGCGATCCCGCTCTGCAGGCCAAGTACGCCGGCTGGTTCTCGCCGTACCTCGTGCGTCGCATCGCAGCGCTCCCCACCGCCTGAAGCGCCTAAACTCCACGGGTGCTCCCACCCGGTTACTTCGCGCGGCCGCTCGGTCTCAGCGAGGTCGACGGCTACCTCGATGGCCCGGACATCGATCTCGCCTACTCCGTCGTCTCTGCGGCGGACTCGGGCGTGCTCGCCATGGCCGAGGCCAGTCGTGAATCCGTGCGATCGGACATCGTCAACCCCGACGCGGTGCTGGATGAGCACCGGCTCATCCTCGACGACGCGGGAGCTGCCGTCGGGCTCCTCATCGTCGAGCAGGATGAGGCCGTCCGGACCTTCTTCATCGACGCCTACGCGGTCCCCGCACACGGACCCGATCTCCTGCCGCCACTGATCGCCATGGGCATCAGCGTGGCCGAGCGACTCAAGGGAGTCGGGCCGGAGTGGCGGATCGAAGGCGGGGCCTTCGCGCAGGACGAGGTCTACGTCGATGCACTTCGCTCCGCGGGATTCTCAGAGGTCCGGCGCTACTGGCACATGCACATCGCATTGGCTGCCGGATATGCGCAGGACCAGCCGCCGGCGCCACCGGGCGTGACGCGCACGATCGCCGTGACGGACGACGACAAGCGCCTCATCCATCGTCTGGACCAGGAGGCGTTCGCCGAGCACTTCGGCTTCGTGGCGAAGTCGTACGACGAGTGGATGCCCTGGTTGCGCGATCGACGCGACGCGCGGCCGGACACATGGTGGATCGCCTGGCTGGACGGTGAGCCCGTAGGGCTGTGCATGCAGGACGACTCCCGCATCGAACGCAACGCAGGACACGTGCGCGTCCTGGGAGTCGTGCCCCGCGCCCGGGGGCGGGGCATCGCCACCTGGCTCCTGCGCTCTGCCTTCGCCCAGGCCGCCCGCGAGGGGCGAACAGCGATGACCCTCACCGTCGACAGTGAGAACACCACCGGGGCCACGGACCTCTACGAACACGCGGGGATGAAGCCGGAACGGGTGATCCTCCTGTTCCGCCGACCGCTCCCCTGACATCTGCCGGTCGTCCGCGGGGCTGGAAGGCGGATGCTGGTCGGCCCCGGGGGACCCCCCGGAGGTCTGTTACTGATGATTCCCCTGTGACGTCTCGTTATCGTTCCGTTATTCGGACGGTCATTTGACCCGTCCCCGATCGGTCATGGCAGGGTCATGAAGTCGCTCGGCAGATGGGGGCAACCGCCCCCGACGAGCGGACCGCCGAATCGGCAAGCCTCGACCGGGGGCACCACGACCCGGATCCCGAGGGGCGCCGTACCGGGGACCCACGTCAGGGCCACCACCCTGACGAGACGGACGCGACAGCCGGTCGCGGCCGGGAGGGCAAGGCCCTCCTGGGGCGAATCCCGCGTGCTCGCAGCACGCGGGTAGGGCGCTCTTCAGCCCGAGCCCGACAGCTCACCTGGGAGGCGGACGGAAGAGGGAGCGCATGCGCCGCACGATCCGCCGTACCACCCGCCTGACCACTACTCGCCTGACCACCACTCGACTCGCGACCGCACTCATCGCCCCCGCGCTCATGGCCTCGGCCATCGCCGTGGGTACGCCCGCCGCCTCTGCGGCGCCCGGGGTGGCCGACGAGAGGACGCGAGGCAGCGTCCATGACGATGCCAGCCGGCAGGCCGCCGCTGACTACCGCAAGAAGGCCCAGCGCGAGCGCGACGCGCTCGCGGACGATGACGTCATCCGCGAGCAGGTCGTGCAACGTGCACTGGCCCAGGTCGGCGATGCCTATGGATCGGGTGGCGAGGGACCCGACGTCTTCGACTGCTCCGGCCTCGTCGTCTACTCATGGCGCGCCGCGGGCGTGAAGTTGACCCACTACAGCCGTGCCCAGTACGAGCAGACGGAGCGCATTTCCCTCAAGGAAGCAGTGCCGGGAGACCTGGCGTTCTACTTCGAAAACGGCGCCCACCACGTGGCCATCTACATCGGCGACGGCAAGGTGGTGCACGCATCGGACTACGGCATCGGCGTGGTGAAGGGTGTGGTCAAGGGCACTCCGTGGACCAACGCACACTTCACCGGCATGGGGCGAGTCAAGATCCCCGGCTGATCGCCTGCGGCTACTCCAACCGGCCGCGGGGGATGCTCGCGACGGCATCGGCTACGGCAGCAGCCTCCTCGGGGGACAGCGCCACCTCAGCCATGCCACCGCGAAGCTGCTTGATGTAGCTGCGCGACTCGCTGCGGGCGTGGACCGAGGTGAGGACGAAGCCGTTGCCGTGGTCGTCGACAAGGGCGGCGCTGAACGACATGCGCCCCCCCATGTCGCCGAAGGCGTCATAGCGCACGACCCCGATGTGGCGAACTGCCATCTGGAGTTCGCGCTGGGTGGAGCGAAGTTCGTCAGCGAGCCGGGCGACATCGTCGCGGAGCGCCTCGACCTCCTCGGTCTTGCGCGCCACGACCTCGACGAAGTTCTCTCGCCCGTCGGCCGCGGACAGGACGGTGTACTGCGACTTCATGCGGCTGGTACGGAGGGTGAGGATGACCGCGAGGACCAGCGCCAGGAGCGCAACGGCGCCCACGACGAGTACGCCGGTCTGCGCATCCCAGGTCACGCGAGCAGCCTAGTGGGACCTGCCCGATCCCCATCACCACTACTCTCGGGGCGTGATGTGGGCGCTCGAGGCCGATTTCGGATCGTGGGATCCGGTCGTACGGATCGTGCCATTCCTCGTCGGCGTCGCCCTACTCATCTCAGCGGGCATGAGCATCGTCCGCACCATGGTGATCCCGCGCATCTCGGTGTCGTGGCTCTTCGCCATCGTCATCCGAGGCACGGATGCGGTCTTCACGGGCGCTTCCCGCCTGATGCGCTCGTACCCAGCGCGTGATCGGGTGCTGGCATGGAGCGGACCGCTCGGGATCGTGGCCGCACTCGTCGTGTGGCTTGTCCTCTTCCTCGCGGCGTACGCGTTCATGATCTTCGGCGTTACCGACGTGAGCCTGAACGACGCATTCCTCCAGGCAGGCTCCGGTCTACTGACGCTGGGGCTCATCGGCACCCCGGCCGAGAGCGTGACGATCCTCGACTTCTTCGCGGCGATGACCGGGCCGGCTGTCATCGCACTGCTCATCGGATTCCTCCCCACGCTCTACCAGGCCTATCTCGCGCGCGAATCGCGCGTGCTCCTCGATACCTCGTTGAGCGGTGCGCCCGAGTGGGGACCGGAGTTCCTCGTGCGCGTCAAGATGCTCGAGGGCGAAGGCGATATCCCGCAGATCTTCGCGCAGTGGGTCCCCTGGACTGCTCAGGTGCGCCTGACGCAGACGCTCTATCCCTCACTCAACCGCTTCAGATCAGCCGTGAGCACGCGCAACTGGCTGATCGCCCTCGTCTCCGCCCTTGATGCAGCGGCGCTGAGCAGCGCGATCTCCAAGGACACGCCGGATCCGCGCACGGTCACCCTGCTCCAGGAGGGCACGCAGGCGATCCTGTCCATCGATGCCGCGGAGATCGCACTCTCGTCGCTCATCCGCCTACAGCCCTGGAAGCGCCGAGTCGAGACGACACTGACCGTCTTCGGCGTCACGGAGCGGGACTCGACGAAGCCCGGGGAGCCGAGCGCCATGGACTCCTACCTGCCTCACGGCATGCAGGCTGTTTCCGAAGCAGTGACCCTCGACAGTCTGCGCGCTCAGGTCCCCGCAACGAGGAAGGTGCTCATTTCCTACGGCACACGTGAGTCGACGCTTACGCGCGAGGAGTTCGACCACGCGCTCGACTACCTCGCGTCAGCGGGAATCACGATTGAGCGCGACAGGGACGAGGCCTTCGAGATCTTCCGCCGCCTCAGGGGCCGCTATGAGTCAGCGGTGTATCACCTGGCTCAGCGCTTCTACCTGCCGCCTGCGCCGTGGTCCGGTCCGCGCCATCCCCAGACTCCCACGATCTGGCCGACGCTCGCGGCCAAGCTTCCCGACTCATGATCCCCGACCTCGCGACGGTCGGACTTGCCTTCATCCTCATCTTCCCGGCCGAACTGCCCGACAAGACCTTCATCGCGACCCTCGTCCTCTCGACGCGCTATCGCCGGCTCGCCGTGTGGATCGGTGTCGCACTCGCCTTCGCTGTTCAGTGCGCGATTGCCGTTGCCGCCGGAGG
>JBJOJS010000139.1:0-7357 GCA_046046455.1 Actinomycetota bacterium | reverse complement strand
TCGATCGCCGCGACGCTCGAGAAGTGGGGATCGCCGCAGATCGACGTCGCCGACATCGACCCTGGGGCGCTTCCGGAGCACGAGAGCGCACTCGAGCGTTTCGGCCGGATCTCTGGCCCGCCCGGGGCGTAGTAGCGGCCTAGCGCGGAAGCGTCGTCATTGGCCGCGGATGACCATCCCGAGATCACCCGGATTCCATATCTGGTCGCCGGGATCGAAGTTTCCATCCATGTCGCATGACATGGACACCTTCGTGTCGACGACCTCGAACGCCGTGAGGAATGGCATGAGGCTCCCCGGTTCGCGCGGGGGCACACTGCTGCCATCACTCCTGTACGCCTGTCCACCGGGATGGGCGTCCTTCGTCATCTTGTACTTCCCGCACTCCGGCTTGATGGGCTGGTCATGCTCGTAGCCGCCCATCGTGTTGGTGCCGTTCTCCTGCCCGGTGAAGCGCAGGTTGAAGATGTTCTTGTCCGCGAAGCGCACTCCGACGACAAAGAAGTAGCGGCCCGGCTGCACTGAGACGCCCCCCTTGAGCGGGAAGGCAACGCGCTGACCGACCGTCATCGTGGCACTCACGCTCGAACGGTGCACCTGCGTGAAGTCGAGCGCGAGGTCAATCCTCTCCGGAATCGGACCACTGAGGTCATAGCGCCAGACTTCAAGGGTCACTCGCGCCTTGACCTTGTAGCCGCTCCTGTGGCTCGTGAACCACTTCTCGTCGTACTTGCCCTCGGCCAGCCAGGTGTAGACCTTCGGGTCATTGACGAGCTTGACCTGATAGGTGCCCATCTCCAGTGATGTCCACCTCGCAGCCTTCTTGACCTCCAGCGACTGACCGAGTTGGGCGTTGTTCGTGCTGGTGATGTCGAAGAATGCGTTCTCCTGCGACTGTCTGACGGTCTGGTAGACGACCGGATCCGGTGCCGCGACGGCTGGAGCGACTCCCAAGGCACCGGCTATCGAAGCTACCACCACGAAGCCCGCGAGGACGCCCGCACGCTTGCTCATCCCTTCACCTGCGCATTCACATAGGTGCTCAGCTTGGCGAGAAGCTCGTCCGCGCTCATGCCATAGATCTCCTCGGACTTGGCTCGCCAGCACTCTCCCGACCCGGGGCGGTCGCACTCGGAGTTCCACTCATTCCACCAGGTAAAGGTTGCCTCTGCGCCGTAGTGGGCAACGAGCCACTCGTAGGCGAAGTATCCGGCCGGATAGACGAGCTGGGTCTGCCAGTCGCTCTCCATCGACGCCAGATCGATTGTCTTCACCTTCTCCTCGCGCATCACTTCGCGGAGCTGGCGCAACTGCGCGGACCGGATGTCCTTCGGCCCGATGGTCAGGCCTGCCGCAAAGTTGCCGAGATACTGCGCCTGGCCTTCACCGAACCAGCGGCCGATTGACTCCTGGCCACAGCATCCCGGGGCAGACTTCGCCTCCAGCGATCGCTGCATCTGGATGCTGTGGACGAACTCGTGGCTCATCGCCCCGAGAAACCACATGGGACCGAGGGTGTTGGCGTCGGTGAAGTGGTTGTTTGCATCCGGCCCCGTGAGAGACCAGGCGAAGTACTCCCGGCCGCCATCTCCCAGGATCGTGCTGGTCCAACTTGACGGAGAGTAGTCGGCGCCCTTACAGCCGGAATTGAACTCTCTCGACCAGGATCGGTTGAAGAAGAGGGGACGGCCATCCACGATGGCCTCACCCGTGGCGCATGAGAACGCAGCATCTCGCGATACCAGTGCTTCGTACTTGCTCACATCTGCGAAGCGGCCGAAGAGTCGATGGCCTGCAGCGGTCGCCTTCCTGACGCGCTCAACCATCGCCGAGGGGTATGTCTTGGAGGCGTGCACGGTGATGGGCGGAAGCGGAGTCTTCGCACGGCCGCGCCACTCGATTTGCCAGCATGCAGCGGCGACGCGGGCCTCAGGTCCGACGCCGTTATTGAGCATCGTCTTACCGAGACGGCGATCGAACGGATCGCAGGCCAGTCCGGCGTACTTCTCCTTGGCCAACGGGGCCTTCACGGTCGGCACAGGATCAACAGCGGCTGTAGCCACAGGTGATGCCGCCAGCATCACTGCCACGGCGCCAACCACCGCGACCCCAGCGACCCGTCTGACGGACGGCATCTACTTCACCCTGCCGTTCCAGCTCCTCACCGGGATGTAGCAGTCGGCATAGATCCATTCGTTGGACACATTGCCCTTCGATAGCAGCGCCGCCACAACCTGCGTTCCCGGCTTGGCATATCGCTTTGCCTCCATCCGGCATGCCTTATCCGCTGCAGCCTGAAGGTCCCTGGGGTACTTCGCTGTGACCTTGCCCTTTACCTTCTCGCCGCCGAGGAGCAGCCACATCGATTTCGGGCTGCACGCGGTGGTCGGATTGTCGGCACCGCTCTTGGGCGCCTTCGTTGTGCAACTCAACCACTGCAGGACGGGCGTCGAAGCGAAGAGCTCCGGGATAGCACCCTGATAGTTCAGTGCGTCGTAATTCGGCGTCGGACGAAGCGTCCGACACAGGACATCACGGTCTCCGGCTTCCCACGCCTCGTCGCTCGGCACGCTGATGAACCAGCTCCAAATCTTGAGGGGAAGCATGACGTCGACACCGAGCCAGGCGTCAAAGGCCTGCCACGAGCACTCCTCGCCTAGGCGTCCGAGATCTTCGTCGGACAGCATCGAAGGCGCCCCGAGATCTCCGGGGTACGCGATGATCTCGTAGACCTCACTGTTGTGTATCTCGCTGCAGTCGACCACGGTGAACGCCGAGGTGCCGCTGAAGGCGTCCTCCATCTGGAGGCAGTCGCCGGTCTCCACCCGGGCTTCGTCAGCCTGTGCGGTCGATCCGAGGAGCGCAGAGGCGACAAGGGCAACCGCGGCGAAAAGTCCGAAGTGCCGTGTTCGTGTAAGTGCAGTCATGCTGACCAACCGCGTGCCAAGCGCTGAATTGCTGCACCACGATGGAATTTTGCGACACCGATGGGTGCGTATCGCCCATACTGCCTAGTGACTAGGGGGGACATGTCAGTGGACGAGACGGACTTCGAGTCCTGGGCTCGTACGCACCATCAACGGCTGCTCGGTATCGCCCGGGTTGTGACAGGAGACCCCATCTTGGCGCAAGACGTGCTTCAGGACTGCCTCCTAGACATGTTTCAGCGCTGGGATCGCATCGCGGGTGACGGTGCAAACCCCCTCGCCTACGCCGCGCGCACGATGGGCTCGAAGGCGGCCAACCATCGACGGACGGCTTGGGGTCGCCGCGTGCATGTGACCGACGAAGTTGGACTACTCGATGCGAACCATCCTGACGCTGCAGGATCCGTCGAAAATCGACTGCTGGTCGGGATGGCACTTCGCCAGCTAAGTCCGCGTCAACGCCAGGTCGTCGCGATGCACTATCTGCTGGACATGACTGTCGCTGAGATCGCCGCTGAGCTCCAGCGACCACCTGGATCAATCACCTCGGACCTGACCCGAGCGCGACAGAGGCTACGTGCCGACCTATCTCGAGGGGGTGACCCCTCGCATGGACGATGACGACCTCATCCGGGCAGCCCTCTGCGACTTTGCTTACTCGGACCCGACGGCACCGGAGATCGCGGCGTCGAATGCGCTCTCCTCGCGAGGCGCGAGACGCCAACGTGCATTGCAGTGGGCGACAGCCGCGGTGGTTGCACTCGTCATCGCTGGGGCGATGGCCTGGATCGCGCTGGCGAGTGGACCTACCGCTCCTCCCACGGAACCCACCCCGACGTCGACCCCGACGAAGTCAGCCTCTCCACGACCCAGCAACTCGCCCACGCCGCCAATCAACCCACCGTCCGGCTACTCCGAGCAGATCCGCCCATCGAACGGGCTACCCACAGGGGGGCTAGGCGACACGATCGCCGGACTCACGCTGACCGATGTCGTCATCACAGATTCTCGATGCCCGGACTCGTCACGCTGTCCCGGCACGGGCTCGCTCACGGTCGAGAACGCAACATCACAGCCCATCTCCGCCTACGTGTATTTCAACGTCTTCCGCAACAACACACCGGCGGTCGGTGACGCAGCTCGTGTCGATCTTGCCCCGGGGGAGTCGACCACGGTCACGATCGATGTGCAGCCGACACTCGCAGATAATGCTCCACCGGGACGCACGGGAGCCATCTACAGCTGGAACTTCTCGGTCGAGATCGCCTAGCGCACAGGTGTCGTGAAGCGGTAGACCGCCAGGGCCCCCGCGCCTTCCGAGTTCACCGCCTTGACCTGGAATCGATAGTTCGTATCCCGGCGCAGCGCCGTCAGACGGGCCGCAGCACTGTCGAGATCAGACCAACTCGACCACCGGCCGCCAGTGCCGACGCGTGCGACGTAGCCGCTCACCGGGGCGCCGCCGTCATCGGCGGGTGGCTGCCACCTGACGGTCACCCTGAAGGTCGTGCCACTCTTGGTGAACCTGCCCTTGGTGAAGCCGCTCACCGGACCAGGCACGGTGGCGGACTCGGTCGGCATGATCAAGGGATCGCTTGGCGCAGAGAAGGCACCCGTGCCCTGCGCATTGATGGCAGCGATCCGGTACTGGTACGTCGCCCCGGGAGTCATCGCCTCGGCGAACGCCTGTGTCGATGTTGCACTCGGTCGGCCGCGCACGGCGTAGGCACCGCCGTTCACGCTCTCTTCGAGGACGTATCCGGTGATGGCCGAGCCGCCGTCATCGGCGGGTGCGGTCCACGTGATCGTGGCCGACGTCGTGCCCGTCGCCACCGCGGATAGACCTGTCGGGGCACCGGGCACAGTCGTGCTCGCCGCAAGGGGCAAGCGACTCGCATCCAGGATGCCCGCACCGCAGGCAAGGGTCGTGCAGTCCCACTGAGTGCCGCGCACACTGAAGGGCCGAACGGACGAGATGAGCGCCGCCCGCACGGAGGCGGGACTGGTGACGCCGGAGGAGTAGAGCAGGGCCGCAGCACCGGCGACGTGAGGTGTCGCCATCGAGGTGCCCTGGAGCTCCTCGTAGACGTACTGGTTGGGGAGCTCGGGGTAAATAGGTCCACGCGTGCCCGCGTTGTGGGTGGAGAGCACGCCGTTGTCGATAGAGAAGTCACCACCGGGAGCCGCGATCGTCGCCTGTCCCGGGGCGACGCCGTAGTTGGAGTAGTCCGCGCGCTGGCCGCGACTGTCCGTCGCCGTGACCGCGATGACGCCCTGGCAGTTCGCGGGCACCTTGTCGGTGATGGGCTCGTTCTCATTGCCCGCTGCGACGACCACGGTCGTGCCACGGGAAACGGCGCCGGAGATCGCCTGGGAATACGCGTTCGTGCACGGCCCGTCGCCGCCGAGCGACATGTTGATGACCTTCGCCGGTGTCGGATTGGCGGGGACCCCCGGCACGGTGCCGCCGGAAGCCCAGGTGATGGCCGTGACGATGTCAGAGTTGTAGCCCCCGCACTTGCCGAGCGCACGGACCGACTGGACCCTGGCCCCCGGCGCCACACCCGTGATGCCGAGATTGTTGTCCTGGATCGCCGCGATGGTGCCGCTCACGTGGGTGCCATGCCAACTCGAGTTGGTGACATCGCAACCTTCGAACTCCCCGGCCGAGGCTTCGGCAGAGGTGATCCAGTCCCCCGGGTCAGCAGGGTCGGGATCCCATCCGTTGCCGTCGTTGGCGACCGCGACGTCGCTCACGAAGTCGTAGCCGGGCACGACATTGCCGTCAAGGTCGGGATGCTGCGCGATGCCGGTGTCGATGACGGCCACGACGACACCTGACGAGCCCTTCTGCGCACTCCACGCAAGTGGTGCCTTGATGCTGTAGTCAGCGGCTCCGCCGCCATCCCACATGTCCGTCATTCGGCTGAAGAGCGGATCATTGGGGATGTCCGGGGTGGCCGCGATCTGCACGCGAAGGTCCGGCTCCGCCCAGAGGATGTCAGGTCGAGCCTCAAGGGAGGCCGCGATGCCCTGCGCCGCACGCGCACTCACGACCTGGTCGAAGATGAGCACGTCGGTCGACACACCGAGTGCCTTCGTGCGAGCGACATCGAGGCCGATGGGCATGGCGTCCACCATCGCCCGAGCGCCGGCGACCCCGCCGAAGCCGATCGTGCGGACGATCACGCCACGCGCGACCTGAGGCGACGAGGTCGACGCCCCGCCCGCGGCGGCGTTGCCCGCCGGTGGTTCAGCTGATGCGGCCGGGGCGATGGCCAGCAGGCCCATGGGAAGCGCCAGGACTCCGGCGGCGGCACTCCATGACCTGAATCGACGGGACTGCGGCTGCCTGCTCACGCCCCCATCGTCCTCCTGCAGGACGCCGGTGTCTCCAGGAAGAGGACGTGAGGTCACCATCGCGTCTGTGAATGTCCTCGGAATGGAGCGGCGGAGCTGACTGTCAAGGGGCGGACGTCGGGACTCAGGACGTCCGCGTCCCGGCTAGTTCCCCGCCTTCTTGCGGTTGGCCTCAGCCACCTTCTTGTACTTCTTCTTCCACAGCGCGGGCTTGACCTTGAGGGTGAAGGTCGGCTTGGAGAACTGGAAGTTGAGAGCGGATACGGTGATGACGCCGCGACGAGCTGCGACTGAGTACTGGACGGGCACGTCTTCGCCATTCTCGTTCTCGACGCTCAGCTCGAGTACAGCCTTGACCTGCTTGGGGTCCGTGATGCCAAAGAGCAGTGCCGCATCCTGCAGGGGAATCGACGCGATGTAGAAGCCACGGTTGACCTGAACCCCGTCCGGCGCGAAGTGGGGAGCGGAGGTCTCGAACGTGAATCCGCCTGTCGTCGGGTCATACGTAGGCGTCGTGATGAAGCAAGTGCCGTTGGTCGCCACTGACAGATTGCCAGTCATACCGTCGTATCCGAAGGACTGACGCGTGTTTCCAAAGACCACGAAGGCATACATTTGGTTGACGATGTCCATCGCCTTGCCTGACTCACCAACACAGTCTGCGCTTGTGGCCTGCCGCGGGACCTTGACCGGGTAGCCGCTGAAAGTGACGTTATTGGCACCCACCGTGCCTGAGCGCTTGATCGATCCGTCCGCGACCATGATGTTGGCGGTCGGCTCGAGCGGACCGAATCGCACGGTGACCGTCAGCTTCATCGCGGGATCAAGATCACGAGGTGAGGTCGAGCCCTCCGCTCTCACGGCGCGACCAACCGTGCCATCCGCTCGAGCTGAAGCCGGCTGCATGCGCACCCACGCGAAGTCGGACGCCGTCGAAGCAGGGCCGACCTGGACGTAGATGCCGTCGTACCCGACCAGATCCACGGGGAAGCCGCCGAAGGACCAGCGGCCCGGGTAGGTGACGGTCGGCGACGTCGGCTGAATGCCCGGGGTGACGGGTGAGATGGATG
>JBJOJS010000129.1:0-17125 GCA_046046455.1 Actinomycetota bacterium | reverse complement strand
AACTGCTCATGGTCGCGGGCATGGAGCGCTACTTCCAGATCGCGCGGTGCTACCGGGATGAGGACTTCCGCGGCGACCGGCAGCCGGAGTTCACCCAGCTCGACATCGAGATGTCCTTCGTCGAGCAGGAGGACGTCATCGAGATCGGCGAGGCTGTCATCCGAGCCCTGTGGCAGGGGATCCTCGGGGTAGACATCGGCGCCGTGCCTCGGATGCCCTACTTCGAGGCCATGCGGCGCTTCGGCACAGACAAGCCCGACCTGCGCTTCGGGCTGGAGCTCGTGGACCTCACCGACTACTTCCGTGAGACGCCGTTCCGTGTCTTCCAGGCACCGTACGTCGGGGCCGTGGTGATGCCGGGAGGCGCCGAGCAGCCACGCCGACAGTTCGACGCGTGGCAGGAGTGGGCGAAGCAGCGTGGCGCCAAGGGCCTGGCCTACGTCACTTTCGGGACCGACGGTGAGCTCGGGGGGCCGGTCGCCAAGAACCTCTCCGACGCCGAACGCGCCGGCCTCCAGGCGGCCGTGGGTGCAGCGCCGGGGGACTGCGCCTTCTTCGCCGCGGGTCCTGCCTCCGATGCGCGCGCACTGCTCGGTGCGACGCGCGTGGAGATCGGCAATCGCCTCGGCCTCATCGATCAGTCGGCGTGGTCCTTCCTCTGGGTCGTCGACGCGCCGATGTTCGAGCAGGTCGAGGAGGACGACGGCTCGCAGGGCTGGACGGCCGTGCATCACCCCTTCACGTCGCCCAACTCCGACTGGATCGACACCTTCGAGTCCGCTCCCGACCAGGCACTGGCATGGGCCTACGACATGGTGTGCAACGGCAATGAGATCGGCGGCGGCTCGGTGCGTATCCATCGTCGTGACGTGCAGGAGCGTGTCTTCACGCTGCTCGGCATGTCCGAGGAGGAGGCCCGGTCCAAGTTCGGCTTCCTGCTCGAGGCCTTCCAGTACGGACCGCCGCCGCATGGGGGTATCGCCTTCGGCCTGGACCGCGTGGCCATGCTGCTGGCCGGTGCCTCCAGCATCCGCGACGTCATCGCCTTCCCCAAGACCGGCGGTGGCCAGGATCCGCTCACCGGTGCACCGACCGCGATCACGCCCAAGCAGCGCAAGGAGGCCGGCATCGATGCAGCACCCGCTGCGCCAAGCCCGGCCGAGTGATCCCTTCCTGCGGCTGAGGGTCGACGACGATCACGTCGGCGCCTTCGCGATCGATGGCGATCACGTCGCCTTCCTGCGCACCGGGCGCAAGTCCGGCGAGACCTGGGTGACGGGGCTGGGCGACGATCCGGTCCGGGTCGTGGCCCTGATCGAGTCGTTGCGCGAGCGCGGCTTCGACGGTGTCACCGTGCATGACCATGTCTTCGCGCACCTGCCGGATGACCTGCGCGGTCCCGACCCGGGTCACTGGTCGCTGTGGGAGCTCACCGGAGATGTGGGCGATGCCCCGGAGACGCAGCTTCTGGATCCGCGAGATCCCCGCATCGACGCGCTGCTCGCTCACTCGTCCTCGGCGTACATCTACGGGGCAGACCCGAAGGTCATCGAGTGGAGGGGCATCTGTGACGGCGACCGTCTTGTCGCAGTCGGTGCACGGACGATGTCGGTCGGAGACGCAGCGCACCTCGTGAGCATCTGCACGGACCCGGCGTATCGGGGCCGCGGCCTCGGACGCGGCGTCACCGCATCGCTCGCGTCGGCGGCCCTCGAGGCGGGTGCGGCCGGGGTCAACCTGGAGATGTACGCCGCCAACGAGGCCGCCGGTCGCGCCTACCGAGCGGTCGGCTTCGACGAGCGGGGCAGGTACATGTCTGCCCTCATCGATGGAGGGGCGTCGTCCCCCGACGCCGAGGAGTAGCTCGCACGGCCTCAGTGCGTAGGCTCCGCTGACATGGCCGCCACGCTGTTCGACGAGGCCGCCGGGCCCGAGCGTCCCGGGGCGCCCCTCGCCGTGCGGATGCGTCCGCGTGATGTGGACGATCTCGTCGGCCAACGGCACCTGCTGGCCGTCGGCAGCCCCCTGCGCCGACTTCTCGAGGGTGATCCCGCCGCGGCGGTGTCGCTCATCCTGTGGGGGCCGCCGGGCACCGGCAAGACCACGCTTGCTCACCTCGTCTCTCGTGCGACCGGGTCTCGCTTCGTCGAGCTCTCGGCCGTGACCGCGGGTGTCAAGGAGGTGCGTGAGGTCATCGAGGGAGCTCGATCGGCCCTCGGGATGCAGGGTCGGGGCACGGTGCTCTTCGTCGACGAGGTGCACCGCTTCAGCAAGACGCAGCAGGACGCCCTGCTCCCGGCCGTGGAAAACGGCTGGGTCACCCTCATCGCCGCGACGACGGAGAACCCGAGTTTCTCCGTCGTGTCTCCCCTCTTGTCGCGGAGCGTCGTACTCACCCTTCAGTCGCTCACCGACGAGGACCTGGGATCCCTGCTGGATCGAGCCGTGAGCGATCCCCGCGGGCTCGGCGGAGCCGTGACGCTGAGCGGCGAAGCGCGCGACCACCTGCTGCGCATCGCCGGCGGCGACGCCCGACGCATGCTTACCGCCCTGGATGCCGTCGGCGGGCTCGTCACCTCGACGCGCGGATCAGGCTCGGAGGTCACGCTCGAGGATGTCGAAGCAGCTGTGCTCACCGCGGCCGTGCGCTACGACCGCGACGGCGACCAGCACTACGACGTCATCAGCGCCTTCATCAAGAGCGTGCGCGGCAGCGACCCAGATGCGGCCCTCCACTATCTGGCTCGCATGATCGAAGCGGGCGAGGATCCGCGCTTCATCGCGCGCAGGCTCATGATCCTGGCCAGCGAGGACATCGGCCTGGCCGATTCCTCGGCGCTCCAGACCGCGGTGGCGGCGGCCCAGGCGGTCGCACTCCTCGGTATGCCGGAGGCCAGGCTCACCCTCGCCCACGCGACGGTCCACCTGTCGCTGAGTCCCAAGTCCAATGCCGTGATCAAGGCCATCGATGCGGCGCAGGCCGATGTGCGTGCGGGTCGCATCGGGACCGTGCCCCCGCATCTCCGTGATGCGCACTACCCGGGCGCCCGGCCGCTCGGTCACGGTGTCGGCTACCGCTACCCCCATGACGAGGCCACCGGGGTCTCCGCGCAGCAGTACCTCCCGGACCCGCTCGTGGGCCGCACCTACTACGAGCCGACACGGCACGGCGGCGAGGCCGCGTGGGCGGACATCGCGGAGCGCCTCGCTGACCTCCGCTCTCAGGACCCCTGACGTTTCTCCCGCTTAGGGGGAGAAACGGTGAAGGGAGGCGGCGTCGCGGGCCTTATCCACCGTCTGTCCCGCTGATCGTGGAAGGGGGACTGGGACTAGGCTCGGTACATGCGCAGGACTGTGTGGATCGCCCTCGGGGCGACCGCGGGAGTGATCGCCTACCGGCGCGGCCAGAAGCTGCTCGAGGAGGCCCGCACACGCGGCGTCGTCGGCAGCGTCCAGGCCGCCACGCTGTCCGCCTCCACCGTCGCCGCATCCGCTCGGTCCCTGCTCGAAGGCGTCTCCGGGGGCGCGGCCACACCGTCGACGCCGGTGATGTCCGCTCCCGTTACCGGCGCTGCCGCCGCGCGCGTGCTCGCCGAGTCCCGGACGGCTGGCTGATGGACTCCGCTGAGATCCGCACGCGCTTCCTGAAGTTCTTCGCCGAGCGAGGGCATCAGGTGATCCCCTCGGCATCCCTGCTGCTCGACGACCCGACGCTGCTCTTCGTCAACGCCGGAATGGTGCCCTTCAAGCCCTACTTCCTCGGCGAGGCCCCGCCGCCCTATCCGCGGGCGACAAGCGTCCAGAAGTGCGTGCGCACGCTGGACATCGAAGAGGTCGGCAAGACCACACGTCACGCGTCGTTCTTCCAGATGGCCGGCAACTTCTCCTTCGGCGACTACTTCAAGGAGGGCGCGATCCCCTTCGCGTGGGATCTGCTCACCGGCAGTGTCGCTGATGGCGGCTTCGGCTTCGCTGAGGATCGTCTGTGGGTCACGGTGTACGACGACGACGATGAGGCCGCGGACATCTGGCACCACCAGGTCGGCGTACCGCGCGAGCGAATCCAGCGGCGCGGCCCGAAGGACAACTACTGGTCCATGGGTGTGCCCGGCCCGGGTGGTCCGTGCTCGGAGATCTACTACGACCGCGGAGCGGCGTATGGGCTCGAGGGTGGCCCCGTCGTCGACGAGGATCGCTACCTCGAGGTCTGGAACCTCGTCTTCATGCAAGAGGAGCTCTCTGCGGTGCGGTCCAAGGAGGACTTCGATGTCCTCAAGCCGCTTCCGGCCAAGAACATCGACACCGGCATGGGGCTCGAGCGCATGGCCGCTCTGCTCCAGGGTGTGGAGAACATCTACGAGATCGACACCACCAAGCGGATCCTCGATCGCGCGAGCGAGCTCACCGGCGTCGCCTACGGCGTGGGGGAGAAGTCCGATGTCGCGCTGCGCGTCATCGCCGATCACTCGCGCACCTGCGCCTTCCTCATCGGCGATGGCGTCATCCCGGGCAACGAAGGGCGCGGCTATGTGCTTCGGCGCCTCATGCGCCGCGTCATCCGCAATATGCGCATCCTCGGGTGCGAGGAGCCGTCGATCGGCGACCTCATGTCCACGACGATCACGACGATGGCGCCTCAGTATCCCGAGCTGAACGACGAGGCACGTCGCATTGAGAGCATCTCCGTGCAGGAGGAGGCGAGCTTCCTCCAGACCCTCAAGACGGGCACGCAGATCTTCGACATGGCGGCCTCCGAGGTGCGCAGCAATGGCGGAGCGATCCTGCCGGGCGACCAGGCATTCGTGCTCCACGACACCTACGGATTCCCCATCGACCTCACACTCGAAATGGCTCGCGAGCAGGGCCTCGACGTCGATGAGGCGGGCTTCCGGCAGCTCATGTCCGAGCAGCGGGAGCGCGCCAAGGCTGATGCCCGATCGCGCAAGGCTGGCGTGACCGCGGTCACGGCCTACCGCGAGGTGCTGGAGACGGGGGGCACCACGGGGTTCACGGGCTACATCGAGACGTCGACCGAGGGCGTTATCACCGGGATCCTGCGGGATGGTGTCGTCGTGCCGGTCGCGCGCGAGGGTGAGCACGTCGAGGTCGTGCTCAATCGCACGCCGTTCTACGCGGAGGCGGGCGGACAGCTCGGCGATCACGGGCGGATCACCACCTCGGGCGGGGCTGTGCTCGAGGTGTACGACGTGCAAACCCCGGTCCCCGGGCTCTTCATCCACCGCGCGACCGTGGCCTCCGGCGAGGTCGTCTCCGGCGAGGAGGCACTCGGTCACGTCGACATCGAGCGCCGGCGCGCGATCTCGCGCGCGCACACCGCGACCCATCTCGTGCACCGGGCATTCCGCGAGTTCCTCGGCGACACCGCCACGCAGATGGGCTCAGAGAATGCCCCGGGCCGGCTGCGCTTCGACTTCCCCAGCACGGGTCCCGTAGGAGATGTCGTCCTGCGCGATGTGGAAGCCCGAGTCAATGACGTGCTTGCCGCAGACCTCGAGGTCATGGCTCAGGTGATGACGCTCGATGAGGCACGCAACTTCGGCGCCATGGCGCTCTTCGGTGAGAAGTACGGCAGCGAGGTGCGCGTGATCTCGGTGGGGGACTGGGCACACGAACTCTGCGGAGGCACGCACGCTCAGCGATCAGGTCAACTCGGCGTCGTGACCTTCCTCTCCGAGGGATCCATCGGCGCCGGAGTGCGACGCGTCGAGGCGCTCGTCGGCGTCGACGCCTACCGCCATCTTGCTCGCGAGCATGTGCTGGTCGATCAGCTCACGGAAATGGTCAAGGCGCGTCCGGAGGAGTTGCCCGATCGGATCGAGTCCCTCATCACGCGCCTCAAGGACGCCGAGCGCGAGTTGCAGCGCTACAAGAGCGCCCAGCTCACGAGCAACGTCGAGGGCGTCATCGGCGAAGGCCGCGACCTCGGACCGTTCCGCATCTGGACCTATCGCGCCCCCGACGGGACATCGGCCGCCGACCTGCGCGAACTCGCCCTGCGGGGGCGTTCAACCGCGCGACCCGACATGGGCGTGGGCATGGTCGGCGCCTCTGTCGAGGACGGACGCGTCGCACTCGTGAGCGTGGTCAACGACCGTGCGCGCGAACTCGGACTCACTGCCAAGGCTCTGCTCGATGCCGCCCTACCCGCGCTGGACGGGCGCGGCGGAGGCAAGGACGACATCGCCCAGGGTGGTGGCACGCGTCCGGAGGGCCTCGACGATGCCTTCGCGGCCGTCCAGGCCGCGGTGGCCGCGATGGCCGGGGAGTCCTGAGCTGGAACGCGGCGCCCGCCTTGCGGTCGACGTCGGATCCGTGCGCGTCGGCATCGCACGCAGCGATCCCGACGGGATCCTCGCCGTACCCGAGGTGACCCTCCCTCGGGATGACCGCACCCTCGAGGCCATCCGCGTGCTTGTCGCCGACTACGACGCCGTCATCGTGTACGTCGGATTCCCGCTCGGACTCGATGGTCACGTCGGGGCGGCAGGAGCTGCGGCGGAGGAATTCGCCGTGACCCTGGCGGAGACGATCGCTGTCCCGGTGCACCTCGTGGATGAGCGCCTCTCCACGGTCTCAGCGCAGCGAGCGCTGCAGGAGGCGGGCCGCACGACGCGGGAGTCCCGGACCTACGTCGATCAGGTCGCAGCCGTGGTCATCCTCGAGTCTGCCCTCGCGCGCGAGCGCGCCGACGGGACTCGAGCGGGACGAGCGGTTACCGTCTGAGGGTTGCGTCCGGGCACGAGCGAGGAGGTGGGGCATGAGTCAGCTCGTCCCCTTCCTCACGGAGGACCCCCTGCCGCCGTCGCGCAATCGACGCAGCCCGGTGCGCTGGACCGTGGCGGCCCTCGGCGCCATCGCCCTCATCGTCGCGGGCGTCTGGGTCGTGTCGACCGTGCGCGGGCTCGCCCCCGAGGACGAGGTGGCTGTGGCCGCGGGCCTACCGGTCGACGTCGTCGTGGACAGCGGCGATTCACTGAGCACTCTCGCCGCGACCCTCGCCGAAGCCGGCGTGGTCGCCTCCGCGACGAGCTTCCTCGCCACGGCGGAACTCGACGAGCGCGCATCGCGCATCGGACCCGGTGTCTACTCGCTGCAGACGGGGATGGATCCGGCCCAGGTGATCGAGGCCATGCTCAATCCTGCGACTCGAGCAGCGCCGCTGGTGCTTCCCGAGGGACTTCGGCTCGATGAGACCCTGCGGATCACTTCGGAACGCACCGGAGTGCCCCTCGCCGAGCTCGAGGCCGCCGCGCGCGACTCAGGCGAGCTCGGACTGCCCGAGTGGTCCGGAGGTCGACCGGAGGGCTTCCTCTTCCCTGCCTCGTATGACGTCATCCCTGGCCGGACGGGTGCGGAGGTCCTCGGCGCCATGGTGCGCCGATTCGACATTGCCGCGGATGAGGTGAGCCTGGAGAAGCGTGCCAAGAAGATCGGCCTCACACCCTACGAGGTGCTCATCGTGGCGAGCCTCGTCCAGGCGGAGGCGGCCCCCGAGGATTTCCGCAAGGTCGCGCGCGTCATCTACAACCGTCTCGACCAGGGGATGAAGCTGCAGTTCGACTCCACGGTCAACTACGCCCTGCGACAGGACACCTTCTTCCTCACTGAGGACATGCTCACGACGGACTCTCCGTACAACACCTTCGTCATCGACGGCCTCCCGCCCGGACCGATCAACTCGCCCGGCCAGGAAGCCATCGAGGCAGCCCTCGACCCGGCCGGCGGTGATTGGCTCTACTTCGTCACCGTCGATCCTGAGACCCTCACCACGCGGTTCACCGCGGACTACGACCAGTTCCTCGTCTGGAAGCAGAAGTTCCGGGACACCTACGCCGCGACCGCGGCTCCTCAGGCACCCTGATCGGCTATGACCCCCCGTCGCGCCGCCGTGCTCGGCTCGCCCATTGCGCATAGTCGCTCACCGGTGCTCCATCGAGCGGCATACGCGGCCCTGGGGCTTGACTGGTCGTACGACGCGATCGAGGTCACCCCGGACGGTTTGCCCCGTTTCCTCGACGCGTGCGCCTGGCCGGGCTGGGTGGGCCTCTCGCTCACGATGCCGCTGAAGACCGATGTCCTCCCCCTGCTCGACGAGGTCTCCGATACGGCCGCCCTCGTGGGTGCAGCCAACACCGTCGTCTTCACCGAGAACGGTCGGTCCGGGCACAACACCGATGTCGCGGGTATGCAGCGTGCGCTGGTCGAGGCGCACGCGGGTGACCTGTCCCTGCGCAACGGCATCATCATCGGCTCCGGGGCGACGGCGCGCAGTGCCCTCGCCGCCCTCGCGCGACTCGGCGCATCCGAGATCGTCGTCGTCGCACGCTCACCCGAGCGCGCGGGAGGGATGAAGGATCTCGCGGGGCACCTGGGTGCAGCTGTCACGGTGACCGCATGGGATGCCGCTCCGCCTCTCGCCGCAGACGCCGTCATCGCGACCGTCCCGCCGGGCGCGGCCGATGCGCTCATCGACCGTGTTCCTGCCGAGCCCGGGGTGCTCCTCGACGTCGCCTACGGCGACGGGGACACGCCGCTCACGACGGCGTGGGCCCGGGCGGGTGGTGCGACGGCCGACGGTCTGGACCTGCTGCTGTGGCAGGCAGTGGACCAGGTACGCCTGATGACGGGCCAGGAGGCTCCGGTGGCGGAGATGCAGGCGGCGCTGCACGGTGACGTCTGAGAGGATTCGCCCATGGTCCGGTGGCTCACGGCAGGGGAATCCCATGGTGCGGCTCTCGTGGCCATCATCGAAGGCCTGCCGGCCGGCATCGAGGTGACGACCGCGGACATCGGCGAGGACCTCCGCCGCCGCCGACTGGGGGCAGGTCGCGGTGCCCGCATGGCCTTCGAGCAGGACGAGGTGCGCGTCCTGGGAGGTGTGCGGCATGGCCGGACGCTGGGCTCGCCGATCGCCGTCGAGGTGGGCAACAGCGAGTGGCCTAAATGGCAGGCAGTGATGTCCGCCGACCCCGTCGACGAAGCCGAGTTGGCGGCGCTGGCACGCAACGCCCCCCTCACCCGACCCCGGCCGGGGCACGCCGATCTCGTGGGCATGCAGAAGTACGGCTTCGACGACGCACGTCCCATCCTCGAACGAGCAAGTGCACGTGAGACTGCCGCGCGCGTCGCCCTCGGTGCTGTCGCGCGGGCCTTCCTCCGGCAGGTGGGGGACATCGAGGTCGTGAGTCACGTCGTACGCATCGGCGGTGCCGTGGCTGAGCCGGACTCGGTGCCCTCGGCGGCGGACCGTACCCGCATCGATGACGACCCGGTCCGCGCGCTCGACCCCGATGCCAGTGAGCGCATGCAGGCGGAGATCTCTGCGGCACATCGCGAAGGCGACACCCTGGGCGGCGTCGTCGAGGTCGTGGTCCACGGTCTGCCGCCAGGCCTGGGCAGTCACGTGCACTGGGACCGACGAATCGACGCGAGGCTTGCCGCTGCCCTCATGGGGATCCAGGCGATCAAGGGCGTCGAGGTGGGCGACGGATTCGACCTTGCCGCGCGGCGCGGGTCTCTCGCCCAGGACGAGATCGTGGCGGACGGTGACCGCCTCACGCGCACCTCGGGGCGATCCGGGGGCACCGAGGGTGGCATGACCACGGGGGAGACCCTGCGAGTGCGTGCGGCCATGAAGCCCATCTCCACGATCCCGCGCGCGCTACAGACGGTGGATGTCTCCACGGGTGAGGCAGCCAAGGCGATCAACCAGCGGTCTGACGTGTGCGCCGTGCCCGCAGCGGGCGTGGTGGCTGAGGCGATGGTCGCGCTGGTCATGGCCGAGGCGGTGATGGAGAAGTTCGGTGGCGACTCCGTCGAGGAGACGCGACGCAACCTCCGCTCGTATCTCGATCACCTGGCCTTCTCGTGACCTCGGTGGTGATCGTGGGTGCTCCGGGCGCCGGCAAGTCCACGGTGGGGCGTCGTCTGGCACGTCGCTGGGGCGTGCCCTTCCGTGACAGCGACCAGATGGTCGAGGCCGAAGCGGGCAAATCCGTGGCAGACATCTTCGTCGAGGAGGGCGAGGCGGCGTTCCGCACGCGCGAGCGCGAGGTCATCGCGCGCGCATTGGACGATCCCGACGGAGTGCTCTCCCTCGGCGGCGGTGCCGTGCTGGATGCAGGCACCCGCGCGCGCCTCGTGGATGCCCCGTGCGTCTGGCTGCGTGTGGGGGTGACGGAGGCGGCTCGCCGCGTCGGCCTCAACGCCAGCCGGCCGCTCCTGCTCGGCAATGTGCGCGGCACCCTCATCACGCTCCTCGACGAGCGCACCCCGCTCTACGACGAGGTCGCCACGTGGACGATCGACACGGACGGTCGCACGGTGGACGAGGTCGTCGACGCCGTAGTCGCTGCGGTGGAGGGGTCGTGACCGAGGACATCACGCGCATCCCCGTGCGCGCTGAGCGTCCGTACGACGTCCTCGTCGGCCACGGTCTGCTGGGGGAGTTGCGGGCGCTGCTGGGCGACGAGTGCCGGCGGGTGGCGGTCATCGCACCCGCAGCCCTGGCGACGACGGCCGAGGCCGTCCGCGAGGATCTCGTCGCCGAAGGGTTGGAAGCCATCGCCCTCGAGGTGCCGGACGGTGAAGCCGCCAAGTCGCCTGAGGTCGCGGCCTTCTGCTGGTCGGTCCTCGGCCAGGCGGGCTTCACGCGCACCGATGCGATCGTCGCCATCGGCGGCGGATCGACGACCGATCTCGCCGGCTTCGTGGCGGCGACCTGGCTACGCGGCGTGCGCGTCGTACATGTCCCGACGACCGTCCTGGGCATGGTCGATGCTGCCGTCGGCGGCAAGACGGGCATCAACACCGACGCGGGCAAGAATCTCGTCGGCGCCTTCCACGAGCCCGCCGGTGTCCTGTGCGATCTCACGGCGCTGGAGACGCTTCCGCGCAACGACCTCGTCGCGGGCCTCGCGGAGTCGATCAAGTGCGGGCTCGTGCGCGACCCGGTCATCCTCGACCTCGTCCACGCCGATCCCGACGATGCCGCGCGACCGACCTCCGACAGGCTTCGCGAGATCATCGAGCGCTCCATCAGAGTCAAGGCCGACGTCGTGTCCGATGACCTGCGCGAGTCTCTCGGTGGCCCGCTGGGTCGCGAGGTACTCAACTACGGACACACCTTCGGGCACGCCATCGAGCGCGTCGAGGACTACCGATGGCGCCATGGCGCAGCCATCAGCGTGGGGATGATGTACGTCGCCGAGCTCGCACGACTCGCCGGCCGCCTAGATGACGCGACCGTCGACCTCCATCGGGATTCGCTCACCGCTCTCGGTCTCCCGACGACCTACGCAGGCGGGCGTTGGGATCGACTCCTCGCCGCCATGCGCGTCGACAAGAAGGCCAGGGGAGACCTGCTGCGCTTCGTCGTACTCGACGGTCTCGCGCATCCCACGATTTTGGAAGGTCCCGATCCCGCCCTGCTCGCGGCGGCGTACGCGGAGGTGGCGACATGAGCGGTCTACGTGTGCTGGTGCTCAACGGGCCCAACCTGGGCCGGCTCGGTGTCCGCGAGCCCGAGATCTACGGTCACACCACCCACGAGGAGCTCGCGCAGGCATGTCGCGACTGGGGGAGCGACCTCGGCCTTGAAGTCGAGGTCCGCCAGACCGACTCCGAGTCCGAGCTCGTCGCATGGCTGCACGAGGCCGCGGATGAGCGCACGCCGGTCGTGCTCAACGCCGCGGCATTCACCCACTACTCCTACGCACTGCGCGATGCACTCGCCCAGGTGCACGCGACCACCGTCGAGGTGCACCTGTCCAACCCGGCTGCGCGCGAGGCCTTCCGGCACACGTCGGTGATCGCATCAGTGGTGACCGGCTCGATCAGCGGCTTCGGCGTCCACTCGTACGCGCTGGCCCTGCGGGCGGTGGCGGAGAGCTCCCTCGATGCCTGAGGTGCACGCGCAGCGGCGTACCCGCGCCTGGCGGGAATTGCACGTCACGCGTCCGGAAGTCACGGCCCTGCTCGTGACCTCGCTGGCCAACGTCCGCTACCTCACCGGCTTCACGGGGAGCAACGGCGTCCTGCTCCTGAGGGAGGAGGACGCGATCCTCGGAACCGATGGTCGCTATGCCGTGCAGGCCTCCGAGCAGTGCCCCGACCTGCCGGTGCATCTGGACCGGTTGACCGTGCCGTCGATGGCATCGGCGTGGATGTCTGCGGGAGGCGGCGTGCTGGCCGTGGAGTCCGATCACATGAGCGTGACCGACCTGCGCGTTGTCGAAGGCGCCATCGGTGCTGCTCCTCAGGAAACGGCGGGCGTCGTTGAGGCATGTCGCATCACCAAGGACCTCCATGAGATCGCGCTGATCGAGCAGGCATGCCAGGTGAGCGACGCCGCACTGCAGGCGATCCTGCCGCGCGTCCACGCCGGCATCACCGAGCGCGAGATCGCGCGATGGCTCGAAGCGGAGATGTTCGCCAGGGGCGCGGATGCGCTGTCGTTCGAGACGATCGTGGCGGGCGGACCCAACTCCGCTAAGCCGCATCACGAGCCCTCGACCCGGCCTCTCGCCGAGGGCGACCTGCTTCTCATCGACTTCGGCGCCGAGGTGGGCGGCTACCACGCCGACGAGACGCGCACGTTCGTCGTCGGCGAGCCGGCCGAGTGGCAGCGGGAGATCCACTCGATCGTCGCGGAGGCCCAGGGAGCCGGGCGTACGGCCGCACGCGCCGATACACCACTGCTCGAGGTCGATACGGCGGCGCGTGCGCTCGTGGCTGGCGCCGGCTACGGCGACTACTTCGACCACGGGCTCGGGCACGGAGTGGGCCTGCAAATCCACGAGGCGCCGTTCTTCAGTCCTCGGTCCACGGGTATGCTTCCGGCCGGCTCACCGGTGACCATCGAACCGGGCATCTACCTCCCCGGACGGGGCGGTGTGCGCATCGAGGACACCATCCTGGTGAGCGAGGGCCCCAGCAGATCACTGACGACGTCGCCCCGCGACCTCATGGTGCTGGGCTGACTGTGGAGGATGACGGCACGTGGCGACGACGAACGACCTGAAGAACGGCCTGGTGCTCAATCTCGACGGCCAGTTGTGGACCGTCGTGGAGTTCCAGCACGTCAAGCCCGGCAAGGGCGGGGCTTTCGTGCGGACCAAGCTCAAGAACGTCCTGTCAGGCAAGGTGGTCGACAAGACCTTCAATGCCGGAGTCAAGGTCGAGACGGCCAATGTCGATAAGCGCGACATGCAGTACCTCTACCGGGACGGCGATGACTGGGTCTTCATGGACACCTCGACGTATGACCAGGTGACGATTCCCAACGCAGTGGTGGGCGACAACGCCCGCTGGATGCTCGAGAACCAGGAGTGCATCGTCGCGATGCACGAGGGCAACGCTCTTTACGTCGAGCTCCCTGCCGCTGTCGAGCTCACGATCACCTACACCGAGCCGGGACTGCAGGGCGATCGCTCCACCGGAGGCACCAAGCCCGCCACCCTCGAGACCGGCGCCGAGATTCAGGTTCCGCTCTTCATCGAGGCTGATACCCGAGTGAAGGTCGATACGCGCGACGGCTCCTACCTCGGCCGCGTCAGCTGACGTGTCCGCTCGCCACAAAGCCCGCAAGCGCGCACTCGACGTCCTCTTCCAGGCGGACCTGCGTGGTCTCGACCCCTTGGTCGTGCTGGCGGATTCGGAGCGCCTGCGCACCGAGGAGGGGGACCCTGCGTTCAACCCGTACGTGTCCGAACTCGTCGCAGGGGTGGCCTCCCACCGGGAGCGCATCGACGAGCTCCTCACGACGTACTCACTGGGATGGACTCTCGAGCGGATGCCCGGTGTGGACCGGGCGATCCTGCGCCTGGGGACGTATGAGGTGCTCTGGGGCGACGTCCCCGAGGCGGTTGCCCTCGATGAGGCGGTCACGCTCGCAAGGGAACTGTCCACTGACGACTCGCCAAACTTTGTCAACGGACTGCTCGCGAGGATTGCAGACCAGCGGTCCACACTGGACCTTGAGGCCTGAGGACAGACCGCGGGTGCTCGCGGAGGAGGCCATGCGATGAGGTGGGTGCCGGTGGCGGCCGGCGCGGGGGTGCTCGCCGGGGCTGTCCTCGGTGCTGCCCTCGTTGCACCCGCTATCGCCGCACGTGACGACTCTGCTCGTCAGGTCGTGCCCCGCGTGTACTCCTGTGTGAAGGTGGCCACCGGCGATCTGCGCATCGTCAATGCGGATGACACGTGCACGGCGGCCGAAGAGCGACTGGTCTGGAACCAGCGCGGTCTGCCCGGACCACGAGGCAAGCAGGGGCCGACCGGGCCCCGGGGAGTGCCGGGTCCGCAGGGGGCCCAGGGGGCACAGGGCGCCCAGGGCCCGCAGGGTGTCTCCGGGCCTGCAGGACCGCAGGGGGCGCCGGGCCCCCAGGGATTGCCTGGCAACGTCGGCAATCCAGGCCCGCAGGGTCCCATCGGGCCGAGCGATGGCTTCTCCGTCGCCCTGACAGATGACACGTTCTCCGATGTGCCCGTCGTTGTCGCCCGACTGGCACTCCCGGCGGGTACCTACCTCGTGGATGCCGCCGCCTACCTCTCGCTGGAGCAGAGCGGCGGTCCCTTCGACACGGCGTCTTGCGGACTCGATACCCCCGGGGAGGCCTTCGCCACGCTCACGGCCTTCGGGCAGGTGACCTTCCCGCTCGCGGCCAGTGTGGAGATCCCTGAGCCCGGAGGAGAGATCACGGTCGAGTGCGTCAAGGGGCAGTCGGGTTCCGCGCGGGCCAGCGGGACGCTCAATGCCGTCAAGGTAGGCGCGCTCACGCTGCAGTGAGGGTGCGCGACCGCAGGGGCGCATCGCCTCCTGTGCCCCGGGTGGGATTCGAACCCACACTGGACGGTGTTTGAGACCGCTTCCTCTGCCGGTTGGGATACCGGGGCGTGGCCGCCAGCGTACTCGCGCTGGCCTAGGCTCCTCGTGTGACGCAGGTACGGCCGCGCATCGTGCTCGCCGAGGACGAGGCCGTGATCCGCATGGACCTCGTCGAGACCCTGCGCGATGAGGGCTATGAGGTCGTCGCTCAGGTCGCGGATGGCCAGACGGCAGTAGAGCGGATCGAAGAGCTCCACCCGGACGTCGCCCTCGTGGATATCGCCATGCCGGGCCTCGACGGGATCGAGGTGACACGCCGCGTGTCCGAGCACACCGCCGTCGTCGTGGTGACGGCGTTCGGTCAACGTGAGCGCATCCTGCAGGCACGCGACGCCGGGGCGATGGCCTACGTCGTGAAGCCCGTGGGCAGGGACGACCTGATCCCGGCCATCGAGATGGCCTGGTCCGGGTGGCTCACGCTGCGCGAGGCCCGGGGACAGGTCGTCGAGTCCGCTGCCGCGGTGGAGCGCGCCGAGCAGCGCCTGGCCGACCGTCGTGACGTCGAACGGGCGAAGAGCGTGGTGGCTCGGCGACTGGGCCTTGCCGAAGACGAGGCCTACCGCTGGCTCAGGCAGTCCGCCATGGATGGCCGCATCCCCCTGGGCGACGTGGCACGCCAGGTCCTTGCCGCGGAATCAGGGAAATTCGGGCCTTAGGTAACGAAACGATAACGGGCCGTGTCACGGTTTCCTAACCATCCGGACGCGTTCCCCTAGGGGGTGCAGCGGTTCCTGCATCCACAGGGTAGTTTCGACCCACCATCACGGCGTGGTCGTGCCCAAGTGCGGCCCGCTACCCCTTAAGGAGAAATTGATGATCCGACGCAGCCCGATTGCGGGGGCAGTCGTGGTCCTCGGCGCCGCGAGCCTCGTGCTCGCAGCGTGCGGTGGCAGCAGCAGCAGTGGGGAGTCCTCGAGCGCCGCTCCGGCCTCGTCCTCCGCTGCTCCGTCATCGTCGTCCGCCGAGCCCGCACCCTCGACTGACTGCAAGAACACCCAGCTCAAGATCGGCACACTGCTCCCGGCAACGGGCAGCCTCGCCTACCTCGGCCCGCCCGAGTTCGCGGGTGTCGACCTTGCTGTCAAGGAGATCGACGCGGCTGGCGGCGTTCTCGGCCAGCCCGTGGTCAACGAGTACGGCGACTCCGGCGATACCGAGACCGACATCGCCTCGCAGACCGTGGACTCGCACCTTGCCAAGGGCGTGCAGGCCATCATCGGCGCCGCGTCGTCCGGTGTGACCTTCACCGTCATCGACAAGATCACGAGCAACGGCGTGCTTCAGATCTCGCCTGCCAACACGGCCCCGTCGCTCACGGACTACCCGGACAACGGCCTGTACTTCCGTACCGCTCCGTCCGACGCGCTCCAGGGTGCGGTCCAGGCTGCCAACGCCATCGACCTCGGCTTCACGTCGGGTGCGACCATCGCCCGCAAGGATCCCTACGGCGAGGGTCTGCAGAACGCCTTCATCGCGGACTTCGAGGCTGGCGGCGGCACCATCACGGCTGCCCTCACCTACGACCCCACCGCGGCGTCCTTCGAGGCTGAGGTCGCGGAGATCGCGGCCAGCAACCCCGAGTTCGTCCAGGTCGTCGGCTTCGACGAGAGCACCAAGCTCATCCAGGAGATGATCAAGCAGGGCATCGGCCCGCAGGACGTCCAGATCTACCTCGCCGACGGCAACCTGTCGGCGACGGCGTTCAAGGACTTCCCGAAGGACACGATGACCGGCGTGATCGGCACTCTGCCGACCGGTGATCCCTCGGTCGATCTGGAGGCCTTCAACGCCAAGCTGCTCGAGCAGGATCCGGCTCTGACCGACTTCGCCTACGGCGCCCAGGCCTACGACGCGACGGTGCTCGTCGCGATCGCGGCCGAGTACGCCGGCTGCGCCGACGGCACCGCGATCGCTGCGGCTATGCCGATGGTCGCCAACGCTGATGCTGGTGGTGAGGCTTGTGGCACCTACGCCGATTGCCTCGCGATCATCCAGGCGGGTGGCCAGCCCGACTACAACGGTGTCACGGGCCCGCTGGACTTCAACGAGTACGGCGATCCCAAGGCTGCGACCATCGACGTGGTCCAGTACCTCACGAACACCAAGTTCGAGAGCATCGAGGTCGTCGGACCGGTCGAGGTCCCCGTCCCGTAAGTCACGCACTGCCAGGAGGCCCGGTCCCTTTGGGGGCCGGGCCTCCTGCATGTGCGGGGCACC
>JBJOJS010000086.1:0-6533 GCA_046046455.1 Actinomycetota bacterium | reverse complement strand
GCCTTCACCCCGGAGGCGATCCTGGCACTGCGGGTCTTTCCCGAAGATCCTCACATCTCGGTCATGGGACTACGCGCCTACGCGGAGTCCCAGATGCGCAACGACCTGGGGGAGCAGGGGTACTCGGAGACTCCGGGAGTCGGATCCACGCAGGTGTACGGCGACGTGGCGGTGGTGCGCCAGCCCTTCACGATGAACTTCGCCGACCGTGCCGTGGGCGCGATCGACGTCTTCAGCCTTGCCCGCATCGACGGAGCCTGGAAGGTCGTCTCCGTCGTCAGCGACACGGTCACTTCCGTGTAGTTGTTCTCACGGGCTTCGGTGATCCAGCCGGCGCGGATCGATGTAGAGGGGGTCGGTGATCCCCTGGCGCTTGGCGGCGATGCCCGCGAGCAGGGATCGGATGAGGCGCTCGATGAGCACTCCGGTCGTCATGTGCCGGTCGTCGAGGAGTGGCGTGTACTCGATGAAGTCCGCGGCGACGAGGTCGCTGCCGATCGCAATGGCCTGGACCAGTTGGAGAGCTTGGGAGGCGGTCATTCCGTCGGGATCCTGCGTGGTGACTCCCGGCGCGTAAGCCGGGCTCACTCCGTCGACGTCGAACGAGAGGTAGACGTGCCGTCCCTTGATGTCCTCGAGGATTCGGCGTAGCACGACGTCCCAGCCGAGCGTGTCGGCCTTGGCCTGGAAGTGGGAGCGAAGGCCGTTCTCGCGCATCCACTGGTAGTCCTTCTCGCTCGGTCCCTGACCGCGCAAGCCCACCTGGATCAGGTTGGGGCCTTTGAGGATCCCCTTCTCGATGGCGACGCGCAGGAAGGATCCGTTGTGGACCATGCGCCCCATGTCCGAGATGTACGTGTCGTAGTGGGCGTCGATATGGAGGATGACGACATTGCCCGGGCCGTACTTGCGCGCAAGTGCGGTGAGGAAGCTGTAGGACTGCGGGAGTGTCCCGCCGACGCCGATCGGAATCGAATCTGCCGCGATGATCTCGGAGATCACCTTGTGGATCTCCTCTAGAGACCGCTCATTCTGGTTGGCGTAGCTCGCGATGTTGCCGTAGTCCGCGAGCTGCAGGGTGCCCCAGTCGACGCCGAGGTACTGGTCGGTGCCGCCGTAGGGGAAGCCCATAAAGTTGAAAGGAGTGCGCATCGAGTTGGCCGCGAAGCGCCCTCCCGGGAGGGGGTTGTCCTCCATAGTCATGCCGACGAGCGCGACATCGACGTTGCCCGCCCTCAGGTCCTCGGTGTTGAGGGCGATCGGGGCACCGAGGAAGGTGGTGAATCCGCCGAGCGGCGTGACGCCTCCGGCGTAGCGCTGCGGGTTGAAGAGCCCTGAGGCGCGAGCGGAACCCTGGGAGGTGTCGCGATGCGTCGTCAGCGCATCCTTGTCCGGCGCGAGTCGGGTGACGAAGGGGTTGTCAGGATCTCGTCAGGGCCACCAGTCCGCGGGCACCTGGCCATCGAGCAGCTGCTCATCGGATGAGACGTGCGCACCATTCAGTACGTGCAGATGGTTCCCATGCAGTCAGCGTCGTACCCTCGCGCTCCAGTGTCTGCTCAGATCGCTTTCGCTATCCGACGGCGCGCATCAGGGTCGGAATGGGGATCTCCTGCACGGTGTCGGCGCGCCTGGGGTCGGTGTCACGAAGCCCGCCACAGCGCACCCATGCTCCCCACCCGAAGCGCATCCCGGGATATCCGGGCATGTTGTAGACGTCCCAGTCATAGGACACCGGGTCCTTCACCTGCCTCTCGTAGACGTTCCACAGGTGGTTGCGATCCATCGGTGGCGTGGAGTACATCCAGTACTGGGGCCCCGATGAGCTCGTGTCCCAGTCGGGCCTGAAGTTCATTGGACGCATGCGAGAAATACAGATGTTTTCCGGGCTGGAAGCCAGCGCGAAGACGGAGATCCGCATGGATCGCCCGCAGGTAATCTCCCCTGGCCGCTGGCACTGGTCGATCAGATAGTCCGTGCGTGGGGTGACCCGGGTGTCCACGTTGAACCACCGGCCCTGCGGGAAGAGTGCAGGCAGGCCACGATCGGCCCCCTCCACACCACCTTGATCCCCGGTCGGCGGGATGAAGCCGTTGATTGTCCGGGCGAGCCGGATGACGTCGCCCTCGTGGGCGTGCCGGCCGCTTCTCGCGTCCCCGTCGTACGTGAACACGGTTGCCTTCGTGTCCTTGCCGAGGACGACCGCGAGCTGACCCATCCTCAGATCGGGGAAGCGCAATTCGGCGACCTTGCCGGCGAGCTGCTGGGTGGAACCGGTGCCGTTGATCCAGGAACTCGCCTGGGCAGCGACCGTCCGCTGGGCCTCACCATCTTGCCGCACCCGAGCCTCGATGATCTTGATGGCGGCCCAACGGGCGTAGATGCCACTCCAGCGCGTGAGGACTTTGTTGAAGGATGTCACGGTCTGGTGGTCGACGACGGGAGTCCTGCGGTCCCCTCGACTGGCAGCCGGGACGCCGAGTCGGCCATCGAGCTTGGTCTTCTTGCGCAGCCACGCGTACTCAAACAGGCCCCGGTATCCGCTCTCGCCCCCCGTGGCGATAGCGACGGCAGCCCGGATGTTGACCGTCTCCGAGGCTGAAGCTCCCTCCGGGCGGGCCGCTTTGGCGAGCCGGAGGAACTGATCGCGAGTGCGGCGGATCGCCGTGTCGATGGCCTCGGCAGGCTCCTCGGTCTGGGGTCGACCCTGGTTGTCGAGAGCCGTGCCGAGGTAGGGCCGGCAAGTCGTTGTGCCCTTGCTCCGCTCGATCATGCACTCGTTCAATCGCGTCCACGCTGCTGTCGCGAGGCTGGTCTCGCTCAACAGCGGATCAAGTCTCTGTAGCTGGCCGTTGTAGTTGGAATCCTGGATGCCCTGATGGATCAACTGAAGTTGGTTGATCACCTCGGCTCGCGTCGACTCGATCGAACTCTGCACGTCCTGAAGTCGCCTCGTCATCATCGCGGCCGAGGCGTCCTCGGTGCAGGCGTTGCCGACCATGACGTTCTGAAGGCACTCCAGAGCCCAGTCAGCGCCACCCTCCAGGACTGCGCCCAAGATTGTGGTCCCCGCACCTCGAGGGCGTACGGCCATCCTCTGCGATGCGGATTCACCATTGGCTGCCCAATCGCTCGCAGTCCGTTCCGCGGTGTCGGCGGTGGGCTGAGTCGCAGCTGTTGCGGCAGGCATGGTAACTCCTGCGAGCACCCCTAAGGCCATGGTGAACGTGAGAATCCTCCGGAGCCCGTCCATGGCCATCTTCCTGAATGTCCTCTCTGTTGCGGCTAGCCGAGTTGCGTGCTCTTTCCGAGTGGCGATGCAGCGGGTCGCGCGGTCAGCGCTGGGGCCAGTCCTGTCCTTGGCCGCCGTCAATGGCCACGTCGGCGAAGTAGTAGGGATCGGTGATCCCCATCTTGCGCATTGCGATGCCAGTGAGGACCTCGCGGATGACGCGATTGGCAACCAGAGCAGTGGCGTACGTCGAGTCGGCAAAGGGATTCAGCTCGACGAGCTCGATGCCCACGACGTTCTTCTCTGCTCCGAGGCGGCGAAGGATCGGGAAGAGCTCGCGTGGCGTCAGACCGTTGGGCTCAGGCGTGCCGGTCCCGGGCGCGTAGGCGGGGTCGAAGACGTCCATGTCGATGGAGATGTAGAGGTACTCCGTGCCATCGCCGGCCTCCTCGATGGAGCGCTCCATGACCCAGTCCCAGCCGAACTTATCGACCTGCGCCATGTTGTGGTACCGGAAGCCCTGGTCGCGCATCCAGCCCAGGTCCTTGTCGTTCGGTGCCCAACCGCGCGTGCCGACCTGGATGAAGTTGTGGCCTGACGCGTGGCCCTGCTCGATGAGCCGGCGTACGGGGGTGCCGTGAGTCAGGTTGAGGCCGAGGCCAGCGTCGGTCGCGTCGTAGTGGGCGTCGAAGTGGATGACGCCCACATTGCCCTTGACGTAGACGTCCGCCATGGCGGCGACGTTGGGGTACATGAGCGAGTGGTCGCCGCCCACGATGAAGGGAATCGCACCCGTCTCGGCCACTTCCCGTACGAGTGCGCGGATGGGCTCGATCGACGAGTAGAGCGACATGTTGTTGACCGGAGCGTCGCCGTAGTCGGCGAGCACGAGTTCGGTGATGGGATCGACGCGCGTGTGCTGGTGAGGCGTGCCGTAGCCGGGGGGCATGTAGATCTCGCCGTTGCGCACCATCTTGGGGCCGAACGCGGATCCCCTCATGCCGTAGGAGAAGTCCAGGCCGGCACCGATCATGGCCACCTCGACTCCGGCGGCCGTGAGGTCAGCGGGGGTCAAGGCGATGGGGGCGCCGACGAACGTCTGGAAGCCGGACATGCCGAGCTGGAACATGTAGCGGCGCAGGTCGATGAGTCCAGGGGGCCGATCCCCCTGGAGATCAGGTCGCTTGGTGAAGACCCCCATGCCCGAAAGGTCCTCGGGGTTGTACTCGGGGAAGTCGCTGGGCGGCGGGAACGGCGGCTGGCTCATGCCCGGTATCTAAGTCAAGAAAAAGCGCTTTGGCAAGGGTTCGGGTCTACGCTCGGGCGCACCTGAGTGGACGTGAGCGAGCCACCCGGGATGCCGAGCCCGAGGGGATGCAGAGAGCGTGACCATGCTGACTGAAGCCCAGCGAGCCACATTGCGCGCGCTCGTCGACCGGCTCATCCCGGCCGACGATTTCCCCGGCGGTTGGGACGCCGGGGTCGGCGACTACCTCGATCGCCAGTTCGGCGGGGATCTGAGCGAGTCAGTGAATCTGTACCGCTCAGGGCTCGACGCGCTCGAGGTCGAGACCCGCGCGACGGCCGGCGTGGGCTTCGTCGCTCTTGCTCCCACTGCGCAGGACGACCTTCTGCGCCGAGTCGAGGTGGGCGACGTGGCGACCGACTGGCCGGTCGACCCGGCCGAGTTCTTCCGCGCCGCCGCCGAGCACGCTGCCGAGGGCTACTACGGCGACCCGGGTAACGGCGGCAATCGCGACGGGGTGTCCTGGCGCATGATCGGATTCGAGGTCACCGGATGAGCACCTACGACGTGATGGTCGTGGGCGCCGGGGCAGGTGGCGGGGTCGCTGCCGGTGTGCTGGCCGAGGCGGGCAAGAGCGTGCTCCTCATCGAGCGCGGCCGCGAGCTCGCCTTCGACGACGTTCCGCGCGACCACCTGCGCAACCACCGCTACTCGCGCTACGGGCACAACACCGGCCCTAGCCTGGACGGCAATCCGCGCGTGGTGGTGGACCAGGACGGCCACGAGCACACGCTGCTGCCTCACGAGGACGCCTACCAGAGCAATGCCGCGGTCGTGGGCGGTGGCGCCCGGGTCTACGGCGCGCAGGCCTGGCGCTACCTGCCGCCCGACTTCGAGATGGCCAGCACCTACGGCGTGCCGGCGGGGAGCTCGCTGGCCGACTGGCCGATCGGTTACGCCGACGTCGCGCCGTACTACGAGCGCGCCGAGTGGGAGATCGGCGTCTCGGGCGACAGCACGGGGAGTGCTGAGTGCTGGCCGCGTGACAAGGGCTATCCGATGCCGCCGGTGCAACTCAATCGCCAAGGCACGGTCATGCGTCGCGGAGCGGAAGCGCTCGGCTGGCCGGCCCTGGCGGTGCCCTTGCTGATCAACAGCACGCCGTACGGCGGGCGCCCTGCGTGCATCCACTGCCAGCACTGCATCGGATTCGCCTGCCCGGTCGACGCCAAGAACGACAGCGCTAACACGCTGCTCGCCCGAGCGAGAGCGACGGGCCGCATCGAGCTCGTGACCGAGGCCATGGTGGAGCGCGTCGACACCGTTGGCGGACGCGTCGTCGGCGTGACCTACGTCGACCGCGACGAGCAGCGCCACAGCGTGCGCGCGGAGGTGGTGGTGCTGGCCGCCGGCGCGATCGAGACCGCGCGGCTCATGTTGAACTCGCGATCCCCGGAGGATCCCCAGGGACTGGGCAATGCGCACGACCAGGTGGGCCGCAATCTCCAGGGCCACTACTACCCGGGCGCCGTCGGCCTGATGTCCGAGACCGTGCACGACGGCATCGGACCGGGGGTGACGACGGCGATCACGCAGTTCAACCACGGCAACGCCGACCTGATCGGTGGCGGCATGATCGCCGACGAGTTCGTGGTGCTGCCGATCATCTTCTGGGCGCGCAACCTGCCGCCGGATCTGCCGCGCTGGGGAGCGGAGGCCAAGCGCTTCATGCGTGACAACTACACCCGCGTGGCGCGTGTGATGGGTCCGGTGCAGGAGATCCCCAGTCCCGATGCGCGCGTGACGCTCGACCCGACCGTGCGTGACCGCTGGGGGATCCCCGTCGCGCGGCTCTCAGGCACGACTCATCCCGAGACGGTGCGCACGGCCACATTCATGTTCGAGCGTGTTCAGGAGTGGCTGGCGGCTTCCGGTGCTGAGCGGATCTGGGGATCGCCGCCGCGGTTGAAGCTCAGTGGCGGGCAGCACCAGGCGGGCACCTGCCGCATGGGCGATGACCCGGTGACCTCGGTGACCGACCGCTGGGGCCGGGTG